>NZ_JBWKZL010000001.1:0-745544 GCF_059424475.1 Lysinibacillus sp. GW247-5R2A | reverse complement strand
CTAGCGCCGATAGAATATCGACACCAGATGGCTGCGTAGTGTTTTTTAGTGCTGTCTACTTGACAGGGGTAAGTCCAATTATGGCAACTAGTTGTTTTTTTTGCTAAATTACTGGTGTTCTTCAGAAGGATTCACTCGTTTTATTTCAATCCCTTTATCTGAAAAATGTTGAATCGTTTTTTTAGGCAGTGCGTTGTCTGTAATAATGACATCTACTTCTTCAAGGGGGCATACTTGTATGGCTACATCCTTGTTAAATTTTGAGGAATCAGTCGCAACATAGACCGTTTGAGAGATGGATATAATTTTTTTTCTAGTAATAGCTTCTTCTAGATTAAAATCCGAAATACCCTTTTCAAGAGATACTCCACTAGCGCAAATAAAAGCCTTATTAATATTTAGGTGTTCGAAGTGGAAGAGAAATTCATTCGATGTCACCGATTTTTCAGAGTGACGCACTTTTCCACCGAGCAGGATAACTTCAATATTAGAGCCGATTAGATCAAAAGCTACCGGCAATGAGTTTGTCACGACTGTTAATTTTTCCTTGTCCAATAAAAATGGTGTCATTTGATATGTAGTTGTTCCACTATCGATAAAAATACATTCACCATCTTGAACAAAAGAAGCACTTGCTTTGGCGATGGCGATTTTTTCTGTTAGCTGTTCATGTAGTCGTTGATCAATTAGTCCCTCTACAGGTTCAATATATTTAACTCCCCCATAAAACTTCTCAATTTTCTTGTCTAGCATTAGCTGTTGAATATCGCGACGAATTGTTTCCATGGAGACATTAAATTCTTTTGTTAGTGTTACTAATTTTACAACCTTATGCTGTCTTACAAAATGCAATATTTGCTGTTGTCTTTCTATCATATACATTTCATCACCTCTATTAGATATTTACTCAAAGTATGCACGACTTTGTCAACAATTGGTCAGAATTTACTCAACATTTACACAAAAACGCATTTTCCTTTACAAATGGTCACTATACTAAAGCTAAGAACTGAGAGAGGTGACCAATTTGTTAGAACTAAAAAATATCTCAAAAAGCTATAAAAATAAGCAAGTTTTAGTAGATATCAATGTAACCATCGAATCAGGTGAAATTATATCTTTATTAGGGCCGAGTGGTTGCGGAAAAACTACTTTGCTTAATATCATCTTAGGGCTTGCAGAGCAAACGGGTGGTCAGCTGATCTACAATGGGCAAGATATATCGAAGCAATCCATGCAAGAAAGAGGATTCAATATTGTTTTTCAGGATTTTGCGTTATTCCCTCATTTAAATGCCTACGACAACATTGTATATGGATTGAAAAATAAAAATAGTCAAATGTCCAAAGAAGAGGTACAGGAATATATTGATTTTTTGGAACTGACGCCGCATCTGCATAAAAGGATTCACGAATTATCAGGCGGCCAAAAGCAACGTGTATCTATTGCTAGAACGCTTGTTATGCAGCCCAAAATACTTTTGCTAGATGAGCCGTTAAGTGCACTTGATGGAGTCATTAAGGAATCTATCAAGGAACGTATTAAATCAATTGCTCGTGAATTTAATTTGACGACGATTATTGTGACGCATGATCCAGAAGAAGCGCTAACTTTATCGGACAAAGTTTTAATCATAAATGAAGGAACGGTTGCTCAATTCGGTACACCACATGAAATCGTAGAGGCACCGAAAAATTCATTTATTGAGGACTTTATTTTAAGACAGCTTCATATTAAGCGCCACAACATCTATCAATTGTTTGGAGAAACATATGCTTAAAACGAATAAAATGATGAAATTAATCTTTCTACCAATTCTATTATTTCTCCTATTCTTTTTAGTTGTGCCATTGATTTATATGTTTTGGCAGTCTTTGAAAGTAGGAAATGAGATTTCTATTCAACATTATATAGATGCTTTAAAAAATATAGAAATTCGTGATGCTTTCTTCAATAGCTTTAAAGTTTCTTTTGTGGCATCGGTCATGACGACTATCTTAGCTTTTTTCTTGGCCTACGCTGTTCATTTTACAACGATGCATCGCCATACAAAAAAGCTAGTACAGATAGGTATTACGTTGCCTATGCTACTGCCAACTATCACCTATGGCTTCGTGTTGATTTATACATTTGGTAATCAAGGAATCCTAACAAGATTAGCAGGGCAACCACTTTTCACGATTTATGGATATAACGGACTGGTGATAGGCTACATCTTATACACATTGCCAGTCGCTTTTATTCTCATGCAAAACTCTATGCAATATATCGATAAACGATTTTTGCTAGTGTCTATGTTAATGCATGATCGTCCGCTCCGTCGTTTTTATCATACGGTATTCCGTCCGATGCTAGGGACAATTGGTGGTGCGTTTATTTTAACATTTATTTTAAGCTTTACAGATTTCGGAATTCCTGCATCGGTAGGCGGAAATTATAGGGTGATTGCCACTGAACTTTATCAAGCTATGCTAGGTTCTATTGTGCATTTTGAGCGTGGGGCAGTTATTTCAGTGTTAATGCTTGTCCCAGCTATACTGGGCGTCATCATGCTAACGATAGTAGAACGCTTTAATTTTCATTATAAACAGGCGGGGAGAAGTGAACTTGTTAAACATCGTCTTCGTGACACGCTGTTTACGCTCTATTCAATCGCCTCTGTTGCAGTCGTATTTATCATTTTTTCAACCATGTTTATCGTTCCATTTACGAAGGGTTATCCCTATGATTTCAGCTTTACATTTGAACATGTTCGAAATGTGTTAGCGGAGAAAGATTTAACAAAGGTTTATGTGAATTCACTTATCGTAGCGGTTTTAACAGCTGTTTTAGGTGTAAGCATCACATTTATGTCCGCCCTTCTTAATGCGAGGACGCCATTGAAGGGAAGAAAAAGCTTAGATCTTGCCTCAATGATCACTAACACAGTTCCGGGGATGGTGCTTGGTCTATCGTATTTGTTTTTCTTTAATGGAAGTTCATTAAAGGGTACATTTCTCATCATTATCGCTTGTAATATTGTGCATTTCTTTACAACTCCTTATTTAATGGCTAAAAATTCATTGCAAAAGATGGACCCAACCTGGGAAGTGACGGCGGAGCTATTAAAGGATTCTTGGTTAAAAACAGTCATACGTATCATTTTGCCGAATATTAGACCGACCATTTATCAAATGTTTAGCTACTATTTTTTAAATGCAATGGTCACGGTCAGTGGCGTTATTTTCCTTGTTAGCACAAAAACTATGCTTGTATCGACACGGATAAAAGAGCTTCAGCATTTCGCAAAATATACCGATATTTTCGTACTATCGATATTCATTTTATGTACAAACCTTATTGTGAAATTAGGTTGTGATTATATAACAGCACATAAAGAAAAAGTGGAGGAGATTTCAAAATGAAAAAATCAACGGTGATGATGTTAGGGACAGTTAGTGCGGCAGCAATAGTTTTAACAGCGTGTGGAGGGGTAGAAGCAGGTTCGAAGGATGAAGTGATTATTTATTCTAATGCAGATGATGAGGCAATTGAAGTAATGGAATCGACATTAGATGAAAAAGGCTATAAAGGAAAGTATTTAATTCAATCGTTCGGTACTTCGGAATTGGGTGGAAAAATGATGGCTGAAGGTACAGATATTGAAGCGGATATCGTAACGATGGCTTCTTATTTTATAGAAAGCGCACAAACTTCGAAATCCATGTTTGCGGATATTTCTTCAGATTTAAAACCTCTTGATGGCGGTGTTACATATGCATTGCCGATTTTAGGAAACGTAGGATCCATTTTTATAAATACGGATGTTTTGCAACAAAAGGGCTTGCCTGTCCCGAAAACGATAAAAGATTTGACAGACCCTGCCTTTAAAGATTTAGTCTCATTCCCAAATATAATGGACTCCTCAACCGGTTGGCTATTAGTCCAAGCCATTATTAAAGAATATGGTGAGCAAGAGGGGCAAAGGGTTTTGGCAGATTTAATTAACAATGCTGGACCTCATATGGAAAGCTCTGGGTCAGGACCAATAAAAAAAGTGAAGACAGGTGAAGTAGCAGCTGGATTTGGTTTACGTATTCAAGCTATTGATGCCAAGGAAGAAGGATTACCAATAGAATATATTGACCCAACAGAGGGGAACTTTACGCTAACGGAATCTGTAGCTGTTGTAGATAAAGAGGGAGATGAAACATTAGCCAAAGAAATGGCAAAGGTAATTGCAACAGAGGCTCGAAATGGATTTTTAGAGCAATATCCAGTAGCACTTTATGAAGGAGAGCAGGTACAGGCTGAGCATGTGCCAGCGCACCTTAAAAAGTGGGATACAACATTGACAGTAGATTTATTAGAAAAACACCAAGCTTTCTTTAAAGAAGCGCAAAAATAAGGAGCTATAGAAAATGAGCAACTATAAATTATTAACACCAGGACCATTAACAACAACAAAGACAGTCAAACAGGAAATGTTAAAAGATCGCTGTACATGGGATGATGACTATAAAAATGTGACACAAGTGATTCGGAAGCAACTCCTAAATTTAGCGCAAGTCGATGAGTCTGATTATACAGCTGTACTAATGCAAGGTAGTGGGAGTTTTGTTGTAGAGTCGGTGCTGACAACAGCTGTTGGTGAAGATGATAAATTGCTAATTATAACGAATGGCGCTTATGGTGAAAGAATTGTAGAAATGGCTCAAGTGTTGAGGTTAGCGCATGTCGTTTATAGTATCCCTTATGATGAACAGCCATCATCCTTAGAAGTTCAAGCTTTCCTTGAAAAAGATGCAAGTATTACACATGTGGCGGTTGTACATTGTGAAACGACTACTGGTATTTTAAATCCAATTAAAGAAATTGGAGAAGTTGTCTACTCTTTCAACAAAACATTTATCGTAGATGCTATGAGTAGCTTTGGTGGGGTACCAATGGATTTAGCCGACTCGCATATTGATTTTTGTATTAGTAGTGCGAATAAATGCATTCAAGGTGTTCCTGGCTTTGGGTTCATCATTGCTAAAACAAGAGTGTTAGAAACATGTAAAGGACAAGCACGCAGTGTAGCATTAGATTTATATAGTCAGTGGGAAGTAATGAAAAAGGATGGGAAGTGGCGCTTTACTTCGCCGACACATGTAGTAGCGGCCTTTGCTAAGGCGTTAGAAGAGTTAGTGGAAGAAGGCGGAGTTAACGCACGGTACAAACGTTATGCAAATAATAATCAATTACTGCGTTCTCGTTTATCAGAACTAGGGTTCGATGCCTATATTTCTGAAGAGCTACAATCACCAATTATTACAACCTATTTGTTCCCACATAAAGAGTTTTCGTTTGAACATTTTTATCAGAAGATGAAAGTGGCAGGATTTGTCATATATCCTGGTAAGCTGACAGATGTAGATACATTCCGTATTGGTAATATTGGTGATATATATGAAGAAGATATGCAGGCCTTATGTGAAGTCATTGAAAATTATATGGTGGTGAAAAATAATGAAAATTGAAACAGTAATTTTGGATTGGGCAGGTACAGCAGTTGATTTTGGTTGCTTTGCCCCTGTAAATGTTTTTTTAACGATTTTTGAAGATGCTGGTGTAACAGTAACCCTTGAAGAAGCTCGTAAACCTATGGGCATGCTGAAAATTGATCATATTCGTACGATGCTTGAAATGCCAAGGATTAAAGAAGAATGGAAACGAGTTCATCATCAGCATTTTTCAGAGGAAGATGTACATGTTCTATACAATCAATTTGAATCGAAGTTAATGGAGTCTTTGGCGACCTACACAGATCCTATTCAGCATGTGACAGCGACCGTACAGCAATTAAGAGAAGTTGGTATTCGATTTGGTTCTACTACAGGCTACACAGATTCTATGATGGAAGTCGTAACAAAACATGCTGCTATGAAGGGCTATCAACCAGATTATTTAGTGACTCCGACACAGGTGAGTGATAAGGGGCGGCCATATCCGTATATGATTTTCAGAAATATGGAGGCATTAGGATCGAAATCAACCAAGCAAGTTGTAAAGGTAGGCGATACAACCTCAGATATCAAGGAAGCCTTAAATGCGGGTGTATGGGCTGTTGGCGTTATTATTGGAAGTTCAGAAATGGGACTGGCTGAAGAAGAGTTCTTAGCTTTAACGGCTGAAGAACAACAACAAGCCATTGAAAAAACAAAACGTATTTTTGAGAAGACTGGTGCACACTATACCATTGAAACGATGAAAGACCTACCTATATTAATTAATAAGATAAATGAAGAGCTTGCAAATGAAATGAACGAATAAAAATTGAGAACATAGAAAAAACAAACCTCTGCGTAAATGCTGAGGTTTGTTTTGTTGATTCGCTTTTAGTCACGCTCATATGGGATGGACTCCGGGATATCAGCAAATGGATTTTTTTCATTAATACGGTCATAAAACATGACACCGTTCAAATGATCTAATTCATGCTGAAAGGCGATGGCAGACAAGCCTTTCAGGCGCATTTTCTTTTCTTCCCCATCTATAGTTTTAAATTTTACTGTAATGCGTGCATGACGTGGGACGTATCCAGGAACATTACGATCAACGGAAAGACAACCTTCTCCAGCAGAGAGGTATGTATTTTCAACTGAATGGCTGACAATTTTGGGGTTTATGGCTACGAAGCTTAATTGTTCACCAGCATCATCTTGCAAATGAAGTGCAAACATACGCTGTAGACTATTTACTTGATTGGCAGCTAAGCCGATGCCGCTGCGTAAATTATATTTTTCCGCCATTTCAGGATCTTGGCTGTTAATTAAGTACTGAAGCATATCTTCAGCAAGCTGTCTTGTTTCATCAGATAAAGGGAATTTAACTTCCTCTGCTTTCGTGCGTAAAGTCGGATGACCTTCGCGGATAATATCATCCATTAAAATCATATAGTAATCTTCCTTTCATCTTTGTAGTGCTCTATTTATAAGTATACATCACGTCTAAAAACAATCACATGAAAAAAGACCTTATTTGAATATACTCAAAAAATTTTTCGAATGCTATTAGATTTTCTAGAATGGGGTATTCTACTAGTGGAAAACCTGTTGGAAAACTTAAGAATTACAAGGCGTAAATATGGTGTTCTAATACAGATTTTTGATATTGGTAATACAGTATAGGACAGAGATAATTAATTGTTATTTTAGAAAAAATCTTTGTTTATAGCCGTAATATATGATTGACCGACAGTATTTTATTCAGTATACTGAGTGTCAAGAATAAGTTGTACTAGTCAAAAAGGTGATTTATTTTAATACAGCTGAAAGGGAGATGTGACAAATGAGCAAGAAAAACAATAATATTTTTGATGCTAAACAAACGCTAACTGAAATCGAAGATAAGTTTGAAATGTTTCAAATTTTGAATGAAGAAGGCGAAATTATAAATAATGAGGCAGATCCTAAATTATCGGATGAAGAATTAGTTGAACTAATGACACGTATGGTTTATACACGTATTTTAGACCAACGTTCAATCTCACTGAACCGTCAAGGCCGTTTAGGTTTCTATGCACCAACGGCAGGTCAGGAAGCTTCTCAGCTTGCTTCACACTTTGCATTAGAACAAGAGGATTGGATTTTACCGGGGTATCGTGATGTTCCACAAATCGTGTGGCATGGCCTACCTTTAGATAAAGCGTTTTTATTCTCTCGTGGACATTTTATGGGGAACCAAGTACCTGAGGGTGTAAATGTTCTAGCACCACAAATTATTATCGGTGCTCAATTTATCCAAGCAGCAGGTGTTGCACTAGGTATTCAAAAGCGTGGGAAAAAAGCTGTTGCAGTAACATATACAGGTGATGGTGGTTCATCACAAGGGGACTTCTATGAAGGTATTAACTTTGCTGGTGCATTTAAATCTCCAGCGATCTTCATTGTACAAAATAACCAATATGCAATTTCTACACCACGTGAACTACAAACTGCTGCAAAAACAATCGCTCAAAAAGGTGTGGCAGCAGGTTTACCAAGTATTTTAGTAGATGGAATGGATGCGCTTGCAGTTTACGTAGCAACGCGTGATGCACGTGAGCGAGCTGTTAATGGTGAAGGTCCAACGTTAATTGAAACAATGTGTTACCGTTATGGCCCACATACAATGGCTGGGGATGACCCAACGCGTTACCGTACTTCTGATACAGATACTGAATGGGCTCAAAAAGACCCACTTGTTCGCTTCCGTAAATACCTAGAAGCAAAAGGCTTATGGGATGAGAAGAAAGAAGAAGCAGTCATTGAGCGTGCTAAAGAAGAAATTAAAGAAGCCATCAAAAAAGCTGATGCTGCTCCAAAACAAAAAGTAACAGAGCTGATGGAAAACATGTATAAAGGCGAAATGCCATCTAATTTAAAAGAACAGTATGAAATCTATAAAGAGAAGGAGTCGAAATAACCTATGGCACAAATGACGATGATTCAAGCAATTACAGATGCACTTCGCACAGAATTAAAGAATGATGAAAACGTTCTTGTATTCGGGGAAGATGTAGGTGTCAACGGTGGGGTATTCCGTGCTACAGAAGGCCTACAAAAAGAATTCGGAGTTGATCGCGTTTTTGATACGCCATTAGCAGAATCAGGTATTGGTGGCTTAGCAATCGGTCTTTCTCTACAAGGATTCCGTCCAGTTCCTGAAATTCAATTCTTCGGCTTCGTTTATGAAGTAATGGATTCAATCAGTGGTCAATTAGCACGTATGAGCTACCGTAGTGGCGGCGTATACAACGCACCAGTAACAATTCGTTCACCATTCGGTGGTGGTGTGCATACTCCTGAGATGCACTCAGATAGCTTAGAAAGCCTAATGACTGCACAACCAGGTTTAACGGTTGTTGTACCATCAACACCTTACGATGCAAAAGGTTTACTAATTTCATCTATTCGCAACGACAACCCAGTTATTTTCTTAGAACATTTAAAACTTTACCGTTCGTTCCGTGAAGAAGTACCGGAAGAAGCATACGAAATTCCACTAGGAAAAGCGGATGTAAAACGTGAAGGTAAAGATTTAACAATTGTTGCTTACGGTTTAATGGTTCATGAAAGCTTAAAGGCTGCAGAAGAACTTGAAAAAGAAGGCCACTCTGTTGAAGTAATTGATTTACGTACAATTCAACCAATTGATATCGAAACAATTATTGCGTCTGTAGAAAAAACAGGTCGTGCAATCGTTGTACAAGAAGCACAAAAACAAGCGGGTATCGCGGCAAATGTAGTAGCAGAAATTACTGAGCGCGCAATTTTAAGCTTAGAAGCACCTGTACTTCGTGTGGCTGCACCAGATACTGTGTACCCATTCCCACAAGCTGAAGGTGTTTGGTTACCAAACTACAAAGATGTAATGGAAACAGCGAAAAAAGTTTTAACATTCTAATGAAGCTTCTAAACTTGAACATCAGTAAATAGAAAGGATGGGTACACATGGCATTTGAATTCAGATTACCGGATATTGGCGAGGGAATTCACGAAGGCGAAATCGTGAAATGGTTCGTCAAGGCTGGAGATACAGTAAAAGAAGACGATATTCTTTGTGAAGTACAAAATGATAAAGCAGTAGTAGAAATTCCTTCACCAGTTGAAGGAACAGTAGAGGAAGTTTTAGTAGGAGAAGGAACAGTTGCCGTTGTAGGCGATGTTCTAATCAGATTGGATGCACCTGGCTATGAAGACTTAAAGCTAAAAGGTGATAGTCACGCTGAAGAGAAAACTGAAGCACAAGTTCAAGCAACTGCTGAATCTGGTCAGAACGTAGAAAAAGCTCCTGCAAAAGAGGAGAAAGCGCCAGAGCAAGCACCTGAAAAAGCTGAAACAGTTGTTGATGAAACAAAACGTGTCATTGCGATGCCGTCTGTCCGCAAATTTGCACGCGATAATGACGTAAACATCCGTGAAGTAAAAGGTTCAGGCAAAAATGGTCGTATTTTGAAAGAAGATATTACAAACTTCTTAAATGGTGGAGGAACTGTTGACACTGAATCAGCAACTGGAGTGACAGTTGAAGAAGCGGTTCAACAAGAAACTACTACATCAGCAGCACCAGTTGTTCTTGAAGGGGAATTCCCAGAAACTCGTGAGAAAATGTCTGGTATTCGAAAAGCTATTGCCAAAGCAATGGTACACTCGAAACAAACGGCTCCACATGTTACACTAATGGATGAAGTCGATGTAACAGCTCTTGTAGCGCATCGTAAAAAATTCAAAGATATCGCAGCTGAAAAAGGTGTTAAATTAACATACTTACCTTATGTAGTGAAAGCACTTATCTCAACATTACGCGAATTCCCAGAATTTAATCGCTCATTAGATGATGCAACACAAGAAATTATCCAAAAGCATTACTACAATATTGGTATTGCAGCGGATACTGAAAAAGGTTTACTTGTCCCAGTTATCAAGCATGCAGATCGCAAGTCTGTATTTGCAGTGTCAAATGAAATCAATGAGTTAGCGACTAAAGCCCGTGAAAGTAAACTTGCGCCACATGAAATGAAAGGTGCATCTATGTCTATTACGAATATTGGCTCTGCAGGAGGTCAATGGTTTACGCCAGTAATTAACCATCCTGAAGTAGCAATTCTAGGTATTGGTCGAATTTCAGAAAAACCTGTAATAAAAAATGGTGAAATTGTAGCCGCACCTGTGTTAGCATTATCATTGAGCTTTGATCATCGTATGATCGATGGAGCCACTGCGCAAAATGCTTTAAATCACTTGAAGCGTTTGTTAAGTGAGCCAGAATTATTATTAATGGAGGCGTAACAAAATGGTAGTAGGAGATTTCCCAATCGAAACAGATACTCTTGTCATTGGTTCAGGTCCTGGAGGATATGTAGCAGCAATTCGTGCAGCTCAAACTGGCCAAAAAGTAACAATCGTTGAAAAAAATGTACTTGGTGGTGTGTGCTTAAACGTAGGTTGTATTCCATCAAAAGCATTAATTTCAGTAGGTCACCGTTTTGAGCAAGCTAAACATTCAGATGACATGGGAATCATCGCTTCTGATGTGAAATTAGACTTCTCAAAAGCACAAGCATTTAAAGACAGCGTTGTTAAAAAATTAACTGGCGGTGTTGAAGGCTTACTTAAAGGGAACAAAGTTGAAATTGTACAAGGTGAAGCTTATTTCGTTGACGCTCATTCAGTGCGTATCATCAATGGTGAATCTGCTCAAACTTACACATTTAACAATGTCATTATTGCAACAGGTTCTCGTCCAGTTGAAATTCCTACATTCAAATTCACTGAGCGCGTACTAAATTCTACTGGTGCACTTTCTTTACAAGAAGTACCTGGTAAATTAGTAGTAATTGGTGGAGGTTACATCGGTACAGAGTTAGGATCTGCTTATGCAAACCTTGGCTCACAAGTAACAATTATTGAAGGCGGAAAAGATATTTTAGCTGGCTTCGAAAAACAAATGACTCAAATCGTGAAAAAAGGCCTTAAAAAGAAAGGCGTTGAAATCGAAGTAAACGCATCTGCAAAAGGCGTTGAAGAAACAGAAAACGGCGTAGTTGTAACTTATGAAGTTGGCGGAGAAGAGAAAAAAGTTGAAGCTGATTATGTATTAGTTACTGTAGGTCGTCGTCCAAATACTGATGAAATGGGCCTTGCTGAAATCGGTGTTGAATTCGGTGAACGCGGTCTTATCAATGTTGATAAACAATGTCGTACAAATATTTCAAATATCTATGCAATCGGAGATATCGTAGCTGGTCCTCAGCTTGCACATAAAGCTTCTTACGAGGGTAAAGTTGCTGCTGAAGCAATTGCTGGTGAAAAATCAGTTGTTGATTATCTTGCTGTACCTGCTGTATGTTTCACAGATCCAGAAATGGCGACAGTTGGTTACAACGAAGAACAAGCAAAAGCAGAAGGTATCGAGTACACTGCAGCGAAATTCCCATTCGCAGCAAATGGTCGTGCTCTTGCATTAAACCAATCAGAAGGCTTCGTGAAGCTTGTTGCTCGTAAAGAAGATGGCTTATTAATCGGTGCTCAAATTGTAGGTGCTGGTGCATCTGATATGATCGCTGAAATGGGCTTAGCAATTGAAGGCGGAATGACAGCTGAAGACATCGCATTAACAATTCATGCTCACCCAACATTAGGGGAAATTACAATGGAAGCTGCTGAAGTATTACTTGGCAACCCAATTCACATTGTAGCAAAAAAATAATGTAAAACCGTTTAAACGGCTATAAAGCGAAATGCTTTGTAGCCGTTTTTTGTATATTATCTATAATTTTGTTAAAGTAAATATATTGTTACGAATATTCGAAAATATTTGGGGTGATCATAATGGAACTAGGCTTAAAGGGGAAAGTAGCAATTATAACAGGCTCGAGTAAAGGTATTGGCTATTATACGGCCATGCAACTTGTTAAAGAGGGTGCACAGGTTGTACTTTGTGCACGTGGAGAAAAACAGCTACAGGTGGCCGCTGGGTGTATTAAAAATGAAACAGGTGTAGATGTTTTAATTGTTCCAACAGATATTACTAAGGAAAAAGATTGTAAGAATCTAATTGAGCGTACGGTCGAACATTTTGGACACATTGATATTCTCATTAATAATGCTGGGACAGCATCAGCAAATCCTTTTGAATCGGTGAGTAGTGAGCTGTGGCAAGCAGATTTAGATTTAAAGGTATTTGGGGCTATACATTGCTCAAAATATGCAGCACCATATATGCGTAAGGCAGGTGGGGGTGCAATCGTGAATGTGACTGCGGTGATGGCTAAGACGCCTCCTGCTAGCTCGCTTCCTACGACTGTCAGCCGTGCTGCGGGACTTGCTTTGACTAAAGCGATGAGCAAGGATTTAGGAAAGGATAATATCCGCGTCAATTCCGTATGTATTGGGCTTATTCGAAGTGATCAAATTGAAAAGAAATGGAAAAAAGAAGATCCAAGTTTATCGTGGGAAGACTATTCTCGTAAAGTAGGGCAAGCTATTCCACTTGGTCGTGTAGGTGATACGCAAGAAGCGGCCAACGTTATTACATTTTTAGTATCTGATGCAGCAAGTTATGTTACGGGGACTTCATTGAATATTGATGGTGGCTCTGGTCACGCATTATAGAGAAAAATCCACTATACTTCCATTGATAGAATGTGTAGTGGATTTTATAATTATCCTTCTTCATTAATCAGAACATTTTTACCACGCATTTTCATGAGCAGCGGTATAAGTAACCACGAAATAGCAGCTACTAAAAATAGTAATGATAATGGCTTTGCTACAAAAATAGAAAAGTCACCATTAGATATAGTTAATGCACGGCGCATATTATTTTCAATCATTGGCCCTAGTACAAGTGCAAGTACTAAAGGTGCCACTGGATAGTCATTTTTGGCAAATAGATAGCCGAGCACACCACAAGCTAATAATAAAAATAAATCAAAAGTGGCGAATTGTACGGCATACACACCAAAAATTGAAATTGCTACAATAATGGGTAATAAATATTTTTTCGGTGTTTCTATGATTTTTGCAAAAATACGAACGAGAGGCATGTTTAATGCTAATAACATTAAATTTCCTATAAACATACTGGCAATTAATCCCCAAGCGACTTGAGGATGCTCATCAAATAATAATGGACCTGGCTGAATATTATACATAATAAGTGCACCCATTAAAATAGCCGTTGTACCTGAACCGGGAATGCCTAATGTTAGCAAGGGAATCATTGCACCACCTGATGCAGCATTGTTCGCTGATTCAGGTCCTGCAACACCTGCAATATGACCTTTTCCAAATTTCTCAGGTGTTTTACTGAATTTCTTTTCGGTAATATAAGAAAAGAATGAGGCAAGTGTTGCGCCTGCACCAGGTAATACGCCAATGAAAAATCCTAGTAGTGAACCGCGAGCAATAGGAATAGCGCTTTCCTTTAAATCCTGCTTTGTTGGTAATACACGATTAATCTTTGCTAATTGACCATCTTCTTCATCTCTTTCAAGTATCGTTTTAAATACTTCCCCTAACGCGAATAAACCAACAGCAATTGTTAAAAATTCAATACCCGAGAATAGCATAGGCTGACCAAATGTAAAGCGTTCGATACCAGATACGGCATCGATACCAACTGTCCCGAGCATCAGCCCTAAGGCTGTCATAATTAAAGCTTTTGTAATAGAGCGGCCTGCAAGTCCACTTACTGCAGCAAGCCCTAGTAGCATTAATGAAAAGTATTCTGCTGGTCCAAATTTAAGTGCTAATTTTGATAATGGATTCGCTAATAGTATTAGGCCAAGTAATGCTATAACACCAGCACAAAATGAACCAATAGCTGCAATGGAAAGAGCGCTTCCAGCACGGCCTTGCTTAGCCATTTGGTAGCCATCCAAAGTTGTAACAACTGATGAGGATTCACCAGGTGTATTTAATAGAATCGAAGTTGTTGAACCGCCATACATGGCTCCGTAATAAACGCCTGCAAGTAAGATAATAGAGCTCGTAGCGGCGGCCTCCGTAGGTAATCCCGCTGTAATGGTTGCTGTTACTGGGATTAATAAAGCAACGCCACTCATTGGACCTATGCCAGGAAGGACACCAACCGCTGTTCCAATTATGACACCGACAAGAGCGAATAAAAGATTTTGCCATTGAAAAGCAATAGCAAATCCATCAGCTAAAAATTGCAATGTCGACATATGTTCACTCCTTTACATTAAAAAGTTGGGAAGCTAGGCAATGAACCGCCTAGTAAACTTGTAAATAAATAATAGACACCAAGTGAAAATCCAGCTGCAATAATAATTGAATAAATAAGCTTTGCTCGTTCCATCGTTTGGAAACTAATACATAAAAATAAAAACGTTGTGATCACATAGCCTATTTTTTCTAAGAAGAATACATAGGCAATCGCACTACCAAAAATAATAAAAAATTTCTTGAGGTCAGTAGAGGAGGTTTTAGATGGTGCAGTGGGTCCTCCTGTGATTCGCTCCCTTACAGCATTTTTCCATGATTCATAAAATAGTTGAAGACTTAATAAACCTAAAATAATACCTAAACCTAGTGGAAATATTTTAGGACCGACTGTAGATCCATAAGCACTATCAGAAATTTGCGTTGCTTGAAAGATAAATAAAATGCTAACAGCTAATAGGATAATGCTAAATGTTTTATCAAATGTGTAATTCAATCGTTTACACCTCCGTTGATAATAAATGTAGGTTGCACAAGTAGATCTTATTGGATGGAAATACTTGTGCTCTTTTTCAACACAGTCTATTCTTTACTTTTGCATACCAAGAGCTGTCAGTAGCTCTACGATGATTTTATTTTGATTGTCTAGATATGTTGTAAATTCCTCTGCATTGCGGTATTCAGCTTGCCAGCCATTACGTGTCACCTCAGCTTGCCATTCTTCTGATTCAGACATTGCTTGTAATTTTTCGGACCAGTAGGTAACCGCATCTTCACTCATATTTTTCGGACCAAAAATACCACGCCAAATAGTAAACTCTTCATCAATACCAGCCTCTTTAAATGTAGGAACTTCTGCTAGCTCACCTTCTAATCGCTCAGAGGAACTTACGGCTAATACGCGTACATCTCCTGATTTAACATAAGTAGCGATTGTGGAAGCATCTGTTGCTATGACATCAGCATTGCCGCCTAGTAATGCGGTTACAGCTTCACCACCACCATCGTAAGAAACGTATTTAATTGTTTTTAAGTCTATACCGGCTTTATAGGCGGGAATAATCCCTACTAGATGATCCATAGAGCCCGGTGCAGAGCCACCTGCTAACGTAACATCTTTTGGCGAATCTTTTAGGGCATTTAATACATCTTCAAGCGTTTGGAATGGTGAATCCTTTTTAACAACGATTGCCCCATAGTCACGCGTTAATTGTGCTAAAGGCGTAGTGTCCTTGTAGCCAAATTTACTATTTCCTTCAGCTTTTTCATGATTAATAAGAATGGGCGGTGATTTAACCATTAACATATAATCATTGCTTGCTTCCTTTGTAGAAAATGTTGCCATAAAGGCAGCACCGCCACCACCAGGCTTGTTTTCGACTTGAATCGATTTATTAATTAAGCCTGTATCATTCATTGTTTTTGCTACCGCACGAGCTGTTAAATCCCAACCACCGCCCGCGCCTGATGGAGCAACAATGGTAATATTACTTTTCGGATAATTACTTGCTTGCTTTCCATCAGCTGTTCCTCCATTTGATGAAGAACAACCAACTAAACTAGTAAATAGTAAGCCAGCTATCATAACTTTTGAAATCTTTCTCCACATAAAAATCCCCCTTAAAAAAATGATAGCGCTATCAATCGAGCGCTATCATAACTATAACTGATATCAGAATTGTTAAAATATTGTGGTGATATTGTGGATTAACGTCATTTTGTTCATAAAGTTTATGAGAAAATAAAGTATCGTCGTTCAGGACGACCAACTGTGCCATAAGTTAGCTCAATATAGGCCTGCTTTTGTGTGACTAAAAATTCTAAATAACGGCGAGCAGTGGAACGACTTATACCAATATTTTTTCCTAACAGTTCAGCTGTACTACCACCTTTTATTGTACTTAAATAGTTGATAACATGATTCATCGTTGTTAAATCAATGCCTTTTGGTAATAGTAGCTGTGTATCTTCAGAGATGGATGAAGTCGCTTTTGGCCATAGGTATTGAAGCTTTTCTTGTGTAAATCTCTCATTGTTTTGGAGTAGTAGGTGTTTGTAACGGAATTTTTCTATACTTTCTTTTAATTGATCAAATGTAAATGGCTTTAAAATATAGTCTGTAACATTTTTCCGATACGCTTTTTGTACAATGTGAGCCTCTGTGGCAGCGGTAATCAAAATAATGTTACTGGCTGGGCTAATAGTATTGATTTTATCAATTAAATCCACGCCTAATATATCTGGTAAAAATACATCGAGTAATATTAGCTGTGGTGAAAATGATTGTAGCCAATCTAAAGCTTCTTCCCCAGTGTTTGCACACGCAATTACTGTAAATCCTTCAATTTTATCTAAAAAACGACGATGTACGTCTGCTACACGTACATCGTCTTCAATTACTAGTACTTCAATATTAGTCATTGTTAATAATCCCCCTTTTACTAATAGATACGATAAATAGGGCACCTCCTAAATCGCCTTCCCCAAGAGCGAGTGTGCCATTTAAATCTTGAATGCTGGAAATTACTTTCCTTAACCCAAAGCCTCGATGCTTCCTATCTTTTGTTGAAATATTTTCTGAAAACAAGACATCTAGTTTTTCTTGTGCTATGCCATTGCCTGAATCCTCGACCTCAAAAATTATTTCTTCTCCATTATCAAATATAAAAAGCCTTACTATAGGCCGTTGTTCTTTATTTCTTTCGACCTCCTCAAAAGCATTGGTTAGTAAATTACCCATAATCGAAATAATAAGGCCTTTTTCTATATTTTCAGGAAAGATATCTAAATAACTATCCTCATCAAATACGAGCTGAATCTTTAATTCACGCGCACGATTAAAAAATCCAATAATTAAACCATTTAAGAATGGATCTTTAACACGATTGGTAATAAATTGCGTTAAGGAGGAATGTCCTTGTACCTCTTTATGAATAATGGTTAAAGCCTCATCGGATGCATTTAGTTGAATAAGGCCAGAAACGGTATAAAGGATATTATTAAACTCATGTGTTTGTGCACGTAAAGCTTCTGTATATTGTTTTACTTGAGATAATTCAATCGCCATTTGCTCAATTTCTGATTGTAGCCGGAAACTTGCTACAGCACCGACAATTTTACCTTTCACTTTCATAGGAACGCGGTTGACAATAATTTCATCACCGTTGACAATCATCAATTTATCAAGCTGTTTTTCACCATTCATCAATACATTCAGTAGATGTGTATTTGGAATATGTTGTTTAATATTATCGCCAATAATAGAAGTAGCATCGGGTAAATTTAAGATATTGGCGGCGGCGTTGTTTAGCGTTGTAATTTCACCTTTATCATTGACTGTAATAATAGCTTCCCGCACGGATTCTATTAAAGTATTTTTTTCTGTTAATAGATTGGCAATTTCATTTGGCTCCAAATTAAAAATTTGCTTTTTAATATTTCGGGATAAAATAATGGAGCCGATAATACCGATGGTGAGTGCAATAATGATCGTATAAAAAATATTATCCAAGTATAAAAAATATAAGTTATCTAATTCACTCGTTAAATAGCCAATGGACACAACGCCTAAAATGGCTCCATTCGTATCAACGATAGGCGCTTTCCCACGAATAGATTGTCCCATTGAACCATCGGCAATTGAAATATAAGATTCACCGTTGATCAATGCTTTGTCGTTATCATCACCAACCATCGATTTGCCAATACGATCGGCGAGAGGGTGGGTGTAGCGAATGCCATTTTTATCACCGATTACAACATACGTGGCTTTTGCAGCGTCCATAATATCATCGCTTATTGTTTGCAGACTTTTTGATGGGTTGTCGGTGTGAAAGGCTTCTATAACGTCGCCCCTACTAGCAGTTGTTTCCGCCAAGTATAGTGCTCGGTTACCAATTTGTGTTTGCAGTGCATCAGAAATCGTTACGTAAAAGAGGAAGCCAGTTAAAGTGACGATAAGAAAAATTAAAAAGCTACTGTAATAAGCAAAGCGAGTTTGAAGTTTTAATGTTTTAAGGATAATAGAAGATCCCACCTTATTATGTATTATGGAAATTATAGTATTATTTGAAAAATGAGTATCTTTTGTAATTTCCGATTATATATAAAATTTCTGAAATTTGCTAGCTAGTGATGAAAATTTAAAGGCGATAGGTAGTGGATATTCATCATAAGGAAAGAACGTTATTTGAATAGTCCGAGTGACAAATTACCCTAAATATCGATGAAAACACTATATATGTATACATGTGATTTTTAGGAAAATGGAACTTAGCTTATTCTGATGCTAATTGTTATTTTTCTAAAATTACAATAGACAGAAAATTCCTACAGATGTAGAATGAACGATATAGGGGGTGAAAAGTAGCGAAATGTTGAACGAAAATTTTGCTGCGCTGTTGTTGCGAGTTGTTCGTATCATTGTTCAAATTGGCATACTGACCATTTTTTATTATATGGGAGTAGGAATTGTGACTTATTTACACATACCGCTTCCAGGAAGTGTCATTGGATTACTGTTATTAGTACTTTCACTCATTTTTAAAATCATTAAGGTTGAATATATTCAAGATGGTGCAAGTTTTTTAATTGGCGTTTTAACGCTGTTTTTCATACCAGCAACAGTGGGCGTTATTGATTACCCAGAGCTCATGTCAATCACTGGCTTGCTTATCATTCTAGCCGTTATTGCTAGTACATTAATCTCTATTTATGTCACAGGTTTACTGACGCAACTAATTGAGAAGAAAGAATTAAAGAAAAAGGAAGAAACGGAGTCTATTGTTGAAGAGGGAAAGGGTGAGTTAACGGTTGATTGAAGCAATTGTTGTTCTGAGCACCATCATTATGTTCATATTATTTACGAAGCTTTATCAGCGATTTCCGCATCCTATTATGATTCCTTTAGTCACGACTACTGTTGTTAGTGCATTGATTTTACTACTATTTAATATTCCATATTCTACATATATGGTGGGTGGAGAATGGCTTCAGAAAATGCTTGGGCCCGCTGTAGTTGCACTTGCCTATCCTCTTTATAATCAACGAGCTATTATTATCAAATATAAATATTCTATTTTATCAGGACTGTTCATCGGCATGGTGACAGGATTAGTGACCATTTTCGTGCTGTTAAAATGGATTGGTGTAAAATCTAGTTGGATGCTGACAGCCTTGCCTAAATCTTTAACGACGCCTGTTGGAATGCAGGTCAGCGAAACAATAGGAGGTATTCCGCCACTAACAGCTGTTTTTGTCATGATAGCAGGATTTGTAGGAGCTATTATTGGTCCTTTAGTTATTAAGTATGGCAAAATCGACTCGGCCGTTAGTAGAGGGGTGGCAGTGGGCAGTGCCTCGCATGGTGTAGGACTTGTGAAATTAAGGGAATATGGAGAACAGGAATTATCAGTTGGTTCATTATCAATGGGCTTAACGGCTATTATTGGGGCATTTTTCTGTCCATTATTTGTGTATTTATTTTTATAAAAATTTTCACTTTAGGAGTTGTCTCAACTGTTTAGAGACAACTCATTTATTTTTTCTCAATAATGAATTGAATGGTATGAGCTAGTCCAGTGTGTAACGCTCCTTCATGGCGTATTTGCTCACCTGTAAAGAAATGGATAATTTTATGTGGCTCACACCATTGCAGGACATCTTTTGGGTCATATAAAAAATCAAGCTGCTGTGGACCACCAGACGCATAGGGGAGCTGATAAATAGAATATAATTCCATCATAATCCGTCCGCCTTGCTTCACTGAATCGATAATCTTTTGGATGACTACCTGCTGTTGTTGCAATGGAAAATGACCAAAAATCATAATAGCCGCATCATATTTCTCCACAGGAAGCTCATCCAGTAGTAAATCGGTTAGCCTAGTTTGAACTGTTACATGCTGTTTCTGGGCTAATTGTTCTGTTTTCGCAAGACCACTTTGTGCATAGTCATAGGCAGTGACAGTATGGCCCCTAGAGGCTAAAAAAACAGCATTGCGCCCTTCACCTTCAGCATACGCTGCGACATTAGGACAGTCTTGCAAAAAAGTCACATAATCTTTAATAAAGGCATTTGGTTGTTCACCATAAACGTATTCAGATTCTAGAAAACGTTGATTCCATGAATTCATGAATCATTCCTCCTTTTCTCTATTGTAGATAATGTGCATTTGTTATTCTAACTTTTAGCTTATAAAATCAACTAATAAATGCTCGTTGCCTATTTAATTGCGATCTATTTTGTAATAAATAATACGGATGATTTTGAAAACCGTTAAAAGAAATGAAGAGAACAGCATCACTCTACTCAGGATGAAGTGGTAGAGCTTTTAAATAGTCTAAGGCAGGCTATGTCTAAATGGGAATAGCAAATGGTTATCCTAATATAGATAATTTCATTAAATGGGAAAGAAAAATTTTCTAAAGTAGCTACGGTTTCTGTTAAAACAGTTGGAGATTTTTTATGCCAATAATGGCTGGTAGCTTTTCCGATTTTACTGATATGAACCTCTGCTTTTTATCAATAATGAAAAAGCTAGCTCTTCAAGAAGAGCTAGCTTTTAAGATTAAATAATAGGTTTTCGTTCTTTAATAACACGAATCGTTTTCAATGTTGAATCCTCTGGTCCTTGAACGGGTAAACCCGCCTCAATATTCATTTGGATATAATGAATATTTTCTTGAGTAATTATTTCCCCGGGAATAAAAATTGGAATTCCAGGAGGATAGACCATAATAAATTCTGCACAAATACAGTTATCTGCTTCAGCAAGTGGAACTACCTCCGTATCAGCATAAAATGCATCACGAGGTGACATAGCTAGCGCTGGAATATCTGGGACATTCACGACAGCTTCTGTGATAGCCGCTTCCGAATCAAAAGCTTTTGACATACGAGATAATGCATTGACTAAAAGATTAATTTCTTTTTTCGTATCTCCTAATGTCACTAAACATAAAATATTGTAAAGGTCAGACAATTCTACTTCGATATTGGCATTATAACGTAACCATTCCTCAGCTCTATGCCCAGAAATACCCAAATCCTTGACGCTAATAAGAAGTTTCAAAGGGTCCATATCATAAGTAGCGGATGAATGTAGTTTTTCCTTGCCTGCACATTTTAAATGTGGGATTTGGTTGATTCGTTTACGAGCATCCTTTGCTAAACGTAATGCATCGTCAATTAAATCATATCCGTGAATCGCTAATTGACGTCGAGCTGTGTCAAGGGAAGCGAGCAATGGATAAGATGTTGATGTCGTTGTTAGCATAGAAAAAACAGCTTGTACACGTTTTGCTGAAACAAGTCCTTCTCGAACATTTAAAATGGACGTTTGTGTCATAGAACCACCAAGCTTATGAACACTTGTAGCAGCCATGTCGGCACCTGCCTCCATTGCTGAATAGGGAAGGTCATCATGGAATTTAATGTGTACACCATGTGCTTCATCTACTACTACTGGAATATCACGGCTATGAGTGATTTCGACAATGCGTTTTAAATCTGCTGTGAAGCCATAATAAGTTGGATTAATAACTAGCACAGCTTTTGTATCTGGATAAGCATTTAAAGCTTTTTCGACAGCCTCAGGGGAAATGCCATGAGAAATCCCGTATTCACTATCGACTTCAGGATGAATAAAAATTGGAATTGCACCAGCGAAAACTATCGCCGACATAATAGATTTATGGACATTCCGCGGCACTAGAATCTTATCACCTGGACCAACGACGGTCAGAATCATCGTCATGATGGCGCCACTAGTACCTTGAACGGAAAAGAATGTATGATCAGCACCAAAAGCTTCTGCTGCAAGATTTTGCGCTTCTTTAATAGCACCCTTTGGTGAATGTAAATCGTCTAGTGGAGCAATATTAATTAAATCAATTGATAAAACGTTGTCGCCGACGAATTCTCGGAAAGCAGGGTCCATCCCTTGCCCTTTCTTATGGCCTGGAATATGGAACTGGATAGGATGTCTGTTCCGATGTTTAAGTAATACGTCGAACAATGGAGTCTCTAGTTGTGACAACGCAGGTACCACCTCACTTTAAATTATCTAAGAAAACAAATGAATTATAGCACCTAACGACACGAAAAAATAGACTTTTCATAAAAAATAAAAGGATTTTTTAAGGATATCGAGAAATTAATACCGAATGAAGGGGGAGGTATTATGAGTTGGAATACACGGGTGACAGAGCTTTTACAAGTGAAATACCCAATTATTCAAGGCGGTTTAGCGTATTTAGCCTATGCTGATTTAGCAGCGGCTGTGTCGAATGCTGGAGGGTTAGGTCAAATCACAGCTATGAGTTTACGAAGCCCTGACTTATTGCGAGCGGAGATTCATAAAGTACGAACATTAACAGATAAGCCTTTTGGTGTAAACTTTGCTATTGGTATGCATGGTACAGGCTATGAGGAAATGGTTCGCGTTGCAGTGGAAGAAGAAGTACCTGTTGTGACGATGACTGGAGGTAATCCTGCACCTATTTTTGATTTATTAGCAGGCACAAGTATTAAAAAATTAGTACTTGTAGCTGCACGTAGACAAGCGCAAAAAGCTGAACAGCTTGGAGCAGATGCTGTAATGGTTGTTGGACAGGAGGGTGGCGGACATCTTGGTAGGGATGATATAGGTACGATGGTGCTCGTCCCACAGGTTGTGGATAGCGTGAATATCCCAGTGATTGCTTCAGGTGGAATTGGGGATGGACGAGGCTGGATGGCTGCCCATGCACTGGGAGCTGAAGGAATTGAAATGGGTACTCGTTTTATTGCAACAAAGGAATGTGTTGATGCTTCTGCAGCCTATAAAGAAGCACTATTAGCAAGCACAGAGGCTGATACGACGATCATAAAACGTTCTATCGGTGCACCAGCTCGTGCTTTACGGAATGAGTTTACGGCAAAAATTTTAGAAATTGAAGAAAAAGAGCCAACCTATGAAGCGTTAAAGGAATATATAAGTGGTACAGCGAATAAGCGCTTTATTTATGAAGGTGAACAAGAACAAGGCTTTGGTTGGGCTGGACAAGTGACAGGAATGATTCATGATATTCCTACTGTTGAGGAATTAATCAATCGAATGGTTGCAGAAGCGGAAAGTATCCGGTTAAAATGGGGGCAATAATGTAAAGGTGGTTTTGTCGAATGGAATATTCTTATCCGTTTTCAACAGATTGGTCTACAGAGGAGATTGTGGACGTTGTTCAATTTTTTGAAGGAATTGAACAAGCTCATGAAAAGGGCATCAAGCGTGAGGTCATGATGGCTAAATATCGTCGCTTTAAGGAAATTGTTCCTTCACAAGCGGAGGAAAAAACAATATTTCGTGAATTTGAAGAAGCTAGTGGCTATATAAGCTATTCTGTTGTTAAGCAAACAAAAGAAGCCGCAGATGGTACAATGATAAAAATAGTTCCTAAAAAAAATCGATAAAAAAGTGGATGTGAGAACAACTCACATCCGCTTTTTATTTTTTTGTGTTAAAAAACGACATTTTGCATACACTACTTCAACAAATATCATGAGATACAAGCTTATCTTAAATCCTTACCAACAATGACGTTGTAAAAAGGCAGTAAGCTGTTGAATGTTTGCTCCGTTAACTGGTGGAATTCACTGGCTGATAATTTTATTGCTTGCTCTTTTGGAATATGACGACCAATTAAAAACTCACCTTTTTTTACATCTCGCAGACGCAAAAGTAGTGCCTCAAGCTTGTCTTCTTTCGCTTCTTCAAGTGAAATGGCCTCTGGGGACATATGGTCACCTGACACAATAAAGTCACCTGATAGCTGTTCAAATAAGGATTGATGAGCGAGTAAACGTTCAGCCATCACATTTTTTTGAGGAGCTTCATAAATAATAGCTAAGACGATGAATAAATGTGAGTGCCATAGACCAATCTGAAAGTGAGGCAATGATTTATAACCTCTTTTATATGGGGCGAAGGCAACCCAACTATCTTTTGGAGGGTTGACAGTTCTTCTAGCGTGTTTGGCAACATGAGGGAAGAATTCTTCACCTAGCTGGCTTGAGAAATAGGCAGCAAAATCATCACCAAGCTGATGGAATTTTGGGCGTACATGATCGTTTAATGCATCCATTCTTTGTTCTAAACCATCTATTTTAAAAACATTAAAATCTTTGTTTGTCCACTTTATTTTCGGCAATTTTATTTTGCTCCTTTCGTTTTATAAGGTTTATTTTACGCTGATTTTGGGAAAAAATCTTATAACAAGAATTTTATCGAATTTGAAAAGTTTTTGTAAAAAAAATTAAAAAAGGAAGTGTTTTTATGAAACCAATCGTAAAAATTATACGTAAAGTTGACATTGAAAAGCAATATGAACACATTTTACAATTAGAATTAGATTATGAATTAGCATCGCTTTTTGCAGCGATGAATGAAAAAAATGATATTGAAATTGAAAAAAGTAAAAAACGTCTTGGAGAAATCCAGATGGAACTTGAAAGCTTCCACGCCTATGCGTAATCAAAATCTTATACCCATTTAAAAAATCACTTGCTGAATATTCCGACAGCAGGTGATTTTTATTGTGACAAAGGGTAAAATAGATACTATATCATAGCGTAAAGAATTTCAGTATTTCTTGAAATTCATGGTGTATATCGCAATAAAGACAATGGACAAGGTAAAATTTATGAATAAAGCGTGAGGAAAGTAAAGGCTTTTTCTTATATTCGAAGGGTGGGTTTTAATTGGATTTACAACAAATGGATGAATTTGCGAAAAGTATAATTTTTGAAGCTGGAAGGCGTATTCGAGAAGCTTTTTCGTATAATTTAGTGATCGAGACAAAATCAGGTGCCAATGACCTGGTAACAAATATTGACCGAGAGACCGAGTTATTTTTTATCGACCAAATTAAAGCTTTTAATCCAGCCCACAAAATTTTAGGCGAAGAAGGAATGGGGGAAAAGGTAGAGTCATTAGATGGTGTAGTTTGGATTATTGACCCTATAGACGGCACGATGAATTTTGTTAAACAGCATCGTCACTTTATGATTTCTATTGGTATTTTTATTAATGGGGTAGGTAAGTTAGGGTACATATTTGATGTCATGCGCGAGGATTTATTTTATGCGATTGAAGGCCAAGGCGCGTGGTATAACGATTCTCCACTGCGGAAACTTCAATCTGTTACGATGGAGGAATCAGTCATTGGTATCAATGCACATTGGGTAGCTCCTAATCGACATATTCATCACGAAAAGGTCATTGAGATGGTCCGCAAAGTTCGGGGCACACGTTCATATGGCTCGGCTTGCATGGAAATCGCATTTGTTGTTAGTGGGAAGTTGGATGCCTATGTTTCCATGCGTCTATCACCGTGGGATATAGCAGGTGGTACCATTATTGCTCAAGAGGTTGGGGCCATTGCCACAAACTTGCATGGAGAAGGCTTTGACTTCTTACATCAAGATACTTTTATTATCGCCAATCCTTCCATTCATAAAGAATTATTGGAAAAATATATTGTACCTTATGAATAAAAAGGAGCCGTCTATTTACTAGACAGCTCCTTTTTTTAACTACAGTAACCCTTGCATACGCAGTTTTCGCTTCATTTTAAAGGCTGTCATGAAAATGACACAAGTAGCCACAATACCTGCTATTGCACCAAATACACTACTAGCCGCCACTGAATAGCCAATTGAGCACATTGCTAAAACAGCTGCTAATGCATAAATAGCCATTACGAATTTTGCACGATTCATAGCCTAGCCTCCTATATAAAAAATTTATAAATCATATATATTTTTTAGAATGATGTAAATTCTAATAAGGACATTTCTATCCTTCTTGTGCTATAATATCACAGTTAAACATTCGAAAAAAGAATATGGAGTGGAATAATGACAAACTTACGTCAAGATCTTCGCAATATCGCAATAATCGCCCACGTTGACCATGGTAAAACTACCTTAGTCGACCAATTACTAAAACAATCAGGTACATTCCGTTCAAACGAACGTGTTGAAGAACGTGCAATGGACTCTAATGATATTGAACGCGAACGTGGTATTACGATTTTAGCTAAAAATACAGCAGTAAACTATGAAGGAACTCGTATCAACATCCTTGATACGCCTGGACACGCTGACTTCGGTGGTGAGGTAGAACGTATTTTAAAAATGGTAGACGGCGTTTTACTAGTTGTCGATGCGTATGAAGGTTGTATGCCTCAAACACGTTTCGTATTGAAAAAAGCATTAGAACAACGTCTAACACCAATCGTAGTCGTAAATAAAGTAGACAAAGATTCAGCTCGTCCACTAGAAGTAGTAGATGAAGTACTTGAATTATTTATCGAGTTAGGTGCAGATGACGATCAATTAGACTTCCCTGTTGTTTATGCTTCAGGTGTAAATGGGACAGCTTCTTTGGACGCTGATCCATCTAAACAAGAAGAAAATATGAAATGTCTATTTGAAAAAGTTATTGAATCTATTCCAGCACCAGTTGATAACTCAGAAGACCCATTACAATTCCAAGTAGCTTTACTTGACTATAATGACTTCGTTGGACGTATCGGAATTGGTCGCGTATTCCGTGGAACAATTTCTGTAGGTCAACAAGTTGCACTGATGAAGTTAGACGGTACAGTGAAAAACTTCCGTGTAACAAAAATCTTTGGTTTCTTCGGTTTAAAACGTGAAGAAGTAGAGACAGCAAAAGCTGGTGATTTAATCGCCGTTTCAGGTATGGAAGATATCAACGTAGGTGAAACAGTTTGTCCTGTTGAGCACCAAGAAGCACTTACACCATTACGTATCGATGAGCCAACTTTACAAATGACATTCTTAGTAAACAACTCTCCATTCGCTGGTCGTGAAGGGAAATGGGTTACTTCTCGTAAAGTAGAAGAGCGTTTACGTGCTCAATTACAAACGGACGTATCTTTACGTGTTGAAGATACTGATTCTCCAGATGCTTGGACAGTTTCAGGTCGTGGTGAGCTTCACCTATCAATCCTTATTGAAAATATGCGCCGTGAAGGTTTCGAATTACAAGTATCTAAACCTCAAGTAATCGTGCGTGAAATCGATGGCGTAAAATGTGAACCATTCGAACGCGTTCAAATCGATGTACCGGAAGATAATGTTGGTTCAATTATTGAATCAATTGGTACACGTAAAGGTGAAATGCTTGATATGGTAAATAACGGCAGTGGTCAAGTTCGTTTAACGTTCTTAGTACCAGCTCGTGGTTTGATCGGTTATACGACTGAATTCATGTCGATGACAAAAGGTTTTGGTATTATTAACCATACGTTTGATTGCTACCAACCATTACTACCAGGTAAAATTGGTGGACGTCACCAAGGTGTACTAGTTTCTATGGAAACTGGTAAATCAACAACTTATGGTATGATGCAAATTGAAGATCGTGGTACACTGTTCTTAGAGCCAGGTACAGATATTTACGAAGGTATGATCGTTGGAGAAAATACTCGTGACGCTGATATCACTGTAAACATCACAAAAATGAAACAAAAAACAAACATTCGTTCAGCAAATAAAGACCAAACGAATGTTATTAAAAAACCACGTATTTTATCTTTAGAAGAAGCACTTGAATACCTAGGTGATGATGAGTATTTAGAAATCACACCAGAATCTATTCGTCTGCGTAAAAAAATTCTAGATAAAAATGAACGTGAGAAAGCAGCGAAAAAATTACGTAACGCAGAACAATAATTTTCGCTGACATGAAAGGAAGAGGAGTCTTGGATATTAAGTCCGCTTTATTGGGTGAACTAAATGTTATTCAAGTTGCTGCACAGACAAGTTCCGAGGAAACAACAAGAGTTTTTGGAAGAATGGCGGGTATAACGAGATTTTTATATGAAAATTTACCAAGCTATGAAATTGCAGGCTATGTTGTATTTCTTCTTGTATTTGCACTTTCTGCCATTGTCTATAAGCTAGGCTTTGCCAAGAAATTAAAACTATCTCAAAACATTATTATTTATGCGTTCCTCTTTGTAGGTTGTATCATGCTAACATTCTTTGCTCTATTCTTGCCAATGATTGAAGGATTGATTGTAGCCGCCTTAATTTTAATAGTTTATAAAACAAGATTATGGCGTGAAAAAAGAGAAGAGCAACAAGCTGCCAATCAATAAAAGGTAGTCCGTATTTTATAATAAGAACTTTTATCGTTTATCAAACAGCCTTAGCGTAATAGTCGCTAAGGCTGTTTTCTTATATAACTAAAAAAACTTTTTCAAAAATCCTATTTGGCATAGCTGATCCTACACAACTGTAAAATCAACATAAATTGGTTGGCACCGAATTCTTCTGATGTGAATAAGTTAATGTCGATAGGCTTATTTTCATCACATCAAGGAGGAAAGGGAATGCGTTGGCTTACAAAAGGTTTTCTAATAGGTGTCATTGCTTTGTTACTCCTTTCTTTGACGGCATGTAATAAAGCAGAGCTAGAAAAAGTCAAAGTTGGAGAAGTAACTCGTTCGATATTTTATGCGCCTCAATATGTAGCGCTTGAAAAAGGATTCTTCGAGGATGAAGGTCTTTCTGTAGAGCTACAAACGATAGCGGGTGGCGATAAAACCATGACGGCATTGCTGTCAGATGGTATTGATATTGCTTTAGTTGGTTCGGAAACTTCAATCTACGTCACACTACAAGGGGCGAATGATCCCATTCAGAATTTTGCTCAGTTAACTCAAACTGACGGTACTTTTTTAGTTGCAAGAGAAAAAATGGATAATTTTTCATGGGATCAATTGAAGGGCTCTACATTTTTAGGGCAACGTAAAGGGGGGATGCCGCAAATGGCAGGTGAATTTGTGCTGAAGAAGCACGGCATAGACCCTGTTCATGATTTAACCCTTATTCAAAATATTGATTTTGCAAATATAGCCACTGCCTTTGCTTCAGGTACTGGTGATTATGTACAGTTATTTGAACCAACAGCTAGTGTATTTGAAAAAGAGGGGAAAGGCTATATTGTAGCATCTTTCGGTACAGAGTCTGGTAATTTGCCTTACACGTCCTATATGGCGAAAAGCAGTTATTTAAAAGATGATGAGAAGACAGTTCAAGCCTTTACAAATGCCTTACAACGGGCACAAAATTTTGTACAGAATGAAAGTTCCGCAGAAGTGGCAAAAATTATTCAACCTTATTTTGAGAATGTAGATGTTGCGGTTATCGAAACAGTAATCGAGCGTTATAAAGCACAAGGCTCCTATGCATCAGACCCTATCCTCGATGAGGGGGAGTGGGATAACTTGCAAACAATTATGGAGGAAGCAGGTGAACTTCCTCAACGCGTGGAGTACGAAAAACTTGTGAACACAACCTTTGCTAAAAAGGCTGCTGAGTAATATGGAATTTTTACAGCTAGAAAATATTCACCATAGTTATTTTTCAAGCACACAGGCAAAGGAAGTATTACGTGATATTAGTTTAGCCATTCGTGAAGGAGAATTCGTGTCGTTTATCGGGCCTAGTGGCTGTGGGAAAACGACCTTATTATCAATAATCGCTGGTTTGTTTCCATCAACTGAAGGCAAGGTCTATATTGATGGTGATGAACTAGCAGCACATAATCAATCAAGCATTGGCTATATGCTTCAGCAGGACTATTTATTTCCATGGAAAACCATTGAAGAAAACGTCACGATTGGTTTAAAAATTATGGAGCGGAGCAATAATTCACATAAAGTAACGGCCAATGCTCTTTTGCAAGAAGTAGGATTACCACATGTAGGGAACAACTATCCACGAGAATTATCAGGAGGTATGAGACAACGTGTGGCACTTGCCCGTACTTTAGCGGTAAATCCTAAAATTTTATTGTTAGATGAACCATTTTCGGCTCTTGATTATCAATCGAAATTAAAGCTTGAGGATTTAGTGGTAGAAACCTTAAAGACCTATAGAAAGACGGCAGTTCTTGTGACGCATGATATTGGAGAGGCAATAGCTATGAGTGAGCGTGTCTTTTTATTTTCTGCCAATCCAGGGACATTGCATAAAGTGTTTGAAATACCTGAGGCACTTCGTGAATTATCACCGTTTGATGTAAGACAGCATCCTACCTATGCAGATGTATTCCAAATGATTTGGAAGGAGCTGGAGAGCCTTGGATAACACATTATTTAAACAATATCAGCAAATGTTAAAAAAAGAAAAACGCTTTGTACGGCTGTATCAGCTTATTATTCTGCTTCTGTTCTTTGGAGGATGGGAGCTGCTTTCTAGATTAGAATGGATAGACCGTTTAATTTTTAGTTCACCCACACAAGTCTGGCATACATTTATCGAAAAAGTAACTGATGGAACTTTAACTTTGCATGTTGGTGTGACATTAATGGAGACGGTGATTGGCTTTATTGCGGGGACTTTACTAGGGACGTTCATCGCTATCCTTTTGTGGTGGTCACCATTTCTGTCGAAGGTACTGGACCCATATTTAGTTATTTTAAATGCGATGCCAAAAGTTGCGTTAGGGCCTATTCTTATTGTTGCGCTAGGGCCAGGTTATTTTTCCATTATTGCAATGGGGGCTTTAATATCTATCATTATTACGACTATTGTGGTATATACGGCTTTTAAAGGTGTCGATCCGAATTATAGTAAGGTCTTACAAACATTTGGTGCATCTAGGTGGCAAATTTTTCGTGAAGTCATCTTACCAGCATCTTTTCCGACTATTATTTCAACATTAAAGGTGAATGTAGGATTATCGTGGGTTGGGGTTATTGTAGGTGAGTTTTTAGTGGCCTCAAAAGGTCTTGGCTATTTAATCATCTATGGCTTCCAAGTGTTTAATTTTAACCTTGTGCTCATGTCCTTGCTCATCATTGCATTTTTTGCAACAATCATGTATCAGGTGGTTGAGTTGATAGAAAAGTCGGTTATTAAAAATAACGGCTAATAAAGAAAAGAGGTGTCTCCCGATGGAGGCACCTCTTTTGTGTTCATTAAATATTAAAATTCTTTATCCATTTGTGGTGAAGTTCTATAAAAACGGAAATTCCCTGTTTCTAATCGTGCAACCGTGTTTTCTTTAATACGATCATGGCAATTTTCACACATATAAGTATGGATTGGACGATTACGCAATTTTTTTGCTAAAGGTAAATTATCGTCTATACTTTGAATCGTATCGCAAATTACGCATTTAACGCGCATTGCATTCCCCCCTATTCAGCGCGAATGGCTATTACGTTTTTAATAGGATTATCAATATTTGAACCATCTCTCATTAATACATGAATGGGACCGTCCTCTAAGAGTGGCTTGCCATCTTGGCTATATTTTAAAATAAGTGTAGATGCTTCTTCAATAGAAAAAGGATATTCCTGACCAGTTTCACATTCAAAGATAATTTTTGTTGCTTCAGGCTTAATTTCAGCATTTTTTAAAAAATGACCTAATTCGATACCAAATGTCCCTGTTTCCATTCCTTTACGGTCAAACTTACGCTCTGATTTTAATGTAGGCGGGAATGTAGCTCCCTCCATAATCTCACGAGACCAGTGAGCACCAACCTCACGCATATATTTGATGTCTGAATCTTCCTTAACATCTTGTGTCGTGAAATATGTTTTTAAATCTAATTTACGATCATCGAAAATCCAAACAGTGGGATCTAATGTTAATTGATATGTTACTGCGCCCTTGATAGGAATTATTGTTTCCATGATAGAAATCCTCCTCAAATCTTGTATATCCATGACATAGTATAACGCTAATGCCTAAAAATAATAAAGAAATAAAATTGGAATTCGGTATTTTCCAATGAAGACACTTGCAATTTTAACGACTAGAAGATAAACTTTATTAAGATAGAATCGAAGAAATATCAGATAATGGGGGCGTCCTCATGGATACGAAATCACAAACTTCTTTTCAAGAAAAGGCTTTGGAGCTTTTAGTTGCTGATGCAGATAAGATTGCTCGCCTTATTCGAGTACAAATGGATCATTTAACAATGCCACAATGCCCTTTATATGAGGAAGTATTAGATACACAAATGTTCGGCCTGTCTCGTGAAATTGACTTTGCTGTGAAGCTAGGTCTGATTGAACGTGAAAAAGGCAAGGAAATTCTCGATTCACTCGAGAAAGAGCTTTCTGTACTACACGATGCGTATACAGACAAATAAAAAGAAAAACTCAAACGCTTTTTTGCGCTTTGAGTTTTTTTACTAGAACGAGGTTTTTCAGATGAAACAATACTTAAAACGATATGCACAAAATTTTGATTACCCTTTATTTTTTACTGTCCTATTATTGAGCTTATTTGGATTAATCATGATTTATAGTTCAAGTATGATGGTCGCTATTGCACGAGAAGGAGAAGCACCTGATTATTTTTATCGAAAGCAAATCACCAATTTAATAGTGGCCTTTTTTGGTTTTATTGTGGCAGCATTTTTCCCTTATAAGCATTATGCGAATAAGAATATTATGATGTTGCTAACCATCGTATTAGCTGTTCTATTTACTTGGCTAAAGATAGCAGGGCATGGTGCAGAAGATGTAGGGTCACAAAGTTGGATACATGTGCCTGGTTTAGGGAACTTTCAGCCATCTGAATATGCTAAGCTATTTATAATTTTATATTTTGCAGCTGCATTTTATCGAAAATCACAAAAATATACATTTGAAAAACTTCAACCAACAGAAATTTTTTATCCCATTTTTCTATGGATCCTAGTAGTTGCTGGTGTTGCATTCGAAACAGATTTAGGGGCAGTAATTATTTTATGTGGTATTGCCGTATCTGTCGTTGCTTCCAGTGGCATTCCTTTTAAGACGTTTTGGAAATTTTTTGGTGTGTTGGCAGCATTCGGTGCAGCGATTCTTGGTATACTCTTATTATTCAAGGGAGAACTATTAACGGATAATCGAAAAGGACGGATTTTATCTTATTTAAATCCGTTTGAGTATGAAAATGGTAGTGGACACCAAGTGGCCAATAGTTATTATGCAATTGGCGGAGGCGGCTTAGAAGGAAGAGGGCTTGGTCAATCCATTCAAAAATTAGGCTATTTACCTGAACCACAAACCGACTTTATTATGGCTATAATTATGGAAGAATTAGGTATATGGGGAGTTATCATCGTCCTGACTGGTTTAGGGTTTATTGTATATAAAGGCTTTTCTATTGCATTGCGAACAAAGGATCCAATGGCACGCATGATTGCGGCCGGTATTGCGAGCTGGATAGGCTGGCAATCGTTTATCAATCTTGGGGGTGTAACCGGGTTAATCCCGTTAACCGGTGTAACGTTACCTTTTATAAGCTATGGCGGTACATCTATAATCATTCTATCTTTAGCGATGGGAATATTAATCAATGTTTCTATGTTTGAAAAGGTAGAGAGGAAAAAAACAGAATCATAAAGGGGGATACCTATGGAATCAATCAACAAAATCCTTGTAGCCAATCGAGGAGAAATTGCAATTCGTATTTTCCGTGCTTGTACGGAGCTGAATATCCAAACTGTTGCTATCTATTCAAGAGAAGATAGTGGTGCTTTTCATCGCTTTAAAGCCGATGAAGCTTATTTAGTGGGAGCGGGCAAGAAACCAATTGATGCTTACTTAGATATTGAAGGTATTATTGCCATCGCAAAAGATGCAGATGTTGATGCGATTCACCCAGGGTATGGTTTTTTATCAGAAAACGTGGAATTTGCACGTCGCTGTGAAGAAGAGGGTATTATCTTCATTGGACCAACTTCTCAGCATTTAGATATGTTTGGGGATAAGGTTAAAGCACGTTCGCAGGCGATTGCGGCTGACATTCCTGTTATTCCTGGTACAGATGGCCCTGTAGCCAATTTAGCAGAGGTAGAGGCGTTTGCTAGCACTGTTGGCTATCCAGTTATGATTAAGGCAGCGCTTGGCGGCGGTGGTCGTGGTATGCGTCTTGTGCATGCAGCTGAGGAGCTTGCATCAGCCTATGAACGCGCAAAATCAGAAGCAAAAGCTGCTTTCGGCTCTGATGAGGTGTATGTAGAAAAGGCCATTATTAAACCTAAGCATATTGAAGTGCAAATTATTGGTGACCAGCAAGGCAATATTGTGCATTTATATGAACGTGATTGTTCAATCCAACGTCGTCACCAAAAGGTAGTTGAGATTGCTCCTTCTCATTCGATTTCCGAAGAGTTAAGAAATCGTATATGTACTGCTGCTGTGAAAATAATGAAGAATGTCTCGTACATAAATGCAGGGACAGTGGAATTTTTAGTCGCAGGGAACGATTTTTATTTCATCGAGGTAAACCCTCGCATTCAAGTAGAACATACGATTACAGAAATGATTACAGGTGTAGATATTGTCCATACCCAAATTAAGGTAGCAGCAGGTTATGCTCTGTATAGTGAAGAAATTCATATGCCGAAGCAAGAAGATATGCCAATGATTGGCTATGCGATTCAGGCACGTGTAACAACAGAGGACCCTGCTAACGATTTTATGCCGGATACAGGAAAGTTAATGGTTTATCGCTCTAGTGGTGGCTTTGGAGTCCGTTTAGATGCCGGCAATGGTTTCCAAGGTGCTGTTGTCACACCATACTACGATTCCTTACTTGTAAAAATCTCTACATCTGGCATGAACTTTAAAGAAGCTGCTGCGAAAATGGACCGAAATTTAAAAGAATTCCGTATTCGCGGCGTCAAAACGAATATTCCGTTTTTAAATAATGTTGTGACACATGAGAAATTTTTATCTGGTGCCTTTGATACAAGCTTTATTGACACTACACCAGAGCTGTTCCATTTCCCAGTACGTCAGGACCGAGGGACCAAGCTGTTAAGCTATATCGGTAATGTGACGTTAAACGGATTCCCTGGTGTGGAAAAGCAATCAAAGCCAATTTTTGTTCAACCAAATATTCCTAAAATAGACCGTTTAATTGTGCCGCCAGCTGGCACGAAACAAATTTTAGATACCGAGGGTGCAGACGGCTTAGTGCAATGGATTTTAGCACAAGATGATGTGCTATTAACAGATACGACTTTCCGTGATGCACACCAATCACTTCTTGCTACTCGAGTACGCTCGCATGATATGTATCAAATTGCAGATGCAACAGCTCGTATGATGCATCAATTATTCTCTGTGGAAATGTGGGGCGGTGCTACGTTTGATGTGGCGTATCGCTTCTTAAAGGAGGACCCATGGGAGCGTTTAGCAAAGCTACGTGAGCAAGTGCCAAACGTGTTATTCCAAATGCTATTGCGTGGTGCTAATGCTGTAGGCTACACGAACTATCCTGATAATTTAATCCGTGAATTTATTGCAGAATCAGCTGCATCAGGTATTGATGTATTCCGTATTTTCGATAGCCTGAACTGGATTAAGGGAATGGAAGTAGCTATAGATGCTGCCCGTCAATCAGGAAAAATTGCGGAAGCAGCAATCTGCTATACAGGCGATATTTTGGATGATACTCGAGCGAAATATTCTGTGCAATATTACAAAGACATGGCCAAAGAACTGGAGGCATCTGGTGCCCATATTCTAGCTATTAAAGATATGGCTGGTTTATTGAAGCCTGAAGCAGCGTATCGTTTAATTTCCGAGTTAAAAGAGACGACAAGTATGCCAATCCATTTGCATACCCATGATACTAGTGGTAATGGTATTTACTTATATGCGAAAGCCGTTGAGGCAGGTGTTGATATTATTGATACAGCATTAGGGTCCATGGCGGGTCTCACATCTCAACCAAGTGCAAATTCACTTTACTATGCCATGAAGGGTAGTAAGCGTGAGCTACGTGCAGACATCGATGCATTGGAAAGATTGTCTTATTATTGGGAAGATGTGCGTAAATACTATAAGGATTTCGAAAGTGGCATGATCAGCCCACATTCTGAAATTTATGTACATGAAATGCCTGGTGGACAATATAGTAACCTACAACAACAAGCAAAGGCTGTTGGCCTTGGCGATCGCTGGGAAGAAGTCAAGCGTATGTACTCCCGTGTGAACCTATTATTTGGGGACATTGTTAAAGTAACACCTTCCTCAAAGGTAGTAGGGGATATGGCACTCTTTATGGTACAAAATGATTTAGATGAAAACACGGTATTAACAAGGGGACAAACGATTGATTTCCCAGACTCTGTTATTGAATTATTCCAAGGCTATCTAGGACAGCCACACGGTGGGTTCCCTGAGGCATTGCAGCAAGTTGTACTAAAAGACCGTAAAGCTATTACGGTTCGACCTGGTGAGTTATTAGAGCCTATTCAGTTTGAACAATTGGAGGCAGTGTTAGAGGAAAAATTAAATCGTCCGGTGTCGAAAAAGGATGTATTGGCATATGCCCTTTATCCAAAGGTTTTTGAAGAGTATGCGAAAACGGCAGAATCCTTTGGCAATATTTCAGTTCTTGATACGCCAACATTCCTTTATGGCTTAAAGCTTGGCGAAATCATTGAAGTCGAAATAGAAAAAGGAAAAACGCTCATTATTAAACTGGTCTCTATCGGCGAACCACAACACAATGGAACGCGTGTCCTGTACTTTGAGCTAAATGGTCAATCCCGTGAATTGGTCATTCAAGATATGACGGTAGAGGTAGATGGGAATCTATCATTAAAGGCAGATCCAAGTAATCCAAATCAAATTGGTGCTACAATGCCTGGTACTGTATTGAAGGTCGTTGTGTCCAAAGGAAGCCCTGTCAAACGTGGTGATCACCTATTGATCACAGAGGCAATGAAAATGGAAACGACTGTTCAAGCGCCAAAGGATGGTATTATAAAAGAGGTTTATGCTAGTGCAGGAGATGCTATTTCAACAGGTGATTTGCTGATTGAAATTGAATAATTGGTAGTGAAAACGAGGTATGTAGATGCATTTTTAACATCTACATGCCTTTTTTATTGTAGAAATGAGAAAACATGTGTAAAATCTGATTGAGTGATCAAAAAAATGTTTGAGTAATCAAAGGGAGAGTTTATGGAAACGAGCAAAAGTACTTTTATTCAGGAGGCAAGGAAACAGCAAATTATTGATGCGACTATAAGGACTTTAAGTGACATTGGCTATGTGAAGTCGAGTTTAGCTCAAATTGCTAAACGAGCTTCCATCAGTACAGCTTTAATTTCGTATCATTTTGCAGATCGACAGGAATTAATTGAACAAAGTCTACAAGCACTGATTGAGCAATCCGCAACATATATTTTGACGAAAACATATGCTGCGGATGAACCAGTTTCGCAATTAGCTAATTTTATTGAGGCGAGTATTGCTTATCAAGCAACACATCCAGAAGAAAATATAGCGCTACTAGAAATTATTTTTAATGCTCGTACTGCAGATGACATTCCTTTTTATAAATTGCCAGATGATGGAGAGGATCCTTTGTTAAAAGCCTTGAGCAACATATTAACGAAGGGAAAGGAACAAGGGAAATTTACTATTACCTCCGTTCATGTAATGGCAAAGGTTATTCAAGGAGCTATTGGGGAGTACATGTTAATTGGGGGACCACTTTCTATAGAAGTAGAACAATATAGTGCAGAGGTCATCAACATTATCTGGTCAGCCATGAAAGTAGAGGGAACTAACAATGCTTAAAGCTTTATTTAATTGGATGTTTGTCATTGGTTTATTATTATTAGGCGGCCGTCTTATAACGGCAATTTGTCGATATTTTGACATTCCATTTACAACATTCTTTAAAGACTACGCCCTAGTATCTATGATTATTTTAATAGTAGGAATTATAGGAACTGAATCTATGAAGAAACAACGATAAGCATAAAAAAGATTCGTTACAATCATGTAACGAATCTTTTTTATTAGACTATTTCCCTTTTTCATTGTAGTTACTACGAGCAACGAGCATGATCATGTAACATAATAGACCGAACAATAGAGAAATTAATAATGAATGCATTAAAGCGACTGTTAAGTTCAGCTTAGTTAGGACTACTAACATACCAGCAATCACTTGTAAACAAACTATAGTAAAAGCAATTATCCAACCATAGTAAACCACACGTTGGTTTTTATATTCTTTCACAGCGTGCCAAGTTATGTATGCAATCCAAATGAAAATAATAAGAACAGCTAAACGATGTCCCATTTGCACCCATTCGTACATGTTATTGGGTGATGCTAACGGTGTTTCGTTATAGCAAAATGGCCAGTCTGGACAAATTAAGCTTGAATCTGTATGTCGAACTAACGCGCCAGTATAAACGACCAAATAAGAATAAATTGTGACAGCAATTGTATGCCAACGTAACTTTTTACCAATAAATACTTTATCGGCATCAAATTTCCGATCAACTTCAAATACAATCATAGAGAGAAGCAGAACCGCGGCAAAGGAAATAAGAGAAATACCAAAATGAAGTGCTAAGATGAAGTCACCTTGCCCCCATAGTACTTGAGCAGCTCCAATAAGAGCCTGCGCAATTAAGAAAAACATTGCTAAGAAACCTAAAAGCTTTACTTCACGAACATGTCCGAGCTTACGCCATGTCCAAACTGTTAACACAAGAATTGAAATAGATACGACTCCAGTAACAAGACGATGTGAGAATTCAATAAGGACTTCCGGTGTAATCTCCTTTGGAATAAGAGATCCATTACAATCAGGCCAGTTTCGACCACAGCCTAAGCCACTATCTGTTTTCGTAACGAGAGCCCCACCGAGTAATATAAGGAGCATCCCTAGCGTAGCGGCAACAGCAAACCACTTCAAATATCTGTTGTGTTGCATAAAATGAGTCACCTACTTTATCTATCAACATTACAAGAAAGTAATGTTTCTGCTACTAGATAATATCGAAAATACGTTTAAAAAACAACTTGTAAAGGGAAGGGAGTACTAGATGTCGATTCCATTTCACAAATTGTTCATAATTTCGTGCTTTAACCTTCACAATTCATTTTAGAAAATGTTTTACTATAGATATGTTGTTTTTAATTATATTTCTAGACAAAACTAATTTTTACAACTTCATCTAAATTTCACTTAATGTCTAGAAATCAATCGCAAATTTCGCTATAGTTATGGTTAGCGGAATATGCTTACAAAAATGAAAGGAGAGGTAGTATGTCAAACGGTCGTACACTGGCGGCTACTAGAAATACTGGTCCAGAAGCAACATCAGTTGTAAAAGATTTCTTAGCACTAATAAAAATCGGTATTGTAAACTCGAATCTTGTCACAACATTTACAGGGATGTGGCTGGCTTTTCAATTTACTAGTAGACACTTCTTGCAAGAGCTAGATGTCATCTTATTCACCATGCTGGGTGCGGCATTAATCATTGGTGGCTCAGGTGCAATGAATAACTTTATTGATCAAGATATAGATCCGATCATGAAAAGAACGAAGGCAAGACCGACAGTGACTGGCAGATTCAAGCCAAATTTTGTATTGACCATTGCCCTCTCATTTTTAATTGTAGGTGAAATTTTGTTATTTGCGGCATCGTTTGCAGCCGGCATGTGGGGACTAGCAGGAATATTTGCTTATGTCGTTCTGTATTCAATGTGGTCAAAGAGAAAGCATGTTAGTAACACGGTTGTAGGAAGCATTTCAGGGGCTATTCCTCCGATTATTGGATTTGCAGCAGTCGAGCCTGCTTTAGGTCCAGGAGCGTTTGCCTTATTCCTAATTATGTTTGCATGGCAACCACCACATTTCTATGCGCTTGCTATGAAACGTACGGAGGAATATCGTGCAGCTAAAATACCAATGCTACCTGTTGTAAAGGGATTTAAACGTACAAAGTACTCAATGTTATTCTGGATTCTTTTATTATTACCGTTACCTTTCCTTTTACCGGAGCTTGGAATTGGCTTTTTAACTCTTGCTACTACATTGAACTTGGGCTGGTTAATACTAGCTCTGAAAGGCTTTACAGCAAAAGATGATATGAAATGGGCAAATAGAATGTTTATTTATTCATTGAATCATATGACCATACTATTTGTATCCATCATAATATTTGCGGTGTTTAGCTAAATTTAGGGATTCTTTCTTTTTCTAAAGAATTCATATAGACAGAACTAATGTCCGATGTACACATGAAAATACAACAAAGAAAGAGGGGTTTAATTAAGCTATGATGAAAGGGCTTAAAAAATGGCGTCTTTTTTCACTTCTAGCAGTGATGATGGTTTTCCTTTCAGGTTGTGGTGAAGATTATCTTTCTACACTAAAACCATCTGGAGAAGTAGGTAAACAACAATTAAATTTATTACTGTTAACTACTGTAATTATGACGCTAGTAGTGGTAATAGTATCCGTTATTTATTTACTTGCATTCTTGAAATACCGTCGTTCACGCGTTGGTGAAAACGTTATCCCTAAGCAAGTAGAGGGTAGTCATACGTTAGAAGTGATTTGGACAGTTATACCAATTATTTTATTATTAATTATTGCTGTACCAGTTGTTACAACTACTTATAAATTTGCAGATGTTGCTGCAATGGATGAGGTAGATGAAGAGGGGAATAAAACTGCCCTAACAATCAATGTAACAGCTAAATTGTACTGGTGGGAGTTCGAATATCCTAACCAAGGTATTATAACGGCTCAAGAGCTAGTAGTACCAACAGGTGAAAAGGTTTACTTTAATCTAAAAGCTGCCGATGTTAAGCACTCATTCTGGATTCCTGCTGTAGGCGGTAAAATGGATACAAACGTAGAAAACTTAAACAAATTCTACTTAGTATTTGATAAAGAATCGAAAGATCTAAAAGATGGCGTATTTTATGGTAAATGTGCTGAATTATGTGGACCTTCACATGCTTTAATGGACTTTAAAGTAAAAGCTTTAAGCCCAGATGCATTTGACGCTTGGGTTGATGCAATGAAAGCGACAGAAGGTCAAACTGCTGACAAAGCTTCAACAGACCTTGGCGAAGCAACTTTTGCTAACAGCTGCTTAGGCTGTCATGCTATCTCTGGTTCAGGAGCAGGCGGTACACCAGGTCCAAACTTAACTACGTTTGGTGACCGTAACCGTGTTGCTGGTTTCTTAGAACACAATGAAGAAAACTTACAAGCTTGGATTAAAAATCCTGAGGAATTTAAGCCAGGTAACTTAATGATGAATGCTGAAGGTACTGCACCTATATACGGCGATTTATCTGACGAAGAAATTGAAGCTCTTGCAACTTATATCATGGGCTTATCAGTTGAAAAATAATTTTCGTTCTATGTAACAAATTTTTGAGGGAGGTAAAAGTTGTGAGCTCATACACACAGAAAAAGGGCTTTGGAGCAACTGTCTGGGATTACATTACTACTGTTGACCATAAAAAGTTAGCAGTCATGTATTTATTAGCCGGTACATTGTTCTTCGCTATCGCTGGTTTTGAAGCGTTATTAATGCGTATTCAGTTAATGAAACCAAATAACGATTTCGTGTCAGCTGGTTTTTTCAATGAATTATTAACAATGCACGGAACAACAATGTTATTCCTAGCTGCTACTCCATTACTATTCGCATTTATGAACATGCTTGTACCATTACAAATTGGTGCACGTGACGTTGCATTCCCGTTCCTTAACTCATTAGGGTTCTGGTTATTCTTCCTAGGTGCAGTATTCCTTCACCTGTCATTCTTTATGGGTGGCGCTCCTGATGCGGGCTGGACTTCTTATGCATCATTATCTTTATATTCTCCAGGACATGGTATTGACTTCTATGTGCTTGGTTTACAAATTTCAGGGGCAGGTACTTTAATTTCGGGTCTTAACTTCATTGTTACGATTATCACGATGCGTGCTCCTGGTATGACATTCATGCGTATGCCATTATTCACATGGACAGCTCTTGTATCAAGTGCATTAATTTTATTCGCATTCCCTCCATTAACAATTGGTTTATTAATGATGTTATTTGACCGTATGTTCGGTGGTAACTTCTTCGACCATACAATGGGTGGTAACACAGTTATTTGGGAACACTTATTCTGGATCTTCGGACACCCAGAAGTTTATATCTTAGTATTACCTGCGTTCGGATTATTCTCTGAGATTATCCCTGCGTTCTCTCGTAAACGTTTATTCGGATACTCTTCAATGGTATTCGCAACAATTTTAATCGGTTTCTTAGGGTTCATGGTTTGGGCCCATCACATGTTTACAGTTGGTCTTGGGCCAACAGCAAACGCTATCTTCGCTGTTGCAACAATGGCAATTGCCGTTCCAACAGGTATGAAGGTATTTAACTGGATCCTAACAATTTGGGGCGGATCTATTAAAGTTACAACGCCAATGCTTTATGCACTTGGTTTCATCCCGTCATTCGTTGCGGGTGGTGTTACAGGGGTTATGCAAGCATCTGCACCTCTTGACTACCAATTACATGATTCTTACTTTATCGTAGCTCACTTCCACTACGTAATCGTTGGTGGTATCGTGACTGCATTATTTGGTTCAGCACATTTCTACTGGCCAATTTTCTTCAACCGTATGTTAAATGAGACGCTTGGTAAAATTACTTTCTGGGTATTCTTTATCGGATTCCATTTAACGTTCTTCGTTCAACACTTCCTTGGTTTAATGGGTATGCCACGTCGTGTATTCACTTACATGGAAGGTCAAGGTTGGGATCAATTCAACTATATCTCTACAATCGGTGCATTAATGATGGGTGTAGGGGTTATCTTAATGGTAATCAACTGCTTAATGTCTATCAAAGGCAAACCAGCAGGTCGCGATCCATGGGGAGATGGACGTACATTAGAATGGTCAATTCCACAACCAATTCCATTCTACAACTTCCGTCAAACACCTCTTGTTCGTGGTTTAGATCCATGGTGGATTGAGAAACAAGAAGGCAACAAAGAAGTTACATTTGCTGAGCCACTAGGCGATATTCATATGCCAAATAACTCAGCGATACCATTCGTTATTTCATTAGGTATGTTTATTGCAGCATTCGGTGCGCTTTACAACCCTGATGCAGATAAACCTTGGTCAATCTATGTTTTAATTGCTGGTCTTGCAATTACATTTGGTGCAATGATTGTCCGTTCTGTTAAAGATGATCATGGCTTCCATTTACACAAAGAAGAAATTATTGAAATTGAAGAACAACTTTATGGCAAAGGGGGAAATAAATAATGGATTTCAATACTAAATTTACTCCTCATACTTGGCCAGATCATCCTGAACAAGCAACGCTGGAAGGTAAAAACAAAGTCGTTGGTTTCTGGATTTTCCTTGCCTGTGAAGTTGTACTTTTCGCAAGTTTATTCGCTACTTATTTAGCGCTTAAGAACAAAGGGCCAGCTGGCATGGAGTTCACAACTCAAGGGTTATTTGAATTACCATTAGCATTTGCTATGACGATGTTACTTTTAACATCTTCACTAACATCTGTTTATGCAATTTACCATATGCGTAACTTTAACTTTAAAGGGATGCAAACATGGTTAGCCATTACTTTAGCTTTAGGTCTTGGTTTCTTAGCTCTTGAAATTTATGAGTTCCAACACTATGTGCATCTTGGTTTTACATTTAACCAATCTGCATTTGCAACTGCATTCTATTCTTTAGTTGGTACACATGGTTTCCACGTAACTTTAGGGCTTGTATGGATCTCAACTTTAATGATTCGTAATGCAAAACGTGGTTTAAACTTGTACAATGCACCTAAATTCTTCGTAGCTGCTTTATATTGGCACTTTATCGACGTTGTTTGGGTATTCATCTTTACAGTAGTTTACTTGATGGGAGTGATCGGATAATGTCTTCACACGATACACCTATAGTTGCTAAATCACAGGCACAATATGAGTATGATCGTCATCATAATGCCGTTCATATGCGTAAACAAGTACTCAACTTTGCGATTATGATTTTCTTTACTTTTATCGCATTCGCAGTAGTTGCAGCTGATTTTTCTAAATACTTAATTATGCCATTCGTTTTATTATTAGCGGGTGTTCAAGTTGTACTTCAACTGTATTCTTTCATGCACTTAGAAGACAAAAAAACACACTTCGGTGGAGTTATTGGATTCTTCATGTGGATGGGAATCTTAATTGCATTTACATTCTTCTTAGCATTCTTAACAATTATTTGGTGGTAATCACCAAAAAAAGCACGTTCGTCACTTTGTACGAACGTGCTTTTTGTATTTTAAATTTTAGTGAGGGTTGCAAAAAGAAGCAAACACTGGCAAACTTAACATTTGTTCACCTTTCGTTCATTGCAGTATAGCTGTAAGCGTTTTATAATAGGAGTACTGAAGTTTAAAGGAGTGCGTTCTATATGCCACTTAGTATATTTGGTTTCCAAGCGTTATGGAGCCCATATTTAATAGGGGTTCTTGTTTTTATAACAATCGTCTATTTTTTAGTCACAGTAAAGTGGCGTCAGGATTTTAAAGAAAGCGAACCTTTAAAAAAGGGACAAGCGATTTATTTTGTATTAGCAATGATTACCATTTATATCATTAAAGGGTCTCCAGTTGATTTAATGGCTCATATTATGTTTACGATGCATATGGTTCAAATGGCTATTTTATTATTGCTAGTACCGATTTTCTTAATTAAAGGTATCCCTTGGTGGGTTTGGAAGGTTGCGATTGAAGCACCCGTTGTTAGAACTATATTTAAAGTGCTAACATTACCAGTAGTTGCAGTGTTTGTGTTTATTGGTCTATTTTCCTTCTATCACTTACCGGATGTATTAGATTATATTAAATTAAATGAAACACTACATGGTACCTATACATTTGTCTTATTTCTATCAGCTGTTTTCATGTACTGGCCTTTAATTCAAAATATGCCAGGTAAAGATCAAATGAAGCCCTTGCATAAATTAGGCTATATTATTGCCAATGCCGTTTTAATTACTCCCGCCTGTGGATTAATCATTTTTGCACCTAATGCTATGTATGAAACGTATACGAATGGCGATGCTTGGTTAAAGGCAATGGAGCTTTGTGTTCCAGCCTCTACGTTGTCGGGACTATCATTATCAGGACCTGAGCTATTTACGGATATGAAACCTGTTGCCGACCAGCAATTAGGTGGCGTCCTTATGAAAATCATTCAAGAGCTGATTTTTGGTATATTATTAGGTGCGATCTTTACAAAATGGTATCGTGCTGAACAAAAGGATCCAGATAAAATTACTGCTGATGCATTAGCTGCCCATCAAAAAAAATGGGAGAGTCAACAGCAACATTAATTATAAAATAGAAATTTACTTTGTATAAGGGGTTTTGTTAATGGAATTGCAAATTTTGCCTACTATTAGTACATCGTTTATCGTTATTAGTGCTGTACTAGTAGCAATAGGATGGGGCTTAATTATAAAAAGAAATGTAGAAGGGCATAAAAAAGTAATGCTTGCTGCAGGTGTTGCTGCACTGATCTTCTTTATTATTTATGCTTCCCGTACAGTGTTTATTGGAAATACTGCCTTTGGTGGTGGAGATCATTTAAAACCTTATTATACGTTCTTCTTGATTTTCCATATTATTTTGGCAACCTCTGGGGCCGTATTTGGGATTGTTAGTATAGTTTCAGGTCTTAAAACGAATTTAAAATTACACCGTCGTATTGGACCGATTACAAGTATTATTTGGTTCTTCGTCGCTATAACAGGTGTCCTTGTTTATTTATTATTGTATATTTTATTTGAACCAGGCGAAACAACATCGGTTATTAAAGCCATTTTAGGCATATAATAAAAATCTCCCACCTTATTTTTCAGTAGGTGGGAGGTTTTTTGTCGTTGGCTGAATTAATGAGAGAACGACTACAAAAAGTAATGGTCCAATTAAAATACCTGAAAATCCAAAAATTTTAAATCCGATAAACATCGCAATAAAGGTTGAAAGAGAAGAAAGTCCAATTTTATCACCTATTATTTTTGGCTCAATCATACGACGAACTAAAAATTGACCTACTGTTAATACAATTAACACTGCGGCGTAAATATAATCCCCAGCAAAAACTTGATAGATTGCCCATGGGACTAATAAAATAAATGAGTCAAGAAAAGGAATAAAGTCTAAGACGACAAGCAACAATGCTAATAATAAAGGAAATGGCGTTTTGAGAAAATAAAAGGCTGCGATAGCTAAAGCAAAAATACCTAATCCGACAAGCAATTGTGCTTTCAAAAATCCAAATAAGGCTAATTTTACTCGTTCACCAATAAACACAATTTTCTGATGGTAGTGGAAAGGGACGGGCATTAATATTTTTTGATTGATGGTTGGCAATTCCAAAAGCAACATATACAAGACAATCCAATAGACAAAAATATCAAATAATCGTGTAGGGATATACGTTAATAAGGCAGACCAGACATCGATATTTGTTAAGGAATGTGCAAATTTTTCAGTAGAAGCTAAAGCTCTTGCAATCATGGATTGAATTTGTGAAACTAGTTCTACAGGTAAATGATAGGTGTGGTTACTTAGTTTAGATTGCATTTGAATCCATAGTGCAGAAAGTTGATTTAAATAATCTGGAATATCAATAATAAATGATGAAAATTGTTTCCAGCTTACATAAATAATAAGCGTACATAATAATAAAGAGATACTGAGGAAGAATAAAAAAAAGATGGAAACCACTATTTTACGCTTTTTCCGAAAGCGTTTGCTCATCCGAACTATAATAGGTTCTAAAAGTAAGGCAGTTAAGTAGGCAAGTAAGATCGGCAATGATATTGAAATAAACCAGAGGAGAAAAATCCCAATCGCGATAACGATAATGGGATGACGAAAAAAAGGACGATTAAAAAATGACAACAATTTTCTCACCTACATCTTGTTCTAGATATAGGTAGTATGAGAAGAAATCTAATTTTTACTCAAAATAAAAAAGACTGGACTACCAGTCTTTTCGTAACAATGAAGCTATTTAATGCTATACTTGCTATCACTTTTCAATGAATAAAGATTAGCGTGCGTTAACAGGTTCAAAGTTATTTTTATTTGTAGGCTCGATTGAGAATTGATCTAATTCTAATTTAACCTTTTTTAAGATTTCTTCACATTTTTTCACAATATGTGCTGGGAAAACTTCATCTTCTCCATATTCAACACCATGTGGATAATAGTACTTACCAAGTGCTGGTTTCATTAATGTAAGGATGGCATCATGAGCACCAACATCACCAGAAATGGCATATGCGAAAACGCGTAGGTAATAACGACCTTCACGAGTATCGAAACGTTTATCGAATGTCATACGTTCATAATCCCAACCGCCATCACATTCTAAACCATGTTTTTTCATAATGCTGACAATTAGCTCTTGATCAGCGGTTAAATTTTCAAGGTTAGTATTTTCAAAATACATGTATAATCCTCCTTTAGGTTCTCGTACAAAGTATACGCTCATTTTTATAATAGAGCATATTCGACATTGTTGCAATGACAACATTGTGTCAACCCAATTACAATTGATATAATAACTTACAATAATGGTGATGAAAGGAGTCCTATATGAAAGCTTTATTCCGCATATTAATGATTTGTGGTGCCATCGCATTAATCGGCTTTATGTTTTTTAATACCCCTAAGGAAAATGAACCACTAGAAGGCCCAAATACCAATTCTAATATAATCCCTCAAACGGAGCTCAAACAGCCCGATATAGGAGCAATGACACGTCCACAAACGGGTATTTCAACATTAATAGGGAAAGGGACACAAACCGTTTTGGAACAATATGGAGAACCAGGAAGGAAGGAACCCTCCTCGTTTGGGTATGAATGGTGGATCTATAATAAAGATGTTTCTACCTTTTTTATGATTGGCGTTGAAAATAACGTCGTCACGCAAGTTTACATAGCAGGGCAAGATATCAATGCATTTCCTTTTAAAGTTGGGCAAAAACGAGATGAAATTTACCGCATGACGATTATTGATTATGAGGTAGCCGCCAATGTTGGTGATAATATTTACATATTCTCCATGAATGAAGAAGATATGCAAACAAGATTACTGATCAAATTTGATGGACTATACGCGCAGCTTTATATTGACCGGGAAACGAGTGAATTACAGGGGATACGATATACCAACAGTAAAACACTTGTCCTTCATCAGCCATATGAAATGAGCTATCAAGGGGAGCTTGTTAGACGTACCCCGCCTTCTTCATTTTTACAGCAGGAAATTGATAGAGCGAATGCCAAACAGCTCGATGATTTACTAAATGTAACGCGAGAGCATCATGGGTTGCCGCCTGTAGAGCTGAATGAATCATTGGAAAATACAGCGAGAATGCATAGCGAAGATATGAAGGTGCAAAATTTTTTATCACATGAATCTCCTACATATGGAGATCTTAAAAAGCGGTTACAAGCGCAGAGCATTGACTATAGCGACGCGAATGAAAATCTAGCAACTGCCTATTTTGATGCGATTGAGGCAATGCATGGCTGGACAAATTCTCCCGAACACCGGAAAGTTCTATTAAATGATAAATATTCACAAGCTGGTTCAGGCGTTTTCGTCGATTATTATACACAAATTTATATAGAACCTGCTTCACTGAAGGTGGATAATGAGGATTCAAATAATGAAGAGCCTGAAAGTGAAGAACCTGTAGAGCAAGAGAAAACCGATCAATCGCCATAACCTCATACATTTACATGAAGACAAGCATTCGCTGAATGGACTTGTCTTCATTTTTTTTGTGCTTCCAGTTGTACCAAGCGGCTTCTACATTTTTCGTCACACCGTTACAAAGGCCGTCATATGATAGAGAACTGAAAGGGGGAAGAGGCTTGCAATTAGCTGAGTTATTGAAAGACTGGCCATGTAGCGTAACGGGAGGATCGATTCGAACAGAAATTACAGGCGTAGAGGATTATGCACAGGCTGTACAATCTGGCGACATTTTTATTGTACGAAAAGGCAAAAAAACTTCAGGAAGTCGTTTTGTCAAAGAAGCATTGGCCCGTGGAGCAGCAGCAATTGTCTCGGAGGAAAGTATTTCCTTACCAATTATTGATAAAGAAATTCCTTTTGTATGGGTTCCTAATACAGCCTTATTCCTATCGTATGCAAGCGCGAAGTTAGCAGCTTTTCCAGCAGAAGCATTAAGTGTTATTGCCATAACGGGGACAAATGGAAAGACGACAGTGAGTCATTTTGTCAGTCAGCTTTTAAACGCTCTACATAAAAAAGCGGCGGTTATAGGAACAATTGGGTTTTATCTTGATGGTGAAAAGCAACAAACTTCTTACGAGGAACTTACCACACTGCAGGCGAAGGAATTGCATCCGATATTAAAACAATGTGTACGTAAAGGTGTGTCACATGTAGTGTTAGAAGCATCTTCAATGGGTTTACAGCAACATAGACTCGATCATTGTGACATTGATTGCGGCGTATTTTTAAACCTATCTGAAGATCATTTAGAGGATCATGGAGGATTAGAAGCCTATAAACGGGCAAAGAAAAGATTAGCTGATTTATCTAAAAAACTAGTATTAAATGGCGATGATAACTTTTGCCGTTCTGTTGGAATTTATGATAAGAAAAAATCCTGCTCATTTGGCTTTGATAATCACAATGATTTACATATCCAAATTGTCAGTGAAACAGTTGGCAAAACAGTGCTCTGCTTACAAACATCCGCGAGTGAGCATATTATAGAAATTCCTTTTGTAGGGAAGTACCATGTACAAAATACGGTTGCAGCATTGATGGCAGTATGGCGCTTAGGAATTCCAATGGATGATATAGTTGAACATATGTGGTCCTTAAGGCTTCCAGAAGGCAGGCTCGAGAAGATTGATAACCCAGTAGGGATTGATGTGTATGTAGATTATGCCCATACGGCTGAAGCCCTTCAAGCCGTGTTACAAACATTCGATCGCTCGAAAACGATTTATCTGGTCTTTAGTTGTGGTGGAAATCGGGATAAAGCGAAACGTTTTGCTATGGGTGCTGTAGCAAGTAAATATGCAGACGTTATTTATTTAACAACGGATAATCCTCGAGACGAAGATCCGATCATTATTAACGAAAGTATTATTGCTGGTTTTACAGAGCAACAATATTATGAAATCTATTTAGACCGTAAAGTTGCAATCCATCAAGCATTGGCGAAGGCAAAAAAAGGGGATATTGTCCTTGTTGCCGGAAAAGGGCATGAACAAACACAGCAAATTAAAAATCAAAAATTCCCTTTTTCCGATCAACAATGTATTAAGGACTATTTTACAGGTCTACTTACCGACGCTGAATAACAAAAAATGATCCTGTAGCAATGGCTAGCTTGCGCCCTGTCTCATCTTCAATATCACATTCCATTACTAGTGTTTGCCGCCCTTTATGGACAAAACGACCACGCGCAATTAATTCTTTATTCGTTGTTGTGGCAATATACGAGACATTCATATTTGTAGTTACTACATTAAATCCTTCTGGTACAGAACGGGAAGCAAGTCCCCCCATTGCCGCATCGGCTATTGTCGCAATGATGCCCCCGTGTGGCACCTTAATTGTGTTATGAATAACTGGTGTAATTGGAATACGTACCTCACTGACGTCAGACTCAAACTTGCCAACCATATGTAAGGCGGCGTTAATATAGCGACGATGAATACCTTGCTGTTTGTCTCGGAGCCCAGTTAAAAGATGTAAAAGAACTTCTTCATCTTCCTCGGTACTATCTTGTAAAATTGCCCCTAATAATAGATCGATTTTTTCTTTGGGTGTTGTCATCAATTGGAAAAACCTCTTTCATTAATAATCTCAATAATGTAAAATTACCATAAAATCTGTTATGATGGGTAAGAGATTGGGGGAATTAAAAATGATGATGACCTCTGACTGGGTATTCATTTTAGATGAGGCGGAAGCGCTTTGTGAGATGATTCTTTCCTCAGAACCAGCGATGGCGCTTCAGCAAGCGTATGATGCCGTTTATAGTGATACACAAATTGTAGAAGCTATTTACGCGTTTAATCGCATGAAAGAACAGTACGAAGATGTACAACGTTTCGGAAAATATCATCCGGACTACCATACAATTATGAAGTCGATTCGCCAACAGAAAAGGGCGCTCGACTTAAATGAAAAGGTTTCAGCTTTAAAAATTGCTGAAAACGATTTTCAGGACTTGCTTGATGAGATTAGCCTACTTGTAGGAAAAACAGTCTCTGAAGCGGTAAAAGTCCCTGTAAGCAATCCATTCTTTGCATCTGGCTCTTCTTGCGGAGGAGGATGTGGCTCGGGCGGTTCATGCTCTTGCTCAGCGTAATTTAAGATGTGTTCAAACACATCTCTACTAGACTGTACACAACTCAAAGGTAAAACTGAGTTGTGTACAGTCTTTTTCTATACAATTATTAAAGGTGGCAACATACATGAAACCATATCGGATTGCAGTCATACCAGGAGATAAATTCATGGCACATTGAACAGGAACTCAAAGACTATTCACTACTACAATCACAAACGAATGAGAGCAAAATTAAAAGACCTAAGCCCGGTGGAGTACCGAACTCAGGTCTTAGCAATTGCTTAACTAAATATGTCTAACTTTTTTTGGGCCAGATCATATTTAGAGCATTAATCCTTCTATGGACTCATTTATAAAGACTCTTGCGTTTGCAATAGCTCTACGGCTATATCTGGGCGATCTGTGATAATTCCTTTTGCGCCGTTATTAATTAATTTTTTCATTGTGTCTAAGTCATTGATTGTCCAATAATGGACAGGAATATTGAGATTATTTAAAAACTGAATAAACTTTGGGGAATCTAAAGCGATAACCCCTGATTTAGGCGGAATTTGGAATACATCTACCTTTGGATGATATAAATGTCCGAATTGACTGGAGAAGGAAGCAAATGCTTTTCTCACATCTGATTCTCCTGCACCAAGAGCTACCTGATTTTGAGCATATAAGTTAAAGCGATCTATTTGCTCCCCGTAAAAGCTTGTTACAACGACACGATCCTCTGCACCTAGTTCTTCAATTAAACGCCAAAGCTTAGAAGGCATTAGACTTCCCTCATAAGTTTCAGGGGCATCTTTAATATCAATATTGATCAACATATGTGGATACGCCTCAAGTAGCTCTCGTAATGTTACAACTTGTATTTTATCCTCACGATATGGGAAGGCTCCATCCAAATCTTCAAAATGATAGCCGTGATTTAAGGCATTGATTTCTGCCAATGTCATATCAGCTATAAGGCCATAGCCGTCTGTTGTTCGATCAACTGTATCATCGTGAAAAACAATAATTTCTTCGTCTTTTGTTAAACGTACGTCTATTTCAAATCCATCAACGCCTAACTGCGCTGCTTTGTCAAAGGCGATCATAGTATGTTCAGGTGCTAAATGAGCTCCGCCTCGGTGTGCAAGAATGATTGTGCGATCAAATTGTAATGCTTGTTTACCTTCACGTTGCTGTGGTTTAGAAATAGCTTTACTACCTGCCCAAGCTGCCGCACTTGCAGCTGCGATTGCAATTGCTATTTTCGTTTTCTTCCCCATATTCGTCCTCCTTAACAATTTTTTTACCTATTAAAGTAAATGGTGAATTCATTGTGTAATAACTAGCTCCCACATCCGTCCGAGAGCTTTATAAAACTAGTAATTAGTTAAAGTGAATGATGATTCTTTCATGCTTCCTATGATGGAGGTATGAGGCATTATCATCCTTCAGCAAAATGTACATTCATTCCGTGGAAAAATAATCATGTAAGCTATTTAAAACAACTGATTCGAATTCCTACGATGTTTAACGTAGTATGCTTTTCCATTATAACGGAAAATCGAGTGTTCTGTCAGCTAAACTCTGTTGCTATCATTTTCTGGTCTATGGTATTCTTTTAGGTAAGAAATGAGGGAATCCAATATGAACGAACGACAAGGGCTAATCGTTTACGTCCATCAATTAAAACATGCGAAGTCTCTTCGGAAATATGGTCATGTTCTTTATATTTCTAGAAGACAAAAATACGTAGTGCTATATTGTAATCGTGAGGATATTGAAATGTTGACAACAAAACTACAACGCCTTCCTTTTGTGAAAGACGTTGTGGAATCTTATCGTCCATTTGTCAAAACTGAATATGAAAATGCAAAGCCGGATAAAGCAAAGGAATATGACTATAAAGTAGGTCTATAATCTTATGATAATGCAGGTATATAGTTATTTAGTCTTAATATGCCGATTAAGTATTGATAAAATAGTTTTGATTCCGAAAATATAGATGAGTGCTTTATTTCTACAACAACTGCTTTTCGGTCTAGTTGTTCTATTTGTGCTTCAAACATTTTTTGTCGCTTAGTTGGTTCCTCATCATGATAAGGGATGCCTTCGCGACAAATATATATGGGCATGAATTTACTTTCGCCAACTGGTTTGAAGGCAACGGCTAAGGAGATTACCTTTTTATCTCCTTTTGTAGATGTTAGTAAAAAGGCCTGATGAAAGCGTTCCTGATTGGTTTTAATAATTTCAAGTAGCTCGTATACATCACCATAGCCTTCTCCTAATTCTATAAATTGTTGTGGCATAATAACTGCACATCCTTTCCAATACTCATAGTATCATGCTGCGGGAGGTCAAGCACATGAAATTTGCATTAAGCTTTTTTTCTATTTTAGTACTTATTATTTCAGGGACGTTATTTTTCCAGTATCATGCATACTCATCTGATTTAGAAACCGGCATAGGGGATTTTCATTACTCGCAGGAAATAGAGATTGTTTATCGTGAAAATAGCTTAGATATTCGTCAGCATTTTAAAAATTTACCCAATCAAAAGGTAAAAATTAAATGGCCAGAAAAGGCAACAAACCCTAGTTGCTTTATTGAGAATGAAAAAAGCTGTGATCGATTATCAGATGAGGTCTCTTATTTTGCAAAAGGGGAAACAAAATCACAATCTGTGTCATACATAATTCCGATTGAGGGTGGCTTGAAAAATAAGATGCTCCTTCAAGATGTTTTTGCTACACTAATAAATGGTGAAGCGTCCTATTCAATTGTTCATATTTCTACAGATAGTAAAATTAATGGACAATGGATTACAGGTTTGCCATTAGTAGGTCAACAACAGCTATCACTTGTTAACTATACGATGTTTAGAGGCAACGGGACTGTTCATGACCTTTATTGGCAAGCAGGAAAACTCAAAGTGCAAGAACAAACGCCTGTATTATCGATTTATGCTCAACAGGCTATTCCGAATGATTTCCTAAAATCATTAGAGAATTTACAGTTTTTAAATGATGAACATATTGCGATTATTCAAGAGAAAAGTCCTGTCCCAGTTCATGATGAAAGATTGTTATTTTTACCAACACTTACAGCACAAGCTGTTGAACAGGAAGTCATTTTGTCCCAAATAAAATCGCAGTATACATTTGTAGACTCACCAGAATGGTTGCTTGAGGTTATGGCATCCTATTTAGTAAACGATCCAATTGGTGGAGACAAAGCAAAGAAAATTGTGAAGACATTAAATGATTACATGACAGATAGTCAACAGCAGGCTTGGCAGGATAAGTTGAAAAAACTTGGAGATGAACCTCTATCACCAAAAACAATGGATGAGTATTTATCACAAGTGTTAGATGCTCAAACATCTTACTTTACGTTAAATGCGGCCCAGAAAGACGGAACGTACCCATTATTGTTTGAAGATTCTCGTGATGTGTATGTAAATGATGTATTGAAGGAAGACGTTCATGTTATTCTATATGAAGGGCAAGCGTTATATACGGCAGATACATTATTACCTTATCTTGGGTATACAGTTGGAGAAGGGAAGAACGGCTATTATGTAAATAGCGAGCATCGCACATTCCGATTCCCTAAAGAGCCTGGTTTCTATGTATTTAATCAGCGAAGATATCCAACTATTTCAGAGCCAATTATTAAAATTGCTAATCAATATTATGTGGAAGAGGCTTGGTTACAACGTTTATTCTTAGTTGAATTACAAAAGAAAGAGGAACGTATTCAAGTATTAACACAAGAGCAACAATAACTTTTGCAGCGGAGGGCTTTCCTTTCGCTGCAAAAATACTTTATATGGATGAAAGTACGGTGATAGCTTATATGAGAGTTGTAGCAGGAGAGCGTAAAGGAATGCCGCTAAAGGCGATAGCTGGGAATACGACGAGGCCTACAACTGATAAGGTGAAGGAATCGATTTTTAATATTATTGGTCCTTTTTTTGATGGAGGTACTGCACTTGATTTGTTTGCAGGAAGCGGTGGTTTAGGTATTGAATCACTAAGTCGTGGGGCAGAGCGTGCTATTTTTATTGAAAAAGATGCAAAAGCCTTTCAGGTGCTGCAAGAAAATATAAAAAAATGCCGTTACGAAGAACATACTGAGCTGTTTCGCATTGATGCAAAGCGTGCTGTGAAAGCGCTATTAAAGCGTGATATTACGTTTTCATTAGTTTTTTTAGATCCGCCTTATCATCAAAAGGAATATTATGACTTAGTGCAATTACTCGTGGATAATGAAAAAATTCAACAAAATGGTATTATTTTATGTGAACATGCTAAAGAAATAACATTACCTCAAAGTTTTGGTGAGTTTGTTTTAAAAAGACAAGAAACATATGGCGGAACAATTATTTCTGTTTATCGCTGTACAGAGGAAGAGGGAGAATAAGTTGTCAGAGAAAATTGCTGTAGTTCCTGGAAGTTTTGACCCTGTGACATTTGGCCATTTAGATATTATTAAACGTGCAGCCGATGTGTTCGATATCGTCTATGTAGCCGTATTAAACAATTCAGCAAAAAATCCGCTGTTTTCTGTAGAGGAGCGTATGGCTTTAATGGCTGAAGTAACAAAAGCGATACCTAATGTTCGCATAGAAAGTTCTTCAGGTCTTCTTATAGACTATGCTAAAGAAAAAAAAGCTAAGGCCATTGTACGTGGCTTACGAGCAGTTTCAGATTTTGAATATGAAATGCAAATTACTTCTATGAACCGTTTCCTAGATGAAACAATCGAAACATTCTTCATTATGACGAAGAATCAATACTCATTCCTAAGTTCCAGTATTGTAAAAGAGGTTGCGAAATATGGAAGTGATGTCAATGAGTTAGTTCCAGATTGTGTTGTACAAGCTTTAAAGGAAAAATATGGTTTTACCCAATAGTGGTTGAAGAGGATGTCGGTACTATACGCGGAACATCCTCTTTTTTTATCGGTGAAAACTAATTATTTCAGAAAAAATAGAGCATAAATAGTTGGTACAATGATTATGCTAAGGAGGCGAAATTTTAGATAAGGTCTCACAGAAAGTTTGGCGGATTTAGCAATCACAAAAATTTGTAAATGAATACTTATACTTTGCATCGTTAACAAAATGACGACTAGTAAAGAGGTATACGGGAAATCAGGGAAGGCCGTGACAGTCATTTTAAGACCATTTGTCACTTCTAGGATTGCGGCTAAGGACAGTTCAATCGTATAAGGTAGCTTCGGTATTAATTGATCTAAGCCCTGTTGCACGATAGTCTGAATGGTTGTGAAAAAGATAATGGTTGTACCCACTAATAAAATGGTTGGGGCAGTTTCTTTAATACTTTCTGAAAAGGGAGCTGTGTACAGTGTAGTATTGTGTACAGTAATGGTTGGTGAATCCGTTTTGCGGTATAAAAAGTAACCAGTTACTAAGCAACAAATATTAAACATATGTAGTAAACATAAAAACAACCATCCAAACGTATTACTGTGTAGTAAATCAAGGCTTACAAACCCTAACACGAATAATGGACTTGGTGCATGACAAACGGCAAGTAGAAAATTTGCTTCCTTAGGATGTAATTGTCCACTGTTTTTTAAATAAACAATAGTGGTCGCTCCAGTAGGATAGCCTCCAAGTGCGCTAATAATGTAGGCTTGTACGTATAAAGAAGCTCTTTTTGTTTTGGTACGCATAGGGGCTGTTAAACGCAGGAGCCATTGTGTTAACACCAAATACGGCAGTAAATACGGAAATAGCGCCTCCATGAAAAGAGATAAGCCTAAATCAGTACCACTATGAGCGGTTTGTGGGAATAACAAGAGTAAGAGAATTAGAATTACGCAGAGCGCTATTTGAATTGTAGCAAACATATGATCATCTCGTTTCAACTTTTTGTCATTCACATAGGCAAATGCTAAAATTAATATATGTGTGAAAGGCAAAAACATGAACGTATGGTTTTTGCAAGCGTCCTAGGAGGTGTATTCAAGTGAAGAGAAAAATTGGCATTTATGCGGTGTTAATAGTCGTGATTTGTTCTATGATGTTATACCGACTAGACGCGTATATTATGAAACCTGGTAGTGCCTATGATGTCAGTAAATTTGTTACGGTCGATAGCAAAGAGGCAGATAGTTTAGGGTCTATGAGTTTGATGACGGTCGCCATGCAGCAAGCCACACCGTTTTCATATTTATGGGCTAAAACTCAAAAGTATCAAAAGCTCATGGATATTGAACAAGTCCGAAATCCATTAGAGGATGATGAGGAATATAATGTTCGACAGTTAAAATTAATGTCAGATTCTCAATTTAATGCTAAATATGTAGCTTTCCAAAGTGCGGGATTAGAGACAAAAGTTCATTTTAATGGTGTCTTTATCTTAAATGTATTGGATGGTGGTGCTTCAGATGGCATCTTAAAAGCCGGGGATGAAATAATTGAAGTAGATGGGCAAAAAATAACTAATCAGCAAATGCTTGTTGAGCTTTTACAGCCTAAACAGCTCGGGGATCAAGTATCGATTCAATTTTTACGTAATGAAGAACAGCAGAAGGCAACCATTACATTGAAAGAAATACCAAATGCACAGGAGCATAGAGCCGGTTTAGGGATTTCTTATACAGAAAGCAAATCGATAGAAACCAATCCACAGGTGACAATGAAGACAGAGGATATTGGTGGTCCTTCTGCAGGATTAATGTTTACACTTGAAATATTAGATCAACTTCTGGATGAGGATTTAACGAAAGGGTATGCCATCGCAGGTACAGGAGAAATGCTAGTTGATGGATCTGTTGGCCGAATTGGCGGAATTGACTATAAGATTATAGCGGCTGATCGTGATGACATGGAAATCTTTTTTGCCCCTGATGATGAAATTTCTCCAGAAATGAAGGCGAAGTATCCAGAGTTAGAATCCAATTATACGACTGCTGTAAAAACAGCGAAGGAGATTGGGACAAAGATGAAAATTGTACCAGTGAAAAACGTGGACGATGCCATCAATTATTTAAAGCAGCTACAACCAAAATAAAAGACGATAAAGGGATGCTAGAACCCATCTAGCATCCCTTTATGACCTTAATAACGGATTGGTGGTGTTTGATAATCTTTTGGAAGACTTGGCGCTGTAACGCCTTGCTCTATACTTAAATTGTATAGCTCTGCAGCATGAATATCGATGGCTAGCATAGCATCTTTTGCAGCAGCCACACGGCTTATTAAAGGTAATTCGATACCTTTTTTACGCTTTCCTAAATAAGCTTGGCCAGTTTCGCTCATGCCTAGTAAACGGATAAATGATGGGGCTTCAAAGCTGTGTAGCTGTTCTTTTGTAAATCCTGTATAAATATGTGTAATCATACGTTGAAGACGGGTCCAGGTATAACGTTTCGATTTTATTTTTTCCATAAAGCTATTAAAGGATGAGCTGCTTTTGGCTGCTTTCATAATCGCATTCTCAATCCCCTCAGTTACTTCTGCATAACGAGTGAGCTCAGAAGGCGTGTGTCTCATAATCGTGAACTGTAATAGTGGCCAAAATGATTCCCAGCTAGCAAATTTTTTATAATGTCTATGCCAGTCTGCTAAATAATCAAAAGATGCCTCCGGAACAACCTTTTGAACACTCTGTAAAGAACTTGTAGTTGCTAGTGCCTTACGTATTCCTGTAGCGCTTGCGATGGAGGCATCCTCTTTAAGTGCATCATGATAGCCTGCTGCAATACGAGGGATGGTAAGTGGCTGGATGTTACTGTTCAGCGTTCTCGCCGCCTCTAGATAATGAAAGCCAAGAATATTATTGGGCTGTGCAAGATCGATGTATGGAGCAGGGAACTTCTGAGTAAGCTGTTCATAGGCGTAATATAGGCTTTTAGGATAGCTAGCGCCTGTTTTAAGGCTGTCTTTAATAAGTGCGTCATACTCTGTACGATTATTGTCAATCAACTCAAACGTGTTCAAGAACGGTTGGATAGAGCCATCCTCACTACCAAAAGCAAAGGAGTCACAGCCAACAGCAGTTAATAATGAAATCGCACCCTTGGCGAAATCAGTAGCAGGAGCTGTACTATAGACATAAGGTAGCTCAATGACAATGTCTACACCACCTGCGAGTGCCATTTTTGTACGTGTCCATTTATCTACCATAGCTGGTTCACCGCGTTGTAAAAATGTTCCACTCATAACAGCGATGACAATATCTGCTTTCGCTACTTTTTTAGCCTGTGTTAAATGATAGGCATGTCCGTTGTGAAAAGGATTATATTCAACAACAATTCCAACTGCTTTCATGCTTTCCCTCCTGATTATTTATGTTTTATGGTAAGCTGTTTAGAGCAAATATACTTCTTATAGTATATAATTATAGGTAGGTTTTAAAGAGGTGACAAGAAATTATCTTGACATCTATTTTTACACATTATATAATCAACATTGTTGTCTCGAGGTGATTAAACGAATGAAATGGTCAATTCATCAATTATCTAAATACCGCCAAAACGGGATGCCAATCGATGCCTTTGTCCAACTGGACGAAGTGATGGAGCGAAACCAGGATATTCGAGCAATTTCGCCCGTTCATGTAAAAGGGCTATGTACTTTTGGTGCATCGCAAATGACATGTCAGTTAACTGTGACAGCGACGTTAACGCTACCATGTGCTCGCACGTGGGAGGATGTTGAGTTTCCTATCGATGTTGAGACAGTTGAAATTTTCAGCTGGATTGACGAAGATCAACGAGGAGACGATGACGGAGACATTCACTATATTAACGGTGAAGTCATCGACATGAAACCAGTTCTTGAGGAGCTAGTGCTGCTCGAGGTACCTATGCAATTATTCAAGGAAAATACCGAAGGACAAGTGCAAGGCGGTAAAAGCTGGTCTTATGCAACAGATGAAGACGTAGAGCTACACAAAAAAGCTGACGAACAAAAAGTGGATCCAAGACTAGCTGCTTTAGCTAAGTATTTTGATCAAACAGACGAATAGACGATCTGTAAGGAGGTGCCATCAATGGCTGTACCATTTAGAAGAACTTCTAAAACTGCAAAAAGAAAGCGTCGTACGCATTTCAAATTATCTGTACCTGGTATGGTAACTTGCCCTAACTGTGGTGAGGCTAAATTATCACACCGTGTTTGCAAAGCTTGCGGACAATACAAAGGTAAAGAAGTAGTAAGCAAATAATACAGTGTTTGCTCACTTAAAAGGCTAGTAGAGAGACCATGGCTCTTTACTAGCCTTTTTTGATGGCTTAAAAACAGAATATTGCGTTGATTGTGAAGTTTAATATAATAGTGAAATAATTGTATGATACAATTTGTTCATGGAAACAAAGGGGGAAATAGTATGAGTTATACGATCGACAATCATGATGGTGTTATGACTTTTACGATTAATCGAGAGGAGAAGCGTAATGCTGTCAATGATGAGGTTATGAATGGCCTTCAGGAAGTCATTACGTATATTCGAAAGCATGAGGATGTGCGTTTTTTAGTAGTGACAGGTGCTGGAGATAAATCATTTTGCTCTGGAGGGGATTTATCTGAGTTTCATTCGCTGGAGACGGAGGATGAGGCATTTGGTATGTTAAGTAAGATGGGGAAAATATTATATGACCTTGCGACACTCCCGGTGCCCACTATAGCGCTTATAAATGGTACCGCAGTTGGTGGTGGTTGTGAGATTGCCACTGCTTGTGATTTTCGTTTAGTGGCAAGCCATGCGAAATGTGGTTTTATTCAAGGAACCTTAGCCATTACGAGTGGTTGGGGTGGTGGTACATATCTTTTTGAAAGAGGTTTACGTCATGACCGTGCATTAAAAATGCTTGTGGATGCGAAGCCATATCCTGCGCAGCTGCTCTATGAAATTGGATGGGCAATGCGAGTTTTTGAAGGCTCAAAAGAAGAGGCGTTAAATGATTTTATTGAACATATGCGAAAAATTCATCCTTCTGTTCATAAAGCTTATAAGGAAATCGAGCTTCGTAAATGGCGAGAACGAAATATGTATGAGAGGGTGATGGAGGAGGTTCGTACGTGTGCAAAATTGTGGGAAAGCGAAGCACATCATCTGGCTGTTAATAATTTCTTAACAAAGAAGAATAATAAGTGATGTATAAAGACAGTGGTGAAAGAAAAACATAATCACTGTCTTTTTTCATGCAATGATTCTATTTTGCTTGCTACCGCATATAGTAGTAAAAAATGCGAGGGTGATAGATTATGGAATTGAAAAAAAGAAAAGATCAATGGACAAAGGAAGACGATGAAAGACTAGCAGAAATTGTCTTGCATAATGTGCAAAATGGCAAAACGCAGTTGGAGGCTTTTGAAATGGCGGCTGTGGAACTGGGTCGCACAAAGCAGGCGTGTGGCTTCCGTTGGAATAAAACTTTACGTGGACAATATAGTCAGTCATTATTAGCTGTACGAAATCAACCCCAACAATCTATGCGAAGTCACTTGAAATTGGCATTGACAAGTTTTGACGAATTAACAGATGCTTATCAAACCCTTGAAATGAGACATCGTGAGTTGCAAAATGAACATGAGAAATTAGTGAAGTGGCTGCAGCAAGGTTATTCGTTAATGAAAGATTAAACTTCAGTAACTATGAAGAGCATACAATATTTATCTTTCCTAGAGATAAAACCCTTTCTGAATATCGTCAATAAACAGCCAATCTTGTATAATAGAAGAACCTGCTTAGGGGTGCCTTAGAATTTATTCTGAGGCACCTTATTCTTATAGCTTCATAATGTGGAGAGGAAAGGATGTAAAATGAAATGATCAAGGTAGCAGTTATTGGTGCTGGAGCGGTTGGACAATTAACAGCAAGCTTTTTAGCGGAGTCGGGAATGTCAGTATCGTTAGTGACAAGAAAACAGGAGCAGGTAGAAGAGCTAACTACCAATGAATTAACACGAATGAATGTTGATGGAACTAAAACTGTACAAAAAATTGCTTCTACAACAAATTTAACTGCATTACCACCTCAAGATTTAATTGTGATTGCTGTTAAATATGTTCATTTACAAAATCTCTATGACCAATTAGCATCACTATCAACTGAAATACCTTTGCTCTTTATGCAAAATGGCTTAGCTCATTTTGAGGAGGCACGAAGTTTACCTCAAAAAAATATCGCGTTTTGCTCCGTTTCTTTTGGTGCGCAATTGCGGAATCAAACAACGGTTCAGCATAGAGGGATTGGTCCTTGTAAAATAGCTATCGAACGAGGGGAACAGCCTGTTTTTCTAAAGTTATTACAATTACAAAATCCATTGTTTCCTGTTGAAATGGTCGATAATGCGGAGAAGATGCTGTTTGAAAAAGCAATATTCAATAGCTTAATCAATCCATTAACTTATGTATTACAAATGAAGAACGGAGAACTTGTGACTAATACAGGAGCGTATGCCCTTTTGAAGAATATTTATCAGGAGTTAACGATTGCGTTCGAAGATATTGAGCGCACTATAACTTTTGGAGATGTGGTAGACTTATGTAGGCAAACAGCCGAAAATACATCTTCCATGCTTGCGGATCGTATGCAGGGAAGAAAAAGTGAGATTGAAACAATTGTTGGTGCCATTTTGGATAAAGCTTTAACAAATGGTCATCATTTGCCTACTTTGCGTACTTTATATCTCCAAGTACTTGCGATAGAGGAGAGCGGTGAACAAAGTTGAAAGACCTTTTACATATTATTGTTAGTATCGTTATTTTTTGCCCAATTGTTCTTTTTATTATCGTCTATTTAATTAGCCGGAAAGTTAAAATACGTGGCACGCATGCATTTGGTGCGGCCTCTGATGTGACAACCTTCTGTTTGTTCTTTTCAGTCCCCTTAGGTATTGGGGTACTGTGGCAAGTAAATGTAGGGGGACTTTTAGTCATCCTTGCAATAATGATGGCTATGATTTTTACATATATTGAATGGCGGACAAAAAAAGAAATAGAAGTGAAGCCTTTATTAAAGAAAATTTGGCGTTTTTTATTTTTATTACTGAGCATCGGTTATGTTGTGATCTGCATAATCGGTGTCATTCAGTCCCTTGTAGACTATTTACAGGTTGCCTAAGCATTTTCTTTTCATGTTGGAGCTATAAGGGTTAAAATAATAGCATTATAAAGTAGATATAAAAAATCATTCTTTATGGATGGGAAACTGATTAAACGTCATAAAGCCTAGTGCTAGAAGAATAGTTCAATAATATTGCACAGTGCTATGTACATGGTGGGGGAAATGCAATATGGGCTAAAAACATTTACAGCATCATGTGCATAATATGTGGGGGAATCAATTTCTCGTTATAAGTAAAATAATGATTGAGTGAGTAGAGGAGCTTATGTTAAATGAAACTGGAGTCTATCCAAGTACCTATAAAAAATAATGTGCTAGCCGATTACTGGTCGCCAAATACTGCCATTCATCAGTTTTTTGAATACGATTTTAATGATCAGGCTTTTGAGGAAAGAGCGAAGCATTTAGCACAACATGCCAGAGATCAAAAAGAGCTGACAGCCATCATCCGTCAATTTATGGAGCCACTAGGGCTATCACAAAAAGCGAATGAACATTTACAACAACTAGAACAAGGAGCTATGGTCATAATCGGTGGCCAACAAGCAGGTATCTTAACTGGCCCTCTTTACTCCGTTCATAAAGCGATTTCAGTCATTGTGTTAGCAAAAGAGCAAAGTGCGAAGCTTCAAAAATCTGTCGTACCTGTTTTTTGGATAGCTGGAGAAGATCATGATTTGGAAGAAATTAATCATACTTATACGGTGCATGGTGAGTTATTAAAAAAACGTGCATACAGTGAGCGCTCTAGACGTAAAACAATGGCCTCGGCAACAATGCTCAATAAAGAGTCGATGACACAATTTATTAATACCATTGTTAGAGACATAGGGGAAACCGAGTATACAGAGGCGCTTATTAAACAATTAGTAGATGTGCTAAACGAAAGTGAGACATTTACTGATTTCTTTGCGCGCTTAATGAACCAATTATTTAAAGATGAAGGGTTACTGTTCATTGATGCAGCGGATTATAATTTCCGTCAATATGAAAGTAACAATTTTGCACACATCATTCAGCATAGTGAAGAAATTGCTAGAGTTGTAACAGAAAAGGAAGAGCTGCTAGAGCAAACGGGCTACGGTAAACCTATTTTAGCGACAAGAGAGGCAGCTAATCTATTCTATGTAGAGGATGGAGAACGTCATCTTTTGGAAAGAAAAAATGATCTATTTATTAATTTAGCGGCAAACCTTAAGTTTACTCGTGAAGAGCTACTAGAGATTGCCGAGAAATATCCAGAGCGTTTGAGTAATAACGTAGTGTCACGTCCGTTAATGCAGGAAATGACGTTCCCTGTACTGGCATTCGTCGGTGGCCCTGGTGAATTAGCTTATTGGGCAACATTAAAAAGTGCATTTTCTGTATTAGACCTACAAATGCCTATTTTTGCCCCTCGCCTTCATATGACGATTGTGACGCGTCATGTAGAGCAATTATTGTGTGAACATCAATTGACTGTTACAGATGTTTGGAATGGCAAAGCTTTAGAAATGAAAGAGCGTTTTATTGATGATGTGCAGGATAGTGAGGCTAAACGTCAAATTCAGGCTATGGAGCAGTTGTTAGCAGAAAAGTACAGTGAGCTTGCATCGTATTTAGAGGAACAGCATTTAACTTTAGATAAAATCCTTGTGAAAAATCAAGAAAATCATGCAAAACAATTTGACTATCTTCAGCAAAAAATCGAGCAAACTGTACTCGACAAGCATGAAACTACTATCCGCAAATTTACGACGCTACAAAATGAGTTGTATCCAAACGAAGGTTTCCAGGAAAGAACTTATAATCCATACCAATATTTTAATGAGTTTGGACCTATGTTGATTGCTGAAATGTTAAAGCAAAACTATAGTATTGGCAAACACCACTATTTACTTTATTTATAAACCTATGCGCCAGGTTCTTTATACCTAGGTGATTTTTTGATACAATATGGATTTGATGAATTTTGTCTATAAAAATAGTATTTAGAGAGCTATCCTCCTAAGGATAGCTCTTTCTTTATGTCATTTAGCATATATCAAAAATTTCCATCAAGGTCTAATTGCACATTAAGAGATAAAATGTCAAGTTTTTTTTAAAAAAAGTGGAGGAAAGTGGGGGGATGTGGTACATTATTTAATAAAGTGGGGTGAGTAGTATGTTCATGGGAGAATATCAACACTCCGTTGATGCGAAAGGGCGATTAATCGTGCCGGCAAAATTTCGTGAAGCTTTAGGCGAAGCGTTTGTTGTCACAAGAGGTCTCGATAACTGTCTATTTGGCTATCCTATGAATGAATGGCGAAAACTCGAAGAAAAGTTAAAAGATTTACCGATGACCAAAAAGGATACACGTGCATTTGCAAGGTTTTTCTTTTCTGGCGCAACAGAGGTAGAAATAGACAAGCAGGGGCGAATTAATATTCCAGCTACTCTTATGCAACATGCACATCTTGTAAAGGAATGTGTAGTGTTGGGGGTTTCAAATCGAATTGAGATTTGGGCTAAGGATGCATGGGAAGCTTACTTCAGCGAGTCTGAACAATCTTTTAATGAAATTGCAGAAAATATGATTGGCTTTGATTTTTAACTTTTGATAAGCATGTCCATTCAAAGATGACATGAGGTTAAGGCCTGAAAGGAGCGAGTGGTATGTTCGATCATACAACCGTGTTATTAAAAGAAACTGTTGATGGGTTGAACATCGATCCTGATGGTGTATATGTGGACTGTACGTTAGGTGGTGCAGGCCATAGTGAATATTTAGTGCAACAATTATCTGATAAAGGCCGTTTAATTTGTTTCGATCAAGATATGACGGCTATCGAAAATGCGAAAATTCGATTAGCGCCTTATATTGAGCGCGTCACATTTATTCATTCGAATTTCCGGTATTTAAAAGAAGAATTATTAGCTCATGGTTTTGAACAAGTGGATGGTATTTTATATGACTTAGGCGTATCTTCACCTCAGTTAGATACCCCTGAGCGAGGCTTTAGCTATCACCATGATGCACCACTTGATATGCGCATGGATCAAACGGCAACACTTACAGCTTTTGAAGTTGTCAATCAATGGGCATATGAAGATTTAGTACGTATTTTTTTCCGTTATGGAGAAGAAAAGTTTTCAAAGCAAGTTGCTCGTAAAATTGAAGAGGCTCGTAAGTCAGCACCAATTGAAACAACTGGACAACTTGTAGAGCTTATTAAAGAGGGTATTCCAGCAGCGGCACGCCGAAAAGGTGGGCATCCAGCAAAGCGCATTTTCCAAGCAATAAGAATTGCTGTCAATGACGAGTTAGGCGCGGCAGAGGATTCATTAGTCGATGCGATAGATATGATAAACGTAGGTGGACGCATTAGTGTCATTACGTTCCATTCATTGGAGGACCGCCTATGCAAGACAATCTTTAAGGAAGCGTCATCATTACCGGAATTACCACCAAATTTACCAGTAATTCCAGATGACATGAAGCCAACTTTAAAGCTTATTTCACGAAAGCCAATTCTTCCTTCAGATGAAGAATTAGAAGTGAATAATCGGGCTCGTTCAGCAAAGCTTAGAGTGGTGGAGAAAATTAACGACAAAGGGCGTGAGTAAATGGCAGCCGTACGTGTAAGGCAACAGCACCAACATCAACAAGTGCAACAACCGATAACACCACCTAGTCCACAACCCACTATCATACGTCGTAAAAAAACGAACCAGAAGTTTGAGAAGACAATGCTAATTGTTTTAGTTAGCATTATTGCTGTATTAGGAGTCCTAGTATTAAATAAACAAGCAGCTATTCAAACGACAAGCATGGACATTCAAAAGATCGAATCAGAAGCAGATGAGATTGCAAAACAGAATGTTGACTTAACGGTTCGTGTAAGTGAACTTTCTACATACGATAACATATGGAAAAAAGCGAAAGAACTCGGTTTAACTCAAAATGAGAAAAATGTAAAGGTAGTGCCGGGAGAATGAAAAAAAAGAGATTTCGATTCCAATGGGGAGCCTTTCTATTAATGATTTTTTATGGAGGGCTCTTTTTTCTATTATTCACAAGAATGGTGAACATTCAGGCGACAGGGCAAGTAGAAGGACAGGAGCTTGCAGCAAGAGCAGCTGCTAAGTATGGTAAGGAAAGTGTTATCACAGCAAACCGAGGAAAGATTTATGACCAAAACGGTCAAGTGATTGCAGAAGATACGTTAAGTTATCGCCTAGTTGCAGTCGTAAGTGAGGCAGCTACTACAGATCCAAAGAAACCTAGGCATGTGGTAGATGCTGAAAAAACGGCTCAAGTTTTAGCGAAGTATATTCCAGCAATGCAAGGAAAAGAAGATGAAGTTCTTAAAAAACTAAATAACCGTTATAGAAGCGATGGTGAACCATTATATCAAGTGGAATTTGGGAGTTCCGGACGCGGTATTAGTCACGAGGTTATGAGTAAAATTAAGGAAGAAAAATTACCGGGAATTCTATTTGTTAGTGATTTAAAACGTTATTACCCAAATGGTGTCTTTGCCTCCCATTTAATTGGCTATGCACTGAAAAAGGATAATGCGGACGGAACTGTTACTACAAAAGGAGAAATGGGCCTAGAGTATACGTATGACAAAGAACTGACAGGTGTTAACGGTAAAATGAAATACGAAACAGATGCTTTCAGTTATTTATTACCGAACAGCGAGAAGATGGTGACACCTGCTAAAGATGGGGACGACATTTATTTAACGCTCGATAAAACCATCCAAAGCTTTTTAGAGGAAGCAATGACAAAGGTTGAACAGGAATATAATCCTGAGTCCATGACGGCTGTTGTAGCAGATCCGAAGACTGGGAAAATATTAGCGATGTCTCAGCGTCCTACATTTAACCCAGAAACACGTGATAGTCAAAATATGAAATGGCTGAACGAGGTAATTGAAGAAACGATTGAGCCTGGTTCAACGATGAAAACATTTACACTAGCTTCAGCTATTGATACAAATACATGGCAACCAAACACATTCTACCAATCAGGTTCTTATACTATACTTGACCGTACTATCCGAGATCATAATCAGGTCGGTTGGGGCCCTATCACCTATTTAGAAGGATTCCAACGATCTTCGAATACAGCCATGGCAAACTTATTAAAATTAATTGGTGAAGATGTCTTTATTGAGTATTTAGATCGCTTTGGCTTTGGGCATAAAACCGGAATTGATTTACCGAATGAAGCGGCAGGTACAATATTATCAAAATATCCAATTCAACGAGTAACGACAACATATGGGCAAGGGTCAACCGTAACACCTATCCAAATGATCCAAGCCATGACTGCTATTGCGAATGATGGTAAGATGATGCAGCCTTATGTGATTGACCGTATCGTTGATTCATCAACAGGGAAGGTTATTCAAAACCATGAACCTGTTGAAAAAGGACAACCAATCAAAGCAGATACAGCGAAACAAGTACGAGAAATCCTTGCCTCTACACTGACATCTGAATTTGGTACTGCGAAGGATTTTATACTAGAGGATTATGAGGTTGCAGGGAAGACAGGGACAGCACAAATTCCGAGAGCAGATGGTACATATGCTTGGGGTGCTAACCAATTCCTCTATTCATTTTTAGGAATGGCTCCTGTCGATGATCCTCAGCTCATCATGTATGTCTCAGTGAAAAAACCTAAGTTAAATAATGAGCTTGGATCAGTCCCGGTATCTAAAGTGTTTAATCCTGTTATGTTAAATAGCTTAAAGCACCTTAATATTAATCCAGGTGATGTACAGTATGTGGACAAGGTAGATGTGAAGGATTATACAGGCCAAAGTGCTGAGGCGATTGAAGTAGAGCTAGAAAATGATGGATTACAGCCTGTTATTGTTGGAAGCGGGGGTAAAATCATAGATCAATATCCGAAAGATACTAAACAACTAGTTAAAGGTAGTTATGTATTTTTGAAGACGGATGGAGATATCATATTGCCAGACTTTACGAATTGGTCATTGAGAAATTTACTTGTTTTCAAATCTATGACAGGGGTAGAGATGGAGATTTTCGGTGAAGGCTTTGTAGCGAGTCAAAGTGTGTCTCCAGGGACTACTATAACGGATAATTCACCGATTGTTGTTAAGCTCAAAACACCTGCTGAAAGCTTTGTACAAGATGTCGAGGCAGCTTCTGAGGGTGAAATTGAACAAGTAGAAGATGAATAATACTGAATAGAAGTCCACTTTATTTCATACGTTGTAAAAAACAAGGTGTGATGTCGAATGAAGTGGATTTCTATCCATTCTAAAAAGCGTTTACGTATTTTATATGTGTTGTTTATGTGTGCTGCAGTGGCGATAGTGATTAGGCTTTTCTTTTTGCAAGTGTTGGATCAAAAGGAACTGACAACGAAGGCAGAAGAGAACTGGGACCGAGAAATACCATTTGCTAATGAACGAGGGCATATTACTGATCGAGATGGTGAGAGTATTGTAACCAATAAGCTAGCACCAACATTATATTTTATGCCTTCCCAGAGTAAAGATATTGAAGGAGCGGCTGAAAAAATTGCGCAAGTTCTAGGAGTGGACAAAGGGAAACTTTTAGAGAAGATGAAGAAAAAAGCCTATTTAGTAAAGCTAGCGCCTGAGGGGAAAAATATCCCCTATGAAAAAGCAGTGGAATTACAGGGCTTACAAATTGAAGGACTATATAGTGGTGTCGACTACTCAAGAGACTATCCATATGGGACACTTTTATCTCGATTTTTAGGCTTTACAGGGTATGATGCACAAGGCTTAGCTGGTATCGAATATGAATATGATAAGTTTTTGCAGGCTAATTCATCTGCAATTCGCCTCTTTACCGATGCAAAGGGCAATAATTTACCGAATGTCGCGAGTGCTTGGAAGGCTGGCGAGGATGGGGCAACTATCGAGCTAACGATCGACGTTGATGTCCAACAGGTCGTTGAACGTGAATTGTCACAGGCTATGGAGCGCTATGAAGCGGACCAAGCATTGGCGATTGCTATGAATCCAAATAATGGTGAAATTTTAGCGTTAGCCTCTTATCCAACTTTCAATCCGGCTGAATATCAATTAGTTGAGCCTGCGATTTATAATCGGAATTTACCTGTGTGGATGACGTACGAGCCAGGTTCTACTTTTAAAATTATTACGCTAAGTGCTGCATTGGAAGAAAATTTAGTGGATTTAGAGCATGATACTTTTTATGATCCAGGGTATACGATGGTCGCTGGAGCAAGACTTCGTTGTTGGAAGCGTGAAGGGCATGGACATGAAACCTTTTTAGAAGTTGTGGAGAATTCCTGTAACCCAGGCTTTATTGAATTAGGGCAGCGGTTAGGTAATGAGCGACTATTGCAATATATTAAAGATTTTGGCTTTGGTCAAAAGACTGGTTCCAATATTGCTGGTGAAGCTTCAGGAATATTATTCTCTAAGGAAGCCTTCGGACCTGTTGAACAGGCAACAACCTCATTTGGGCAAGGGGTAGCGGTAACTCCCATTCAGCAAGTTCAAGCGGTAGCAGCAGCAATAAATGGAGGCAAGCTTTATACGCCTTATGTTGTGAAAAAAGTATTTAATCCTAATACCGGGGAAGTCATACAGGAAACTAAGCCTGTTGTCAAAAATCAGGTGATTCGTGAGGAGACTTCTGCAAAGGTTCGGGGCGCATTGGAGTCTGTTGTAGCGAATGGCTCAGGTCGACAAGCCTTCCGGGATGGTTTACGAATTGGCGGTAAAACCGGAACAGCACAAAAGGTTGAAAACGGCCGTTACAAAAGTGGAGAATATATCGTATCATTTATTGGCTTTGCACCTGCTGACAATCCACAAATTGTCGTCTATGTAGCAGTCGACAACCCTAAAAAGACGACGCAGTTTGGTGGCGTTGTCGCAGCTCCTATTGTTGGGCAAATTATTGAGGATGTTGCACCGTTTATAGGTATTGAAAAATCGAAGGAACAGCTTGAAAAGGATTATCGGTATGGAGATCCAATTACTGTGAAGGTACCGAATTTCATCGGGCAAACAAAGGATGATATTGCCAAGCAGTTTTATCCATTCCGTATAGAATGGCATGGAGAAGGGACTAAAATTGGTAACCAGTTACCTGAAGTGGATAGTGTTATCAAACAAGATGGTACCATTCATTTATATTTGGAGAACTGAACTAACTTTACCTTTAAAAAATGGGAAAGAACCACTATTATTATGAAGGGTAGTAATAAATAAATGAAAGTTTATGCTTTTTTCCTAACGAAGAAAGTGAAACAAGATTTAAAGGAGATTTTTCAATGAAACTCGCAACAACACTTACCATTTTAGCTCTTGCTTTTATAGTAACAGTTATCCTGGCACCAATTAGTATTCCACTTCTTCGACGCCTAAAGTTTGGGCAAAGTATTCGTGAAGAGGGACCGAAATCACATATGAAAAAAGCTGGTACACCAACAATGGGCGGTATAATTTTCTTAATTTCTATCGTCCTAACAACTGTTGGTGTAGGAAGCTTTTTAGATTTATTAACGACACAGACCGTAGTACTTTTACTAGTATTAGCAGGATTTGGCTTAATAGGTTTACTGGATGATGGTTTGAAGGTTGTATTTAAAAGGAATTTGGGGTTAACCTCTCTTCAAAAATTAATTGGTCAAATAGTTATCGCCATCCTTGCATATTTTCTACTGCATGTTGGATCGTTTGATACAACACTTGCTATTCCATTTACAAATTGGACAGTTGATCTTGGTGTCTTCTATGTTGCCTTTTTAATTTTTTGGTTAGTAGGCTTCTCCAATGCGGTGAATTTAACAGATGGTTTAGATGGACTAGTGGCAGGAACTGCATCGATTGCTTTTGCGGCATTTGGCGTTATTGCACTTTTCCAAAGCCAAGCTGATATTGCTTTATTTGCCTTTGCTGTTACAGGAGCATTATTAGGGTTTTTATTATTTAATGCGAATCCAGCAAAAGTATTTATGGGTGATACGGGTTCATTAGCATTAGGTGGGGCGTTAGCCATGGTATCGGTATTAGTAAAAGAAGAGTTTTTACTTTTACTAGTTGGCTTGGTATTTGTCATCGAAACATTATCCGTTATTTTACAGGTAGGTAGCTTTAAACTGCGTAAAAAGCGTATTTTTAAGATGAGTCCAATCCATCACCATTTTGAATTATCAGGTTGGTCAGAGTGGAAAGTAGTGCTTGTCTTCTGGTCAACTGCCCTAGCAGTAGCATTGATTGCAGTCTTATCGGAGGCGTTTTAATGAAAAACTATACAGATTTACAACATAAAAAAGTACTTGTGTTAGGCCTAGCAAAAAGTGGTGTGGCCGCTGCAGAAATTTTACATGAGCTCGGCGCCTTTGTCACAGTCAATGATTCCAAACCATTTGATGAAAGCCCGGATGCTCAGGGGCTATTACAAAAGGGGATTACCGTGATTTGTGGTCGTCACCCTGAGGATTTACTGGATGAAGGTTTTGAATTAGTCGTTAAAAACCCAGGTATTCCTTATAGTAATCGCATTGTAGCGGATGCTCTCCATCGCGATATTCCGGTGTGGACGGAGATTGAACTTGCTTATTTAATCAGTGATGCACCATTTATAGGTATTACAGGCTCGAATGGGAAAACAACGACGACTACTTTAATATTCGATATGTTGAACAACGGAAGTAAGAATCCTTTGATTGCAGGGAATATCGGTACAGTTGCTTGTGGCGTCGCTAAAGAAGCTAATGAAGATGACATTATTGTAACAGAGCTGTCATCGTTCCAATTGATGGGGACAAAAACATTTAAGCCAAAAATTTCTATTCTAACAAACCTTTATGATGCCCATCTTGACTATCATGGAACATTTGATAATTATGCGGAAGCAAAGTTTGCTGTGACGTGTAATCAGGATGAAAGTGATTACTTTATTTATAATGCTGATCAACCAATTGTAGTTGAATATGCAGCGCAATCGAATGCGCAAAAAATTCCATTCAGTTCAAATGGACGTACTGTCGACGGAATCAGCGCAGATGATACAACGATATATTGGCAAGGGGAGCCTTATATGGACCGGGCGAATATCGCGCTGCCTGGTAAGCATAATTTAGAGAACATCCTAGCAGCAGTGGCAGCCTGTATTTTAGTTGGCTGTGACAAAGGGAAAATGGAAGAGGTTTTAGCAACATTTGGCGGAGTGAGACACCGTACTCAATTCGTACGCGAATGGAATGGTCGGAAGATTTATAATGACTCCAAAGCTACTAACTGTTTAGCAACAAAAAGTGCTTTAGACGCATTCCAAGCGCCAGTTATTTTGCTAGCAGGTGGTTTAGATCGAGGACACTCTTTTGAGGAGCTTCGATCTAGTATGAATCATGTGAAAGGCGTCGTCGCATTCGGAGAAACTGGACTACGTTTTGTTGAATTTGCAAAATCATGCGGTGTCCAACAAACAGTTATCGCTCAAAATGTGGAAGACGCTGTACACTATGCAGCACCGATGTCAGCAGAGGGAGATATTATTTTATTATCTCCAGCATGTGCAAGCTGGGATCAATATGACAGCTTTGAAATACGCGGAGATGTTTTTATTGATGCTGTAATGAAGCTGTAATGAGCCTGTAACTATTTTAGAATATACTTGACTTTGGAAGGATGGCATTACTGAGAGGGAAAGAAAGTTACTTATTGCTCGTCACAACTTTGATGCTATCAGTAATCGGCATTATTTTCGTCTATTCTGCGGGGACTTATTGGAGTGCCATTCATTATAGTGGAAAAATGCCGTTTTATATGAAGCAAAGCGTATACTTTGTGGTAGCCATAATTGTATTTTTAATCACAATTCGATTAAATATTTTGAGAGAGCAGTCCTTTTGGAAAATGGCCTATATATTTTCGTTAATTTTACTTGTTCTAGTGTTAATACCTGGTATTGGGCTAGTGCGAAATGGTTCGCAAAGCTGGATAGGGGTTGGTCCATTGACAATCCAGCCAGCGGAGCTAACGAAAATAACTGTCATTGTTTACCTGAGTCATATTTTAGCGCAGCATAAAACAGGGACTCCCGTTGTTAATTGGCGCCATGCTTTAATCCTATTAATCCCTGTTGCTTTGATTATGTTGCAGCCTGACTTCGGTTCAGTATTTATTCTTGTTGTGGCTGTATTTTTATTGTTTTTTGTCGCTGGGTACCCGTTAAAACTATATGCCATGATTATGCTGGTTGGTATAGCGGGACTAGTAGGGTTAATTGCAACTGCACCATATCGACTAAAGCGAATAGAAGCATTCCTCGATCCATGGGCTGATCCCTTGGTAAGTGGGTTCCAAGCAGTGCAATCACTAATGGCGATTGGTCCTGCCGGAATTTTTGGTCATGGTTTTGGACAAAGTCGGCAAAAGTTTCTATATTTGCCTGAGCCACAAAATGACTTTATTTACGCTATTATTTTGGAAGAAGTCGGCTTGATTGGTGGTCTCTTTATTTTAGCACTATTCGTACTGACAATTTATGCGGGCTATAGATTTGCTGTACAGGCTAAAAGCCGAACATCCTATTATGCGATTATAGGGCTAGTCACAATGCTGATGGTGCAAGCGTTTCTTAATATAGCTGTAGTAATAGGTTTAGTACCTGTAACCGGCGTTACATTGCCTTTTATTAGCTATGGAGGAACATCTTTAGTCACAATGTGGTTAATAATAGGTATTATTTATCAATTAGCGAAATAAATATAAAGGAGGAGTACTTTTTGGAGAAAGTAATTGATATAGAAGATCGTATACCTACGCTAAAAAAGCGACGAAAAAAGCGTACAAATCGTAAATTTATCGTGCTAATATTACTTTTCTTTATTGTGTTAGCAGTACTCCTTTATTTTCAATCTCCTTACAGTAACATCAATAAAATAACAGTCAATGGTGCGAAGCTGGTAGATCATGAACATTATGTGGAGACAAGTACCCTTGCGCTAGGTAAATCAATGTGGGGGTTCAAAATAGAAGACGTGGAGAATCTTCTGTTAAAGGATAAATGGGTAAAAGAAGCACATGTTAAACGTAACTGGCTTCGAGGCGTAACGATAGATGTGAAAGAATGGAAAAAAGTTGCGTATTTGGCTGGGGATGGAACCTATTATCCGTTGCTTGAAAATGGTGAACGTTTTGAGCAAAAGGGCAATGATACTCCAATTGATGCACCTGTTTTTATTGGTATTACTGGTGAAAAAACAATTAAAAAACTAGTTGCACAGTTAGCACAATTAAAACCAGAAGTATTAGCTTTAATTTCTCAGGTTAACACGAATAGTAATGATACAAATCCGAACGCAGTAAAGCTTTATATGAATGATGGCTATGAGGTACGAGCTATTATTCAGACGCTTGCGGATAAGTTAAATTATTACCCCTCTATTGTTGCACAAATTGCAAATTTAGAAAAAGGTGTGATTGATTTAGAGGTCGGTTCCTATTATCGTCCTTTTAATGAGGAGTACAACAAAATAAGCATCGACATGGAAGCTAATGAAGATGGGGAAATGGTTGACCAGGAAGTGACAGAAGATGAACAACAAGAAGAATAGCAAAGGGAGTTTTTTTTCTAGAAAACAATTTGAATTATTGATTGTTTGTGTGACAACAGGGTTTATTATTGGCTATTCATATAATCAGGCAAAAGATAACCGCGAAGCAGGTACAATTAATTCAGAGCTTTTTGAGCAAGAAGATTCGTATCGTGAGGAATTGATCACTCAGCAAGAACGCAATAAAGAGTTAACGGAAGAGTTAAATAGCCTACAGGAGCAAATTCGGAAGTATGAGAAATCATTTGCCTCTGATGAGAAGGACTATAAGAAGCTTGTTGAACAAGCGGAGGATTTACGGCTCTTACTTGGTGAGTTGAAGAGTGATGGAAAAGGAATACGGATTACTCTCCAAGATGGTGATTATGATCCAAAATCTTTGAATCCGAATGATTATATCGTTCATGAAAGCCACGTTTTTAAATTGTTGAATGAATTGAAAATTTCGGGTGCCCAAGCCATTGCTATTAATGGGCAACGTGTCTTGGCCAATTCCTATATCCGATGTAATGGTCCAGTCATAACTATTGATGGTACACAGCATCCCGCTCCTTTTGTAATAGAAGCTGTAGGAGATTCTGATACTTTAATGGCTTCTTTAAATTTAAATGGCGGTGTCGTTGATCAATTACTAAATGACAATATTGTGGTGTCTTTAGAAGAACATCAAAAACTTACAATGCCAAGAGTAAAAGTAGAAAGTTAAGGACAAGTCCTAGTTCATGTTTAAAGTCTAATTTCAGCCTCCATAGAAGTTTTACATTGACTTCTGAGAGAGGCATACGATACGTCTAGGAGGGGCTATTTTGCGAAGAAATATGTACACCCGAATAACGATCGTGCTATTTATTATCGGTTTGATGATAGCGGTACAATACAATACCATACAAAAACCAGCAGAGCGAGATACACGAGATATTTGGGCAATAAGAGAGGAATTAGCACAAGAAAAGCAAAGGCATTCCGCATTACTGGCAGAAATTCGCTCACTTCATGAAGTAGTGGATCGCTATGAGCAATCTGAAAAGGTAAATCAGCAAGCAGCTTTACATGAAACATTGAATCGTTTAAAGCAACAGGCTGGACTAACAGAAGTGATAGGGCCTGGTGTCATACTTCGGATTGAACCAGCACCTGAATTAATGGAGATGGGCTATGACATTAAAGAAATATCGCCCGATTTATTAACTCAATTATTAAATACGCTGTTTAAAAACGATGCAACAAGTGTTTCAATAGATGGCAATCGTGTTGTTCAAACAACAGCCATTCGGGACATAAATGGGAAGACAACGGTGAATAGTGTACCATTGTCGTCACCTAAATTTGATATATATGTTGGGACAAGCGACTATAAAGCAGCTCAAAAAATGTATAATTCGCTTCAAGCCTCGACGTTTATAGATTCATTTTATTTAGATAATTATAATTTAGTAATTGAAGAGCCAATAGATCAATTACAAATTCCAGCATTTGATCAGCCATTGACAAATGATTACTTAGCAGAGGTAAAAAAAGGAGATTAATTTATGTGGCTACCATTTTTAGGTTTGATATTTGGACTTGCCCTTGGCTTGTTAACAAATATACAAATCCCCTCTATGTATGAAAATTATCTGTCAATAGCAGTTTTAGCAGCTTTAGATACATTATTTGGTGGTATCCGTGCTCAATTACAGCAAGTGTACGACGATAAAGTTTTTGTATCAGGATTCTTTTTTAATATAGTTCTCGCAGCAGGGTTAGCGTTTATAGGTGTGAATTTAGGGATAGATTTGTATTTAGCAGCCATTTTCGCTTTTGGAGTACGTTTATTCCAAAATATCGCAATAATTAGGCGTATATTACTAACTCGCTTAGATGAGAAACGTCACAAGAAAGAAAAAACTTCCATAGATTAAGAGAAAAATTGACCAAAATACTCGATTTGCTTAGACATTATGCCAAATTTACAATAGAATGAAAATAAGAGCATTTTTCAAGGAGGTGCAGCGAATTGAATCAGCAAGATTTATACATTTCACTTGATATTGGATCCTCCTCTATCAAGGTATTAATAGGTGAAATGAGTGACGGACAATTACATGTAATTGGCGTCGGAAATGTAAAATCGAATGGGGTTCGAAAAGGAGCAATTGTTGACATCGATGCAACAGTTCAATCTATTCGAAAAGCGGTAGAACAAGCCGAACGAATGACAGGTTATCAAATTCACGAAGTCGTTCTAGGCGTTCCTGCTAACCAAACGATGTTACAGCTAGTTAAAGGTGTTGTCGCTGTAAATAGTGAAAACAGAGAAATTACAGATGATGATTTAGACAGAGTGGTAGAATCTGCACAAGTCATGTCAATACCTCCTGAACGTGAATTAGTTAACATCATTCCAAGACAGTTTATTGTGGACAATCTTGATGAAATTAAAGATCCTCGTGGTATGATTGGCATCCGTCTAGAAATGGATGCAACAATGATAACGACATCCAAAACGCTTTTACACAATGTTCTTCGCTGTGTTGAGCGTGCAGGTTTAAGTATACGAGAAATATATTTGCAACCATTAGCATCAGGCTACTTTGCATTAACTGAAGATGAGAAAAACCAAGGAACTGCCTTTGTAGACATAGGAGGCGGCTCTACTACAATTGCGGTATTTGAAGAGGGATTGTTAACGCATACAGGCGTCCTACCAGTTGGTGGTGATCATATAACGAAAGATATTTCCATCGTTTTAAAGACACCAACAGAACAGGCTGAAAATATCAAACACCAATTTGGACATGCCTTTTATGATGATGCATCTGACGATGAAATCTTTGAAGTACCGATTGTAGGAACAGATTCTACTGATCAATATAGCCAACGCTATATCTCAGAAATTATTGGCGCTCGCCTAGAAGAATTACTAGAATTAGTGATTGACGAGTTAGCACGTCTAGGTGTTAGAGATTTACCTGGTGGCGTTGTTTTAACTGGTGGTGTTGCTAAACTTGAAGGTATTGCCCAGTTAGCACGTCAAATTCTTCAAACGCGTGTAAGAATTTATACACCCGATTATATTGGCGTTAGAGAGCCTTCATTTGCAACGGCAGTTGGACTTATTCGTTACGCCTATTTAGAAGATGATTTTTACGGTAAAAGTACGAATACGCAACCTGTTGAATATGCAGCTGTAGGAGCTCAAGCAGCTATGCCTAAAAAGCAAGAGTATTCTGCACCTTCAGAACCAAAAGAAAGCGTAATCGGGAGAGCAAAAAAATTATTTGATAAGTTTTTTGATTAACTAGAATGCGTAATGATTGATACAGAGTCGAGTTACCGTGGGAGGAAAAAGAGATGTTAGAATTTGATACAAATGTAGATGAACTTGCAGTAATAAAGGTCATAGGTGTTGGTGGCGGCGGTAACAACGCTGTCAATCGAATGATAGAACATGGTGTACAAGGTGTTGACTTTATCGCAGTTAACACAGATTCACAAGCACTGAATTTATCAAAGGCGGAGGTTAGGCTTCAAATTGGTGCTAAACTGACGCGTGGATTAGGTGCAGGTGCTAATCCAGAAGTAGGAAAAAAAGCGGCTGAAGAAAGTCGTGAGCAATTAGAAGAGGTTCTACGTGGCGCAGACATGGTTTTCGTCACTGCCGGTATGGGTGGAGGAACTGGTACTGGTGCAGCACCAGTAATTGCACAAATTGCTCGTGAGTTAGGAGCACTAACAGTAGGTGTTGTGACACGTCCATTTACATTTGAAGGACGTAAACGTCAAACACAGGCTATCGGCGGAATTGGTGGTATGAAAGAAGCCGTGGATACACTAATTGTTATCCCGAACGACAAGCTATTACAAATTGTCGATAAATCAACACCAATGTTAGAAGCTTTCAGAGAAGCGGATAACGTACTTCGTCAAGGTGTCCAAGGTATTTCTGATTTAATCGCAACACCTGGTCTTATTAACTTAGACTTTGCAGACGTGAAAACAATTATGTCAAACAAAGGCTCAGCATTAATGGGTATCGGTATTGCTACTGGTGAAAACCGTGCTTCAGAAGCTGCAAAGAAAGCCATTTCGAGCCCTTTACTAGAATCGTCTATCGATGGTGCTAAAGGTGTTCTTATGAATATTACAGGTGGCTCTAACCTTAGCTTATTTGAAGTGCAAGAAGCCGCAGATATCGTAGCTTCTGCATCTGATGAAGAAGTAAATATGATTTTCGGTTCTGTTATTAATGAAAATCTAAAAGATGAAATCATTGTGACAGTTATCGCAACAGGCTTCTCGGAAGAAGCTTTACAACAACAACGTCATACAGTAAAACCGTCACTTAATATGAATAGACAATCTGCTCCACAACAACAAGCACCAATTCGTGAACAACGACAAGAAATGCATGTTCAACAAGAGCAGCCACGTCAAAATCAGCAAAATTATGCACAGGATGACATGCTTGAGGTCCCAGCATTTTTACGTAATCGCAAAAATCGTGGTTAATTGAAATAAAACAACTTCTAAAAAGCTCGTATTTTACATATGTAAAATACGAGCTTTTTATATTTGTTGTCGAGATGTTCATTTGTGTAAGGAAACCATGTATTTTGTCAAAACATTTTAAGGAAATGATGCGATTGTTTGACAATATTTGTGGGTGTAACGTGCTAACTTTGTAAGTAGGAGGCGGCTGTTATGTATGGAGAATGGCTGGTGCTCATTAATACGCTTTTCAATCTAGCGATACTCACGTTTACGGCAAGAGTAACAGGGGTTTTGGTCAAGAATTCAAGATTATTAATGAGTTCGTTTTGTAGTAGTTTAGTAGCTGTAATTGGCGGTCAAATGCTGTGGACTACGGTTCTTAGTTTTATATTACTCATAGGTATAGCTTTTCGCTTTAAGATTCGAAGCTTCCAAAAGCAAGGACCGATCGTTTTAACAGCAACGATCGTTATCGGTGGATTGTTAACAGCACTACAACCTTTTTTAAACAAACTTTCTGCCACCCATTTTATAATGATTTGTTTTGTACTCGCAGTTTTAAATCTCGTTGCATTCTATAAGCAATGGGGGTTTGTGAAGCTAGAGCGTTTAAGTGGACAATTTGTATTTGAAACAACTTTAAAAATCTTTGGTGCACTAATACCACTTTCAGCTTTTGTGGATACAGGTAACCAAGCAATTGAGCCGCTTTCAGGTAAGCCCGTTCATTTCGTCTCATATACAGCTTTAAGTCCACATTTACCTGCGGATTTCCGCAAATCATTAATAGAATGGCAAGAAACAGATCCGTACAATGTATCTATGTTTTCAGAAGATTATCAGCGTTATATACGATTTATTCATATCAATACTGTACAGCAACAAACTGTTGTATTAGGTTTTCGCTTTGATGAATGGCTTATAAAGGGGGAGCCTTCGCAGGTGAAATCGAATGAATATATCGTTTTAACAAAAAAGGCTAAAAATTTTCCACATAGCACAGCAGCAATTTTACATTTTTCAGCGCTTTCAAATAACTCATAGAGGGGGAGAACTATTGCTTCTTAGGCTACTTGCTAGCTTGAAAAAATTTTGGAGTAAGTTTCGTAGTCGTGAAACGTACTATATAGGGGGAAATGATTCATTGCCAGTGCCACTAAGTCGAGAAGAAGAAGTTACAGTCATTGCATCCTTTATGAAAGGTGATTTACGTGCTAGAGACACACTAATTGAACGTAATTTACGTCTTGTTGTTTATATTGCTAGACGTTTTGACAATACGGGGACACCAATCGAAGATTTAATCAGCATTGGTTCTATCGGGTTAATAAAGGCGATTGAAACGTTCAATACAGATAAAAATATTAAGCTTGCAACTTACGCATCACGATGCATTGAAAATGAAATTTTAATGCACTTACGAAAAACTAGTCGTATGAAGGGTGAAGTGTCATTAGATGAACCATTAAACTCTGATGCAGATGGAAATGAATTATTACTATCAGATATTTTAGGTACAGAAGAGCACATTATTCTTGATAATGTGGAGAAAAAAATTGAACGTCAGCATATGTTCCATGCCATTAATTTATTGGGTGCACGTGAACGATATATTATGGAATGCCGTTTTGGTCTCAATGGGAAGGTGGAAATGACGCAAAAAGAAGTGGCAGATCATTTAGGGATATCACAATCCTATATTTCCCGCTTGGAAAAGAAAATTATTCAGGATTTACGTGAAAATTTAAATCAACCAATTTCTTAGAAAGGGAAAATTAACCTACCTAAAATTGGTCATAGCTTTTGTGCATATTCTTGTTTCTCTCGGACAAACTGATGTCACGGTTTAGTCAGAGAATAACATCCGGAGGAATCGAATATGCGAACAAAAGTAGATCTTTGCGGCTTAGATACATCGACTTTGCCAATTTTAAAGCACGAGGAAATGAAGGAACTCTTCATTCGTTTACAAGCTGGTGAAACTGAAATCAGAGAAGAGCTTGTCATGTGCAATTTAAGGTTAGTGCTAAGTATTGTTGGTAGATTTGCCTATAGAGGTGAACAGGCAGATGATTTATTTCAAGTAGGCTGTATTGGCCTCATGAAAGCCATTGATCATTTTGATTTAAAGCATAATGTGAGATTTTCAACATATGCTGTCCCGATGATCATTGGTGAAATTCGTCGCCATCTGCGTGATCATCATGCATTACGGGTATCTCGTTCTTTAAGAGATATTGCGTATAAGGCAATGCAAGCAAAAGAACAGTGGATAACCGAAAATTTGCGCGAACCAACGATTGAAGAAATTGCTGACATGATCGAGATGAAAAAAGAAGATGTTTTATTTGCTTTAGATGCAATTCAAGACCCTATGTCATTACAAGAGCCCATATATTCAGATGGAGGGGACGCTGTCTATATGATGGACCAATTACGTGATGATGATGTATCAGAAGATCAATGGGTTGCCTATGTGTCGGTAAAGGAAAGCTTACAAAAACTAGATGAACGTCAGCAAATGATCGTGGCAAAACGTTTTTATTACGGTGAAACACAAACTGAGATTGCTAAAGAATTAGGGATTTCACAAGCACAAATTTCACGTCTTGAAAAAAATGCAATTGAAACAATGCAAAAAGATTACAAATAAAAAATGCGCATCGAATTATTCGGTGCGCATTTTATCTTCATTCAATGAACAATTGATACATAAATATAAAGAGACAGCAAAGTTTGATAATAGAGAAAAATAATTTAGATGAAAGAGTAATGGATAGAGGAGGTTTTTCATTGCGGTTCTCATTATTACAACAAAAAGAAGTAATTGAAGCAGGAAATGGGCGATTTATAGGATTTGTGGTAGATGCAGAGGTATCGAAAGAAACGGGCTATGTAACAGCATTTTTAATTGCCGAGCCCCGAAAATATCTTGGTTTTTTTAAAGGAGAAGAATCTGTAAGAAAAGTGTATATGAAAGATGTGCTTGTCGTTGGCAAGGATGTCATTTTGGTAAAGGCACTTTCCTAAAAGGCTGACATAGGTCAGGCTATTCATTGATAAATCAAGCATGGCTTGTTACAATAAGAGAAACTAATGTTGTAAAGTTGGGAAAAACAGTGACAAAAATTTTAGCAAATTTAAACAAACTAAATGATTTAATAGCAGCAGCAGAAACAAGAGTCAATCGTGAAGCCAATAATGTTCAAATAATAGCTGTGACGAAAGAGGTTTCTGTAGAAAGAACCCAAGAAGCAATCGAAGCTGGATTGACTCATTTAGGAGAAAACCGACCTGAAGGTTTAAATCGTAAACTATCTGCGATTCAAGCCCATGTCAATTGGCATTATATCGGGTCCCTACAAACACGTAAAGTAAAACAAGTGATTAACAGCATTGATTATTTACATTCATTAGATCGTTTGAGTTTGGCAGAAGAAATTGAAAAAAGAGCAGTAAAGCCTGTAAAATGTTTTATACAAGTAAATGTTTCAGGGGAAGAATCAAAACATGGTTTAAGCATGGAAGCAGTTTTACCTTTTGTAGAATCATTGAAAGGTTTTACAAAAGTCGAAGTTGTCGGTTTAATGACAATGGCACCAAACACAGAAGACGAAACACTTATTCGTTCTGTATTTAAGCAATTAAAACAATGTCAACAGCAAATAGCCGAGCAAGGATTCGCACACGCACCTTGTACCGAGTTATCAATGGGCATGTCTAATGACTTTGAAATTGCGGTAGAGGAAGGGGCTACTTTTGTTCGAGTCGGAACGGCTCTTGTTGGAAATGAAAGAGGGGAACAGGATGAGCATGAAAAATAAAATTAAAAACTTCTTTTACCTTGAAGAAGAATTAGAAGAAGAAATCACGCAAGCTCCTATTCAGCAGCAACAACCCGTACAACAACAACAGCAACCGATTCATTCAGTAAAGCCTAAAAAAACAATTAAAGAACGTAAGGCATCGATCCATGAAATTGTGCCGCAAAGTACAGCTACTCCGAATAATATTGTCAGCTTACAAGCTGCAATGAGTTCCAAAGGAGCAAAAGTTGTCTTAATAGAGCCTAGAGTCTATGCAGAAGCACAAGATATCGCGGAACACTTAAAAAATAAACGTGCAGCTATCGTTAATTTACAACGTATTGAGCGAGAGCAAGGTAAACGCATTATTGATTTTTTAAGTGGCACAGTTTATGCCCTTGCAGGGGATATACAACGTATCGGGAAAGATATTTTCCTTTGCACTCCAGACAGCGTAGAAGTGACTGGTGAAATTACGAACTTTATTTTAGACGATAATTAATAGCGAGGATTGTAGTTTATATGACTTTTTTTATAATACTTGGTTATGTATCATTAGCATTTAGGATTTATTCATTTATGCTAATTGCATATATCTTAATGTCTTGGGTGCCTGCCGCTCAAAATTCAGCCATTGGACGAATGCTTGAAAAAGTGTGTGAGCCTTATTTGGGGATATTCCGAAAGTTTATCCCACCGCTTGGTATGATTGATATTTCACCAATTGTGGCAATCTTTATGCTGAATTTTATTGAAAGAGGACTTGTGATAGTCATTCAGAAATTATTTCTTATGTTCGTATAAATATAAAATCCTCACGTTTTAGTGGGGGTTTTTTATTTATATTGAAAATAGAGGAAAAGCAGATGTCGCGAATTTTAAAGTGGCTATTCGAGTGAACTCGAAAAATTTTTAATGCCATGATGTCAAAGTACCAATGATTGGGAATACTATGTTCATCCAATCAATGAAGCAAATAGGAACGATGAAAGAGGAGACAATGAGATGGAGCACTTGATTCAGCATTTTCGGAAAGATGAGCAACCTTTTATTGAACAGGTAATAAGCTGGCAGCGGGAGGTAGAGGATCGCTATGCACCTAAGCTGACTGATTTTCTTGATCCAAGACAGCGCTTTATAGTGACATCTATTATTGGACAGGATGACTCAATGAATACATTATGTGCGGGGTTATTTAATGAGGCGGAGAGACAACGTATGCTCATTTATCCAGCCTACTATGAGCCTACAGATAAAGACTTTCAACTGACAGCTTTTACACTTCAGTATCCCGTTAAATTTGTACAATTACGCCATCCAGATGTTTTAGGAGCCTTGTTATCATTAGGGTTAAATCGAAGTAAGTTCGGTGATATTCGCGTGAGTGAGCATCAAATCCAATTTGTCGTGGCAAAAGAAGTGGCAGAATATGTCCGTTTACATTTAACGGGTATTGGTAAAGTAAAGGTACATGTTGAATCTCTTAAAGAACAGGAGCCTCTTCTTATTAATGAAGATGAATGGCTGGAGGAATCTCACACGGTTACCTCCATGCGATTAGATGTTATTATGGCAACCGTTTTGAAAGTGTCTCGTCAAAAAGCACAAGCTTTAATTACTGGTAAAAAAGTGCGGGTCAATTGGACAGAGCGTGATGCCGTTGCTTTTGAATTACAAGAAGGGGATATTTTATCGATAAGAGGGAGCGGTCGTATGAAAATAATTATGACAGAAGGCCGTACAAAAAAAGATAAAATCCGTCTACAAGTCGGTCGATTGGCCCAAAAAAGCTAAAAGAAAAGTAAATTTCATTAATTTATACTGCTAAGTTGTCGGAAGAATTGTATAATAGGAAATACGAATGTACACGAAAAGGAGAGAAGGATAGTATGCCATTATCACCTATTGATATACATAATAAGGAGTTTACAAAAGCTTTCAGAGGATATGCTGAAGATGAAGTAAATGAATTTTTAGATCAAATCATTAAAGACTATGAAATTTTGCTGCGTGAAAAAAAAGAGGTTGATAAGCAACTAGAAATGGCCTTAGAACAAGCGAGGTATTTTAGCTCTTTAGAAGAAACTTTACAAAAGTCTATTGTGGTTGCACAAGAAGCTGCAGATGAAGTACGTAGAAATTCTCAAAAAGAGGCAAAGCTTATTGTCAAAGAAGCCGAGAAAAATGCTGATCGAATCGTTAATGATGCTTTAACGAAAGCACGTAAGGTTACAATTGAAATTGATGAGCTTAAAAAACAATCTAAGGTGTTCCGTAATCGTTTCAAAATGCTTGTTGAAGCCCAGCTTGATTTATTAAATGCAGACGATTGGGATCATTTGCTTCAGTATGATATCGATTTAACAGAAATTCAAGCTTCTGTAGATGAAGCGCAAGAAGCAGAAGATATGTAACACTCCTTTCCATGGAGAGGATCAAATTTAAATGAAACTTGACGCGATTGTTTGAATTTCATATACTTTGTAATAGTAATTATTTTGTACAGACATATGCATAGAAGCAGAGACGAAGACAGTATTTGTTAGGCGTGGTGAAGCGATTTGGGGATAGTGGAAGCCCAAACAAGCAACTAACAATGAACATCACTTCTGAGCTAAATAACTGAAAAAAGTAAGTTATTTCGTGATGCACGACGTTAATGTGCTTGAAAGAGGTAGTGCAACCTATTGGATTGTGCTACAAGTAGGGTGGTACCGCGAGTAGAAGCTTCTCGTCCCTTAGTGGATGAGGGCTTTTTTTATTTGTCCGCGAATCGTTTCAGAAAAGTTAGCCCATAACTGTCGTATGAGAAGAGTGTCGATATGCTTGATGTAAAATAAAGGAGGATTTTTTTATGGTGGAATACAAAGATACTTTATTAATGCCCAAAACGGATTTCCCAATGCGTGGGAATTTACCAGCAAATGAACCAAAAATGCAAGATAAATGGAATGAGATGGATATTAACAAATTACAGATGGAGCGTACAGAAGGTCGTCCTGAATATGTTCTTCATGATGGCCCTCCATATGCAAATGGTGATATTCATATTGGACATGCATTGAATAAAGTATTAAAGGACATGATTACACGTCATCGTTCAATGACTGGTTACCATGTTAATTATATTCCTGGCTGGGATACGCATGGTCTACCTATCGAACAAGCATTGACAAATAAAGGTGTCAAACGTAAAGAAATGTCAGTAGCAGCTTTCCGTCAACTTTGTGAAGAATATGCATATGAGCAAATTGACAATCAACGAAATCAATTCCGTCGTTTAGGGATTCGTGGTAATTGGGAAAATCCTTATATTACTTTGAAACCTGAGTTTGAAGCTCGTCAAATTGAAGTATTCGGAAAGATGGCGGAAAAAGGCTATATTTATAAAGGGTTAAAACCAGTATATTGGTCACCGTCTTCTGAATCTGCTCTTGCTGAAGCAGAAATTGAATATCAAGATATTAAATCGCCTTCTATTTATGTAAGCTTTGCTATTAAAGATGCAAAAGGTGTTGTACCAGCTGATGCTAAATTTATTATTTGGACAACAACTCCTTGGACATTACCAGCAAACTTAGGGATTTCTTTAAATCCTGAGTTCGTTTATGTTGTCGTTGCAGTAGCAAATAAAAAATTCATCATTGCAAAAGATTTATTAGAAACTGTGGCAACGGCTCTTGAATGGGAAGCATATGAAGTTGTTCAAGAAGTGAAGGGTGAAGCATTAGATCGTATTGTCGCTCAGCATCCTTTCTATGATCGTGATTCACTTGTAATGGTAGGCGAACATGTTACTGCTGACGCAGGTACTGGCTGTGTTCACACAGCTCCTGGACACGGGGAAGACGATTATCATATTAGTAAGCAATATGGCTTAGACATTCTTAGCCCACTTGATAATAGTGGCTGCTATACGGATGAAGCACCTGGGTTTGAGGGCGTCTTTTATAATGATGCCAATAAGCTAGTGACAGAAAAGCTAAAGGAAGTAGATGCATTAGAAAGTCTTGGTTTCATTTCGCACTCATACCCACATGATTGGCGTACAAAAAAACCAGTTATTTATCGTGCCACTCCGCAATGGTTTGCGTCTGTTGAAGCGTTCCGTGGAGAGCTATTAGAGGCTGTTAAAGCAACTGCATTTACACCAGCTTGGGGAGAAACACGTCTTTACAATATGATTCGTGACCGTGGAGATTGGGTAATTTCTCGTCAGCGTGCTTGGGGTGTGCCAATTCCAATTTTCTACGCTGAAAATGGTGAACCAATTATTACACCTGAAACAATTAGCCATATCTCAGCACTATTCCGTGAACATGGCTCAAATATTTGGTTCCAAAAAACAGCAAAAGAGTTGTTACCAGAAGGCTTTACACATCCGGGTAGCCCGAACGGTGAATTTACAAAAGAAAATGATATTATGGACGTATGGTTCGACTCAGGTTCTTCACACCAAGGTGTACTTGTAGAACGTGGCATGAAATACCCTGCTGATCTATATTTAGAAGGCTCTGACCAACACCGTGGATGGTTTAACTCTTCTCTTATTACATCAGTAGCTATTAACGGCTTTGCACCATATAAAGGCCTGTTAACGCATGGTTTCGTTCTTGATGGTGATGGTCGTAAAATGAGTAAATCATTAGGGAATGTCATCATTCCACAAAAGGTAATGGATCAATATGGAGCAGATATTCTTCGTCTATGGGTTGCTTCTGTAGACTATACTGCTGACGTCCGAATTTCTATGGATATGTTGAAGCAAGTATCAGAAGTATATCGTAAAATTCGTAACACGTTCCGTTTCCTACACGGCAATATTGCTGATTTCGATCCAACAAAAGATCGTGTAGCCTACGCAGATCTTCGTGAAATGGATCAATATGTGTATATGCGTTTACAGGATGTTCTAAAAACTGTACGAGCTGCATATGATCGTTATGATTTCGCTGCTGTTTATCATGTTGTGAATAATTTTGTAGCAGTAGAGTTATCTTCATTCTATTTAGATATAGCAAAAGATGTCGTTTACATCGAAGGTTCCGACAATAAAGATCGACGAGCAATGCAAACAGTTATTTATGATACATTAATGACTTTAGTAAAAATTATGACACCAATCATCCCTCATACTACAGATGAAATGTGGTCATACTTACATGCTCAAGGTATCGTAGAGGAAGCTTCTGTTCAATTAACGGACTTCCCAGTGGAAGATGTACAAGCTAATTTTGAAAATCTTCGTGCAAAATGGGAAAAAATCATTGATGTACGTGATGATGTTTTAAAAGCATTGGAAGAAGCTCGTAATGCTAAAACGATTGGTAAGTCTCTTGAAGCAAAAGTAACAGTATATGCAAAAGAAGATATCGTAGCATTATTGAACGATGCAAACATTGATTTTGCACAACTATCTATTGTTTCTGCTTTTGAGGTAGCTACAATTGAAGAAGCACCAGCAGATGCTTTGGTACTTGAACATGTATCCATTGTTGTTGAAAAGGCTACAGGTGAGAAGTGTGAACGTTGCTGGTCTATTACGGAAACAGTTGGTGCGAATGAGGCACATCCGACAGTTTGTGCTCGCTGTGCAGAAGTAGTAGAAAAATATTACGCGTAAGTGGAATCAGTGATTAATAAGAATCTGCATTCTATGTAGCTTATAAGCAAGTCTCCTTTAGGGGGCTTGCTTTTTTCATGTGGTTTTTGCAGATTCTCGAAAAACTACATCTTATTTAAACAAAATTTCTTTCGTATTGCGGTAGTCTGTTGGCGATATTCCAACATATTTTTTAAAGGTTAGACTGTAATAATTCGGTGTATTGAACCCACAGGTAGAGGAAATTTTATCAACCGTATAATCAAACTTTCGTAAAAAGGGTAAAGTTTTGATAATACGTGTAAAGGCAACATAGTCAACAAAATTACGTCCCGTTTCTTTTTTAAATAGCCTGCTAAAATGTGTTGGGCTAAAGCTAATATATTTCGCAACTTCACTTATAGAAAGCTGTTCGTCAAAATGCTCCTCTATAAATTGAATGGCTTTTTGAAGCTGTTGATGCTTCGTTAAATCCTCGTAATACCGTATATGAATGTTATCAATAGGCGGTTTTCTTCGAGCTTTTCGTGCCTGAGTATAGGATTCCTTCACTTGCATAGCATCCTGAAATACTCCCCCAACCCCCATGAAAAGGTGGATACAATGGTCCTTTTTTAGTGTCTCGATGACCTCTAATAAAGATGCTTTGCCCTCTGACCAATGCTTGAATGAGTTGTGGTCTTGAGGAATTCGCAAAAGAAGAAGTAAATAGCGTTCAAAATGTAAAAAGGACAACGGCGCTTTATCTGCAAATTTCTGCTGAATAACCGTTGTGATAATGCTGCATGCATCTTGTGGATGAGCTCTCTCTTCATTTACATCAATATAGCCTTGTATTAAGAACACCATATTAGGAATACAGTTAGTCGATAAAAAGGATGCAGATTGTATGATTTCCTGTTCATTATCAATCTCACCGCGTATCAGACGTTTTAAAAAAGCTTCTCGGAAAGGAGAAGTTTGATGTTGGGAAATTTGTTGTGTCAGTTCGAGCATGGTAAGTGTGCTACCCTTTTTTTCCTGATAGGAAATGTGTAACTTTTTTACAATACGTAAAAATTTTGATTTTTGTAATGGTTTGATGAGAAGTGCAGGTAAAACTAATTCAATTGCTATACCAGTCGAGTAGGTAAGGTGTTCTGTAACAATTGGGACAATTATACTATTAGGATAATTTCTTTGTAGTCGTTTAATCTTCACCCAATCAAATAACCGATTGACTTCATAGACAATAAGGGTGTCATCTTCTGGTTTTGGCTCTTTACACTCCATTAAAGCGTTTGGTAAAACTTCTTCTAACCAATCTCTCATTTGTTGCTTTTCCAATGAGCTTTCCATAAACCATACCACCTTTAAAATGCTACCAACCCCCCAAGAATAAAAATGATAGAAATATTTTAACTTAAAATAGCATTTTTTTGTACTAATACAGCAATATTTTATATCTATATTGAAGCTGAAATAGAATAAAATAATTGTAGCGAATAATAATTTGAAATTTCAGATAATTATTTACTAACACAAATAAAGGGGGAGTTGGCTATGGCAGAATTAGGGAGTCATGATTATGAATACGTGGAGGCAGGCACCATTGATGTAAAGGATCTTCCACCTCTAGATGCGGAGACAAATAAAATTATGAAAGATGAATTTACAACGGGTTTAGGCTTATCGGTATTTTATTTTATATTAATTTTTAGTATCCCTGTTATGAATTGGTTTGCACCAGCATTTGCCTTTAAGAAAATGTGGGGTGGCATGACGGTAACCTGGTTTGTGACAACGGTTGTCATGATGGCGATGGCATTTATTATCGCTTATGTGCATACTGCCATGTACGAAAAACGCCTGAAAAAATATGATTTAGCCAATAAGTAGTTGAAACAAGGGGGATGAATTGAATGATGGAAGCTCTTTTAGAACCAAAGATGTTAATGACCATTGCATTAATGGGAACGATTGTATACATTACGTATTTAACAAAAAGAAATGCAACAGCATCGGATTTCTTTGTAGGAGGAAGAAGCTTTGGCTGGTTTACAAATGGTTCTGCAATTGGTGGGGATTATTTAAGTGCAGCCACATTCCTCGGTATTGCGGGTTTAACATTTCAACTCGGATATGACGGGGCTTATTATGCATTTTGTTTCTCAATTGGTTTAACCTTATTAGCTATATTTGTAGCAGGACCTTTAAGACGATTTGGTGCATTTACGGTAGCGGATTTTTTGGGCTATCGTTTTCATAGTAAACGAGCACGACTAGTAGCGGTTGCGGTAGTATTAGCAATTTCAGGCTTTTATGCAGCTCCGCAGCTATTAGGTGCTGCTCAAATTTTAAGTATGTTTTTCGGCACTTCCTATGAATTTGGCATTATCTTTACATGTGTTGTCATGATTTTTTATGTAGGGATTGGTGGAATGAAAGGAACAACCATTAACCAAGCTTTGGAGCTGTGGATTCGTCTTGGCGCTTTTATTGTGATGCTAGTAGCAGCGGTATACAGTGGCTTGCATTACGATAAAATTCTTGCAGCTATTAATTCCTTTAGTGGTCCTATTACGGGCACATCCCCCTATGCTTTAGATGGCAATGATGTTAATTTTGATGGTGCCGCATGGACAGGGACAGGCTTTTATTTCCCAACATTTTGGCAAACAATAAGCATGACGATTGGTTTAGCTTTAGGAACAATTGGACTTCCTCATATTTTATTGCGTTTTTATACGAATCCAAGTGCTAAAGCAGCTCGAAAATCCGCACTGATGGCTATTGGGATTGCTAGTACATTCTTTTTATTAGCGGTTTATTTGGGTGTTGTTGGTCGGTCAATTTTCATCTCGGGAACAGCGAGTGAAGAGGTTATGCGTGATCTTGTATTGGGCGGAAACAACATGGTGATACCGACTACAGCGCTAGCTCTAGGTGGTAAATGGTTGCTTGGCTTAGTTATAGCGGGGGCATTTGCAGCTATATTCTCCAATCTTTCAGGGCTCTTTATTACAAGCTCTGGGGCACTCGCTCATGATTTGTATGCTAACATTATGAAAAAGGACATTACGCAAAAACAGCGTGTCATTGCTGGAAAAGTAGCTATCGTCCTATTGGGTATTTTATATGGAGCACTTGGGCTTCTTGTTAAGGATGCATCTATCGGTCATTTAGTGGCACTCGCCTTTACAGTCGCAGCAAGTACATTTACGCCAATATTTATTTTAGGGATTTGGTGGAGAGGCATGACAGAAAAAGGAGCCATTGCGGGATTACTTATTGGACTTGGTGTGTCCATGTGGATGATTTTTTTACCAGGAACTTTACCGAGTTTCTTACAGTTTAAAATTCCAGGGATTGTGACGGTTCCTGTCGGTTTCTTATCAGTGATTATTGTGTCACTATTAGATCGAAAGGTACCTGCTGATGTCAATGATTTTATGAAGCGGGTCCATTCAAAAGAATCTGAAACAGTATAAAGCAAGAAGTTTGGCTATTTCTATTGCTCAAAAAGTGATAGAGATAGCTTTTTTGTATTTTCAAGAGATTTTGAATCCGCCATATTTTGATGTGATATTAGTTATTGTGAATGGTGCTGATATGGTAGAATAGGTTAGATGTTGAGCGAACGGAGGAATGTTTGTGTATAAATATTATGGATTGGCTGCCTTTGTCGTCTTATTGGACCAATGGACAAAGTGGTTGATTGTGAAAAATATGGAGTATGGTGAACGTATTGCTGTATTAGACCCATGGTTTGGCATTTTGTCTCATCGTAACAGAGGTGCAGCATGGGGGATGCTAGAAGGGCAAATGTGGTTGTTTAGTATCGTAACTGTTGCCGTTATCTGTGCCATTGTCTATTTTTATCATAGAGAGGCAAAAGGGAAGCCAATTTTTCAAGTGGGCTTAATGCTATTACTTGGTGGAGCAATAGGAAACTTTATCGATCGTATATTTAGAGGAGAAGTGGTCGATTTTGTAGATGTTTTAATTCCAATTATTAAGTATGATTTCCCAATTTTTAATGTGGCAGATGCTGCATTGACGATTGCTGTTGTTATACTAATGATTGGCTTAATTATGGAAGATAAAAAAGAGAAGAAACAGGTGAAACAATGACGCAAGTAACATATACAATCGAAGAACAACAGCAAGGAGAGCGCATTGATAAAGCACTTTCAAGCTTACAATCTGAATGGTCGCGCACGCAGATTGGGAACTGGGTTAGTGACGGAAATATCAAAGTAAATGGCGATGCTGTGAAACCAAAATATAAGGTAAAAGTGGGGGACGTTATTGCTATTGATGTACCAGAAGCAGAACCGCTTGATGTAATCGCAGAAAATCTAGCACTTGATATTGTGTATGAGGATGCTGATGTTCTTGTTGTGAACAAACCAAAGGGTATGGTCGTTCATCCAGCACCAGGGCATTTGACAGGCACGCTTGTAAATGGGTTAATGTATCAATGTAAAGATTTATCGGGGATCAATGGAATTATGCGTCCAGGTATAGTCCACCGTATTGATAAAGATACATCCGGCTTATTAATGGTTGCCAAAAACGATGTAGCTCATGAATCATTAGTGGATCAGCTAGTCAATAAAACTGTTACTCGTAAATATATTGCTCTTGTACATGGGCATATTGCACATGATAAAGGGACTATTGATGCGCCAATCGGTCGTGATCAGAAGGACCGTCAAAAGCAAGCTATTGTTGATAATGGTAAACATGCAGTAACTCATTTCCATGTGGTAGAGCGCTTTGGTGATTATACGCTTGTAGAGTGTCGTCTAGAAACAGGGCGAACACATCAAATTCGTGTGCATATGAATTATATCGGCTTCCCGCTTGTTGGAGATCCAAAGTATGGACAGAAAAAGACAATTGATTTTGGTGGACAAGTTCTTCATGCAGCAACGCTAGGCTTCAATCATCCTTCTTCAGGTGAATACTTAGAGTTTGAAACACCACTTCCTGCTGATTATGAGCAATTATTAAATGAATTACGAAATAAGCATTGACGTATACGCAAAGAAAGTCTATACTAACGACAGTGAATGAACAACCTAACTAAATATTCACCTTTAATAGCAGTCCAGAGAGGCTGAGAAGGGTCATGTGATAGTGTTGCAAAAAAATTTGTGCTGCAAATTTTTCAACATGCTTTTTTAACACGTATACAACCCTCTCAGGCTATTCGCCTCGAGAGGTTTTTTTATGGACATATGGCCACATTAGATGGTAGAGAGGAGGAAACGAATTTGGCTCAAAATGAATTGTTAGATGGACCTTCAATGGCACGAGCATTAACACGTATTGCTCATGAAATTATTGAACGTAACAAAGGAATTGATGAATGTATTTTAGTTGGCATTAAAACACGAGGTGCCTTTCTAGCCAAACGCTTGGCACAGCGAATTGAAAAGATCGAAGGTAAACCGATTCGTACGGGCGAGCTTGATATTACACTTTACCGCGATGATTTAACAATGAAGCATGAAAATGAACAAGCACATGTTGAGCAAGTTGACATTGAGCATGAAGTGAAAAATCAAAAAATTATTTTAGTCGATGATGTTCTTTATACAGGACGAACAGTTCGCGCAGCACTAGACGCTGTCATGGATTTAGGAAGACCTGGACAAATTCAACTAGCTGTTCTAGTTGATAGAGGTCATCGAGAGCTACCAATCAGAGCAGATTACGTTGGGAAAAATGTTCCGACTTCTGGCTCTGAGCGCATCATTGTCAATTTACAAGATGTGGATGGAGAAGATTGCGTTATTATTTATAAAGAAGACGAACAATAAAGTGAGGAAACAAAATGTCAAATGCAGTATTAGATATTAAGGATAAACCAACCCCACTTCAGCTAGTGACATTAAGCTTCCAGCATATGTTTGCGATGTTTGGTTCAACAATCTTAGTGCCACAGTTAGTAGGTCTTAGCCCTGCAATTGCCCTTTTAACAAGTGGGATTGCAACAATATCCTTCCTATTAATTACAAAATTTCAGGTACCGGCTTACTTAGGCTCCTCCTTTGCCTTTATTGCTCCCATATTATTGGCGGCAGGCGGTTTGAACGAGGATGGCTCCAGTGTAAACCCAGGAAATGCCATGATTGGCGCAATGGCTGTCGGAATCACCTACGGAATCGTATCCTTAATCATTTGGAAAAGTGGTTATAAGTGGATAATGAAAATTTTACCACCGATTGTAGTTGGACCAGTAATCATGGTTATTGGACTAGGCCTATCGGGGACGGCCGTGAATATGGCGATGAATGTCAATGGGGAGTATAGCTTTTTACACTTCTCAGCAGCTTTAGTCACAGTGTTTACAGCGATTATCTTCACGATTTTCTTTAAAGGAATTTTAAGTACAATGCCAATTTTGATGGGCTTAATCGTAGGCTATGTTTACTCCATGATTGTCGACATTGTAGATTATACACCGATTGCCAACGCAAAATTCTTTGCTATGCCAGACTTCTTGCTACCCGGTGTGCATTATGAATTTGAAATCACAACAAAAATTTTACTTGTCATGGTACCAATCGTGATTGTAACGATATCTGAGCATATTGGTCATCAGCTTGTATTAGGGAAAGTAGTTAACCGTGATTACATTAAGGAACCTGGTTTACACCGCTCCCTACTAGGTGATGGACTTGGCACATTCGTAAGTGCGCTAATCGGTGGTCCCCCTAAGACAACTTACGGTGAAAATATTGGGGTTCTAGCAATTACTCGTGTTTATAGTGTGTACGTTATCGCAGGTGCTGCAATAGTAGCCATCTTACTATCATTCTTCGGGAAAGCAATGGCAGTGATTGCAACTATTCCAACCGCAGTATTAGGTGGGGTGTCCATCTTACTCTTCGGTATTATCGCAGCTAGTGGTTTACGAATGCTAGTAGATAATCATATTGATTTCGGGAATAGTCGTAATCTAGTAATTGCTTCAGTGATTTTAGTCATCGGGATTGGCGGGGCGAAGTTCGTCATTTCAGAATCATTGAGTATTGAAGGAATGGCACTAGCCGCTATCATCGGTGTGCTATTGAATGCCATATTACCAGGTAAGAAAGAAGCCGAAAAACCTGTACCATACAATCAAAATGAAAATTCATAGTAGTACCTTTTAATGAATTGTCCAGAGAGGCAAAAAAAGGGACGTTGTGGATAGACTAAAGTAAGGATGATTCCCTGCTGTAGTTTGTCACGCCTCCTTATGCCTCGTTGATGACATCAACGGGGCTTTTACTTTATGAAAAGAACGTCATACATAGACGTTCATGACACACAACCTTATGGGGGTCACATGATGAAGAACTTATTATCGATGGAACATTTAACAACAGAAGAGATTAACCACATCCTAGATCTTGCGCAAGCGTTTGAAAATGGTGAAACATCATCGTTATCTCGGACTTACAACGTTGCCAACTTATTTTTCGAACCAAGTACACGGACAAAATCAAGCTTCGAAATGGCTGAGCATAAAATTGGCTGTCATATCATCCCTTTCGACGCTGGATTTTCGAGTGTGACTAAAGGGGAGACATTGTACGATACAGTCAAAACTTTAGAAATGATTGGTTTAGATGCAGTCATTATTCGAGCGGCAGAAGATGAATATTATAATGAGCTACTAAATGGTATTAATGTAGCTATCATCAATGCAGGAGACGGCGCAGGTCAGCATCCATCCCAATCATTATTGGATCTATATACGATAAAAAAAGAGTTTGGTTATTTTGAAGGGTTGAATATTACGATTGTTGGGGATATTTCGCATAGTCGAGTCGCAAAATCAAATGCCCATGCATTACAACGTTTAGGGGCAAATGTTCACTTCCTTTGTCCAGAAGAATGGTCAGGAGGATTTGAAGCCCATCATTCTTGGGATGATTTAATCGAAATTAGCGATGTCATTATGCTATTACGTGTGCAACATGAACGTCATAAAGTAAATAAAAGCTTTTCGAAAGAAGGCTACCATCAAGAATACGGCTTAACAATTGAACGAGAAAAGCAAATGAAAGAATCAGCTATTATTATGCATCCAGCTCCAGTGAATCGTGATGTAGAAATTGCTACTGAGCTTGTAGAGTGTGGACGTTCTCGAATTTTCGAGCAGGTACGAAATGGAGTCTACACACGGATGGCCATTGTGGAAACCATTTTAAGGGGGAGAGAATAACATGACAAAAGTACTTCAAAATGTGCAAATGTTAAATGAACAAGGTGAGCTGCAAATAGTCAATATCGCCATGGCAGAAGGAATAATTACAGCAATTGGCCAAGATGTAACGGTAGTAGGTGCAGAGGTCATTGAGGGTAAAGGCTTTATTGTAGCACCAGGCTTTGTCGATGTGCATACACATTTACGAGAGCCAGGCTTTGAACATAAAGAAACAATCGCAACAGGGTCTGCCTCAGCAGCAAAAGGTGGCTTTACGACAATTTGCGCCATGCCAAACACAAAGCCGGTACCAGACTCAGTGGAAAACATGCAGCTTATTAATGGGCTGATCAAAGAAAGTGCTGTTATTCGAGTACTCCCATACGGCTCGCTAACAAAGGATATTTCTGGGGAAGTTCGAACAAATGTGGAGGAGTTAAAGGCGCATGGAGCTGTAGCGTTCTCCGATGATGGCGTAGGAATTCAGCTTGCTTCAACCATGTACGAGCAAATGAAGGATGCTGCCCAGCACGATATGGTAGTGGTAGCGCATTGCGAGGACAATTCATTAATTTATGATGGGGTTATGCATGAAGGAAAGCGTAATAAGGAGCTTAATCTTCCAGGAATCCCTTCCATTTGCGAATCCGTTCAAATTGCACGAGATGTACTGCTTGCTGAGGCTGCAGGGGCACGCTACCATGTTTGTCACGTATCAACAAAAGAATCTGTTCGTGCGGTAAGAGATGCAAAGGCAGCCGGAATTCGTGTAACAGCTGAGGTTTGTCCACATCATTTATTACTAGAAGAAATGGATATTCCATCCGATGATGCGAACTGGAAAATGAATCCACCATTGCGTGGGGCTGATGACAAAGATTCGCTACATGCCGCACTACTTGATGGGACTATCGATTGTATCGCGACAGATCATGCGCCACATACAGTGGAAGAAAAATGCTGTGGTATGGTGGGGGCACCATTTGGCATTGTAGGTTTCGAAACAGCCTTCCCACTACTCTATACACAATTTGTTGAAACAGGGAAATGGACTTTAAAACAATTAATCGACTGGATGTCCGTGAAAGCAGCTGAAATTTTTGATCTACCATATGGCACATTAGCAGTTGGTGCTTCAGCGGATATGATTTTAATAGATATCCAAAAAGAACAAACAATTGATGCGGAAGGCTTTGTGTCAAAAGGACGTAATACACCATTTAACGGTTGGGTTGCAAAAGGTTGGCCGGTCCTAACCATTTTTGAAGGAAATATCGTATATCAGGAGGCAGAGTAATGAAAAAACGTTTACTAGTTTTAGAGGATGGCACAGTATTTACAGGTACAGCATTTGGGAGTGATCGTGCTTCACAAGGTGAGGTTGTATTTACGACAGGTATGACAGGATATCAAGAAACAATTTCAGACCCTTCATTCTACGGTCAAATTGTTACATTGACGTATCCAATGGTAGGAAACTACGGCATTAACCGAGATGATTTTGAATCCATTACGCCAGCTATACGTGGATTTGTTGTACGCGAACTAGCTAAAACGCCTTCTAACTTCCGTTGCGATTTAACATTAGATGACTATTTAACATCGAAAGATATCCCCGGTATTGAGGGAATTGATACGCGTAAATTAACACGTATTATTCGTAGTAAAGGATCAGTAAAGGCGATTTTGACAGCAGCCAATGAAGAAGTAAATGTGAGTGAGGTTATCGCGCATTTGCAAACGACACCTGCTATAACACACCATGTACGTGAAGTATCGCCAAAAGCTGCCTATCCATCACCTGGACGAGGTAAACGAGTGGTCTTAATTGACTACGGTATGAAACACGGCATTCTTCGTGAATTAAATAAACGAGATTGTGATGTACTAGTCGTTCCTTACAATACGTCAGCTGAAGAAATTTTAGCTTGGCATCCAGATGGCATCATGCTATCAAACGGACCAGGAAATCCAGAAGATGTCCAAGAAGGTATCGAAACAGTACGTAACTTAATCGGAAAAGTGCCCATGTTCGGTATTTGCTTAGGTCATCAAATCTTTTCGTTAGCAAGTGGAGCGAAAGCCTTTAAACTACCATTTGGACACCGTGGTGGCAATCATCCAGTAAAAGATTTACGCACAGGTCGTACAGATTTAACATCTCAAAATCACGGCTACGCTATCGATATCGAATCATTACAAGATACTGATTTAGAATTAACGCATATTGCTTTAAATGACGGTACATGTGAGGGCGTACGTCATAAAAAATATCCGATTTTCACAGTACAATACCACCCAGAAGCATCACCAGGTCCAGAAGATTCAAACCACTTATTTGATGAATTTATCGAAATGATGGAAGTAGAAGCAGGGAAGGGGAAACAACATGCCTAAACGTACAGATATTGAAACAATTTTAGTAATCGGCTCAGGCCCTATCGTCATCGGACAAGCGGCAGAATTTGACTACGCAGGAACACAAGCTTGTCTGTCATTAAAAGAAGAGGGCTACCGTGTTATCTTAATTAACTCAAACCCTGCCACAATTATGACTGATACAGAAATTGCGGATAAAGTTTATATCGAACCGATTTCTCTTGATTTTGTCTCTCGCATTTTACGTAAAGAACGCCCAGATGCTATTTTGCCAACGCTTGGTGGTCAAACTGGTCTTAATATGGCGATTGAATTAGATCAATCAGGCATCTTAGATGAGCTTGGTATAGAAATTCTCGGAACAAAACTAGATGCTATTCATAAAGCAGAGGACCGAGATTTATTCCGTAACTTAATGTACGAATTGGGTGCTCCAGTACCTGAGTCTGATATTATCCATTCCATAGATGAAGCGAAAAAATTTGTAGTCAAAATTGGTTATCCTGTTATTGTTCGTCCAGCCTTTACGCTAGGTGGTACAGGAGGCGGTATTTGCTACAATGATCAGGATTTAGAGGAAATCGTAACATCGGGCCTTAAATATTCACCCGTAACACAATGCTTACTAGAAAAATCAATTGCAGGCTATAAAGAGATCGAATACGAAGTAATGCGCGATGCTGTAGATAATGCCATCGTAGTATGTAACATGGAAAATGTTGACCCAGTAGGAATTCATACAGGGGATTCGATTGTAGTAGCACCGACTCAAACACTATCAGATCGTGAAAATCAAATGCTACGTAATATTTCATTAGATATTATCCGAGCGTTAAAAATCGAAGGTGGCTGTAACGTACAGCTAGCACTAGATCCATATAGCTTCAACTACTATGTAATTGAAGTAAATCCACGTGTATCACGTTCTTCAGCGTTAGCCTCTAAAGCAACAGGCTATCCAATTGCCAAGCTAGCAGCAAAAATTGCAGTGGGTTTAACATTAGATGAAATTAAAAACCCTGTAACAGGTTCAACATATGCTTGCTTTGAGCCTGCTCTAGACTATATTGTCGCTAAAATCCCACGCTGGCCATTCGATAAATTCGAATCAGCTAAACGTAATCTCGGCACGCAAATGAAGGCTACTGGTGAAGTGATGGCGCTAGGCCGTACTTTCGAGGAAGCGATGTTAAAAGCAGTTCGTTCACTTGAAACAGGTCAAGTTCACTTAGAGCTCAAGCATGCTGATGACAACTCTGATTCTTGGATTGAAAAACGTATCCGCAAGGCTGGAGATGAGCGTTTATTCTTCATAGGGGAAGCATTACGCCGTGGTGTGACAATTGAACAAATCCATGAATGGTCAGCCATTGACTTATTCTTCTTAAATAAATTTAAAAACATTGTAGATATGGAACAAACGCTAGTTGACCATAAAGATGATCAAGAAGTGCTACGTACGGCAAAACGTTTAGGCTTTGCCGATAAGAAAATTGCTGAGCTTTGGAACACGACAGAAGAAGCAATCTACGCATATCGTAAAGAACATGGAATAATTCCTGTCTATAAAATGGTTGATACATGTGCAGCAGAGTTTGAATCTGAAACACCTTACTTCTACGGCACATACGAGGAAGAAAACGAATCGATTAAGTCAGAAAAACCGTCTGTAATAGTACTAGGTTCAGGACCAATCCGCATCGGGCAAGGGGTAGAATTCGACTATGCTACTGTCCATTCAGTTTGGGCCATTCAAGAGGCTGGCTATGAAGCGATCATTATCAACTCAAATCCAGAAACAGTGTCTACGGACTTCTCGATTTCTGATAAATTATACTTCGAGCCATTAACAATCGAGGATGTTATGCATATTATCGACTTAGAACAACCAATCGGAGTTGTTGTACAATTCGGTGGTCAAACAGCGATTAATCTTGCTGATAAGTTAGCTGCAAATGGTGTGAAAATCTTAGGAACTTCTCTAGAGGATATCGACCGTGCAGAAAACCGCGATAAATTCGAACAAGCTTTACGAGACTTAGATATTCCACAGCCACAGGGTGAAACAGCAGTTTCTACAGTGGAAGCACTTGCCATTGGTGAGCGTCTAGGCTTCCCAGTTCTTGTTCGTCCTTCCTATGTGCTAGGAGGACGTGCAATGGAAATTGTTTACAATCAAGAAGAGTTAAAGCACTACATGGAGAACGCAGTGGAAGCATCTCCCGATCATCCGGTTTTAGTGGACCGTTATCTAACAGGTCAGGAAATTGAAGTAGATGCTATCTGTGATGGTGAAAATGTATTAATCCCAGGAATTATGGAACATATTGAGCGCGCAGGGGTACACTCTGGTGACTCTATATCAGTCTATCCCCCACAGAAATTAACACAGCATCAAAAGGATACATTAGTAGACTATACAACACGTCTTGCACAAGGTCTTGGAATCGTTGGCTTAATGAACATTCAATATGTAATTTCTAAAGGTGAGGTATATGTCATTGAGGTGAACCCACGTTCATCACGTACAGTACCATTCTTAAGTAAAATTACAAATATTCCTATGGCTAATATTGCAACGAAAGCAATTCTAGGGAAATCAATTGTCGAGCAGGGTTATCCAACAGGGTTAGCGCCTGAACAAAAAGGTGTATTTGTAAAAGTTCCGGTGTTCTCATTTGCCAAATTACGCCGTGTAGATATAACATTAGGCCCTGAAATGAAATCTACTGGGGAAGTAATGGGCAAAGATGCGACTTTAGAAAAAGCACTTTATAAAGGTTTAGTTGCAGCAGGAATGGAAATTCGCACAGAAGGAACAGTATTGTTTACAGTATCTGATAAGGATAAAGAAGAAGCAATCGCATTAGCGAAACGTTTCTCAACAGTAGGCTATCGCATTGTAGCGACTGAAGGAACAGCAAAAGCATTTGAAGAAGCTGGAGTGCGCACAGATGTCGTTGGCAAGATTGGTGCGAAGGGACAAACTCTGATCGATCTGATCCAAAATGGTGAAGCTCAGCTTGTTGTTAATACATTAACAAAAGGTAAGCAACCAGCTCGAGATGGTTTCCGAATCCGTCGTGAATCTGTAGAAAATGGCGTACCTTGTCTCACATCATTAGATACAGCAGAAGCAATGGTACGTGTCATCGAATCTATGACATTTACAGCAGAGGAAATGCCAAAAGCGGAGGTAGTACACTAATATGATACGTCAAGAGAAAATGACGGTCGTCTCTCAAAAGCAAATTGCGACAAACATTTTCGAACTGACACTTCATGGTCAACTGGTTCAGGATATGACTCCTGGCCAGTTTGTCCATGTAAAGGTGTCGGATTCATTGGAGCCGCTTTTACGTCGACCGATTAGTATTGCAAATATAGATAAAGACAACAATGAATTTACAATGATCTACCGTGCTGAGGGTCGTGGTACAAAAGTGTTAGCGACAAATCGTGAAGGTCAACAGGTCAATGTCCTTGGACCAATTGGCAATGGTTTCCCAGTAGACGCAGTAAAAGAGGGAGGAACAGCCCTGCTAGTGGGTGGAGGAATCGGAGTACCTCCACTACACGAGCTTTCCAAGCAATTACACGCACGTGGTGTAAAAACAATACATGTGCTTGGCTTTCAAACGGAAGATGTATGCTTCTACGAGGAAGAATTCAGTGCCCTTGGAGAAACGCACTATGTAACGGTTGACGGCTCTAAAGGGATAAAAGGCTTTGTGACAAATGTGTTAGAGTCTCGAGCACCTGAATTTGATGTCTTTTATTCTTGCGGTCCTCTCCCAATGTTAAAAGCACTTGAAGGCTTCTATCCAGAAAAAGAAGGTTATTTATCATTTGAAGAGCGTATGGGCTGCGGTATTGGTGGTTGTTTTGCATGTGTCTGCAAAACAACCGATCAAGTAGCAAAAGATTATGTCAAAGTATGCTCGGATGGTCCAGTTTTCCCGAAAGGTACGGTGGCATTATGAGTCGTTTAAACATTCAATTACCAGGTTTAGATTTAAAAAACCCTATTATGCCAGCTTCCGGCTGCTTTGGCTTTGGACGTGAATATGCACAGCTTTACGATCTATCTAAGCTAGGGGCAATCATGATAAAAGCAACAACAGTTGAAACTCGTGCAGGTAATCCAACGCCGCGTGTGGCTGAAACAGCAGCAGGGATGTTAAATGCAATTGGCCTACAAAATCCAGGCATTGAAAAAGTGATGAATGAGGAATTAAAATTTTTAGAGGGCTATGATGTGCCAATCATCGCTAATGTGGCCGGGACGGAGACTGCGGATTATGTAGAAGTAGCAAGACGTATTTCGGCAGCACCTAATGTTAAAGCATTAGAGCTGAATATTTCATGTCCAAATGTTAAATGTGGTGGCATTCAATTTGGGACAGACCCTGCCACAGCGCGAGAGCTTGTGAAGGCGGTTAAAGCTGTATCTACTGTTCCTGTCTATGTGAAGCTATCACCCAATGTAACGAATATCGTAGACATTGCTTTGGCTGTGGAAGCGGGTGGCGCAGATGGTATAACGATGATTAACACATTAATAGGTATGCGTTTAGATGAACGGACAGGAAAACCAGTTATCGCGAATGGCACAGGTGGCCTATCGGGCCCTGCTGTAAAGCCCGTAGCGATCCGTATGGTTTATGAAGTATACAAGGCAGTCAATATTCCGATAATTGGCATGGGAGGTGTGACAGAAGCACAGGATGTCATTGATTTTATGTCGGCAGGTGCTTCGGCTGTAGCAGTAGGCACAGCAAATTTTGTAGACCACTTCGTTTGCCCAAATATAATTGATGAATTACCAGCAAAACTTGACGCACTTGGAGTAGAACATCTAACAGATATTATTGGAAGGAGCCATCGTTAATGAATACTAAACCTATACTAGCATTAGATTTTCCGGGAGAAAAAGAAGTATTCGATTTCTTAAAGCACTTCCATGAGCCTCTTTTCGTGAAAATTGGTATGGAATTATATATGCAAGAAGGCCCTGATATTGTTCGCAAAGTAAAAGAATTAGGTCATGATATTTTTCTTGATTTAAAACTGCATGATATCCCGAATACAGTAGGCTCTGCTATGAAGGGCTTAGCAAAACTAGGCGTAAATCTAGTGAATGTCCATGCGGCAGGTGGTCGTCCAATGATGGAGGCTGCCCTAGAAGGTCTAGAAGCCGGAACAACTGCTGGGAAGGAACGTCCAGCATTAATCGCCGTAACACAATTAACTTCCACAACAGAGGAGCAAATGCAGGCGGAGCAAAAAATTACTTTATCCTTACAGGAGTCTGTTCTACATTATGCGCGTCTAACAAAACAAGCTGGCTTACAAGGTGTGGTTTGTTCAGTTCACGAGGCGAAGGCAATAGCTGAAGTGTGTGGTGATGATTTTCTTCGTGTAACACCTGGGATTCGTTTAGCAGGTGGCGCTGCACACGATCAAAAACGTATTGCCACACCGGATGGGGCAAAGCGTGATGGTTCGTCACTCATCGTTGTTGGGCGTGCTGTAACAGGTGCACAGGATCCAGTAGAGGCATATAAAATCGTAAATGAATTATGGGAGGCATAAATAATGACATTACAAAATGAAATTGCACACGCTATGCTAAAGGTGGGTGCTGTAGAATTAAATCCAACTGAATTATTTACATGGGCATCTGGTATTCAATCACCTATATACTGTGATACACGTTTAACAATCTCGGACCCTAGTATTCGTAAACAACTTGCAAATGGCTTAGCAGCTGTAATTAAAGAAAATTTCGGTGCGGCGGAAATAGTAGCAGGTACAGCAACAGCAGGTATCCCACATGCAGCATGGGTAAGTGATATTTTAGAATTACCAATGGTTTATGTACGCTCTAAAGCGAAAGAACATGGCCGTGGCAATCAAATTGAAGGAAAATACGCAGCAGGTCAAAAAGTAGTTGTAGTAGAGGATATCGTCTCAACAGGTGGTTCTTCGATCACGGCAGTTGAAGCATTACGTGCAGCAGGCTGTGAAGTACTAGGAGTTGTTTGTGTCTACACATATAATCTCCCACGAGCTGAACAAGCATTTGATGAAGCAGGCATCCAATATGTCTCATTAACTAACTTCGATTATCTGATTGAAGCAGCAAATGAATCAGGTGCGATTAAAGAAGATGATATCCCATTCTTAAAAGAGTGGCATGCGAAATTAAAGGCTGGAGAGCTATAAAGAAAAGCTGTTCTATAGGTTATTTGACCTGTAGAACAGCTTTTTTCTTCCTATTTAAATAGGGAAAGGGTATTTAAAATTGAATACTAAAACCATTAAAACGATGTATACCTGTCCCAAAACGTACTAGATTATTCTCTCGAAGTGTAATAACTGCCTTTTTCACCTCTAGTAAGATAGAAGGTTCAAGACCTAATGTATGATGTGAACCAAAAATTTTAGTAAGAGAAGATAAGTTAGCTATCTTCTCTAAAGATTGGACTAAATCCTCAGGGCTAGTAGTTGGAAAGAATGCATAAATAGGAGCTTGATCATATAGTAAGTCCCCTGTAAACAAATAACCATATTTATGATCCAAAAGCGCAATATGGCCAGGAGAGTGCCCTGGCGTGTGAAGAATAGATAATTTTCGGTTCCCTATATTTATAACATCGCCATCTTCTAATACACTTGAAGGCTGTCCCTGAAATGGCTTGTAGTGAGAGGGATTAAATGTTTTGGGTGTGGGTAACGTAATATTACGTCCAACATCCGTTCTAATCTGTTCGATAGATAATTTAGGGATACCATGGATTAGCCAATCAACTTCCTCTTTATGAACATAAATGTCATCAAACGCCCCATGACTACCAATATGATCCCAATGGACATGTGTTGTAATCACAGTAATAGGCAGAGAGGTTAATTGTTTACTAATCCTTTGAATATGATCGATTCCAAGACCTGTATCAATGAGAACAGCGCGGTTTTCCCCAAGCAATAAAAAAGAATGCACTTTTTCCCAATGACCATATTCACTTATAGCATACGTTTCATTATTGATTTCTTCTACTGTAAACCATGCATCATTAATTTTTGCCATCACAGACAACCTTTCCTTATGATGAAATTAAAAAATAATATAATAAAACTTTGTCATTGGAAATTTTAACATAAAAACATGTAATTTCCTTTAAAAATATTCTAAATAGTATTTTTATATTGAATATTATATAAAAATTTGTCAATTCGGAATAATTAAGAAGTATGGTAGATAGCCAACCATTAAAAGCTTTAAATTGTTTTCTCAAAGTAATTTGAAATATTAGCACTTCAACGCCCGAAATTATTCATTGAAAGTAAAAATGTGTGAAATATAACTTTACCCTAAAAGTTAACTTTTAATTTTTTGCTATGAATTACTTGTTTCTTTGAGATTAAAAGCATTTTCTTTGTGAATATAAATATATGGCATGAATTATTTTGTTATATTTAAATAATTTTTATTTATAAAAATTATAACTTTGTAAAGGTAAAGTAAAATATTTTTTACAACCAAAATATATAAAAATTATTTTTAAAACGGAGATGTCTGGTGGAAATTTATAAGCTGTATTGAAAAAATTTGAAAAAGGGACTTGCGTTTATACATGTTTTCTAGCTAAAATAATAGCACAGTTTAATTTTCAGATAATTCTATTAGTGAATGACGAGTTAAAGGCGAAAAATTTATTAAAATCACATTTGCCAAAATAAAAAGGAGAGGAGAAGAGAGAAAAACTAAATATAATTCTGATATAAAGTATCGTTTGTATTTTCAGAATATTGAATTATAGAGGAGAGATTGTTTGAATACAGCAAAAGACTTACTCACAATAACAAATTTGACTACAAGTTTTCGCATAAAGGATACATACCACGCTGCTGTAGATGATGTCTCGCTTTCACTTCAAAAAAATGAGGTATTAGCAATAGTCGGAGAATCCGGTTGTGGTAAAAGTACGTTAGCGACTACAATTGTAGGTTTGCACAACGAAGTAAATACAAAGGTTACTGGTGATATTTTTTATAATAATCAAAATCTAGCTAAATTGAATGACCAACAATTTAATAACTTACGTGGTAATGATATAGGATTTATTTTTCAGGACCCACTTTCAGCACTTAACCCTTTAATGAGAATTAGCGAACAAATTGAAGAGGGGTTAATCTATCATACAAAGCTTTCAAAACAACAGCGAAGTGAAAGAGTATTAGAATTACTAAATCAAGTTGGGATTGCAAACCCAGAACGTGTGGCTAGACAATTTCCTCATCAATTATCCGGGGGAATGCGTCAACGTGTCATGATTGCAATCGCCTTATCATGTAAGCCTGCTATTTTAATTGCTGATGAACCAACAACAGCTTTAGATGTTACAATTCAGGCCCAAATTCTGGACCTGTTAAAAGCATTACAGACGGAGACGGAGACAGGCATTATTCTCATTACGCATGATTTAGGTGTTGTAGCAGAGATGGCTGACCGAGTTGTAGTTATGTACGCAGGTGAAGTCGTAGAAGAGGCGCCCGTTCAGGAGTTATTCAATAATCCAAGGCACCCTTACACTCGTTCACTATTAAATTCAATTCCACAAACACATAGCGAAAATGAAAGACTCGAGGTTATTCAAGGAATGGTACCATCCTTAATTAATTTACCTCGAGAAGGTTGTCGTTTTTCAGGACGTATTCCGTGGATTGATACATCGTCACACGAAGCAAAACCACAATTACATGAAATTGCACCAGGACATTTTGTGAGATGTACCTGCTGGAAACACTTTCATTTTGAAGGTGAAGAAGGGGGCGGGACTGTATGAGCTTTATGCAAATTAAAGATTTAAGTGTTCACTATCCAATACGTGGTGGATTTTTTAATACCGTTGTTGATCGAGTATATGCAGTGGATGGCGTAACAATGGAGTTCGAAAAGGGCAAGACATATGGGTTAGTCGGAGAATCAGGATCAGGTAAATCAACAACAGGAAAAGCGATCATTGGCTTAGAAAAAATCACCTCAGGTCAAATTTATTATGAGGGTGAAAATGTGACAAATCAGCAGAGAAAAAGGGATTCTGCCTATAACAGAGACATACAAATGATTTTCCAAGACTCTCATTCTAGTATGAACCCTAGAAAACGCGTTCTCGATATACTAGCCGAGCCTATTCGTAATTTTATGAAGCTTAGTGACCAAGAGGAACGCAAGCGCATTAAAGAGTTGCTTGCTATTGTTGGGATGTCAGAAGATGTTTTACTAAAGTATCCTCATGAATTTTCAGGTGGTCAAAAGCAACGCCTGGGCATTGCGCGAGCGGTTGCTTGTAACCCTAAAATGATTATTGCCGATGAACCTGTTTCAGCGCTTGATTTATCTGTACAGGCACAAGTGTTGAATTTTATGAAAGATATTCAAAATGAGTATGGTCTAACGTACTTATTCATTTCCCATGATTTAGGCGTTGTTAAACATATGTGCGATCACATTTCTATTATGTATAAAGGACGCTTTGTGGAAACTGGCACAAGACATGATATTTATAAAAATCCGCAGCATATATATACGAACCGACTTTTATCAGCCATTCCAAATATCGAACCAGAGACTAGGAATGAACGTAAATTAGTTCGACAACAAGTAGAAGGAAATTATCAACAAGAGCAACATAAATACTATGATGAGCATGGTAAAGTCTATCCACTGAAATCCATTTCAGACACACATATGGTTGCAATGTCAGGAGGAATGTGAAATGTGGAAAACAATAGCTAGAAGAGTAATTTTAATGATTCCTCAAATGTTTGTATTAAGCTTAATTATTTTTATTTTAGCAAAACAAATGCCAGGGGATCCTTTTACAGGGTTAATTACCCCAGAAACAGACCCTGCACGTATAGAAGAACTTAGAATTCAAGCGGGTTATTATGATCCATGGTATGTACAATATTATCATTGGGTGATCAATGCCTTTCAGGGTGATTTTGGACAAAGCTATACATATAAACTTGCAGTGTCCTCATTGATTGGCGAGCGTGCATTAAACACATTTTGGCTTGCCCTACTTAGTACCATCCTTGTTTATTTAATTGCTATCCCTTTAGGAATGATAGCTGGACGTAAGCAGGATACTTTGTATGATAAGTCGATTACTCTGTATAGCTTTATAAGCTATGCAATACCAACCTTTGTATTGGGCTTAATTTTCTTATATATTTTTGGCTATCGTTTAATGTGGTTTCCGACGAGTGGAACAGTCGATGTAGGTGTAGAGCCTGGAACGCTCGAGTATTATTGGAATCGCTTGTATCATTTAATACTACCTGCAATGACGTATGCCATTTTAGCGACAACGACGATTATTCAATACTTACGTTCAGAAATTATTGATGCTAAAACACAGGATTATGTTAAGACAGCTCGTAGTAAAGGCGTGCCGATGAAAAAAATCTATAGAAGACATATTTTCCGTAACTCTTTATTACCAATTGCAGCCTTCCTTGGCTTTACAATTACAGGTTTATTAGGCGGCTCGATTTTCATAGAGACAATTTTTGGCTTCCCGGGCATGGGTCAATTATTCATCCATTCCGTAACAAGTCGCGATTATAGTGTTATTACAGCTCTTGTTATGCTTTATGGCTTCTTAGCGTTATTAGGTAGTCTATTGTCAGATATCATTATGAGCATTGTTGATCCACGTATCCGCATAGACTAACAGTTACATTCAACGCATAAGGAGAGGTGAATAAAATGGAGCAAAAAAATGATGTAGTGAAAGTTGAAAGTATGCCACCAACAGGAATTCAAGTCGTGATCCGTGAATTCAGAAAAGATAAATTAGCGTTGTTGTCATTTATTGGAATAACATTGCTTATAATTGTAATATTGATTATGTCCGCCTTTATGAATCAGGATGAAATATTACGGATTAAATTATTAGAGCGTTTTACAGAGCCTGGTGTTAATGGATATATTCTTGGGGCTGATGAGGCTGGTCGTGATATGTATGGACAGCTAATTATTGGTGCAAAAAATTCTATATTAATTGCAGTTGCTATTACCCTTATTGCGAATGCTTTAGGGATCGCACTAGGTATTATAATGGGCTATTATGGCGGCTTCATCGATAATTTATTTATGCGTATCATTGATTTCCTTATGACCCTACCGACATTAATGATTATCATTGTGTTAGTTACAATTCTTCCGAAATATGGTGTTTTTGAGTTGATTTTGATTTTAAGTGCCTTTCAATGGATAGGGACTGCGCGTCTCGTCAGAAGTAAAGCTTTATCTGAAGGACGTAGAGATTATGTTAGTGCCTCTAAAACAATGGGGACTAGTGATTTTGCCATTATGTTTAAAGGGATACTACCAAATTTAAGTTCGTTGCTAATAGTAGAATTAACGTTAAACTTTGCAGGAAATGTGGGCATTGAAACGGGTCTATCATTCTTAGGCTTTGGTTTACCGCCATCTACACCTAGCTTAGGGACGCTAGTAAGCTATGCAACAAACCCGATAGTATTATCTTCAAAATGGTGGATTTGGTTGCCCGCATCATTATTAATTCTAGTATTGATGCTTGGTATAAATTATGTCGGTCAAGCGTTAAGACGTGCAGCTGACGCAAAACAACGATTAGGATAAAGGGGAGGATTTACACATGAAGAAGAATTGGTTATTTTTGTCCATTCTATTTGCATTCATGCTAGTTTTAGCAGCCTGCACTGGTGGAGGCAATGGGTCTGAAAAAGGCACGGAAACTGATAACACAGAAAAATCAGGTGAAACAGAAAAAGCAGGCGAATCAGAAGAAACGAAAGATTCATTATTACCAATGGACGTAACAAATGAAGGAGACGCAATCCAAGGTGGTACTTTACGCGTAGGACTTGTAACAAGCTCTCCATTCCAAGGTATTTTTAACTGGGAACTATACGAGGATGCTTATGATTCAGAAATTCTAGCATTCGCTTCAAATGTACTTTTTGAACAAGATGGGAACTTCCTTGTTACAGACAAAGGTATTGCAAAATTAGACGTTGATGCAGAAGCAAAAACAGCAACAGTTACAATTCAAGGTGATTATAAATGGTCAGATGGTACACCATTAACTGCTGATGATTTAATTTTCCCATACGAGCTAATTGGTCATCCAGATTATACAGGTGTTCGATATGATGATGATTTTAAAAATATTGTTGGTGCAGAAGAGTATCATAATGGTAAAGCAGATACAATTTCAGGTATTACAAAAGTTGATGAGAAGAGTATTAAAATCCAACTTAAAAAAGTATCACCAGCTATTTACTCTATTGGTGATGGTTTATGGGCGTATGCAGAGCCTAAACATCAATTAGAATCGATCCCAGTGAAAGATTTACTTGCTTCAGATGCAGTGCGTAAAAATCCAGTAACACTTGGTGCATTTAAAATTGATAAAGTCGTTAATGGTGAGTCAGTACAGTTTGTTGCTAATGAAAACTATTATAAAGGTAAACCGAAAGTTGATAAAGTTGTACTTGAGGTTGTTCCACCAACTTCAATTGGTGAAGCACTAAGAACAGGGAAATATGATCTTGCAACATCATATCCAACTAATCAGTACGATAGTATTAAGGATCTACAAAACTTAGCAATATTAGGTCGACCAGAATTATCATATTCTTATATCGGCTTTAAATTAGGGAAATATGATACAACAAATAAAGTAAACGTATTTGATGAAAAGTCAAAAATGAATAGTATTGAATTACGTCAGGCTGTTGCGTTTGCAATGGATGTTGAAGGTGTTGCAGAAAAATTCTATCAAGGCTTACGTGAGCGCGGAAATTCTTTAATCCCACCAGTATTTACATCATTCTACGATGCAACATTAGAAGGCTATAATTATGATCCTGAGAAAGCAAAAGAATTATTAGATAAAGCTGGCTTTAAAGATGTTGACGGTGATGGCATTCGTGAAGATAAAGATGGGAAGAAATTCTCTATTCGCTTAGCTTCAATGGCTGGTTCAGAAACAGATGAAGCGATTGTTGAATATTTCCGTCAAAACTGGAAAGAAGTAGGATTAGACGTACAATTAACTACTGGTCGTCTTATCGAATTCAACGCTTTCTATGATAAAGTTCAAGCAGATGATCCTGAAATTGATATGTATCAAGCTGCATGGGGAACTGGAACAAATCCATCTCCAAAAGGTTTATATGGAGAAGGTGCTGAGTTTAACTTTAGCCGTTATGTATCTCCTGAACTAACAAAATTATTAGACGCTATTGACTCAGAAGATGCTATGGATCAAGATACACGTACAAAAGCATTTAGAGCTTGGCAAGAATATATGAGCGAAAAAGCTATGGTAGTACCGACTTTCTTCCGTACAGAAGTTATACCTGTTAATAAACGCGTGAAAAACTACAATGTGGAATATGGAAATTCTACAGAACTGCAAGATATTGAATTAACAGCAGATGCTCCAATAAAATAATTGGTATCGAAGAAGCAGTCTTTCTTGATAGAAGAAAGGCTGTTTTTTTCAAAAAAAGAAGTGTAACTGGCTTAAAATAAGCTAAAAGGGGAAAAGACATTAATATCCCAATTAAAAATCCATCCATTGGGAAGTTCCAATGGATGGATATACGGTTAGTTTTTATCGATTATTAACCCAAGTTTTAACTAAATCAGCAGTGCCATATACATAGTGTTGGTCGCCTACTTCATGATACGATGCAGTTTCGTCAACTTCAGTATGCTTGTACGGAATACGTTGACGACGTTTCTCTGACATTGGATCAGGAAGTGGGATTGCTGATAATAAAGATTTTGTATACGGGTGGACAGCGTGATTGTAAATATCATCTGCTTTACCGATTTCCATGATTTTACCGCGGTACATTACAGCAATACGGTCACTGATGTATTTTACCATCGAAAGGTCATGGGCAATGAAAAGATATGTTAAGCCACGTTCTTTTTGAAGTTGTTTTAGTAAGTTAACAACCTGAGCTTGAATGGATACGTCAAGCGCCGAGATTGGCTCATCAGCAATGATAAACTTAGGATCTAAGCTTAGCGCACGGGCAATGCCAATACGTTGGCGTTGACCACCAGAGAATTCATGTGCGTAACGATTCGCGTGCTCTTTGTTTAAACCAACAGCTTCAAGTAGCTCTTGAATTTTTGCACGACGTTCATTTTTCTCCTTGTATAGGCCATGGATATCAAAGGCTTCACCAATGATTTCACCAGCTGTCATACGAGGATTTAAAGAAGCATAAGGATCTTGGAAAATCATTTGCATTTGGCGGTTAAAATTCTTTAACTCACTTTTTGATTTTTTTCCATGAACATTTTCCCCATCGAAAACAATCTCGCCACCTGTAATATCATATAATCGAATGATTGAACGACCCGTTGTTGACTTTCCACAACCTGATTCGCCTACAAGACCAAGTGTCTCACCTTCATAAACATCGAAGCTAATACCATCTACGGCTTTGATTGGATTACTTGGTGATCCAAAATGCTGCTTTAAGTTTTTAATTTCAAGAATTTTTTTAGCACCAGTTTTAGTCATTTTCTTGTGCCTCCTTTGCTAAATACCCTTCAATACGTTTAGCAACTGCTTCAGGAAGAGGAATCTTTGGTGCATCAGGATGCAATAACCACGTTTTTGCAAAATGCGTTTCACTCACTTGGAACATTGGCGGTTCTTGTTCATAATCAATGGCCATTGCGAACTCGTTACGTGCTGCAAATGCATCCCCTTTAGGTGGATTCGTAAGATCTGGTGGTGAACCAGGAATCGTGCGCAATAACTCATCCGTATCATTATCTAGATCAGGCATTGAACCTAGTAGACCCCATGTGTATGGATGCTTAGGATTATAGAAAATATCATTAACAGTACCATACTCCACGATTTGCCCAGCGTACATTACGGCTACACGGTCTGCAATGTTCGCCACAACACCTAAATCGTGTGTAATGAAAATGATAGATGTTTTCGAGTTCTTTTGAATTTCCTTCATTAGCTCTAAAATTTGTGCTTGAATGGTAACGTCTAGAGCTGTTGTTGGCTCATCGGCAATCAATAGCTTAGGATCAGCCGCCAGGGCGATCGCAATTACAACACGTTGACGCATCCCACCTGAAAACTCATGTGGATACTGATTATAGCGTTTCTCAGGGAAGGGGATACCTACCTGTGTTAAAAGCTCAATGGCACGTTTTTTTGCATCTACTTTAGAAACTTTTCTATGTTGCAAAATTACTTCAGTTATTTGACGTCCGACCTTCATAGTTGGATTCAAACTTGTCATTGGATCTTGGAAAATCATCGCAATTTCATTTCCGCGTACTTTAGACATTTCCTTATCAGTTAACGGAACTAAATCACGGCCATTAAATAATATTTGTCCTGACTCATAAATACCAGGTGGCTGCGGAATTAGTTTCATTAATGCATTACTCGTAACACTTTTACCCGAACCTGATTCACCAACTATAGCTAGTGTTTCACCTTCCTTTAAATCAAAGTTAACACCACGTACAGCATGAACAAGCCCTGCATAAGTTTTAAAGTTAATTTTTAAATCTTTTACTTCAAGAATTGTTTTACTCATTTTCGGCCACCTCCTTATTTACGTAGTTTTGGATCTAGAGCATCACGTAAGCCGTCACCAACTGCGTTAAACGCAAAAATTGTTAGTGAGATAAATACTGCTGGGAAAATCAAACGCCATGGTGCATTAGCTATAGCCTTATTACCGTCAGAAGCCATTGTACCCCATGAAGCAGTTGGAGCAGGAACCCCAAGACCAAGATAACTTAGGAATGACTCAGTGAAGATAGCAGATGGGATTGTTAAAGTCATCGTTACTAAAATGGCACCAAGAGCATTCGGAACTAAGTGTTTAATAATTAAATGTCCTGTACTTGCACCTAATGTACGAGCAGCAAGAACGTATTCTTGATTTTTAATAGATAATACTTCACCACGAACGATACGTGCCATATTAATCCATCCAGTGATAGACAAGGCAATAATCATAGGGAATAAACCTGGTTGCATAACAACTAAAAGTACGATTACTACTAAAAGGTAAGGTACAGCTGTTAAAACGTCAGCAATACGCATCATAATATTATCAACGCGACCGCCTGATAAACCTGAAATACTTCCCCAAATAACACCGATAATTAAGTCAATAATCGCCGCAGCAATTCCGATAAATAGGGAAATACGAGCTCCTTCCCAAATACGAACGAAAATGTCACGACCTAGATCATCTGTTCCAAACCAAAATTGTGCAGATGGTGGTGCATTATATACACCAAGCTGATCACTTGCTTTATATTGAGATAAAATTGGTACAAAAATTGCCATTAAAATGACAACGATTAAAATAATTATACCAACAATGGCCAATTTATTATGAGAGAAACGGAGAAATACTTCTTTCCAAAAGGAGACTGATTTATCAGCTAATTTTTCCGTTGCTTCATGATTGCCACCAACAATTTTAAACTTATCTTTTTCAATTTGTTGCTGTGTCATTATTTTTTCGCTCCTTTCAGCTTGATACGCGGATCAATTACGCTATATAGAATATCAACGATTAATACCGCAAATAAAAGGATGATGGAATAGAACACTGTCGTACCCATAATGACCGTATAGTCACGGTTTGTAATACTTTGAACGAAGTGTTTACCAAGTCCAGGAATAGCGAAAATTTGCTCTACAATGAAACTACCTGTAACAACCCCAGCTGTTAAAGGACCAATGTACGTTACAACTGGTAATAGGGCATTTCGTAATGTATGGCGGAATACGATTGTCCATTTACCAATACCTTTCGCACGAGCCATTTTTACATATTCACTATTGTTTTGTTCAAGCATACTTGAACGAGTTAACTTTGCAATAAAGCCCATGTGTGAGAAAGCGATTGCAAGGGCTGGCAATATACTATAAACAAAGCCTTTCCATCCACTGATTGGGAACCAACCAAGCTTAAAGGCTAAGAAATACTGCATTAAACCTGCTAAGATAAATGAAGGTACTGATATACCGAGCACCGCAAAGGACGTTGCCAAATAATCCGGGAACCTATTATGATATAGCGCGGAAACTACGCCAATTAAAACACCGAATCCAATTGCTAATAGCATAGCCTCAATCCCTAATGTTAAAGAAACAGGGAAACTTTCAGAAATCATATCATTTGTAGAACGCGCTTTATATTTCATTGACTCACCGAAATTGAAAGTGGCCGTATCGATTAAATAATCTTTATATTGTATATACCAAGGGTTATTTAATCCATACGTTTCGTTTAACTTCTCCTCGATTTGAGGGGGGAAATTACGTTCACTCGCAAAAGGACTACCAGGAGCGAGACGCATTAAGAAAAACGTAACAGTTACGATGACGAAAAGCGCGAGAAGTATATACATCAGCCTTTTCAAAATATATTTAATCACATAAAACTCCTCCTTCTATTTGTCAATTGTCTGACAAATATATGCCTTCGTATTTTAAAAAGAGCTGACTCGCGCCGTAGGGGCTACGAGGCAGCTCTTCGCTGTAGAGCTAAATAAGCGAAATGTTGTTGATTATTTCTCTACTTTAACCTCTTTAAGAGAGATGTTACCAAGGATATCTGCCTTCATGTCTTTCACATAATCTTGTACTACAGAAAGGTTCGTGTAGTAGTAAATTGGAACAACTGGGAACTCAGAAACTGCAATTGATTCAGCTTGTTTTAAAAGCTCAAGACGTTTAGCTGGATCTGCTTCTGTATTAGATTGATCTAATAATTTTTTGTATTCTGCATTTTCCCAACCTGTATCATTGTTACCGTTTGCAGCAGTGTCATACATTTCTAAGAAAGTATAAGCATCATTGTAGTCACCAACCCAGCCCATACGGCCAACTTGGTAGTCTAATTGGTTAAGTTTTTCTAAATAAACTTGCCATTCAGAGTTATCTAGACCTACAGTGATACCAAGGTTTTTAGTCCAGCCCTCTTGAACGAATTGTGCGATAGCAGCGTGTGCTTCACTTGTGTTATAAGAAAGGTTAATTTTTACATCTGCTGGGTTTGTAATACCAAGTTCTTTCATACCAGCTTCAAGTGCAGCTTTTGCACCTTCGATATCGTTATCTTTGTAGTAACCACGATCTTCTTCAAAGCCGTGAACCGCAGTAGGAACCATACCTAATGCAGGTTTTTGTTCACCTTTAGTAACATTATCAATTAATGCTTGTCGATCAACTGCTAATGCTAACGCTTTACGGATGTTAGCGTTTCCAGTGATTTTATCTTTTGTATTTAGCTTGTACCAGTATACAGAAGCTTGGTCATTGATATTTAAAGACTTATCAGCTTTAAATCCATCGATAGCATCAAGTGCTACAGATTGGAAAGGCGCTCCAAGGTAATCAATTTCGCCACCTTTGAACATTGTTACTGCTGTTGCTTCAGATTCAACCATACCGATATTAACAGTGTCTAAAGCCACTTTATCAGCATCCCAGTATTCTGGGTTTTTCTTTAATACGATTGTATCGTTGTGTCTCCACTCACCTAATGTGAATGGACCGTTTGTTACAAAGTTTTCACCAGCATCTGTGTACCACTCATCATTACCTTCAACTACTTTTTGGTTTAATGGTGCGTATGTTTTGAATGCTGTTAATTCTAAGAAGTAAGGTGTTGGGTTTTCTAAAGTTACTACTAATGTTTTGTCATCTTCAGCTTTAACGCCTACGTCATCAGCAGAACCTTCACCATTGTTGTATGCTGCAGCACCTTTAATAGAGTAAAGGATTGAAGCATATTCAGAAAGATTGTCTGGGTTTAATGCCCATTTCCAAGCATATTCGAAGTCACCAGCAACTACTGGATCTCCGTTTGACCATTTCGCATCACGTAATTTGAACGTGTATGTTTTTAGATCTTCGCTAACTTCCCAGCTTTCAGCCGCAGCTGCAACTGGACGAGCATCTGCATCAAGCGTTGTTAATCCTTCAAAAGTATTTGTAAGAATAACTCCAGAAGTTGTATCTGTTGCTAATGCAGGATGAAGTGATGGTGGTTCAGAAGCTACTACTACATTTAATTCGCCGCCTGAAGAAGCTGTTTCAGAAGAACCAGAATCTTTTCCATCGTCTTTTGATTTTTCAGACGAATCTCCACCGAAGCCACATGCAGCAAGTACTAAAGAAAATACTGCAAGAACTGTTAGTAATAAAAACTTTTTGTTTTTATTCATGTGAATCCCCCTTATACAATTTTTAAGCCTTTTGTGAAGCTCCTATTTAATATACCAAAAAAATCATTGTGCACAAAATAAAAAAGATTCAAATTTATATAGTATTATCTGACAGTTAAGAGAATAATAAATTTTTCCGATTTACCACGCTAATGAAATAGAGTGCTTGTGTAATAAAAATTTGATATTTACCTATTCTGAATATCAAAAATAGAATAAAAATAAAAAAATGATTTACTATATAGAAAATTCCTATTTTTTAGATAATAATATCAATATTTGAAAAATGATACAAAAGTCATAGGTGTAATACTTTGAGGATATTGTATAGATTTGTAGAAAATCTAAGTAAAACTGAGTGAATTACAAACATTTGCAGGTAATTTCTTGTAATTTATGATCTCGAAATATGAATATTTCTATCTATTAATGATATATAAGAAACTTATTTTGTAATTTTCTAGGATTATCCAATTGTGGAGAGGGAAAAGAAATAATAGAGTTAATCTATGAAAAAATGTACCCATACTAAGAAAAAAATGGATTTAATGAAAAATTGATTATGTTAAATATATTCTATTGAAATAATTTCCTTGGAATACGGTTAGCTATGTATATATGCAGTCAGGTTAAGCTTTATTCATAAAAGATGATGTATACAAAAACCTTGAATTTTGTACGTCCTTTGCTAATTTAATCCATTTTAATTGTAGTGTTTTTTTGAGGATGTCATTTGTCTTACTGGCGAGGATTGATGATGCAAATAATTACTAAAAATCTGATTTTTTAACGTTCAAGTCCTTTGCCAAATCTCCTGTTTGAGGTGTTGTGCTTGATGATTCAGGAGTTTTACATAATAAAATGAATAAAAAAATAGTGCATTCCGGTAGATAGAATGCACCATTTACTTCATTAAAGCTTAAACTGATTAATTTGATGCTGTAAATCTAAGGACTTTTCACTTAGATGTGCGGCAACCTGATTGATTTGTTGCATCGTAATCGTTTGTTCTTTGCTAGCGGCGGCCACTATTTGTGTACTATCTGAGCTAGTTGAAGCGCCGTGAGCAATTTCTGCGACAGAAGCCGCTACTTGTTCTGCGCTAGCTGAAATTTCTTCAGAAGTTGCTGATATATCTTCTATTTGATCTGTCATTGTATTGATGGCTTTCACGATTGCCTCAAAAGCTTGTCCTGCATGTCCAATGATTTTGACGCCGTCTGTAACCGAATGGAGGCCATCTAAAACCGCTTTCTCTACATTTTGCGTATCTTCTTGAATCTCCTGCGTTAAGGCAACAATTTGATTAGCCGATTGTTTAGATTCCTCAGCTAACTTACGAACCTCATCAGCGACAACCGCAAATCCTTTTCCATGCTCCCCAGCACGAGCTGCTTCAATGGCAGCATTGAGTGCTAATAAATTAGTTTGGTCGGTAATCGCTGTAATAACAGTGGTGATTTGGCTAATCTCTTCTGATTGTTTACTTAATTTTTGAACAAGATTATTAATGATTTGTGTTGAATCATGGATCACATTCATTTGTTGTTGAGCATTTTCTACGGTACTGTTCCCGTTTGTAGCTAATTCATTCGTTGTTACCGCACTGTGATGAAGTTGTTGCGTTGCTTCTGCTATACGTTGAACACCTACAGCTGTTTCATCCATTGCATGAGCACTTTCATTGGCAGCAACTGTGGCTGCTTTAGCAACATTGGCTGTTTCATGAATACGTACCGTTATTTCATCAGCGGAGGAAGTAATTTCCTCGGTAGAAGCAGAAAGTTCTTCTACGGATGCTGTTAAATGCTCAGCATTGTCTTGAATATGGGTTAATAAGTTCTTTAGATTGCCTTTCATTGAATTAAAGGCCGTTGAAAGTTGACCAATCTCATCTTTAGAATGGTGAGTGACATCTTGATGGAACAGTTCTCCGTTTGCAATTTGGTTTGCCGAATGGACAACCGATTTTAAAGGACGAGAAATAGTTCGCTGTATATAAACCATCAGAATAATGCCAAGGACAACACCAATAATGATGGCAATAATTGAAATGATTTGAGAGTTGAACACAGCTTGTTTAGATTCCTGTGTAACCGTTTCGAGTTGTCCCTTTTGATAGTTCGCAATTTTATTAGATATATCTTGGATGCCTTTATTAGCTTGCTGCACTTCACCATTCACCTTTTGCAAAGCTCCTTCTAGGTCGCCTGCTTCAAAAAGTGCGAGTGCCTCAGTAGCTGATTGATTAAAAGCATCATTAAACGTATTTAATTCGTTTGCATATGTATCCATTTCAGAGGAATTTGATTTTTCGTTGATTTCAGCTACTAGCTTATCGAGTAAATTTGCATGCTCTGTAAAACTTTCTTTATTCGCAGGATTGTCTTCGATAATAATGGCGCGGATAAATAGACCTTGCATGGCCATTTCAAATTGAATATCATCTGCTAATTCCACAAGGGCTACGTGAACTTCTAATGCATTTTCAATCTTCTTTTCTATGTTTGAAAATAGCATGAACATAATCATTAATGAAATGATTAACGTGAGAATAATGGTAAAGAAACCGAAACTTAATTTTTTGCCTACAGACATATTGATACGCCCTTTCCGAAATGCTATTCAATCTTTTATATTTTGATTTTGCTTTGCTAAAGGGTAGAAGTCAATAACTGTTGCAAGAAACAGTTCAGATGATTCATATGTTTTTTTATTATTATTATAATAAGGAAGATTGTCTGTAAGAATCAATCAAGATATGGCTGTTTTCATTGATTTATAGTACGGATTACGTGCTATAAATTGAAAAAAAGAAAAAACCGAGAAAATTTATCTCGGTCTCTATCTTTACGACTGCTTTTTTAATTGTAATATGAGTGCCTCATCTGGATCGATATACAAGGTTTTTTGTTCGAAGTAAATCACAAAACCGGGTTTAGCCCCATTTGGTTTCTTGACCTGACGAATGTCTGTGTAATCGACTGGAACTGAAGAAGACTCTCTTGCCTTTGAAAAATAAGCAGCTAATGTGGCTGCTTCCCGTAGAGTTGTTTCATCGGGTTCACTAGAATGAATGACAACATGAGAGCCTGGAATATCCTTCGTGTGTAACCAGATATCTGTGCGTTTTGCAATTTTAAATGTCAGCATATCATTTTGCTTGTTGTTTTTGCCGACAGAGATGGCTATACCTGTGGAAGAAATATAGCGCTCGGGTTCAGGTTTCACAGGCTTTTTCTTTTTCTTAGAATGACGTAGCTTTAAGTAGCCCTGTTCGGCTAGTTCTTCACGAATTTCTTCAATATCTCCTGGTGCTGCTTGCTGCACTTGTTGTGCCAGCATTTCAAAGTAAGTAATTTCTTCTTTTGTTTTTTCAAGTTGTTGTTGCACCATGATTAATGCATTTTTGGCCTTAGTATATTTTGTATAATAGCTTTGAGCATTTTCTATAGGTGTTTTACGCTCACTGACAGGAATCGTAATCTCCTCGCTATTTTCACTGTAGTAATTAATGACCGTTACTTCCTTGACACCCTTTTCAAAGGAGTAGATATTAGCCATTAACAGTTCCCCATATAACTGAAATTGATCGAGCTTTGAGGCACGCTCAAAGTCCTTAGTTAGCTTTTTCGTTTTTAAAGCCAGTTTATCAATTTCATTTTGTAGCCATCTTTCTAAATCACCTGCTTGCTGCTTAACACGGTCCCGCTCCGCACGTGCAAAGAATACCCGATCAAGAAGCTCGTGAACATTCGGATAAACTGTCATATCTCCATGTAAGTGAGTTAACTCAATGGGTGAGAAGTAAGTTTTGTGATTAGCCAATACATACATTGGGCTCGTTCCACCATTAGCAAAGCTGGCTATAAATTCTTTAAAGCATTGTACTCGATTGGATGCTGATGTCATGCGGTACAATAATTCCTCAGCATGAAGAGGTGAAAAACCAGTAAATTGTGTCACAACATCTTTGGTATTTTTAGTTTCCGCAAAAAATGTTACTAGCTCTTCCTCTGTAACTAATAGCGGATTCCATTTATTTTGTGTTGGTGGAGCCAAGTAAGGCTGACCAGGTAATACGGTACGAAAACTATTTACAGATGGAGGCAAGTGCTTTAAACTATCGACAATTTTATCTTGCTCTTTATCAATTAAAAGTAGATTACTATGTCTACCCATAATTTCAGCATGTAGTTGTCTAACAATAGGGTCACCAATTTCATTTTTACTTTCGATTTCTACTATTATAATACGGTCAAATCCAAGCTGTTTAACGGAGGAAATAAAACCACCCTCTAAATGCTTGCGCAGTAGCATACAAAACATAGGAGGCTCTGCTGGATTTTCAATCGATTGTTCCGTAAGATGCACTCGTGCATAAGAAGAATGAATAGAAAAAAGCAATTTATGATTTTTCCCGTTTGCACGAACATGCAAAATAACCTCTTGAGCGTTAGGTTGATGTATTTTAGTAATTCGACCTGTCACAAGCTGTTGTAGGTCGGCCGTTATTGAATAAGTAAATAAGCCGTCAAATGCCATATGAATTCCTCTTTCCAATGATAGCAAGCATCTTGGTACTTTCGTATTTTTTCTTGCTGCATTTGCGTTTGCTATTTCTAAGCTTCCGCAATGCACTAATTGTATGTTTATCATAGCATTTTTTAGGCGAATATTAAAATATAGCTTCAATTGTGGTAGAATTAGCTTTTATTTGATCCAATTTTTTTTGGAGATTCGTCATATTCGATAAAGCTTATGTTATAATATTCCCAGTATGCAAAGAAAGGTGTGACGAACCTTGGTGCGTAGTATGACTGGTTTTGGCAGAGGTGTCACAACAACTAGAGACTTTCAATTAACCGTAGAAATGCGCTCGGTCAACCATCGCTTTTTAGAAATTAACGCTAAATTTCCGAAAGAATGGCTTGAAGCTGAAATTTTTGCAAAGAAATTTATTTCTCAAGCTTTGTCACGCGGCAAAATTGATGTGATGGTATATGTGAAGGACTTAGAAAATGTAGAGCAATCTATCGAGATTAATTGGTCATTAATTGAAGCGTATCGTAAGGCAAAAGAGCAATTAGCAAGTAAAGTACCACTAGAGGAAAAATGGACGATGCAGGAGCTTTTATCGTTAGAGCAAGCACTCGTACAGCAAAAACCACAATTAACACCTGAGGATTTGCTTAGTGCTGTTGAACACGCGATTTCACAGGCGATAAAACAGCTCGTACTTATGCGTGAGCGTGAGGGGCAAGAATTGCAGGAAGTTGTTGTACAATATAAGGAACAGTTAAAAGAACAAGTGAACCAAATACGTTCATGTTCATCTCTTGCTGTTGAAAAATATCGTACACGATTAGTTGAACGGATTGCAGAAGTTGCAGATGGAACTTTGTTAGATGACCGTTTACTAGCAGAAGTAGCGATTTTTGCAGAACGCGTTGACATTTCTGAGGAATTAGACAGATTGGATAGTCATTTTAATCAACTAGAAGAAACGTTACATGAAACGATTTCAGTTGGACGGAAATTAGACTTTTTAATGCAGGAGATTCATCGTGAAATCAATACGATTGGCTCAAAAAATCAATCTACAGAAGCAGCGGTTGCTGTTGTTCAGGCGAAAACAATTTTAGAAAAGATGCGTGAGCAAGTTCAAAATATCGAATAACTTGCGCGTGTCTGTTATAAATTAAGGGAGATATAGAGAATAAATGATAAAAGAACGTGGATTATTAATTGTTCTGTCTGGCCCATCTGGTGTAGGTAAAGGGACAGTGCGAAAAGAATTATTTTCTCAGCCGAATACGAATTATGAGTATTCCATCTCGATGACGACACGAAATCCTCGCGAAGGTGAAATCGATGGTGTAGACTATTTTTTCAAGAAACGTGAAGACTTTGAAACGTTAATTGAACAGGGTGGCTTATTAGAGCATGCTGAATTTGTAGGAAACTACTATGGTACACCATTAGCCTACGTGAATGAAACACTGGATGCAGGTCGCGATGTGTTTTTAGAAATCGAAGTGCAGGGTGCAGCGCAGATTCGTAAAAAAGCACCAGATGCCTTATTTATTTTCTTAGCCCCTCCAAGTTTAACTGAATTAAAAGATCGTTTAGTTGGGCGTGGGACGGAAACAGAGGACATCATAGCAAAACGTATTGCTACAGCAAGTGAAGAGCTTGAAATGATGAGCTTATACGATTATGTTGTAGAGAATGATGAAGTGACAAATGCCTGTGATCGGATTAATGCGATTATTAAAGCGGAGCATTGTCGTAGAGAACGTGTTGAAAAAAGATATTTGTCAATGTTGAGAGGAGAATAAACAATGTTATATCCATCAGTAGATGCTTTAAAAAAAGAAATCGATTCAAAATATTCACTAGTGAGCCTTGCTTCAAAGCGTGCTCGTCAAATGCAGGAAGAGCAAAACACAGAACGTTTACACAAGTACGTATCTCATAAATACGTAGGAAAAGCACTTGAAGAAGTAGCGGCAGGTGTACTTACGAAAGTATCACAGGATGAGTCAACTGTGTACGAAGACGAAATCTAACTTTAAGTTAGTCAGCAGTTGATTTAATTATACAGAATGCCGAGAGCTCCCAGGGAATACTCCTTTGGGAGCTTATCATTTGAAGGGAAGACACCTAGCATGAATAAAAATATTTTACTATGTGTTTCAGGCGGGATTGCCGTATATAAAGCTGTTGCTCTAGTTAGCAAGCTATCACAAGCAGGGGCGACCGTAAAAGTGATAATGACTGCCTCTGCTAGACAGTTTGTGAATCCTTTAAGCTTTCAAGTGATGTCCAAAAATGATGTTTATTTTGACACATTTGATGAAAAAGATTCAAATGTGATTGCCCATATCGATTTAGCAGATTGGGCTGATTTGATTTTAGTTGCACCGGCAACTGCCAATATGATTGGGAAATTGGCCAATGGGATTGCGGATGATATGGTATCAACGACCCTACTTGCTACTACTGCGCCTGTGTGGATAGCTCCAGCTATGAATGTACATATGTATGACCATCCAGCAGTAAAGCGTAACATAGATCGGTTAGCAGCAGATGGCTACCGATTTATCGAGCCTTCAGAAGGATTTCTAGCATGTGGCTATGTTGGGAAGGGGCGCTTAGAGGAACCTGAAAAAATAACAGCTATTGTACAGGATTTTTTTTCAGCGACGCCGACACCAAAACCACTGACAAATAAAACGGTAGTAGTGACAGTTGGTGCCTTGCATGTACCGTTCGATGAAAAGCATATGATTAGACCACAAGCGAATGGTGTCATTGGACAGGCTTTGGCTAATGAGGCAAGGACCTTAGGAGCGCATGTGATTCAAATAGAAGATAGTAGTTTGAATGATTTGATGCAACAGCTGGAAAACTATAAAAATCAGGACCCAGAGGTTCTCTTCATACATGCAGCTAATGTACCGACAATGGAGAAAACACCACTTATTTCAGTAGACGGTATCAAGGCTGTCACATTTGGACAAGAGGTGCTTGGTGAGCCTATGCTCAATATTCACTCGGAGCGTTGGATTGACTTCAGTGAGGAAGCTCAAATAAATGGACAGATCATAGCTACAACTATTCCACAGCACTTTGCCCGAACAGTATGGGCTCAAATTCTAATGGGTGAGGAGCAATGAGCTTATTAATAGCAGAAGTCATTGTAGACGTCTCGACCTATCATGTGGATCGTCCCTTTGATTACCAGGTACCACCCGAATGGGTAAATGTAATAGAAAAGGGCTGCCGTGTAAAAGTACCATTTGGTCCTAGAAATGTTTTAGGCTTTGTCGTAGGAATAAAAACTGAAACAGACGTGCCCCACAATAAATTAAAATCAATTGCTCAAATTTTAGACATGGAGCCGGTACTAACTGATGAAATGCTACAAATGGCAAAGTGGCTGAAGAATCAAACGATTTGCTATGAAATAGATGCTTTACAAGTAATGTTACCTTCAGCATTACGTGCGAAATATGAAAAAATTGTGATGCTGCATGAAGATCAACATATCCCGAGTGAAGTACAAATGATTTTTGGTAAACGACAAAAAGCAAATTTTAAAGAATTTGAACGTGCAGGTTTACTGCCTTTATTAAAGCAATTAGTTGCACAAAATATGGTGACTATTGATAATGTTGTGAAACAACAGGGTCATGTAAAAGAAATACGAATGGTAAAAATTATAGAAGAGCCAAACATTATTGAAAAAGCGATTGAGCAATCAGCTAGAGCTGTGAAGCAACGTCTATTACTAGAATGGATGAGGCAGCATTTAGGAGAAGTTTTGTCACCTCAGCAAATTTGTGAGGAAGCAGGAGTCTCTTCTTCAGTTTTAGAGAGCGTTATTGACAAAGGTGCGGCTCAATTTATTCAAGAAGAAGTATACCGTGACCCGTTTACGAAAGAAGTTTCACGTACGCAAGCCTTACAATTAACAGGTGAGCAACAAATTGCTTTACAAGCCATTACCATGGCTATGGAGGAGCAACAAGCGCAAACATTTTTATTGCATGGTGTAACAGGGAGTGGCAAGACAGAGGTCTATTTGCAGGCGATACAAAAAGTGTTGAACGAAGGCAAAGAAGCCATTATGCTTGTACCTGAAATCTCTTTAACACCTCAAATGACGGAGCGATTCCGTAGTCGTTTTGGAGAGATGGTTGCAGTTATGCATAGCGGCTTGTCTGTTGGCGAGAAGTATGATGAATGGCGTAAAATCCAGCAAGGAAAAGTGAGAGTAGTCGTTGGTGCTCGGTCAGCAATATTTGCCCCCTTTACCAATATTGGCCTTATTATTTTGGATGAAGAGCATGAGTCAACGTATAAGCAAGAAGACTCACCACGTTACCATGCAAGAGATGTAGCTATCTGGCGTAGTGAATATTATAATTGCCCTGTTATTTTGGGTAGTGCTACACCAGGATTAGAATCTTTTGCAAGAGCCAAAAAAGGTGTTTATACATTACTTTCATTAAAGCTGAGAGCCTTACATCAGTCATTACCAACCGTTTTTATTTCAGATATGCGTGAGGAGCTTCGACAAGGAAATCGATCCATGTTTTCCCAATCCCTAATAGAAGCAATCCGTGTTAGATTAGAGAAAAAAGAGCAAATGGTGTTGTTTTTAAATCGACGTGGCTACTCGTCTTTTGTGCTCTGTCGGGATTGTGGGACCGTTGTACAATGTCCCAACTGTGATATTTCTTTAACCTATCATCGTACAACCGAAAAATTGAAATGTCATTACTGTGGTTATGAGGAACATGTTCCTCAAATATGTCCACAATGTCAAAGTGATCATATTCGTTATTTTGGTACTGGTACACAAAAGGTGGAGGAAGAAATATATAAGCTGTTCCCAGAAGCAAGGGTATTACGTATGGATGTAGATACGACAAAGCATAAAGGTGCACATGAAGAAATATTAGCTGCTTTTGGTGAAGGGCAAGCAGATATTTTATTGGGCACGCAGATGATTGCAAAAGGGCTTGATTTTCCAAATATTACGCTTGTAGGTGTACTAAGCGCCGACACCTCCTTACATTTACCAGATTATCGTGCAGCAGAACGTACATTTCAGCTTTTGACACAGGTAAGTGGGAGGGCAGGAAGACATGATAAACCCGGAGAGGTAATTATTCAGACCTATACACCTGAGCATTATGCTATTGAATTAGCTAAAACGCAGGATTATGAGCCATTTTATGAGCGAGAGATGTTTTTACGCCGTCGTTCCAGTTACCCTCCATATTTCTATGTGGCGCTTGTTCAGATTTCTCATGAGGATGTTATGATGGCTGCTGAATATGCAGGACGTATGGCGGATTGGCTTCGTGGAAATTTATCGAATCAAGTAGCTATTATTGGCCCAACGACGGCAAGTATTGCTCGACTCCAAAATAGATATCGTTATCAATGTTTGATAAAATATAAAATTGAACCAAATCTTATTCCAGTATTACAGCGTCTGCTCGCTATGTATCGAGCAGATTGGATCAAACAAGGAATATTAATGACGGTAGATTTAGATCCGTCTACTATATAAGAGAAGATAAACACAGTTTTACGAGCATAAGACCATAAAATAAATAAAATGGTATGGCTCAAGCTAAAAGAGGAAATGAGGAAATAAAAATGGCAATAAAAAAAGTAATCGAACATCCAGCACAAGTACTTTCAACACCATGTGCTGAAGTAACAGAAATAAACGATGAACTCATTACATTACTGGATGATTTATATGACACAATGGTGGAATATGATGGTGTTGGCATTGCAGCACCACAAATTGATATAGGGTTACGAGTAGCGATTGTAGAATTAGGGGAAGAACGCGATATTTTAGAAATGGTTAATCCAACTGTTATTGAAACCGATGGGGCGGAAATAGATATTGAAGGTTGCTTGAGTTTCCCAGGATTATATGGGGAGGTAGAACGCCCTAGCTATGTGAAAATTGAAGCATGTGACCGTGAAGGACGTGTTTATGAATTAGAAGCAGGGGGCTTTGATGCTAGAGCAATTTTACATGAAATTGATCATTTAGATGGCGTGCTATTTGATTCGAAAATTAAACGTGTTATAACTGCAGAAGAACTTGAAGAAATGTATGCAGATGAGGAGGAATAAAATGACTTCGATTATTTTTATGGGGACACCTGACTTCTCTGCACCCATTTTGCGTATGCTACATGAAGAAGGGTACGACATTAAAGCAGTAGTGACACAACCTGATCGACCAGTAGGACGTAAACGTGTATTGACACCACCACCTGTCAAGGCAGCAGCATTAGAGCTAGGATTACCTATTATCCAACCAGAAAAGCTACGTGGATCAGAGGAGCTACAACAGATTCTTGCGTTACAGCCAGATATAGTTATTACCGCTGCATTTGGACAAATATTACCAAAAGAACTATTGGATGCTCCTGCACTCGGCTGTATTAATGTCCATGCTTCATTGTTACCAAAATATCGTGGAGGCGCCCCTATTCACCAAGCTATTATGGATGGTGAAAAGGAAACTGGCGTCACAATTATGTATATGGCAGAAAAACTTGATGCCGGTGATATTATTTCTCAAAGAGCTATTCCAATTGAACAAGATGATCATACAGGTGGATTTTTTGATAAGCTAAGTATAGTTGGTCGTGATTTATTAAAGGACACACTTCCATCTATTATTAATGGAACAAATAGCCGTACAGTGCAAGATGAAACGCAAGTTACTTTTGCGAGCAATATTTCGAGAGAACAGGAACGTATTGATTGGACAAAGGATGCCACAACTCTTTACAATCAAGTACGCGGACTACATCCGTGGCCTGTAGCATATACCACTTTTGAGGATGGTAATTTTAAAGTATGGTGGGCAACTATTGGCAATAGCAAGCATGATACGATCCCCGGTACTGTTGTAGCGATTGCAAAAGATCATTTTGAAGTAGCGGCTGGCAATGGGACAACCTTCGCATTATTTGATGTACAACCTGCAGGTAAAAAGCGCATGACAGCTGAAGAATATTTACGTGGTACAGGTTCTAAATTACAGATTGGGGACCAATTTAAATGAGTAAAAAAAGTGTAGTAATTTGGGATGGAAATGTGCGAGATGCCGCATTGTCTATTCTGTTAGCAGTTGATAAAAATCAAGCCTATAGCAATTTACTTCTCAATGAAACCATTAAACGACATAAAATAGAGGCGAAGGATCGCGCTTTATTAACAGAATTAACATATGGTACATTGCAATATAAAATGACCCTTGATTATTATTTAGAGCCTTTTATCCGTGGTTCTATAGATCATTGGGTTCGTTGGTTATTGCGTATATCTTTGTATCAAATGCAATATTTAACGCGTATCCCAGCGCATGCTGCCGTTAATGAGGCAGTAGAAATTGCGAAGCGCAGAGGGCATCGTGGTATTGCTTCGACGGTCAATGGTATTTTAAGATCTGTCTTACGTCAAGGTGTACCAGCTATAACTGATATCGAAAATCCAATAGAGCGTCTTGCTATTGAAACAAGTCATCCGATTTGGCTAGTACAGCGTTTTGTTGATAATTACGGCCTAGAAGTCGCTACTGGAATGCTACATGAAAATAATGTACCTCCTATGCAAACTGTTCGTGTCAATACAACGAAGGTAACTGTTGAGCAAGCGATAGCAGAACTAGAAGCGGAAGGTTTAACAGCGAAGCAAAGCGACATCATCCCAGAATGTCTACACTTAACAAATGGTCAACCCGCTCGCACTCATGCATTTAAAGAGGGGCATATTACTATTCAAGACGAGAGTTCAATGATACCAGCCAATGTTCTACATCCATCTCCTGGTATGCGTGTCTTGGATATGTGTGCAGCACCAGGTGGTAAAACAACGCATTTAGCTGAAATCATGAAAAATGAAGGCTCTATTTTAGCAACAGATCTTCATCCACATAAATTAGATTTAATCGACCATAATACAGAACGTCTAGGGCTAGATATTATTGAAACAGCCCCAATTGACGGTCGCAAAGCACCTGAATTTTTACAAGCAGCGTCGTATGATGCCGTTTTAGTGGATGCACCATGTAGTGGGCTAGGCGTTATGCGACGTAAGCCAGATATTAAATATACGAAGCGAGAAGAAGATTTAGAAAATCTTCAAACCATCCAACTAGCATTATTAGATGCAGCGACAAAAGTATTGAAGATAGAGGGTAAGCTTGTGTACAGTACTTGTACAGTCGATAAACAAGAAAATGAAGGCACAGTAAAAGCCTTTTTAGCAACGCATCCAGAAATGGAAGCGATACAACTAGAATCTTTACCAACAAAATTAGCGGAAAAGCAAGCTAATGGCATGCTTCAAGTCTTTCCACAAGACTTTGGCAGTGACGGTTTCTTCGTTGCCGCCTTTCGTAAAAAAGGAGAATCCAACTAATGCTGGATCAAAAAGAATTTAATGAACGTATCAACGATTTAGTTGAAGAGGCAGAAGAAAAGCCGGTTCGACGTGTGAAAAAGGAAAAACCAAATTTAAAGGAATCGATTTATTCATTCCAACCACATCAATTAGAAGATTGGTTAAAGGAAAACGGAGAAAAGCCTTTCCGTGCAGCGCAGATTTTTGATTGGTTATATAATAAACGTGTGAAGACGTTTGAAGAAATGTCAAACCTTTCAAAGGGATTACGGGACAAGCTAACTGCAAATTTTGCTTTATCTACCTTGTCAACAATTATCAAGCAAGAGTCTAAAGATGGTACCATTAAGTTTTTATTCCAATTGCAAGATGGCTATTCTATAGAAACGGTATTAATGCGCCATGAATATGGAAACTCTGTTTGTGTGACAACACAGGTGGGCTGCCGCATTGGATGTACATTTTGTGCCTCAACTTTAGGTGGCTTGAAACGACATTTATTAGCTGGGGAAATTGTAGAGCAAGTGGTAAAAGTACAGCAAACGTTAGATGAAGTAAGTGAGCGAGTATCACATATTGTTATTATGGGTATTGGTGAACCTTTCGATAATTATGATGCAATGATGAACTTCTTAAAAGTGATTAATCATGAAAAAGGATTAAATATTGGAGCGCGTCACATTACTGTATCCACATCAGGTATCGTTCCAAAAATTTATCAATTTGCTGATGAACAACTACAAATTAACTTTGCGGTATCTTTACATGCACCAAATCAAGAGGCTCGTCAAAAGCTGATGCCAATTGCGCGTGCCTATAAATTAGAAGAGTTAATGGAAGCCGTTCGTTACTATACTAAAAAGACGGGCAGACGTGTAAGTTTTGAATATGGATTAATGTCTGGTGAAAATGATTCAGTAGAAATTGCAGAAGAGCTTTCTGCTTTAATTAAAGGAATTAAATGTCATGTTAACTTAATTCCTGTTAACTACGTACCAGAACGTGATTATGTTCGTACGTCTCGTAGCCAAATTTTTGCGTTTGAAAAAACATTAAAGAAAAATGGGATAAACGTAACGATCCGCCGAGAGCAAGGTTCAGATATTGCGGCTGCGTGTGGTCAATTACGTGCGCAAGAGAGATCTGAAGAAACGAGGTGACCAGTGTTGGAATACACAGTCGAAAGTGATATTGGTTTAAAACGATCAATTAATGAAGACCGTGCTGCATTATTTAAACGTCCTGACGGGCTTGCACTAGCACTTGTGGCGGACGGCATGGGTGGTCATAATGCTGGAGATGTGGCAAGTGATATGGCAATAAAACAGATGGAGACCTTTTTTTTACAGGCAGACGCACATCATTTTGTATCAACGACATCAAAGAAAGAATGGTTATTACAAACAGTAAAGCAATTGAATAAAAATATTTATGACTATTCTTTATCACACGAAGACTGTAAAGGAATGGGCACGACGTTTATTGCAGTGTTAATAGAAGAACATCATTGTTTCATTGCACATGTTGGAGATAGTCGTGTGTATTATTTCTTTGAAGATGGTGCACAACAAATCACAAGAGATCATTCTTATGTGAATGTACTGGTTGAAAATGGAGAAATTAGCGAAGAGGAAGCATTGACGCATCCAAAGAAAAATTTCATCTTAAAAGCTGTAGGTACAGAGGAAGCAATAGAACCAGATTTTTATGAAGTAGAGTTGGCATCAAAATCGTATTTACTCATTTGTTCAGATGGATTAAGCAATAAACTAACTGTCTATGAAATGGCTTCAATCATTACGTATCCGGATCCTATATTGGAAAAAGGACGTAAACTTGTAGAGTTAGCAAATGCCAGCGGGGGAGAAGATAATATCTCCCTCGTGCTACTAACTAAAAAGGATGAGGAGGTGTAAGAATGCTGGTAGGTAAAAGAATTAGTGACCGTTATAAGATTTTAGAACTCATTGGTGGCGGAGGTATGTCCAATGTTTATCTAGCTCATGATATGATATTAAATCGTGATGTGGCCATAAAAATATTACGCTATGATTTTTCCAATGAGGATGAGTTACATCGACGTTTTCAACGTGAGGCACTGTCTGCCACAAGTCTTACACATCCTAATATTGTTAGTGTTTATGATGTAGGTGACGATGGGGATCTACACTATATTGTGATGGAATTTGTTCAAGGAAAAACGTTAAAGCAGTACATACAAGAATTTGCACCAATTTCTCCATCTAGAAGTGTGCATATTATGAAGCAATTAACGTCTGCTATTGCTAATGCCCATGAAAATCATATTATTCACCGTGATATTAAACCACAAAATATTTTGATGGATGCAGAGGGAAATGTCAAAGTAACAGATTTTGGCATTGCCATGACGTTAAGCGCTACATCCTTTACTCAAACGAATTCTGTGCTAGGGACAGTGCATTACTTATCACCAGAGCAGGCTAGGGGTGGTACGGCTACAAGTCAATCGGACATTTATGCACTGGGTATTGTATTGTATGAATTATTAACAGGTGAATTACCTTTTTCAGGGGAGTCAGCTGTTTCTATTGCTCTTAAGCATTTACAAGCGGAAACACCTTCAGTTCGTGCTTTTGATGGAACCATTCCGCAAAGCTTGGAAAATGTGGTGCTCAAGGCTACAGCAAAAGATGCATCTCATCGCTATAATACAGTGGAAGAAATGTATGATGATTTGGAAACTGTCTTATCATCTTCCCGAATAAATGAACCAAAGTTTGTTATTCCAGTGGATAATGATGCGACAAAGGCCATTCCAATTATTAAAGAGGAAGCTCTAAAGAAAGATGAAGATTTAACTAAAACAAGGGTTATTGAGCCCATTGTGGAATATAAATCTCCTGCTCAGTCACCTAAAAAACCTGTAGAAAAACCTACTCCTGTAAAAGCAAAGAAGAAAAAATGGCCTAAGATTGTGGCGGGATTATTGATAGCAGTAATTATCATCTTCTTATTCTTCATATTTGCAGCAGATTTATTTAGCCCGAAAAAAGTGGCAGTCCCAGATGTCATAAATTTGACTGTAGAGGAAGCTACAAAAAAATTAGAAGCCGAGGGATTTGTTGTTGGTGAGGAGCATCAGGAGCGAAATCATGAGGACATTGCAAAGGGTCATGTTATAGAAACCGATCCAGAGAAAAATTCAATGCGCGCGAAAGGCTCAGAGATTGACCTAATTGTTAGTATAGGTGTGGAAACGACGACTGTTGATAATTATGTCGGACAAAATTATAGTCAAGTAGAGGCTTTAATAAAAGGAAAGTATAAAGAAGTAAGGAAAGAGGAAGTACCTTCTCGTGAACCTGAAGGTAGAATTATTGAGCAAAGTATTCCGGCAGATACGGAAGTGGTAGCAAAAGAGGAAACGATTACCTTTAAAGTAAGTCAAGGTGTTCGTATGGTCAGAGTAGAAAATGTTGTGAACTATTCGAAAGCAGATATGGATAACTATGTGAACAGAGTAGGTCTCAGCTGGCGAGTATCTCGTGAAGACTATCATGAATCGATCCCTGCTGGTAGTGTAATTTCGCAATTGACAAAAGCAGGTACTATGGTGGAGGAAGGTTCTGCTATATCGGTTATAATTAGTAAGGGACCAGCTAAAAAGCCTGAGAAATTCCTGCTTAAGCCCATAGTCATTGAGTATAAACCTAAAGAAGAGGGTATACCTCAAAAAGTTCGCATTGAAATTCAAGATAAAAATCATACATTTTCAGAACCAGTTACGGAGCTGGAAATTTTAAATGATACACCTTACAATATACAGCTTGTTATTGAAGAAGGTAAAGATGCGAGTTATAGAATTATCCGTGACTCAGAAATCATCTTAGAAGAAAAAGTTCATTATAACGATGTCAATTAAGGAGGAATTGGATGGCGCAAGGCCAAATAAGAAAAGCGTTAAGCGGTTATTATTATGTGTACGATGGTCATCAGCTTATTCAATGCCGAGGACGTGGGGTCTTTCGTAATCGCGGAGAATCCCCGCTTGTCGGTGATATGGTAGAATATTCATTGGAAACAGAAGGATCGGATGGCACTATTCAAAAGATTTTAGAACGTCAAAATGAATTAGTTCGACCGCCAATTGCCAATATTGATCAGGGTATCTTGGTTTTTTCTGTAAAAGAGCCTAATTTTAATACGATATTACTCGATCGCTTTTTAGTTGTTTTAGAATCATTCCATGTACACCCTATTATTTGTTTAACAAAAATGGATTTACTAGAAAATGACGAACATAAGGAATTACAGCGTTATATAGCGGATTACGAAAATATGGGCTATACGGTTCTTCAAACTTATAAAGATGAAGAAGAATTGGTGGAAAGATTACAGCCTATTTTAAAGGGGAAAACAACTGTCCTAGCAGGCCAATCTGGTGTTGGAAAATCGACATTACTCAATACATTAATTCCTGAATTAAATTTAAAAACAGGTATTATCTCACAGAGCCTAGGGCGTGGAAAACATACGACGCGTCACGTTGAGCTAATAGAGGTCTGTGATGGTTTATTGGCAGATACGCCTGGATTCAGTTCGTTTGATTTTGATGAAATTGAGAAAGAAGAATTAGGCGCATGTTTTCCTGAAATGGTTAGAGTGGCCGATCATTGTAAGTTCAGAGGCTGTTTACATATGAAAGAGCCCAAATGTGCAGTCAAGGCGTCCGTAGAGACAGGGGAAATTCGTGACTACCGCTACAAGCATTATGAACAATTTATGCAAGAAATTATGGATCGAAAGCCGAGGTATTAATGATGATACAAATAGCACCATCAATTTTAGCAGCAAATTTTGCAAAATTAGGAGAAGAAGTAAGAGAAGTAGAGCAAGCCGGTGCAAAACTAATTCATATAGATGTGATGGATGGTCATTTTGTGCCGAATATTTCATTTGGCTCAATCGTATTGGATGCTATCCGTCCATTAACGGATTTACCATTAGATGTGCATTTAATGATTGAAAACCCAGATCAGTATATTGAACAGTTTGCTCAAGCTGGAGCAGACTATATTACCGTACATGTTGAAGCTTGTCGTCACCTACATCGTACAATTCAATTAATCCGCTCATATGGTATAAAGGCGGGTGTCGTATTAAATCCACATACACCGATAGATTCTATCCAGCATGTTCTTGAAGATATCGATATGGTATTATTAATGACTGTCAATCCAGGGTTCGGCGGACAAAAATTCATTCATTCGGTTGTGCCTAAAATCGAGACTTTATCTACATTGATTAAAGAGCGTGGGTTGGACATCGCCATTGAAATTGACGGTGGCATTACAGCTGAAACGATTGTTCCATGTGCACAGGCAGGGGCGACGATTTTTGTAGCAGGATCAGCCATCTATAGTAAAGAGGATCGAACAGCTGCGCTTCAAGAAATTTTAGCGGCTGGTGAGGCAGCGATTAACGGATGACGACAGTCGTTGTTTGTGCAGGTGGTCCAAAACAAGAGCTGTGTTCGTTCACATCGTTTCAACAACAACAGGATGTAGTGTTTATTGGCGCAGATCGTGGTGCTTTATATTTAATAGAGCAGGGGATTACGCCACATGCAATTGTTGGAGATTTTGATTCTTTGTCAGAAGAAGAATATCAGCGGGTGTTGGCACGGACAAATGATCAACAACGTTTTCAAGAAGAGAAAAATGAAACAGATACGGATTTAGCCTTGCTTAAAGCATTTACGTTTGCACCAGAAGAAATTATTTTGACAGGTGTTACGGGAGGGCGTCTAGATCATTATGAGGCAGCTGTTCGTTCTATATATCGTTTACAAAAAGAGTATCCACATATTGTATTGAAGATTATTAATCATACAAATATGTTACAATTTTTATTGCCGGGGACACATGCTATTTATGCAGATAAACGATACCGGTACTTATCCTTCTTTGCTCATGAAGAGCCGATAAAAGATGTGACATTAAGGCAAGTGAAATATGAAACGACGAAAGAAGAAATTTCTTTAGGCACATCCCGATTTACAAGTAATGAAATAATAGGAACTTCAGGGTCTATATCTTTCTCAAGAGGCATATGTTTAATGATAAGAAGCATAGATTAGCGTAAGGGGGAGAGAGTCCTGAAAGTATATACGTTCCAATTGCCGAAATTCGTTAGTAGTATTACGCGCACGTGTATTAACCTATTTAAAAAAGATAAGAAAGTAAAAAAATCCGACTAATAGTAGTCGGATTTTTTCATTCTTTGCTATATGTAGATTTTTATTGCAGTAATCATTCTATAACCAAAGAAAAAAATCGATTTACGCTCAAAGCGAAATCGATTTTTTAGAAGCGTCGATTAAACGCGCTCGATTTTACCTGATTTTAATGCACGAGCAGAAACCCATACACGTTTTGGTTTACCGTCAACTAAGATACGAACTTTTTGAAGGTTAGCACCCCAAGTACGTTTGTTAGCGTTCATAGCGTGGGAACGGTTGTTACCAGTACGAGCTTTACGTCCAGTGATTACACATTGTTTTGGCATGTTGTATTCCCTCCTTACTGTTGATGCTGAAAGATTATTATATTTCAGTTCGGTATTTCACATACCATAATAATTTAACATACGATGGCGTTCAGTGCAACAGTTTTCACATAACCTTTCAAGAAAAAAACCTTTACAGGCAAAATTGATGAACAAAAAATAGATTTTCTTTGAAGGAATCAATTCTTCTAATCTTTTTCTCGATAACCAAGTTTCAGTGAGATGCGTTTTCCGGTATTCACCAAACGTTCAATGAGTGTTTCAATGTGCTCTGGAGAAACATTAAAGCTGACAAAACCGATGCTTACTGCTCCTAATACTTCACCAAAACCATCTAAAACGGAAACGGCAATGGAGGAAGTACCAGCCGTTCGTTCTCCGTGACTAATCGCATAGCCTTGTTGTTGAATTTGACGAAGTTGCTCCTCTAGTTCAGGCATTTCATCTTGCGTTACTAGCTGTTTTATTATTTCTTTCGATTGTGCGTCAGACATAGAGGCGAGAATGGCTTTATTGGCTGCTCCAATATGTAGTGGTATACGAATACCCAACTGGTCATAAATCCGAATTGGATTGGCAGCGCTATCTATTCTTTCAATAATAATCGTGTCTAAACCTGCTGGCTTACTTAAATAGACACTTTCTTCAACATCTCTTGCTAATCGCTCTAGCTCTGGTCGGATTTTGCTAATATAATCCATCGTATCATAGACTTGCAAACCGAGTTCCATCCAAATGGTCCCGAGTCGATAATGTTTAGTTTGTTCATCTTGCTCAATCATTCCTTGATTAATCATCGCTTTTAAAATTCTATGTAAAGTACTTAGAGGTAAATCACATTTTGTTGAAAGCTCCGAAATGGACAAGCTACTGTCATTTGCTTCAGAAGCTAAAACCTTCGCAATAGTCATAGCCCGCTCTAATAATTGCATTTGTCCTACCTCCTTTTCTCCTATTTTATTTTTATTCTCTATCTACGTCTAGTTCCAATCTTACTGAGACATGAGTTCATTGAATACAAAAAGAAAGTGAATAACCTTTTAGTAAAATTCAGACATAATTCAACAGGACTTACTGAGAGTAGTTTGAAAAGAAAATGAAAAATAAAAGTTTTCTAAATATATTGACAGTATAGCATAAAACGCATATATTTTTCATATAAACTTTCCTCTAAACGGAAACGTTTTCCACTACACGGAAAAGGAGTGAAGGGAATGCATTATTGCTCGTCGATGTATACACCTTTAAAACACGTAATAGTAAAGCATCCAAAAGATGCCTTCCGAAGTCAGAGGCATCTTAGTGATGAATGGAAAACTTTTAACTACCTATCTGAGCCCAACTTTGAAGAAGCATTAAAGGAATATGCAGAATTTATTGAGATTCTTAAAAAGTATGTGGACACAATTGATTATCTACCACTTTCAGATGAGGTAGGGTTGGACTCACTTTATGCTCATGATCCAGTCAAGTTTACGCCCAAGGGTGCCATTCTATTAAAGTCTGGAAAAAAATTAAGACAGCCAGAAGCTTCCATCTACAAAGAATTTTTAAAGGACAAGGGTATTTCCATAATCGGAGAACTCACTGGAGATGCAGTGGCAGATGGTGGAGATATTGTTTGGTTAGATGATCGAACACTTGCTGTTGGGAGAGGTTATCGAACAAATGATGAGGCCATTCGTCAGCTAAAAGAAATGACAGCTGAAATGGTAGATGAATTTATAGTGGTACAGCTACCACATGATTTAGGTGAAGCTGAATGCTTACATCTTATGTCTTTCATTAGTATGGTTGATAAGGATTTAGCAGTTGTACATTCCCGTTTAATGCCTGTATTTTTCCGCCAACTACTAGTGGAAAGAGGTATTCAGTTAGTGGAAGTGCCAAAGGATGAATACGATACACTGGGCTGTAATGTGTTAGCGCTTGCACCTAGAGTTTGTGTGATTCCTGAAGGAAACACGGTCACAAAACAGCAACTAATCGAAGCAGGTGCAACGGTATTTGAATATAAAGGTCATCAAATTTCTGTATTAGGAACAGGCGGGCCTACATGTCTGACTTGTCCTGTAATAAGAGCATAAAAGGAGAGAAAAGAATATGTTTAAAAATGTTATTGTTAAAAATCCAGGAAATAGTTTTGTAAACGGTTTAACGACTAGTGATTTAGGAAAGCCGATTTTAGAGAAATTATACGAGCAGCATGACAAGTATGTCGAAGCTTTAAAAAAGTGTGGGGTTGAAGTAACACAATTACCAGCGAATGAAGCATTTCCTGATTCAACATTTGTAGAGGATACGGCCGTTTTAACACCAGAATTTGCTATTATTTCAAATCCAGGAGCTGCTGCCCGTAACCGAGAAATTGAAGAAATCGAACCTGCTGTAAAGCAATTCTACGATAAAATTTATTATATAAAAGGATCGGGAACGCTTGATGGAGGGGACGTATTACAGGCTGAAAAGAAATTTTATGTAGGAATTTCAGATCGTACAAATGAAGAAGGGGCACAACAATTTAAGGAAATCGTTGAACAAGAGGGATATGAGGCGACGATTATCCCATTAAAAGAATTCTTCCATTTAAAAACGGGTATTGCTTATGTAGGAGACAATCGTATGGTGCTAGCTGGTGAGTTTGTAGATCATCCGGCATTTGAATCCTATGAAAAAGTTATTATTCCAAAGGAAGATGAATATTCTGCTAACTGTATTCAAGTCAATGATTATATTATTATTCCAGCAGGATACCCGGACACAAATCGTAAATTACTCGATCTAGGTTATCAAACGATTGAACTTGAAATGTCCGAATTTAGAAAACATGATGGTGGCTTAAGCTGCTTATCATTACGTTTTTAAGTAAAACTACTTGAACCCAATCAATTTAAAAATGATAAATTGGTTGGGTGCTTTTGTTATTTATATATCAGAATATTCAATATATTCACATTATATGGGAGGAATGGATAAATGTTGGATAAAGGGGATCAAGTTCACAATCAACAATTAAACCGTTCAATGAAAAGTCGTCACTTATTAATGCTTTCTCTTGGGGGGGTTATCGGAACAGGGTTATTTTTAAATGTAGGCTTTACCATTAACCAAGCGGGTCCAGGTGGAGCACTGATTGGTTATTTATTTGGTGGGTTAATTTTATTTATGGTAATGAACTGTCTAGGGGAGTTAGCTGTTTACATGCCTGTTACTGGTTCCTTTCAAACATATGCTACACGTTTTATTAGCCCTTCAGCCGGCTTTTCATTAGGCTGGATGTACTTTGTCGGTTCAGCAGCGACAGCGGGTGTTGAGTTTACAGCTGCCGGGATTTTAATGCAGCATTGGTTTCCAGATATACCTATTTGGATATGGTGTGCTGTATTTATGGTTCTTTTATTTGTCTTAAATGCTTTAACTACAAAGGGGTTTGCCGAAGCAGAATTTTGGTTTGCGAGTATTAAAGTAGTCGCAGTTATTGCCTTTATTATAATCGGTGGGGCGGCTATTTTTGGATTGATTCCGTTAGCAGATCGTCCAACACCACATCTCACAAATTTAGCACCGACTGGTTTATTCCCAGCAGGTATTACCATTATTTTTGTCACGATGATGAATGTTATTTTCTCATATCAAGGGTCAGAGCTTGTGGGAATTGCAGCTGGTGAAACCGAAAACCCCGAAAAAAATATTCCAAGAGCTATCCGGACAATACTTTTTAGAATTATTGTTTTTTATATTGCTTCTATTATTGTATTATCAGCCATTTTCCCATCATCAGAGCTTGGCCTAATGGAAAGTCCATTTGTCACGTTGATGAATTTGGCGGGTGTTCCCTATGCAGCTGGTATCATGAATTTTGTTATTTTAACCGCGATTCTATCCGTTGGTAATTCATGTTTATATGCGTCAACTCGTTTATTGTTCTCCATGTCTCATGAGGGAATGGCACCAAAATTATTTGGTCGTCTTACTAAAAATAAAGTGCCACTAAATGCACTGATCTTTACAATGGTTTTCTCACTCTTATCATTACTAACAAGTGTGATGGAAGCAGATGCGGTATTTGTTTTATTAATGTCGATTGCAGGAATATCTGTCACGATTTCATGGATGGGGATTTGTGCTTCTCAATTAATGTTCCGCTATCGTTATATTAAGTCGGGTGGAAATTTAGCAGATTTAAAATTTAAAACTCCTTTATTTCCATTAATACCGATATTCTGTATTTTCTTTTGTTTAGTAATTTTGATCTTTTTAGCATTTGATCCAACCCAAAGAATCGGGCTATTGTATGGCATTGGATTCTTTATGGCTTGTATGATTTTTTATCGATTGAAATTAAAAAAAGCACCTATGGCTACTACAGATACCAAAAATGAAGAGTCATTACATATTCGTTAAGAACCTTAAACGAATGAGATTTAAAGGAGATTTTTTATGGATAATTATATGTGGAATACACCAGAAAAACTGCGAGCACTACTATGCGAAATTGTCAGCTGGGACAGTAGAACATTGACTGAGGGTGAAAATGAATTTGCCTATAAATTGAAAAATAAATTGATGGCGCTTCCATATTTCAAAAAGCATCCTGAGTTGATTGAATTGCATGAGGCAGGTTTAGGAAGAAACGCTGTAACGGCACTATATAAACATCCTGCAGCAACCGACACAATAGTGCTAATTAGTCACTTTGATACAGTGCATACTGAAGAATATGGAGAGTTAGAGCCTCTAGCTGTTTTCCCGGAGGAATTGACTAAAAAGCTTATGGAGCCTAAGTACAAAAAGGATTTACCAGAAGCTGCTAGATTGGATTTGGAATCAGGCAATTATTTGTTTGGTCGTGGCACAATGGATATGAAAATGGGATTGGCATTACACATGCAGCTAATTGAAAAGGCAAGCTTCGAGCAATGGCCAATCAATCTGATTTTAACGGCGGTTCCCGATGAAGAAGTAAATTCAGCGGGAATGAGGGCTGCTGTAGTGGAGCTTGTAAGAATACGAGAACAGTACGATTTAACGTATCAATTATTTTTAAATAGTGAACCGTCTTTTTCACAAGGACCATCTGATACGAATGAATACATTTATTCAGGCACCATTGGTAAGATAATGCCCGCCGCACTGTTTTATGGGAAGGAAACACATGTCGGTGAGCCTTTAAAGGGAATGACAGCAAATTTCATTGCTTCTTATATGACGCAGCATATGGAGTGGAATCCTCTTTTCCGCGAAACGGATTTAGGAGAGAGTACACCACTTCCAGTCTCTTTACAGCTAAAAGATTTGAAAATGGAATATTCTACACAAACACCCTATCGTGCTGCGGCTCTGTACAATGTATTTTTATTAAAACGTACAGCAGCAGAAGTGATGGATATATTTGAACAGGTGGCATGCGAAGCAATGACGGCCTGTAACGAACAGTATATGGAAATTTGCAAACGAGAAAAAGTACAAGGTGTTGGGACAGTCAAAGTATTGCGATATGAGGCGCTCTTAGAACATGCCATCCAAAAACTAGGTGCTTCCGAAGTCGATTCTATCAAATCTCAAGTTCTTCAGCATAGTACGTGGGATGATCGTGAAAAGTCAATACGCATCGTTGATCAGCTTATGATACGTTGTCAGGAATTAGCACCAGCTACTGTCCTGTTATATGCTCCACCTTATTACCCGGCTATTAATTCATCCAATCATCCCCTTATTATAAAATCGATTGAATTAATGAAGAAAACGGCGCAAGCATTCGATGTTGAGGTGGAACAAATCCATTATTTTAATGGTATTTGTGATTTAAGCTATGTGAACTATACAGATGAATCAGATGAATGGTTAGCCTTCGAACGCAATACACCTGTATGGGGAGATACGTATAGTATTCCATTTAAAGAAATGACCGCTTTACAAGGGCCAGTCTTAAATGTAGGACCATTTGGTAAGGATGCGCATCAAAAAACAGAAAGATTACATGTGGATAGTGCCTTTAAAGAAATGCCAGTTATGATCGAAACCCTTATAAAAAGTTTAATTTAATGCAATATAAAGTTGATGCTTTCATAGTATCAACTTTTTTTATATCTAGAATGGACTGCTTTGTTTAAGCTAAATAAAGAGAGGCCATATAGGCATGTGTCCTAGTAAGATTTTGAGGTAAAGGCATATATAAATAGGCTATAAGCTTGCTGACCGAGCGTTATACGTCATAAATCAATTAGGCGGAAATAAATTTTATTGTAAGAACGCCATTTTTGATGAATTTGTAAATACGTCGATTTAAAGTCACAAAACGTTGCTACATAGCCTTTCTTTACCCCCTTAGGTTGCTTAAATTACAACGAAAGTGTTACAATATAGTTTAGTCAAAAAGAGCCAAGGGGGCATTTCTATGTCAATTGAATTAAACAGTGAATTCGGCCAAATTGATATTTCAACAGATGTACTTGCACAAATTGCTGGTGGTGCTGCTGTAGAATGCTACGGGATTGTTGGCATGGCATCTAAACATCAAATTCGTGATGGTCTAACTGATATTTTACGTAAAGAAAACTTCGCAAAAGGTGTTGTGATTCGACAACAAGACGACGATTTACATATTGATATGTACATTATTGTTAGTTACGGGACAAAAATTTCGGAAGTTGCTTACCAAGTACAGTCGAAAGTGAAATATACAGTAGATAAAACATTGGGTATGAGCGTAAAATCTGTCAATATCTTTGTACAGGGCGTTCGTGTAGCGAATTAAGAGGAGGAACTAAATCGAATGCAGTCTTTAGACGGTATAAAGTTTGCAGAAATGGTACAAATGGGTGCGCATCACCTATTCCAAAATGCAAATTATGTAGATTCATTAAATGTTTTCCCGGTACCGGATGGTGACACAGGGACAAATATGAACTTATCGATGACATCTGGTGCAAAGGAAACGGAGCTTTATGCTTCAGAGCATATTGGTAAAACGGCACAGGCCTTATCAAAAGGTTTATTAATGGGTGCTCGTGGAAATTCAGGTGTAATCCTATCACAATTATTCCGTGGATTTGGAAAATTCATTGAAAAAGAAGCAACAATTGATGCCAAAGGCTTTGCAGGTGCCTTCCAAGCTGGGGTAGATACAGCATATAAAGCCGTTATGAAGCCTGTCGAAGGAACTATTTTAACGGTTGCTCGAGAAGCAGCGAAAAAAGGCGTAGAAGTGGCAGAAACTGAAACCGATATCATTGCGGTTATGGAAGCTTTTACTGCAGAGGCAAAGGCATCGCTAGATCGAACACCGGATTTACTACCTGTTTTAAAAGAGGTAGGGGTTGTCGATAGTGGTGGCCAAGGCTTATTGTTTGTATATGAAGGATTTTTAGCTTCTTTAAAAGGAGAGCCTCTGCCAGAGAAAAATGATGCGACATTAGATGATTTAATCAATGCAGAGCATCATAGAGCTCAAGACTTTATGAATACTGAAGATATTGAATTTGGCTATTGTACAGAAATAATGGTGCGTTTAGAAGATGGGAAAGAGCCATTTAATGAGGAGCAATTCCGTCAAGAATTGAGTCCTTTAGGTGATTCATTACTGGTTATTTCAGATGAAGAAATTGCCAAGGTTCATATCCATTCTGAGCAACCAGGCTCTGTTTTATCAATTGGACAAAAATATGGTAGTCTTATGAAAATAAAAGTCGATAATATGCGTGAACAACATTCAGCTATCGTCGGTGAAGAACATAAGGCACCTACGACAACGAAAAAATTAGAAAAACATCCCTATGCTATTGTGACCATTGCGATGGGTGAGGGTGTTGCAGGATTATTGCGTTCGATCGGTGCATCTTATGTCATTGAAGGTGGTCAAACGATGAACCCTTCAACAGAAGATATCGTTAAAGCAGTACAAGAAATTGGTGCAGAAAAAGTTTTAATTCTACCTAATAATAAAAATATAGTGATGGCTGCAGAGCAAGCTGTTGAGCTTTTAGAAATTGAAGCAGCAGTTGTCCCAACGAAGACAATTCCGCAAGGTATGGCTGCGATTTTAGCGTTTAATCCTGAAGCGGCTGTAGACTTAAATAAAAAGACAATGACGGATGCATTTGCAAATGTAAAGACGGGTCAGGTAACTTATGCTGTGCGTGATACATCTATTGATGGTGTTGAAATCCATAAAGATGATTTTATGGCGTTAGCAGAAGGGAAAATTGTCCTTTCTACACCAGCTTTAAAAGATGCAGCTGAAAAAGTAATCGGTGATTTAGTTGATGAGGATGCTGAAATTGTAACGGTTATTTATGGAGAGGATACAACTGAACAAGATGCTACAGAGTTAGTAGCATTCATTGAGAAGAACTATCCAGACGTAGAGGTTGAATTATTTGATGGAAAACAAGGGTTATACCCATATATTATTTCGGTAGAATAATTACATGCTACTTTGCTATTCCGTAAAGAAAGCAGTGCACAAAATGTGTACTGCTTTTGTTTATGCTACAAAGAGAGTATTATCTATATTTAGTCGGAAACATACGTACTATTCATAGTTGAATGTACGTATGTAGAGGATATAAAAAATTGGAAATATTGGAATATCAACGGTTTTCATTATATGTGCACACGGTATGGACAATGTATAACATATCTCGATTGGCTACAAATTATAGTAGTGGTAATTTTCTGAAAGCTGACAAATTAAATACTTTACTTTTGTGGTAACTATCAAGCATGATATAAGTAAATATAAATATTATTATAGGAATAGAATAGAGGGGTGTTTGTATGAAATTTACTTCGGTTTTTGATATTATTGGGCCAGTCATGATTGGGCCTTCCTCCTCTCATACGGCAGGGGCAGCTCGTATCGGACGAGTTGCAAGGGATTTATTTGGTAGACAACCTAAATGGGCGAAAATTCATTTATATGGTTCGTTCGCAGAAACGTATAGAGGGCATGGGACAGATGTTGCAATCGTTGGAGGCTTATTGAACTACGATACATTTGATGAACGTATTAAAACGGCATTTGAAGAGGCAGAAAATGCAGGTTTGGAATATGAATTTATTCCAGAAACAGCTAATACGGAGCATCCAAATACAGCACGTCTAGTTATTGGAGACGATGAAGGTGAAATGTCAGTCGTCGGTATTTCTATTGGTGGCGGTAAAATTGAAGTAAGTGAAGTAAATGGCTTTAAATTGCGTTTAACAGGTGGCATGCCAGCAATTCTTGTTGTACATGATGACCGTGCTGGCTGCATAGCGAACGTAGCCAATTGCTTAGCGATGCACGAAGTTAATATTGGACATATGGAAGTATCACGTATAGAACGAGGTTTAACGGCTTTAATGGTTATTGAAGTCGATCAAAATATAGAAGACAAAGTACTACAGCAGATTTCATTAATCCCATATATTACAAAAGTATCAAAGATTAATAACTAAGGGGGTGTCCCAAGATGGACGTTTTATTTCATAATGTTCGTGAGCTTGTGGAACGAGCAGAACAGGAAGATAAATTAATATCAGAAATTATGATTGAACAGGAAATGTTGATAACTGGCAGAACACGAGAAGAAATCATTCAACAAATGGATCGAAACCTAACGGTGATGGAAGAAGCGGTAGAACGCGGCTTACAGGGTGTACAATCTGTTACAGGTTTAACAGGTGGGGACGCCGTATTACTTCAAAATTACATTGCGCAAGGAAAATCATTATCAGGTGATTTATTATTAGATGCCGTAAGTAAAGCGGTTGCAACGAATGAAGTCAATGCAGCAATGGGAACAATTTGTGCAACGCCAACAGCAGGTTCAGCTGGGGTTGTACCAGGAACTCTTTTTGCGGTAAAAAATAAACTAAATCCAACGCGTGAGCAAATGATTCGTTATTTATTTACATCAGGTGCATTTGGCTTTGTTGTGGCTAATAATGCTTCCATCTCAGGTGCTGAAGGTGGCTGCCAAGCAGAGGTTGGTTCAGCGGCAGGTATGGCTGCGGCAGCTATCGTTGAGATGGCTGGCGGAACACCACAACAATGTTCAGAAGCATTTGCGATTACGTTAAAAAATATGCTTGGCCTTGTTTGTGATCCAGTAGCAGGCTTAGTGGAAGTACCATGTGTTAAACGGAATGCTATGGGCGCTGCTAACTCTCTTGTAGCAGCAGATATGGCGCTTGCAGGTGTGACAAGCCGAATTCCATGTGATGAAGTAATTGGAGCGATGTATCGCATTGGACAATCTATGAGTCCAAACCTGAAAGAGACGGCACGCGGTGGTTTAGCCGCAACGCCAACAGGTAAAGCAATTAGTAAGGCCATTCTCGAAAATGGTGGATTACAAAGTATTAAAGCTATCCAATAAAACATGAAAAACATGCTATCTTATCAGGTAGCATGTTTTTATGTTGGTTCAATTAAGTGTGTTTTTAGTATAATGAATGGTACTAGATATAAATTATTAGGATGGGTTTTAGGGGCATATTAAAGGAGTTTTTTCATGGATATCACTAATTTGAAATGTTTGACAGAACAAGCAATAGAAGATAGACGTCATCTTCATCAATATCCAGAGCTGTCAGGCCAGGAGTATGAAACATGTCAATTTATTCGCAAAAGATTAGAGCAACTTCAAATAAACATTTTGGATTTTAATCCTCCAAGTGTAGTAGCTATGGTTGAAGGGATGAAAGGTACGAAAACAATTGCCTTACGAGCGGATATAGATGCTCTACCTATAGTAGAAGAAGGAGACAAGCTCTATATCTCTCAACGACTAGGTATAGCACATATGTGTGGACATGATGGCCATACAGCTATCCTATTAGCAGTTGCTGAGTGGATTTCGATGAATAAGGAAAAGATAGAGCCGAATGTGATGCTCATATTCCAATCAGCCGAGGAAATTACACCAAGCGGGGCAGATTTTTTAATTCAGAATGGTGTTCTAGAAGGTGTTGATGCAATTTTTGGTATTCATTTATGGCAAGGCTTAGAAAAAGGGAAAATAGGTTTAACACATGGTCCTATGATGGCTTCTGTCGATGATTTTGAAATAGAAATTCAAGGATATGGTGGGCATGGCTCCATGCCACATGAAACTGTGGATCCTATTTATATTGCGAGCCATGTTATGCAATCTTTTCAAAGTATTATCAGTCGAAATTTAAATCCCATTGAGGCAGGCGTTATTACTGTAGGTAGTATTCAAGCTGGTACGACTTATAACATCATTCCAGACTCTGCAAAATTAATTGGGACGATTCGTGCATTGACACCTGAAACAGTCCATACCATCCAAACAAAGATGGTGAAATTAACAGAAGGAATTTGTGGTGCCTTCGGTGCACAAGGGAAAATAGACTTTATTTTAGGGACGCCTCCTCTTATTAATGATTTTAAGGAATCTCACTTTGTGGAGTCTATTGTTCGAGGAAATTTTGGGGAGAATGTATTTAAGCTTGTTGATCCTGTAATGGGTGGTGAGGATTTTGCTTACTATTTAAAACATAAACCTGGCGCGTTTATCTTTGTAGGCATGGGGGGAGAAAAAAGCAAATATCCACATCATCACCCGAGGTTTGATTTAGATGAAGACGTATTCCCGGATGCGATTAAGCTTTTTATTGAAATTATTATGCATGATCAAGCGTGATGAACAGTCCATATGCATAACCCTATCAGTTAGTGGTAGGGTTTTTGCTGATGATTGTTTATTTACGGCAACGAATGGATTTTATGATACATTGGATAGAGAGAGCTAGGAAGGCTACATAGAAAAAATGTTAAGAATCAATGAAGGGAGTTGAGAGATAAGTGACTGATTTAAATAATCCTGTTACCGAATTAAAAGGTATTGGGAAAGAAACAGCAGCGCATCTTGAAACACTAGGCATTGACACGATTGCTGATTTATTATGGACGTTCCCACATCGTCATGAAGACTTTCGTTTAAAGGATTTAGCACAAACTCCGCATAATGAACGAGTTACAGTCGAATGTAAAGTAGAACGTGAGCCGACCGTCTTATTTTTAGGCCGCAATAAATCACGTTTACAGGTAACCGTTTTGGCAGGCCGCCACTTAGTGAAAGTGGTGTTTTTCAATCAAGGCTACTTAAAACAAAAACTTATACCCGGCTCTATTATTACTGTGACGGGGAAGTGGGATCGTGGGAGACAGGTCATCAATGGCACAACGGTCACATTTGGTCCTAAAACCGATCAAGTAGACTTTGAACCTGTCTATAGCCTGAAAGGTTTGATTCAACAAAAAAGATTTCGGAAATATATGCGACAAGTATTGGACGATTATGGCGCTAATTTGCCTGATGCCATTCCACAACATTTGCAGGATTCCTATAAGCTTGTGCCTATACGGGATGGCTTGGAGGGTATTCATTTTCCGCTAGATGCACAACATGCTAAACAAGCGAGAAGACGTTTTGCTTATGAAGAGCTATTAAATTTTCAACTACGTATGCAGGCGTTACGTAAGGTACGGAAGGAAAATGAACAAGGAACTGTCATTCAATATGATGTGCATTTGCTACGTGAATTTATCGCGGCATTACCGTATGAATTAACCAATGCTCAGAAACGTGTTGTCAATGAAATTTGTAAAGATTTGAAGGAGCCACATCGAATGAACCGCTTATTACAAGGTGATGTAGGTTCGGGGAAAACAGTGGTGGCAGCTATAGGCCTATACGCTGCAGTATCAGCAGGTTATCAAGGGGCGTTAATGGCACCAACAGAAATTTTAGCAGAGCAACACTTGGAGAACTTGCTAGAATGGTTCCAACCATTTGGCGTTCGTGTGGCTTTATTATCTGGTTCAACCAAAACGAAGGAGCGCCGTGTTTTACTAGCAGATTTGGCAAATGGAGAGCTCGATATTGTAATCGGTACACATGCCTTAATCCAGCCTGATGTTATTTTTAAAAATCTAGGTTTTGTTATTACTGATGAACAACATCGTTTTGGTGTTGAACAACGTCGCATATTGAGAGATAAAGGGGAAAACCCGGATGTGCTCTTTATGACAGCTACTCCAATTCCGAGAACACTTGCCATTACAGCGTTTGGGGAAATGGATGTGTCGATGATTGATGAAATGCCAGCAGGGCGTAAGCAGATTGAAACCCATTGGATGAAAAAAGAACAATTCGGATCGGTTATATCCAAACTAGAAGGAGAGCTAGCCGCTGGAAGGCAGGCCTATGCCATTTGCCCTCTGATTGAGGAATCAGATAAACTGGATGTTCAAAATGCAGTTGAAATCTATGAGCAGCTAGCAACTTATTTTACTGGCCGCTATCAAGTTGGTCTAATGCACGGACGTTTATCCGCAGATGAGAAGGATGCTGTTATGCGTGCTTATAGTGATGGATCCATACAGGTTTTAGTTTCTACGACAGTCGTTGAGGTAGGAGTGAATGTACCGAATGCTACATTTATGATTGTCTATGACGCTGAACGCTTCGGTTTAGCACAATTGCACCAGCTACGAGGACGTGTTGGACGAGGTGAACATCAATCCTATTGTATTTTACTGGCTGATCCTAAGTCTGACGAGGGGAAAGAGCGGATGCAGTCTATGACAGAAACAAATGATGGCTTCCGTTTAGCTGAAAAAGACTTAGAGTTGCGAGGACCAGGGGATTTCTTTGGACGTAAGCAAAGTGGTCTACCAGATTTCAAAGTAGCTGATTTAGTACATGATTACCGGATTCTTGAGACCGCTCGAAAGGATGCTACTACGATGCTTGAAACCGAAGACTTTTGGCATGGTGACGACTATCGATACTTGCGGGAAATGTTAGAAGATTCTGGCGTTTTGCAAGGGGAGCGCTTCGATTAATAATTGTATGAGAATTCATGCGGAGAATGCAGGACTTGATTTCAAAACAAGTCTTGCATTCTTTTTTTAACCTCTATATACTGATATTAGTACCAAGTGCTAATAACAACTCAAAAGGTGGCGAATGATGTTGAGACGAACAAAAAAAGAACGACAGCGACTACTATCTGAAACGATAGCTGAAAATCCATTCGTCACAGATGAACAGCTAGCAACACAGTTTCAGGTAAGTGTTCAAACAATTCGTTTAGACCGTATGGAATTATCCATACCCGAATTACGAGAGCGTATTAAAGACGTCGCTTCAAAAAACTATGAAAATGAAGTAAAATCTCTACCGATTGATGAAATCATCGGGGAAATTGTTGATATTGAATTAGATAATCGAGCACTTTCGATTTTTGATGTGAAAGAAGAACATGTTTTCCAGCGCAACGGCATCGCACGTGGACATCATTTGTTCGCGCAAGCAAACTCCTTAGCGGTAGCCGTTATTAACGATGAACTAGCATTGACAGTCCATTCTACTATTACGTTTGTGAAACCTGTTCGTGCTGGAAATCGTGTTATTACAAAAGCGATTGTTGTCGGACGAGATGATAAAAATCATCGGACAAAAGTCGAGGTAACATCTACTGTTAATGGTGAAACCGTTTTTGTTGGTGAATTTGATATGTACCGTACGAAAGGTAAAGGTGAGTAATAATGAAATTAGCGCTTGATGGAATGGGTGGAGACAATGCACCAAAATCAGTAATTGAAGGTGCCCTCTTAGCATTAGAGCAAATTCCAAATTTAGAAATTCAATTATATGGACAGCAAGAGAAGCTCGAGCCATTTTTAAAACAACATGATCGATTAACGATCGTACATTGTGAGGAAGTCGTTGAAGGAACGGACGATCCTGCACGTGCTGTTCGTAGAAAAAAAGATTCCTCCATGGCGCGCATGATGGACGCAGTGGATGAGGGTAGAGCAGATGCTTGTCTGTCGGCAGGAAATACAGGTGCTTTAATGGCAGGTGGTTTATTTAAAGTAGGTCGTATTGAGGGAATTGCTCGACCAGCTTTAGCTACGACATTACCAACACTTGATGGTCAGGGCTTTTTAATGCTTGATTTAGGCGCCAATGCAGATGCCCGACCAGAACATTTAGTGCAATATGCTATTATGGGTGATATTTATGCGAAGAAAGTCGGCGGCTTACAAAAACCTAGAATCGGCCTATTAAATATCGGTACGGAAGATAAAAAAGGAAATGAATTAACAAAAGCAGCCTTTGATTTATTAAAGGAAGCGGATTTGAATTTTATTGGTAATGTAGAAGCACGTGATTTACTTGAAGGCGTAGCTGATGTCGTTGTTACGGATGGCTTTACAGGAAATATGGTGCTGAAGTCAATTGAAGGTACGGCAGGTGCATTATTTTCCATGCTAAAAGAGGCATTTATGTCTTCCACAAAAACGAAAATCTCAGCTGTCCTTATGAAAAATAATTTACGTGACTTAAAACATAAAATGGACTATACAGAATATGGTGGTGCTGGATTGTTTGGCTTACAAGCGCCCGTTATAAAGGCGCATGGATCATCTAATGCGAAAGCGATTTTTAGTGCTATCCGCCAAGCGAACACAATGGTAGAACATACTGTTATTTCGACAATTACAGAGACAGTACGCCACATAGAAATTGATTAGACAAAGGGGACTATTCAAATGACGAAAATTGCATTTATTTTTCCAGGACAAGGTTCGCAAGTAGTAGGAATGGGGCAAGAGTTTGTTGAAAATGCTGCAGAAAGCAGAGCCTTCTATGATCGTGCAGATCAAGCTCTTGAATTGGAGCTATCTAAGCTTATGTTAGAAGGTCCAGTGGAGGAATTAACATTAACATATCATGCTCAGCCAGCACTACTTACTACTGGGGTAATGGTAGCAGAGAAGCTAATTGCAGCAGGAATTCAACCTCAGTATGCAGCAGGTCACTCTCTTGGAGAATATGGCGCATTGGTCATAGCGGGTGTCATGTCCTTTGAAGATGCAGTGAAGATTGTGCATAAACGTGGTCTATATATGAATGAAGCTGTACCTGCTGGACAAGGTGCTATGGCAGCCATTTTAGGTATGGAATTAGAAGCGTTAAATGAAGTAACTGAGCAAGTGTCAGCAGCAGGGGAACCTGTGCAGGTAGCTAATGTTAATTGTCCGGGGCAAATTGTTATTTCAGGTACAAAAGAGGGTGTAGAGAAGGCATCAAGTGCGGCAAAAGAAGCTGGGGCTAAGCGTGCTATACCATTAGTTGTAAGTGGTCCATTCCATTCTGAGCTAATGCGACCTTCTTCAGAAAAGTTGAAAGCAGCGTTAGCGAATGTTACTTTAGCTGCTCCGCAAATTCCTGTTGTAGGGAACGTTATGGCGAAGGAGTTAACGGATGTTCCAGCCATTCAACAAGAGCTTGTTGAACAGGTTTATAGTGCTGTACAATGGGAGGCCTCTATGCGCGAAATGATTGCGCAAGGTGTGGATGTCTTTATTGAATGTGGCCCAGGTAAAGTATTAAGTGGTCTCTTGAAAAAAATCGATCGCTCTGTTACTGCGTATTGTGTCTATGATGAGGCATCATTAGAAGCGGTTTTAGAAGCGTCAAAGGAGTGGTCAATCAATGCGTAAACTTGAAGGAAAAGTAGTTGTTGTAACAGGAGCTTCACGAGGAATTGGTCGTGCTATTGCATTAAAGCTTGCTGACGAGGGTGCAAAAGTTGTCGTGAACTATAGCGGCTCGCAAGCAAAAGCAGAAGAAGTGGTTGCTATGATTCAAGAGGGCGGTGGCGAGGCAATTGCTGTACAAGCGAGCGTTTCTCAAACAGAAGAAGTGACAGCCTTAATGGATACTGCTGTGAAAACATTTGGTTCCCTTGATATTTTAGTGAATAATGCTGGTATTACAAGAGATAATTTACTTATGCGCATGAAGGAAGATGAATGGGATGATGTATTAGATACGAATCTTAAGGGTGTTTTCCTATGTACCAAAGCAGTAACACGTCAAATGATGAAGCAACGTGCCGGTCGTATTATCAATATTTCATCGATTGTTGGCGTAGCTGGGAATGCGGGCCAAGCAAACTATGTTGCAGCTAAAGCAGGTGTTATTGGGTTAACAAAAACAACTGCGAAGGAATTAGCGTCACGTAATATTTTAGTCAACGCTATTGCACCTGGCTTTATTGAAACAGAAATGACTGATCAGTTACCAGAAGAGATTAAACAAGGGATGTTAACACAAATCCCACTTGCGAAACTAGGGCAGCCGGAAGATATTGCTAAGGCAGTCGTTTTCCTTGCATCTGAAGACGCTAACTATATGACAGGACAAACACTTCATATAGACGGTGGTATGGTCATGTAATTTGAATTAGGCATAGGCGCTAATTTTTTGTATAATCATTTGAGGGGAGGTGAATCATTTGTCTACAGTATTAGAACGCGTAACAAAAGTAATCGTGGACCGTTTAGGTGTTGAAGAAAGCGAAGTAACACTTGAAGCTTCTTTCCGTGATGATTTAGGTGCTGACTCATTAGACGTAGTTGAGCTTGTAATGGAGCTTGAAGACGAATTCGATATGGAAATTTCTGATGAAGATGCTGAAAAAATCTCAACAGTAGGTTCTGCAATTTCATACATCGAAAGTAAAATAAACTAATTTCGTTTATACTTTATTTAGCAGAAATTTATCACCCTTATAGGTGTAATGGTTAACATAATTATACAAATGGTATGGATGATTGGTTGAATAAAGGAGAAATAGTTTACTGCTTTTCTTTACAGGGAAGCAGATCTAATAGACAAGATGTATTCAAAGGGGGCGAAATAGGTCGGTTTACGATCTATGAACGTCCCCTTTTTGCGTCCATTATGCAGTGGATTTATCTCTCGAAGATCAATTCGGACGCAAATGTGCCAAGGCTTCATTGAATTTGGAAATAAATTTTCTAAAAATTTTCCAAAATATTGTGTTTATGCCGAAATACTTTTGCATAAACGCTTTGAAAAAGGTACACTAAAACGGTAGAAACTATTAGGAAGGCAGATTTGTTCAATGGCTATGAAAAGAAAAGGAACTATGCAGAAATCTGGCGTACTTCCTGAAAAAGTACGCAATCAATTCGAGCTTTTACAGCATGAATTAAATATCACATTTATTAATAAAAATTTATTGTATCAAGCATTCACGCATTCATCTTATGTGAATGAGCATCGCCGTAAGTTATTTACGGATAATGAGCGTCTTGAATTTTTAGGAGACGCAGTACTTGAACTGTCTGTTTCTAAATATCTTTTTGAGAAATACCCGAATATGAGCGAGGGTGAGTTAACAAAGTTACGAGCATCCATTGTTTGTGAACCATCTCTAGTTATTTTTGCGAATGAACTAGGCTTTGGTCGCTTTGTTTTACTTGGAAAAGGTGAAGAATTAACAGGTGGACGGGAACGCCCAGCACTACTTGCAGATGTGTTTGAGTCATTTGTAGGTGCCCTATATTTAGATCAGGATTTACAAACGGTCGTGTCATTTTTAGAACGTATCGTGTTCCCAAAAGTAGAAGTCGGTGCTTTTTCGCATGTGATGGATTTTAAAAGCCAATTGCAAGAAATGGTACAGCAAACGAATAATGGACTTCTTCATTATGAAATCATTGATGAAAAAGGACCTGCACATAATCGTACCTTTGTATCAAGCGTCTTACTGAACGGACAAGAGCTTGGTATAGGTCGGGGAAAATCGAAAAAAGAAGCCGAGCAGCAAGCTGCACAATGTGCGATGCGAATGATGCGTGAAGAAGCTGCGAAAGAGGAGGCTTAAAAGATGTTCCTAAAACGACTAGAAGTGATTGGCTTTAAATCATTTGCGGAGCGCATTGGTATTGATTTTGTACCCGGTGTTACAGCAGTTGTGGGACCAAATGGCAGTGGAAAAAGTAATGTCACTGATGCAATACGTTGGGTGCTTGGTGAGCAATCGGCAAAGTCGTTACGTGGATCAAAGATGGAAGATGTAATTTTTGCAGGGAGTGACTCTCGGAAGCCACTCAACTTTGCAGAGGTAACACTAATATTAGATAATACCGACGAGCAACTTGCTTTTTCCTATACAGAAGTAAGTGTAACAAGACGCGTATACCGTTCAGGTGATAGTGAATATTTATTAAATAACCAGCAGTGTCGCCTGAAGGATATTACGGACTTGTTTATGGATTCAGGGCTTGGAAAAGAGGCATTTTCTATCATTTCACAGGGTCGTGTCGATGAAATTTTAAATAGTCGACCTGATGACCGTCGTTCGATTTTTGAAGAGGCAGCTGGCGTATTAAAGTATAAAATAAGAAAGAAAAAAGCAGAGCATAAGCTTGTTGAGACAGATGAGAATTTATATCGTGTATTAGATATTCTCCATGAATTAGACAGTCGACTTGGACCGCTTGAAATGCAAGCATCTAGTGCAAGAGACTATGTACAAATGTCTACTGAGCTAAAAGATTTTGATATTGCCATACTTGTGCATGATTTTAAAAATTGTGCACAGTCTTTGCGTGCGCTTAAAGATGAGTACACAAACCTATCTGAGATAGAGCAAAAGCAAGCTCAAGATATTGCTACTTTCGATAAACAGACAACAAATATTCGAAAGCTATTGAAAGAACTTGATGACTATTTGGATGTTTCTCAAGCGGATCTAGTCAATGCCACAATGGAGGTAGAACGTTGGGATGGACGAAAGGCGCTAATGGCTGAAAAGCGTCAAAATGCGTCCAATCAATTACAGCAGCTGAATACGTCATTACAAGAGGCCAAAGCAGAAGTAGAGGCACTGTTTATGCAGGAGCAGGAGAAAAAAGACGTATTCACTGAAAAACAACAAGCCGTGTCGGTGCTAAAACAAAGCATTAAACAGTTAGAGCAATCTTTAAATCGCTCCGTAACAGAAATCGAACAAGAAATTGAGGAGCAAAAAAACCGATATATCGATTCGTTGAATGAAGAAGCGACCATCAAAAATGAGTTGAAAAATATCGATCAGCAGTTGGCGCAACAAAAGGCTATGGCAACACGAATGTCCGACCAATCTGATGAAATTGGGCAAGAGCTTATGCAAATTGTTGCTGAAAAAGAACAGCTAGTAGCTGCACATACTTCAACAACAAATAATCTACAAGAAAAGCTAGAACAATATGAAGCTTTACAAATACAGTTGAAAAATGTTAATTCTACCTTTACTGAAAAGCAAGATATGCTGTATAAGGCATATCAGCATCAGCAGCAACTAAAAGCTAGAAAAGATACGTTAGCGGAGCTTGAAGCGGACTTTTCAGGGTTTTTCCAAGGGGTTAAAGAAGTGCTGCTAGCACGAGATAAAGGTGAATTACAAGGTATTGAGGGTGCTGTAGCTGAATTAATCCAGGTTGAGGGGAAATACTCACAAGCGATAGAAACGGCGTTAGGAGCAGCCTCTCAGCATATTGTTACAACTAATGAACGCCATGCCCAACAGGCTATTCATTGGCTAAAACAAAAGCGAGCTGGGCGTGCTACTTTTTTACCGAAAACCGTCATGAAATCACGGAAAATTAATTTAGCAACTATCCAATTAGCAACTGAGCACCCAGCATTCATTCGGATGGCGGATGCGTTAGTGACTTTTAATGAAGATAATCGAACGATTGTTGAAAATCTTCTAGGCAATGTCATTGTTGCAGCAAATCTTGAAGGGGCAAGTCAAATTGCTAGATTATGTGGGTTCCGTTATCGAGTGGTTACACTTGATGGAGATATTGTTAATGCAGGGGGCTCGTTAACGGGTGGTGCCCTGAAACAGCAATCTTCACTCTTTACAAGAAAAGCGGAATTAGATGGTTTAATTCTTAAACTAGAGTCATTGCAAGCCTCCATTTATGGTGCAGAACAGGCTGTTGCAGCGGAAAAAGAAAAGCTAGCAACACTTCGAGATCAAGTAGAGCTATTGAAGCTTGAAGGGGAGCAATTACGAAAAGATGAGATGCAGCAGGCAGGACGTTTACGTGAGCTAGAGGCTGTTGAAAAAAGCTTATCGGCTAGAGTAACCTTTGCCTCGACTGAAACACAGGATGTTAAAACACGAGAAGAATCATTATTGGCTCAAAAGCAAGAAGCAGAGGAACGTTTAAGCGCGCTTGCAGGAGAATTAATCGAAATCAATGCAACCGTTGAGCAATTAAGTAAGGTTAAGCTACAAAGTGAGACAGAAAAAGATGTATTACGTGAGCAATTGGCAGAAAAACGCTCACAATTAGCTGTTATGCAAGAACAAATGTCACAAGTTCAAATAGCTACGGCTGACTTAGCCCTACAATTAAACAAAGCTCAACAAAAAGTTGAAAATATTTCTCAGGAAATATCATGGCTTCAATCTGATGAATCGACAAATTATTTAAGTGATGAAGAGGTCGATGAACAGGTGTTGACGTGGAAGACCAGAAGAGATGCGCTACAAGAGACAATTTCTCAGAAAAAAGAGGAAAAAGTAGGGCAACAGGATGAACTTTCATCGTTAGAGGCTCAGCTGAAGGAATTACAACGTATCCATAAAGGGTATCTTGAAGCGATTCGTGCGAATGAGTTGAAAAGAAATCGTGTCGAATTCGAAATGGACAATTTCACAGCTCAGCTCGAGGAGAATTATCAGTTAACATTTGAAGAGGCAGAAGAAGAAGCACAGGCTATAGAAGATGAGGAATTTGTACGTCGCCGTGTTAAATTGCTTAAAAAATCAATTGAAGAGCTAGGCCCTGTTAATTTAGGCGCAATTGAAGAATATGAAAGAGTACTTGAACGACATACTTTCTTAACTGAACAGCGTGAGGATTTACTTGCGGCGCAAGAAACATTGCATGAAGCCATTAAAGAAATGGATGAAGAAATGACAATGCGCTTTAGCGAAACATTCTATGCGATCCGCGAACAATTTAGACGAGTATTCCGTGAATTGTTTGGTGGAGGGCAAGCTGATTTAGTGTTAATTGACCCGGAAAATTTACTAGAAACAGGCATCGACATTGTTGCTCAGCCTCCAGGAAAAAAATTACAAAATCTAAGTTTACTTTCTGGTGGTGAACGTGCGCTAACGGCGATCGCTTTATTATTCTCCATCTTAAATATAAGACCTGTCCCATTCTGTATTCTCGATGAAGTGGAGGCTGCCCTAGATGAAGCAAATGTTGTGCGCTACAGCCAATATTTGAAGAAATTTAGTGGTGAAACACAATTCATTGTCATTACACATCGTAAAGGAACGATGGAGGGAGCAGATGTCCTGTATGGTATAACTATGCAGGAGTCAGGCGTATCGAAACTTGTATCAGTAAAATTAGAAGACGAACCCGTACTTGCGGAGCAAAGGAGCAAATAAGGATGAGCTTTTTTAAACGTATAAAAGATAAATTGATGGGGAATCCAGCGGACGAAGAAAAACTAGAAGCCACTGAACATGATTTAGATTCTCATCCACAGGAATTAGAAGAAGACGGTGAACCTACCACTACTGAGACTGTTGTTGAAGAATCTTCTGAGCAATTCTCACCAATTGAAGATACTACAGAATCCGAACAAACGTCGGACATCAAAGGTACAAAGGATTTAGAGCCGCCTTCTCAAATAGAGGAAGAAGAACAGCTAGAAGTACAAATTATTGAGGAACAACCAACTGAGGAGAAAAAACCTTCAGCTTGGTCTATTACGCAAAAATTTAAAGAGGGCCTTGAAAAAACACGTAATTCCTTTACATCGAAGGTGAACGACCTTGTTGCACGTTATCGTAAAGTGGATGAGGATTTCTTTGAGGAATTAGAGGATCTTTTATTACAGGCCGATGTTGGTTTTGAAACGGTCATGGAACTTATGGATAAATTACGTTTCGAGGTACAACGTAAAAACATAAAAGATACAAATGGGATCCAAACTTTAATTTCTGAAAAGCTTGTAGAAATTTATGAGCAAGGTGAAGAAGGTTTAATTGAATTAAATATGCAGCCTGATGGTGAGCTGACAGTCATCCTATTTGTTGGGGTGAATGGTGTAGGGAAAACAACGACAATTGGTAAACTCGCTCGTCGTCTCAAGTCCCAAGGCAAAACAGTTGTTTTAGCTGCGGGTGATACATTCCGTGCAGGTGCTATCGATCAATTACAAGTGTGGGGAGATCGTGTAGGCTGTGAGGTTATTAAACAATCTGAGGGCTCTGATCCAGCGGCAGTTATGTATGATGCAATTCGTGCTGCGAAAAACAGAAAAGCAGATGTGTTAATTTGTGATACAGCTGGACGCTTACAAAATAAAGTGAATTTAATGAACGAGCTTGAAAAGGTACATCGTGTCATTTCCCGTGAAATCCCAAGTGCTCCACATGAAGTATTATTAGCATTAGATGCAACAACAGGCCAAAATGCCCTTGTTCAAGCACAAACATTTAAAGAAGCAACGAATGTGACAGGTATCGTTTTAACAAAGCTGGACGGTACAGCTAAGGGCGGTATTGTGCTAGCAATCCGTAACAAATTACACATTCCTGTGAAATTTGTAGGTCTTGGGGAGAAAATGGACGATTTACAGCCATTTGATGCAGAGCGATATGTCTATGGATTATTTGCCGATGGTTTAGATAAAGAATTACAAAATAATGAAGAGTAACAGTGAAATGGGCAATGTCATTTTATTTTGATTTAGCATTCATCTCCTTCATGTATCGGAGGGGATGAATGTTTGTTTTGTTTTTTATGGATCTTTCATTTTAGGTTAGTCTCTCCATGTTTACCATTAAGAAATGAAATACCAATCCACTGAACGTAATGGAGTAGAAACGCTCGACTGTGATCAGTTGAATTGACTTGTTGGAAAGAGTCATACTAGCTACAGGCAAGAAATGCCCAAAAGTAAGTAAATTAGGCTTTTAGACAAGGAGATTACCTTGACACAGACGGGCGCTTTTCGTTATGATACAAATGACTAAATAGCGGGAGGAGAAACATTCGATGCTACTTGAAAAAACAACACGCATGAACTTTCTCTTCGACTTTTATCAAGCATTATTAACAGATAAGCAAAGAAGTTATATGGAACTATACTATTTGGACGATCACTCACTAGGTGAAATCGCTGAATCGTATGGTGTATCACGCCAAGCTGTCTACGATAATATTCGTCGAACAGAAGCAATGCTTGAGGAATATGAAGAAAAATTATGTTTACTTGAAAAATTTCAACAACGTACCCAAATGCTTTTACAGCTAACAATGGGGATAACGGAACAAAGTATGACGGCTGAAGAGCAGTTAGTGCTTATCGAACAGCTGAAAGAATGGGATTAGGAGGCGAAAGCAATGGCTTTTGAAGGATTAGCGGAACGACTCCAAGGAACGATCCAAAAAATTAAAGGCAAAGGGAAAGTATCGGAGCAAGACGTCAAAGAAATGATGCGTGAAGTCCGATTTGCTTTAATTGAGGCGGATGTTAACTTAAAAGTAGTCAAGGAATTTGTAAAAAAGGTTAGTGAACGCGCTGTTGGTGTCGATGTTATGCAAAGCTTAACACCAGGTCAACAAGTAATTAAAATTGTACAAGACGAATTAACAGAATTAATGGGTGGCGAGCAAAGCCCAATTAAATTTAATACGAAGCCTCCTACTGTTATTATGATGGTCGGCCTCCAAGGAGCAGGGAAAACGACAACTACAGGTAAATTGGCAAATGTTCTACGGAAAAAATATAATCGTAAACCATTGTTAGTGGCAGCCGACGTTTATCGTCCGGCAGCTGTTCAACAATTAGAAACATTAGGTAAACAACTTTCATTACCAGTTTTTTCGTTAGGCACTGATATTTCCCCTGTAGAGATTGCGCGTCAGGCAATTGAAAAGGCGAAAGAAGAGCATCATGATGTCGTAATTATCGATACGGCTGGTCGTTTGCATATCGATGAGGATTTGATGCAAGAATTAAAAGATATTCGCGCATTAAAAGAGCCAGATGAGGTCTTCCTTGTTGTTGATGCAATGACAGGTCAAGATGCTGTAAACGTAGCAGAAAGCTTTAATGAGGCTATTGGTATTACAGGGGTTGTGTTAACGAAACTTGATGGTGATACTCGTGGTGGTGCGGCTTTATCTATTCGCTCTGTAACGCAGAAACCAATTAAGTTTGTCGGTATGGGCGAGAAAATGGATGCGCTAGAACCTTTCCATCCTGAGCGTATGGCGTCTCGTATTTTAGGTATGGGAGACGTTTTATCGCTGATCGAAAAGGCCCAAGCCAATGTAGATGAAGCAAAAGCCAAAGAGTTAGAAGAAAAATTCAAGACTCAAACCTTTACTTTTGATGATTTCGTAGAGCAATTACAGCAAGTTAAAAAAATGGGACCTATAGATGAAATTTTAAAGATGCTCCCTGGTGCGAACAAAATCAAAGGCTTAGATAATGTCAAAGTTGACGATAAGCAAATGGGGCGTGTAGAGGCGATTATTTACTCGATGACGCCTGCTGAAAAGACGAATCCTGAATTGATTAATGGTAGCCGTAAAAAGCGTATTGCTAAAGGTTCAGGGACTTCTATTCAAGAGGTGAATCGTCTAATTAAGCAATTTGATGAAATGAAAAAAATGATGAAGCAAATGACTGGAATGGCTAGTGGTAAGGGCAAGAAAAAAATGAAATTACCAGGCTTTGATTCATTGTTTAAATAATAATTTTTAGGTGTTAAGAAAAAACACTTTACAAACAACCTAAACATTGATAATATACTATCTTGTGTGAAACTTATTCGGAGGTGCTATTAAAATGGCAGTTAAAATTCGCTTAAAACGTATGGGAGCTAAAAAATCTCCTTTCTATCGTATCGTAGTTGCAGACGCTCGTTCACCACGTGACGGTCGTCAAATCGAAACAGTTGGTACTTACAACCCACTAACTCAACCAGCTACTGTAAACATTGATGAAGAGAAAGCTCTTAAATGGTTAGCTGACGGTGCAAAACCATCAGATACAGTACGTAACCTGTTCTCAGAACAAGGTATCATGGAGAAATTCCATAACCAAAAATTCAGTAAATAATCGGGGGCGACGTCTTTGAAGCAGCTGATTGAAGCAATCGTTTTACCGTTAGTCGATTATCCAGAAGAAGTTCGTATTGAGACGGATGAAAATGCAAATCGAATTGTTTATAAACTTTTTGTTCATCAAGAGGATCGAGGGAAAGTCATAGGCAAGCAAGGGCGAGTAGCGAAAGCGATTCGTACAATTGTTTATTCAGCGGCAGGTAGTCACCATCAAAAGAAGACCTACGTCGATATATTGGATTAATAGAAAAGATTTTCGCGCTCTTGCAACGAGTACAATTGAGTCCTGATAGGTGTGTTTACATGTCGCTTAGGAGTTCGAAGTGGCCTTTAGCATGAAGCGTAAAATCTGGACTAAGAAGGAGGGAGCTTGTAGGTTCCTTCCTTTTTTTCTTTATTTCGCCTAGAGTTGTTCTTTTTATTTTGGACAAACAGGGCATATAGCTTGAACAAAGATTACAGCTAGAGATAATTGATTATATTAATATGGACGAGACAATTGATTGTCTTAGCTGAACCTACATTCTTCCAAAGTGACGTTAAGTACATGAATGCAATGGGAGAGAGTAGTACGTTTTTAATGAGGTGATAGTTGAATGGAATGGTTTAATGTAGGTCGAATTGTCAATACACACGGTATTCGAGGAGAGGTGCGTATATTATCGACAACAGACTTTGAAAATGAACGTTTTGCGGTAGGAAATAAGCTTGCTGCCTTTAAAAAGGACGATAAAAAGCCAACTTGGGTAACGATTCAATCTGTACGTCGTCATAAAAACTTTATTTTATTAACATTTGAAGGTATGAATAACATCAATTTGGTCGAGCCGTTTAAAGAAGGCTTGTTAAAAGTGACAAAAGATCAAATGAATGACGATCTCCTTCAAGAAAATGAATTCTTTTTCCATGAGATTATAGGCTGTACAGTTGTTTCTGAAGAAGGCGAAACAATTGGTGTTGTGAATGATATTCTACAAACAGGTGCTAATGATGTATGGGTGGTTAAAGGCTCGAAGAAAGAGCATTATATCCCTTATATAGAAGATATCGTGAAAGAGATTGATGTGGTTGAGAAGAAAATTGTTATTCACGTAATGGAAGGTTTATTATGATGAATATCCATGTGCTGAGCCTTTTTCCCGATATGTTCTCAGGTGTTTTCGGGGCTTCTATTTTAAAGAAAGCTCAAGAAAAAGATGCGGTCAAGCTAGAGGTAACTGACATCCGTTCATTTTCGGGCAATAAGCACAATCAAGTTGACGACTATCCATATGGTGGCGGAGCAGGCATGGTTTTAAAGCCTGAGCCGATGTTTAGCGCTGTAGAAGCAATTTGTGCAGGAAAACAACCACGCATCATTTTAATGTGCCCTCAGGGAGAGAGATTTACCCAAAAAAAAGCAGAAGAATTATCACAGGAGAAGGAATTAGTCTTTTTATGTGGTCACTACGAAGGCTATGATGAACGTATACGCCAGCACCTTGTAACAGATGAAATTTCTATTGGAGATTTCGTTTTAACAGGTGGAGAACTAGGGGCAATGACGGTTATCGATAGTGTTGTACGCCTATTACCAGGTGTATTGGGCCAAGAAGATTCACATATACAAGATTCCTTTTCAACTGGTCTCCTAGAGCATCCTCATTATACTCGACCAGCAGAATTTCGAGGAATGAAGGTGCCAGATGTTTTATTATCTGGAAATCACGCAAAAATTGAGCAATGGCGTGAGGAGCAATCGTTGAAAAGAACCTTTGAACGTCGTCCTGATTTACTCGATCAATATCCTTTAACGGACAAGCAAAAATTGTATTTAGAAAAACTTAAAAACAATCAACAAGATGCTTGATTGCCTGATATATTTATGATAACATTTAATCTGTACTTCTATGTGAAGTACTGAATTACGGTGTTCCGCTGTGGCATAGATTGCGTGCAAGAGCATCTGTCTAAGGAGAGAAAACAATGTCAAACATTATTACAGAAATTACAAAATCTCAGCTTCGCACTGATCTACCTGCTTTCCGTCCTGGTGATACTGTTAAGGTACACGTGAAAGTAGTAGAGGGTACTCGTGAACGTATCCAGCTTTTCGAAGGTGTAGTAATTAAACGTCGTGGTGGCGGTATTAGCGAAACTTTCACAGTTCGTAAAATTTCTTACGGTGTAGGTGTTGAGCGTACATTCCCTGTACACACACCAAAAATCGCTAACTTAGAAGTTGTACGTCGTGGTAAAGTACGTCGTGCTAAACTTTACTACCTACGTAACCTACGTGGTAAAGCTGCTCGTATTAAAGAAATTCGATAATTATGACTTAAAAGTGAGGGGCTTGTACGCAAGCTCCTTTTCTTTTTGCTTGTCATCTTAATTCCCTATCAACTAAAATAGTGTTAGACAAGGGGGCATTTCTCAATGGAAAAACAGGTGAAAGAAAAGAATGAATTATGGGAATGGACAAAAGCGCTATTAATTGCATTTGCGATTGCTGCAATCATACGATATTTTTTATTTACACCAATTGCAGTTGATGGTGAGTCCATGATGCCAACCCTTGAAGATGGCGACCGCATGATTGTGAATAAAATTGGTTATAAAATAGGTGAACCAAAACGCTTTGATATTGTTGTGTTTCATGCGCCTGAACAAAAAAATTACATTAAACGTGTAATTGGATTGCCAGGGGATTCACTGGAATATAAAGACGATCAATTATATATCAACGGTGAGCCAATTGATGAACCCTATTTAGATGCTTATAAAGCTCAAATCGCAGGGGGAACACTAACAGAAGACTTTACCTTAAAAGACATCGATGTTTCATTAGATGAGATTCCAAAGGGGTATGTTTTTGTCATGGGGGATAATCGTCGAAATAGTAAAGACAGTCGACATATTGGTCTTGTAGATCAAAAGGAAATCATCGGCAATACAAGTTTGATTTTCTGGCCGTTTAATGACATAAAAATTGTAAAGTAATGCAAGAAAGGGAGCGTTTATGAACTCCCTTTTTCTTTTAATTTAGGAGGCACAGCAGTGACAATTCAATGGTTTCCCGGGCATATGGCAAAGGCCCGACGTGAAGTAACAGAAAAATTAAAGCTTGTTGATATTATATTTGAGTTAATAGACGCCCGTTTACCTTTATCGTCTCGTAATCCAATGATCGACGAAGTCATTAATCAAAAACCTCGTCTATTAATTTTGAATAAGGCGGATATGGCAGACGAGCAAGAATCACGCAAATGGGTAGATTATTTTGCACAGCGTGGTCATAAAGCAGTAGCTATTAACTCGCTTGAGGGTAAAGGCTTACAACAAGTAACAAAGGCAGCGCAAGAAATATTAAAAGAAAAGTTCGATCGCATGAAAGCAAAAGGGATGAAACCTCGAGCTATTCGTGCAATGATTGTCGGAATTCCAAATGTTGGGAAATCGACACTGATTAATCGCCTGGCGAAAAAAAATATTGCTAAAACGGGAAATACTCCGGGTGTAACAAAGGCACAGCAATGGATTAAGGTCGGGAAAGAACTTGAGCTATTAGATACGCCAGGGATTTTATGGCCAAAATTTGAAGATCAAGAAGTGGGCTTTAAATTAGCTTTAACAGGAGCTATTAAAGATACCATCACAAACATGGAAGACTTAGCAGTATACGGCTTACGTTTCTTATCCGTTCATTATCCAAAGCGTATGGAGGAGCGTTACGGCTTTGAATTCGTCCATGAAGATTTGGTTGAAACTTTTGACCATATTGGGAAACTCCGTCGCGTGTTTGGTGCAGGTGGAGAAATTGATTATGATCAAGTAGCTCAGCTAATCGTTCGAGATATTCGAGGCTTGCATTTAGGTAAATTAACATTTGATTTTGTGGATGAACAACTAGAAAAAGAATCAGAACAATAAAAAGTATTGGAAACTGTCACACCCTCTTTGTGACAGTTTTTCTTTTAGGAATGAATTTTCCTACCGATAATAATTATATAGAGGAAAAATAGGAAGCTACATAATGACTGAAATGAATATAGGTTGAATAAGTAGAGGCAAGAAGGAGTAAGAAATGAGAAGTATTAAAGAAATTACCATTGCATTAAAAGATGCGGAAGAATGGCAAGAGTGGATGTCGGGTATTGCAGAAGATGAACGAGTAGGTGTCCAAAAGGCTTGGCTTTCTTGGCAAAAGAAACAAGAAAAAAGGCGCCAATTACTTCAGGAACATCAAGCAAAAGTGGCATTTGATGTAAGCTATGGTGGAATAGATGCTTTAATTGCAGGTGTCGATGAAGCGGGGCGAGGTCCTCTTGCGGGGCCAGTCGTTACAGCGGCTGTAATTTTGCCAACAAATAGTGAGGCTCTTGTTGGTTTGAATGATTCTAAGCAATTATCGAAGGATAAACGAAATGCCTTTGCTGCTTTAATTAAAGAACATGCTATTAGTTATTTTATTCACTTCCAACCGGCTCAACAAATAGACGAACTCAATATTTATGAGGCGACCAAACAATCTATGAAGGCGAGTGTGGAATCGTTATCGAGAAAACCTGATTATGTTTTAGTAGATGCCATGACATTACCTATGGCTATCCCTCAGGATTCCATCATTAAAGGAGACGCCAAAAGCTTAGCAATAGCAGCAGCCTCCATTCTAGCTAAAACAGCCCGAGATGATTATATGGAACAATTAGATAAAGATTTTCCTATGTATGGTTTTGCACAACATGCCGGCTATGGTACAAAGCAACATTTAAAAGCACTAGAAGAATACGGACCAACGATTCACCATCGTAAATCGTTCGAGCCGATTAAATCCATGTTTGAATAATACGTTAGCGCCAATTACCGAAGGAGTAATTGATGAAAGGAGTAAATATATGACAGCCACATCATTTAATCCAATCCACATGCAACAAAACCCAATAACTGCAAATAATCAGCCACTGGCCTTAAAACAGGGACAAGTATTTCATGGAACGATTAAGAAATTATACCCTGATCAAATGGCTGAGATACAAGTAGGAAATCAAAAATTTATCGCTAAACTTGAAGTTCCATTAAAAGCTGGAGATGCCCATTTTTTTCAGGTAACAGGAACAGATCCACAAGCAGAATTGAAAGTGGTGTCAGGACCGATGACGCCAACTGCTTCACCAAGCCAACAAATTAATCAGCTATTAGAGTCTATGAATTTACCTAAGTCAGCAGAGCTGCAGCAATTATTAGGACATTTTATGAAGGCAGAGCTACCGATCTCAAAGGAACAACTTTTACAAGCTGAAATGTGGTTAAAGGCATTACCAGAGGGTATATCTAAAATAGATGCTTTGCAAACGATTCAAAAAATGATAGAGCTTAAAATGCCCATGACTAATGAAGTGTTTCAAGCGCTAATGAGTGGACAAAAGACTTCTGGTATGGCGACTATTATGGAAAACTTTGCACAGCTTCTAGCAAAAGATATAGTATTGCCTGAACAGCTTAAACAAAATCTAATGCAACAAGTACAAGCAATTGCAAAGCCATTTGAAGTAGAAACAGGTAGTGTGGTTCTTGCAAATGTTCTAGAAAATTTAACAAATAATGCAGCTACAACTAGTGAAAAAATGCAAGCCTTGTCGATCTTAAAGGAGTCAGGGATAATTCCGAATCAGGCGACATTGCAAAATTGGTCAAGTATGAATGAGGGAAAAGCTTCTCAGCAAATGCAGCAAGCGGGTCAAGTCGTTCAGACTATCCTAACAGCGAAGCCTGAAAATGTCGCTCAATTGATCGAACAGCTTAAATCGTGGACAACAAATCAACAATTTTTAACAAATGATCAAAAGCAGCAGATTAATCAGCTAATTGATCGTTTTAATCAGTTACCTGTCACAAAGCAAACAGTAGATATTTTTGCTAAACAGATGCAAGATCAATTATTAAAAGCCTTTTCTCAAAATATGTCCAATCATTTATTTACACAGGACATAAAAGGACTGTCAGTAAAAGATCATTTATTGTCCTTATTGAAGCAAGAGGTTGCTTCTCCCTTACAAAATGAAGCTTTAATGCGTAATCTTATGAAAAATAGCATCGCTTCTTCACAACCCTTCATTCAACAAATAGTGACACAAGCAGACGCTCTTGTACAAAATTCGATGGATAGTAAGGCAATGGAGCATGCGATGAAAACAGTATTAAAAAATTTAGGGATTAGCTATGAGGCGACACTCGGGAACAAATCAGCGGATTTACAAATGATTGCACATCAATTAAAACCACAGCTTCATACATTATTGCAGGAAACTAATATGACACCGCAATTGAAGGAAGCGGCAGAAATGCTAATGATACGAATGAATGGTATGCAGCTATCATCAGGCGAAAATGGACACCAACATCAACTGATTATGCAAGTTCCGCTTGAATTTTTCGGTAAGAGAATGGATGCTACGTTGCAATGGAATGGTCGCATGAAGGATGATGGTAAAATTGATGCCAACTATGCGAGGGTATTATTTTATTTACAAATGGCATCCATGCAAGAAACGGTCATTGATATGCAGGTTCAAAATCGAGTAGTTACAGTAACGGTCTTTAATGAACATTCGGAGATTCAATCCCTTGCAGAACCACTAAAGGCAGCACTAAAAATAGGGTTGGCAGAAAAAAATTATCAACTATCAGGCGTTTTTATGAAACAATTTGACGAGGACCAGGCGGTCAAAAATGGTCCTGTAGTAGAACAGCAAGAGGAACAGAGTGGGGTGGATATCCGCGTATGAGCGAAGAAAAATTCACCCGTAAAGAGGCAATTGCGCTAACTTATAAACTCGGTCAATTCGATAGTCCTACTGTTGTAGCAAAGGGAAAAGGGAAAATTGCTGAGAACATTTTGGCAAGAGCAAATGAGCATAATGTGCCGATTTATGAGGATCCTAACCTAGTGCAGCTGCTTGGTCAATTAGATTTAAATGAGTCCATACCTGAGGAATTATATCAGGCTGTGGCAGAGGTCTTTGCTTTTATATATCGTTTAGATCAAGAACATGAGCGAAAATATAGAAAAAATGAAGTATTCTGATTATTTTTGCAAGCTGTTTTAGTACACAAAATAGAAGAATGCGTCATAATAATAGAGAAAATTCGAACAAAAGACAAAGTGTAGACTTTATCAGAATGTTTCGTTAGAATAGACTATGTTAGTAAAACAATTCTATGCAAATGTTTGATGGGAGGATGTATTATGAATATCCATGAATATCAAGGGAAAGAGATCCTGAGAAAATATGGTGTAGCTGTACCGAACGGAAAAGTTGCTTTTTCCCCTGATGAAGCAGTGAAAGTAGCGAAGGAACTTGGCTCTAATGTAACTGTAGTCAAAGCGCAAATTCATGCAGGTGGACGCGGTAAAGCAGGTGGTGTAAAAATCGCTAAAAACCTTGACGAGGTACGTACGTACGCAAAAGAATTATTAGGGAAAATTTTAGTGACTCATCAAACAGGTCCTGAGGGAAAAGAAGTAAAACGCTTGTACATTGAAGAAGGTTCTGATATCCAAAAAGAATACTATTTAAGTTTAGTTTTAGACCGTGCAACTTCCCGCGTTACAATGATGGGATCTGAAGAAGGCGGTATGGATATTGAAGAGGTAGCGGAAACAAATCCGGAAAAAATCTTCAAAGAAGTAGTTGATCCAGTAGTTGGATTAACAAGTTTCCAAGCACGTCGTATGGCGTTTAATATGAATATTCCAGCAAACCTTGTAGGGAAAGCTGTTAAATTAATGTTAGGTTTATATCAAGCATTTATCGACAAAGATGCATCAATTGTTGAAATTAATCCACTTGTTGTAACTGGACAAGGCGAAGTAGTGGCACTAGATGCTAAGTTCAATTTTGATGCGAATGCATTATACAGACATAAAGATATTGTCGAATTACGCGATTTCGATGAAGAAGATCCAAAAGAAATTGAAGCGTCAAAATATGATTTAAGCTATATTTCTTTAGATGGTAACATTGGCTGTATGGTTAATGGTGCTGGTCTTGCTATGGCGACTATGGACACAATTAGTTACTACGGCGGTAGCCCGGCCAACTTCCTTGATGTAGGGGGCGGTGCAACAGCTGAAAAAGTAACAGAAGCTTTCAAAATTATCCTTTCTGATCCACACGTAAAAGGCATTTTTGTAAACATTTTTGGCGGAATTATGAAATGTAACATTATCGCTGAAGGCGTTGTGACAGCTGCTAAAGAAATCGGTTTAGCTGTGCCATTAGTTGTACGTTTAGAAGGTACAAATGTAGAACTTGGTAAAGAAATTTTAAATGCATCTGGTTTAAACATCGTTGCAGCGGATTCAATGGCTGACGGTGCACAAAAAATTGTGGGACTAGTAGGCTAAGGAAGGCAGGGAGAACAATGGCTGTATTTATTAACAAAGATACGAAGGTAATTGTACAAGGGATTACGGGCGAAACAGCTCTTTTCCATACGAAGCAAATGCTTGAGTATGGTACTAAAATCGTAGCAGGTGTAACACCAGGTAAAGGTGGACTTGAAATCGAAGGAGTTCCTGTTTTCAATACAGTGGCAGAAGCTGTAGCTGCAACAGGCGCGACAACTTCAGTTATCTACGTTCCTGCTCCATTTGCAGCAGATGCAATCTTAGAAGCTGTTGATGCTGAATTAGAATTAACAATCTGTATTACAGAACATATTCCTGTTCTTGATATGGTGAAGGTTAAACGTTACATGGAAGGCAAAAAGACTCGCCTAGTAGGTCCAAACTGTCCGGGTGTTATTACAGCTGATGAATGTAAAATCGGTATTATGCCTGGTTATATCCATACAAAAGGTCATGTAGGAGTTGTATCTCGTTCTGGTACATTAACTTATGAAGCAGTACATCAATTAACGCAAGAAGGTATCGGTCAAACAACAGCTGTTGGGATCGGTGGAGACCCTGTAAATGGTACTAACTTCATCGATGTTCTTGAAGCGTTTAATAATGACCCAGAAACGTATGCAGTAGTTATGATTGGTGAAATCGGTGGTACAGCTGAGGAAGAAGCAGCTGCATGGATTCAAGCGAATATGACGAAACCTGTCGTTGGCTTTATAGGTGGACAAACTGCACCTCCAGGCAAACGTATGGGGCACGCGGGTGCTATCATTTCTGGCGGTAAAGGAACAGCTGCAGAGAAAATTAAAGCTATGAATGCGGCAGGCATTGAAGTAGCAGAAACACCATCTGTTATTGGTGAAACACTGATTAAAGTAATTAAAGAAAAAGGGCTATACGAAAAGTGTAAAACCCATTAAAATGGAAGATGTAGCACATAGTGGCTACATCTTTTTCCTTATTTATACACTGTTTATCTTCCTTCATTAAACAATTTCCTATTTACTGTATGGAAAATTACATCACGAAGTTGTGTTCAAATCATCATGCGGTCATTTACTTTCTTCTATTATAAAGGAGGTTTGTAGAATGATCCTTGCAGTTGATACACAGAGATTACTAGCTTTGCATTATGTATATCCTTTACCTCTTCAAAAACTTCAACGATTATTGTCCCCAGTGAACGTTTTAAACACTTTTGAAGAAGCTCATTATGATGAAATCGCAAAAGTTTTACAAATATCGCCACATAAAGCCTTACAGATTTCTCAAAGCTTTCGACAAATTATGACAATCCCATTTGAAGAGGCCTATGCACGGGCCAATATTTTCCCCATACCTTTTTATCATCCTTATTTCCCGGCGCAATTATTTGAAATATCCAGTCCTCCTACTGTATTGTATGTGAAAGGTCAGTATTCCCTGTTAACAAACAAGAAACAGATAGCTATTATAGGCTCTAGGAAGGCTACAGCGTATTCGAAAAGAGCATTAGACCTAATTGTCCCATCACTTGTTCAATGGGGGTATACGGTCGTAAGCGGGCTAGCTAGAGGCGCTGATACAATGGCACATAGGGCAACAATCGATATGGGTGGGCATACAATGGCTGTGCTTGGGCATGGTTTTAATTATCTCTATCCTAAAGAAAACCAGCTATTGGCTAAGGAAATGGCTAATCAGCAGTTATTAATAACTGAGTATCCTCCATATATGAAGCCTGAAAAATGGCATTTCCCGATGCGTAATCGAATCATTAGTGGTTTAGCTCAAGCTTTAGTTGTGACAGAAGCAGCATTAAAAAGTGGTACGCTTATTACAACAGAACTTGCTTTAGAGCAAGGGAAGGATGTATTTGTAGTACCAGGACCTATTGATGCAACACAGTCCAAGGGGACCAATCAATTACTTGTGGATGGAGCAATTCCAGTAATAAATGGTCATCAAATCGTTGAAACACTGGACCTGTTTTCTAACAAAAATTGAAAAAAAGTTGCATTATCTTAAAATCTGTTATACATTTTGCAACAGGTAACTTAAAAATTTAGTAAAAGACCTCGCTAAGGGGGAGACATAGATGGCGGATTATTTAGTGATTGTAGAATCACCAGCAAAAGCAAAAACAATTGAACGTTATTTAGGCAAAAAATATAAGGTGAAAGCATCAGTTGGACACGTACGAGATCTTCCGCGTAGCCAAATGGGTGTGAGTGCGGAAAATAACTTTGAACCTAAATACATTACGATTCGTGGTAAAGGACCTGTTTTACAGGATTTAAAATCTGCGGCTAAAAAAGTGAAGAAAATTTATCTAGCGGCCGATCCAGACCGCGAGGGAGAAGCGATTGCTTGGCACCTTGCGACTGCATTAAATATCGATATTAACTCGGATTGTCGAGTTGTATTTAACGAAATTACGAAAGATGCGATTATTGAGTCCTTTAAAAACCCACGTCCTATTAACATGGATTTAGTAGATGCACAGCAAACAAGACGTATATTAGATAGACTTGTTGGCTATAACATTAGCCCAATTCTTTGGAAAAAGGTGAAGAAGGGTTTATCAGCAGGCCGTGTACAATCAGTAGCGCTACGCATGATTATCGATCGCGAAAATGAAATTAAAAACTTCCAACCAGAAGAATATTGGACGATTGAAGGTTCTTTTGAAAAAGGTAAAAAATCGTTTGATGCACTTTACTATGGAAATGGCAAAGAAAAAATTAAGCTAACAAATGAGGAACAAGTAAAAACCGTTTTAAAAGGTGTCAAAGGGACAAACTTTAAGGTTGTTAATGTTTCTAAAAAAGAGCGTAAACGAAATGCTGCACCAGCCTTTACAACTTCTTCGTTACAACAAGAAGCAGCGCGAAAATTAAATTTCCGAGCAAAGAAGACGATGATGCTTGCACAGCAATTATATGAAGGTATTGATATTGGTAAAAAAGAGGGAACAGTCGGGTTAATCACTTATATGCGTACCGATTCCACGCGTATTTCTGAAACAGCAAAAACAGAAGCAGTTTCTTTCATCGAGTCAAAGTATGGAAAAGAGTATATTGCAACAGAAATAAAGCAGACAAAAAAGGCTTCAAATGCGCAGGACGCCCATGAGGCAATTCGTCCAACAAGCACGATGAGATCACCAGAGGAATTAAAGGCAGTCCTTAGTCGTGATCAGTTGCGTTTATATCGCTTGATTTGGGAGCGCTTTATTGCAAGTCAAATGGCTCCGGCAATACTTGATACTGTGGCGGTAGATCTTCAAAATGGTGATGTTCTATTCCGTGCGAACGGCTCACAAGTTAAATTTGCAGGTTTTATGAAGCTTTATATCGAAGGTACCGACGATCAAACAGAGGAAACGACAAAGCTTTTACCTGAGATGGAAATTGGTGATCAAGTAAAATCGCTTGAAATTGAACCTAAGCAGCATTTTACACAGCCACCACCACGCTATTCAGAGGCGCGACTTGTTAAAACGATGGAAGAATTAGGTATAGGTCGCCCATCCACATATGCACCGACCCTCGATACAATTCAGCGCCGTGGCTATGTTGTGTTAGATGCAAAACGATTTATGCCAACAGAGCTAGGCGAAATCGTACACCAACTCGTACTAGAATTTTTCCCTGATATCATAAATATCGAATTCACTGCACAGATGGAACAAGATTTAGATGATATTGAAGAAGGTAGTCGTCAATGGAAGAATATTGTGGAAGAGTTTTATAAAGACTTTGAAGTCCATGTCAAACATGCAGATGAGGCAATGGAGAAAGTAGTAATAAAAGATGAGCCAGCTGGAGAAGATTGTGAGCTTTGTGGATCACCAATGGTCTATAAGCTAGGTAGATATGGTAAATTTATGGCTTGCTCGAATTTCCCGGATTGCAGAAATACAAAAGCTATTATGAAACCTATTGGTGTAAAATGTCCATCCTGTGAAACAGGCGAAATTGTGGAGCGTAAAAGTAAAACGAAGCGTCTATTCTACGGTTGTAATCAATATCCGGAATGTGAATTTGTGTCTTGGGACAAACCAATTAGTAGACCATGTCCGAAATGTAGTGCATTATTAGTAGAGAAAAAGATTAAAAAAGGTGTCCAAATTCAATGTACAAAATGTGACTATGAAGAAGCACCAACACAATGATAGGAAGATGGTAAAATCATGACTGAACAAGTAGTAAATGTAATAGGAGCGGGCCTGGCAGGTAGTGAAGCAGCTTGGCAAATAGCAAAACGCGGTGTGAAAGTAAGACTGTATGAAATGCGTCCAGTAAAGCAAACGCCTGCACACCATACAGATAAATTTGCAGAGCTTGTTTGTTCTAACTCGCTACGTGCAAATGGCTTAACAAATGCTGTAGGTGTTATTAAGGAAGAAATGCGGATTTTTGATTCTGTCATTTTAAAGGCAGCAGACCAATGTTCTGTACCAGCTGGAGGAGCATTAGCAGTAGACCGTCATGAGTTTGCAGGTTATGTGACAGAGGCAGTGAAAAATCATCCATTGGTGGAGGTTATTCACGGAGAAGTGACAGAAATTCCTGAAGGTATAACAGTTATTGCTACAGGTCCTTTAACTTCGAAAGCTTTGGCTGAAAAAATTCAAGGTTTAACAGGTCTGGATTATTTATACTTTTATGATGCTGCTGCACCAATTATTGAAAAAGATAGTATAGACATGGATAAGGTTTATTTAAAATCTCGTTATGATAAGGGAGAAGCAGCTTATTTAAACTGCCCAATGACGAAAGAAGAGTTTGATCGTTTCCGTCAAGCATTAATCGAAGCGGAAGTAGTGCCTTTAAAAGAATTCGAGAAAGAAATCTACTTTGAGGGCTGCATGCCAATTGAAGTTATGGCAGCACGTGGAGAGAAAACAATGCTATTTGGCCCAATGAAGCCAGTCGGTCTTGAAGATCCGAAAACAGGGAAACGTCCATATGCCGTAGTACAACTTCGCCAGGATGACGCTGCAGGTACTCTTTATAATATTGTTGGCTTCCAAACACATTTAAAATGGGGTCCACAAAAAGAAGTATTGCAGCTAATTCCAGGATTAGAGAACGTGGAAATTGTACGTTATGGTGTTATGCACCGAAATACCTTTATTAATTCGCCAAAAGTGTTAGAAAAAACATACCAACTTCGTGAACAAAAGAATATTTTCTTTGCCGGTCAAATGACAGGTGTTGAAGGGTATGTTGAATCAGCTGGTAGTGGATTAATAGCTGGAATAAATGCAGCTCGTTTAGCATTGGGACAAGAGCCAATTATTTTCCCATTCGAAACGGCATTAGGAAGTATGGCGCGTTATATAACAGAAGCGCAATCGAAAAACTTCCAGCCAATGAACGTTAACTTTGGTATTTTCCCTGAATTACCACCAGGTCGCCGTTCAAAACCAGAGCGCGCTGAAATGCATGCAACACGCGCAATAAGCACAATTCACAATTTTGTGAATTCACAAACAATTTAATTGCCAAAGGCCTCTAAAAGTTGTTATACTCTTAGAGGCTTTTTCTTTTTGTAGTAAAATGCTTGCTTAGACATGTTTTATTATTTTGTATGGAGATTTTCTCAAAATATAACTAATTACACTTGCTATCTTACAAAGATAGGTATAGTGTCAATATGTATGTTTATTAATGATGGTTTACGATACAAACTTGTAAGAGATGACAAAGAATTATTTATCCGTTATATTACAAGTGTCAGTCATTTGAGAAAATTATTAATAAATTATTGGTGGTGAATCTTTCTATGTTAGTTTCGTCCCAAGATGCACTCGAACAGTTCATGCTTTACATCCAAGTTGAAAAGAACTTCTCTGTTCATACGGTGCGAGAATATGAATCAGACCTGCTGGATTTTTTAGCCTTCTTACAAGGGGAAGGAATTCATGATTTAGCGAGTGTTGAATATATACATGCACGTCTTTATGTAACAAAGTTGTACGACGAAAAAAGAGCAAGGGCTTCTATTTCTAGAAAAATATCCTCAATACGCTCCTTCTTCCGCTTTCTAAATAGACAGTATGGATTTGATGATGGGGCATTTCGTTCTCTTTATCATCCAAAAAAAGAATCTCGTTTACCAAATTTCTTCTATGAAGAAGAATTGCTGCAGTTATTTGATGCGAATACCGGGGATAATTTGAAATCATTGAGAAATATGGCTATATTAGAGCTGTTATATGCGACAGGTATTCGTGTAAGTGAGCTGACTTCCATTCAAATTAAGGATGTAGATTTTCATTATTCCATCATACGAGTTATGGGAAAAGGTCGGAAAGAACGAATTATCCCATTCGGTCAATTTGCGAGTTTAGCAATGCTGGACTACATAGAGCAGGCTCGTCCTAGATTGATGAAAAAGACTAATCATCAGCAATTGTTTGTCAATATGCGAGGTGGGGAACTTACTCCACGAGGGGTACGTCATGTTTTAAACGAAATGATTGACAAGGCCTCACTCCATACGAAAATTTACCCACACATGCTTCGCCATACTTTTGCCACACATTTATTAAACAATGGCGCGGATTTGCGAACGGTGCAGGAGTTATTAGGCCACTCGCATTTATCTTCTACACAGGTTTACACACATGTAACAAAAGAGCACCTACGTCAAACATATATGAATGCTCATCCAAGGGCATAATAGAGTTAAGGAGGAAAGCAGATGGGACAAATTCATGCGACTACGATATTTGCAGTTCATCATAACGGAGGCTGTGCCATGGCTGGTGATGGTCAAGTAACATTAGGAAATGCAGTTGTGATGAAAGGTACAGCGAAGAAGGTCAGACGTCTGTTTAATGGGCAGGTTCTGGCAGGCTTTGCAGGCTCTGTTGCAGATGCATTTACACTATTTGAGATGTTCGAAGGCAAATTGAATGAATATAACGGTAATTTACAACGTGCTGCAGTAGAGGTTGCCAAGCAATGGCGCGGAGATAAAATGCTACGCCAACTAGAAGCAATGCTATTAGTGATGGATAAAACAACTTTGCTACTTGTTTCTGGTACTGGTGAAGTCATTGAACCTGATGATGGAATTTTAGCCATTGGTTCTGGTGGAAATTATGCTTTATCAGCGGGTAGAGCATTAAAAAAGTATGCAGGTGAAACGATGACTGCTCGTGAAATTGCTGAAGCAGCATTAGAAACAGCTGCTGAAATCTGTGTATTTACGAATCATAATATTATCGTGGAGGCGCTGAGCTAATGACGCAAAAAAATTTAACGCCAAGACAAATTACTGAGCATTTAGATCGTTATATTGTTGGGCAAAATGAAGCTAAGCGAGCTGTAGCCATTGCGTTGCGAAACCGCTATCGTCGTTCATTGTTAAATGAAGATATGAAGGCAGAGGTTATTCCTAAAAATATCTTAATGATTGGGCCAACTGGTGTCGGAAAAACGGAAATTGCCAGAAGAATTGCGAAGCTTACAAATGCACCTTTTGTAAAAGTGGAAGCGACAAAATTTACTGAGGTAGGTTATGTAGGTCGTGATGTTGAATCAATGGTACGTGACTTAGTAGAAGCTTCTCACCGTCTTGTGAAAGAAGAAATGATGGAATCTGTTAAGGAACAAGCAGAGCAATTAGCAAATGAAGCAATTGTGAAACTTTTAGTCCCGTCATTGCGTAAGAAACAGAGCATGCAAAATCCATTCGAAATGTTATTTGGTGGGAAAGAACAAACTCCAACGGACGATACGTCGTCTGAGGAAACAGAAGTACGCTCTAAACGTGCACAAATTGCTATTGATTTACGAAATGGTAAATTGGAAAATGAATGGGTTACGGTTGAGGTAACAGAACAAACGCCATCCATTTTCGATGCATTACAAGGCACGGGGATGGATATGTCTGCTAATAATGGTATGCAAGATATGCTATCTAGCTTAATGCCTAAAAAACAGAAAAAACGCCGTGTTCAGGTAAAGGATGCACGTCGTATTTTAACAATAGAAGAAGCAAATAAGTTGATAGATGCAGATGAAGTGGCACAGGAGTCAATTGTTAGAGCGGAGCAAACTGGTATTATTTTTATTGATGAAATCGATAAAATAGCTAGTAAAGAAGGAAATTCTTCTGCGAATGTATCTCGTGAGGGTGTACAACGAGACATTTTACCAATTGTAGAAGGTTCAACTGTAACTACGAAGTATGGTGCTGTGAAAACGGATTACATGCTATTTGTAGCTGCAGGCGCGTTCCATATGTCGAAGCCTTCAGATTTGATTCCGGAATTGCAAGGTCGTTTCCCAATTCGTGTAGAGCTAGAAAAATTAACAAAACAAGATTTTGTCCGTATTTTACAAGAACCAGATCAATCGCTCATTTTGCAGTATAAGGCATTGCTAGAAACGGAAGGTGTGGAAATCAATTTCACATCTGATGCCATTGAACGTATTGCGGAAATAGCCACAGAGGTTAATCAGGAAACAGATAATATCGGAGCTCGCCGTTTGCACACGATTTTAGAACGTTTACTGGAAGAGCTGTCGTTTGAAGCAGCTGAAATTGCACCAGCGAGTATACCGATCAACGCAGCCTATGTAGATCAAAAACTCGCAGGGATTGTAAAAAACAAAGATTTGTCACAGTTTATATTGTAAGATCAAGCTGATCAGTATCATTCAGTAGTAAAAAACTTTAGAATATTAAGTGAATACTCTTCGGATTATTTATAGGAGGAACATATAATGAATTTATTAGGAAAAACACGTAAAATTAACTCAATGCTACAAGCTTCTGCTGGTAAGCCTGTAAACTTTAAGGAAATGGCTGATACACTAGGAGATATTATTGATAGTAATGTCTATATTTTAAGCCGTAAAGGTAAATTATTAGGTATTTCAATTCACCAACAAATTGAAAATGAGCGTATGAAAAAAATGTTTGAAGAGAGACAATTCCCTGAAGAATACACACATAGCTTATTTACAATCTCAGAAACATCTTCTAATTTAGATATCCATAACGAACATACTGCTTTCCCTGTGGAAAACAAAGATCTTTTCCAAAACGCATTAACAACAATTGTACCAATCGTTGGTGGTGGTGAACGTTTAGGAACATTAATCCTTGCACGTTTATCTTCTCAATTTGAAGATGATGATTTGATTCTTGCAGAGTATGGCGCAACAGTAGTTGGCATGGAGATTTTACGTGAGAAGTCTGAAGAAATCGAAGAGGAAGCTCGTAGCAAAGCGGTTGTGCAAATGGCCATTAACTCACTTTCTTACAGTGAATTAGAAGCTATTGAGCATATCTTTGAAGAGCTTGATGGTAACGAAGGTTTACTGGTTGCCTCTAAAATTGCAGACCGAGTGGGAATTACACGCTCAGTGATCGTCAATGCATTACGTAAACTAGAGTCAGCGGGTGTTATTGAATCTCGCTCACTAGGTATGAAAGGAACTTATATTAAAGTGTTAAATGATAAGTTCTTAAATGCATTAGCTGAAATTAAAATGAAATAATTCTTCTTGAAGAAGATAATGAAGGCGTCTAGGTAAAAACTAGGCGCCTTTTTGTATGCATTTCATTAGATATTTAGCGATGTAATGGATTGTTATTTTTTGTATAAATACAAATTTGGAGAATATTGATGTTTTTTGTTTCTTTTAGCCTAATGTCGTTCATAAATTTGTCACTACAATTAGCATATAAAAATGAAATATGTGTTACTTTAGAATAATGGTGAATAAACTGTTAATTGTCTATATTAGAATATTCAGCCATTTGTCGAACTAGTAAAATGGAACCTTAAATTAATTTCATTTTAAAAGGCGATAAAGCTCATAAAAAGGCAAATTTAATACTAAAATCGTAAACACTGTCGAAATAGTGTAAAATAACTAGATGTTAACCAACCTTTTATGAAGCCTAGAGCTACAAGGGATGCGGAAGTATTGTCCCGGTTAGGACGTTAAAAAAATAGGGCGTATATACTATTAAAAAGTGACAAAAGACAATAGACACTAGGTAGCATCTTAATTACAATTGTATTATTGAATATATTAACAAGTACATAGAATTTAATAAATTGAGGTGAACAGTTTTGAATTTATTTGGAGGAACTATTAGTAGCTTGGAAAATGGACTTTCCTATGCGACTTTGAATCATAAAACAATCGCAAACAATATTGCGAATGTCGATACACCTAATTATAAGGCGAAAAATGTTAGTTTTAAGGATATGTTGGCGGAACAAAAGGATATTTCTATTTCTGCCTATCGAACTGACAATAGACATTATGATTTCACAATTCGACAATCTACACCTGGTGTCAATAATATAGAAAATCTACGATACCGAAATAATGGCAACGCAGTAGATATGGATGCTGAACAGGCAAAATTGGCAGAAAATCAAATTTACTACAATGCTTTAATTGATCGTGTAAACGGGAAATTAAACACATTAAACACAGTTATTAAAGGAGGTAAGTAATAGATGTCTATTTTCCATGGGATGAATACCACTGCCTCAGCTTTAACTGCACAACGCTTACGCATGGATGTTATTTCTTCTAATATGGCAAACATGGATACAACTCGAGCTCGTCAAGTTAATGGGGAGTGGGAGCCATATCGTCGGAAGTCCGTAACGTTTACAGCACAAGAAGGACAATTTTCAAAGTTTATGAATGTAGCACTTGGGAAAGACGCCAAAAGCGGTGTTGGTAATGGTGTGAAAGTAACTCGTATTGCAGAAGACCGAGAAACACCTTTCAAACTTGTTTATGATCCAACTCATCCAGATGCAAATGCAGATGGTTATGTCAATTTGCCGAATGTCGACCCATTAAAAGAAATGGTAGATTTAATGTCAGCCACTCGTTCTTACGAGGCAAACGTAACAGTATTTAACGCAAATAAATCTATGCTTACAAAGGCATTAGAGATTGGTAAATAAATAAGAAGAAAGGAAGATACATAATGACAATTTCGTCCGTTTCGCTAATGACACCTACTCAGGTTGTAAATGAAACAAATAAACTTAATACGACACCTTATGAAGCCCAACAAAGCTTCGCGAACTCGTTAAAAGAGGCAATAGCCAAAGTTAATGACCAGCAAATCACATCCGATAATTATACCCAAAAGCTAATTAAAGGTGAAAATGTGGAATTGCATGAGGTAATGATTGCTTCACAAAAGGCGAGCATTACATTAAACGCAACAATTGAAGTTCGCAATAAGGTGATTGAAGCTTACCAAGAAATAATGCGAATGAGCGTTTAATCTTTTATTGAGGGGGGAGTGCCCCCTCTCAATGCAGATTAATGACTACCTAAATGGTGGGCTCTTGAAGTTCGCAAATTATTGATGGCTAGGTTATTCACTATAACCGGAGGATTCATAATGAATGAACGATTGACGAAAATAAAAAACGACACCAGTCAATTTTGGAAAAGTCGAAGTAAAAAGCAAAAAATAGTTATGATTGGCTCCTTGGTAGGCGTCATCGCTCTTGCGGCAATTGTAACGTTTTTCGCTTCAAAAACTACATATGTTCCACTTTATAAAGATTTATCAACAAGAGAAATTGGACAGGTAAAGGAAGCACTGGATTCACAAGGTGTAACATATCAAATTGCGCCAGGCGGAACATCTATTTTAGTGCCTGAGGAGCAAGTTGACTCCTTATTAGTGCAATTAGCATCAGAAGGATATCCACAAACGGGTACGATTGATTACTCATTTGCAAACAGTTCAGGGTTTGGGATGACAGATAACGAATTTAATCTATTAAAAAAAGCAGCTACTGAAACTGAAATTGCTAAGCTTTTTAGAAACCTTGAAGGCGTTAAAGATGCAAAGGTAATGATTACTGTTCCTGAAGAAGGAGTCTTCGTAACAGATGTGAAAGAGGATGCAACTGCATCTATCGTATTAAATACAGATCCAGGATATAAATTTACAGAGCAGCAAATTACAACTATGTATAATTTGGTGTCAAAAAGTATTCCGAATTTAAAAACTGAGAACATCGTAATCTCTAACCAATTCTCAGAGTACTTTGACTTGAATGCAGCCACAACAGATGGAACATCTACAGCAACGGCTGAAGGTCAATTACAAATGAAAAAGTTAGTCGAACGTGATCTACAACGTCAAGTGCAAAATATGCTTGGTACGTTAATGGGACAAGACAAAGTAATGGTTTCTGTCACTACGGATATTGACTTCAAGAAGGAAAATCGTGAAGAAAATCTTGTGACACCTGTTGATGAAGAAAATATGGAAGGAATCGCCATTAGTGCTCAAAGGATTACTGAGCAATATTCTGGAACAGGGGCGGCAGCAGCTACTGGAACACCTGAAGCTGAAACAACTACTGACAACTTTACTACCTATAATGAAGGTACATCGGGTAACGGTGATTATGAACGTACAGAAGAAACGATTAACAATGACGTGAATCGTATACGTAAAGATATTCAAGAAGCTCCTTATAAGGTGCAAGATATTGGAATTCAAGTAATTGTTGAACCACCAACAGCAGCAGACGCAGCGTCATTACCAGACGGTGTTCGCGAAGATATTGAGAAAATTTTAAGCACGATCGTGCGTACAACGATTTCTAAAGACGTAGCAGCTGAGCTTACTCAAGAGCAAATTGATGAGAAAGTAGCCGTATCTGTACAGCCTCTATATGGTAAGGCCACACAGGTTGCTGATGAAAAACCGATGATTCCTTGGTGGGTTTGGGTTATTGGCGGTATCTTATTAGCTGTTATTGTATTGTTAGCATTCTTCATTATCCGTTCTCGTAAACGTGCGCAGGAAGAAGAAGAGCTAAGTATCCTAGAAGAACAAGAAGATTTAATGATTGACGATATTAATGAAGAAATTGAAACGGAAGCTACAATGCGTCGTAAGCAGCTAGAAAAAATGGCAAAAGATAAGCCAGACGATTTTGCGAAGTTACTGCGTAGTTGGATTGCTGAAGACTAACTAGGAGGTTCGGCTGTGTCCAAGAAAGATAAGGAATTAACCGGAAAACAAAAGGCCGCTCTCTTGTTAATTTCATTAGGACCTGAAGTTTCAGCTTCAGTCTATAAACATTTAACAGAGGAAGAAATCGAACGTTTAACATTAGAAATTTCAAGTGTTAAAAAAGTAGAATCAAACGTCAAGGAAGAGATTATAGAAGAATTTCATAATATTGCGCTAGCTCAAGACTATATCACGCAAGGTGGTATTGGTTATGCGAAAACAGTATTAGAAAAAGCGCTTGGTGTAGAACAAGCTCAGACGATTATTAATCGTCTGACATCTTCGTTACAAGTGCGACCGTTTGATTTTGCACGGAGAGCTGATCCGGCACAAATTTTTAACTTTATTCAAAATGAACATCCACAAACAATTGCCCTCATTCTTTCTTATTTAGAAGCAGGGCAAGCGGGAGTGATTTTATCTTCATTACCACAGGAAGTACAGGCTGACATTGCCAAACGTATAGCTGTTATGGAATCGACTTCACCAGAAGTAATTAGTGAAATTGAATCGGTGTTAGAGCGTAAATTATCATCTACCGTTACCCAAGATTACACTGAAACTGGTGGTATTGATGCAGTCGTTGAAGTACTGAATGGTGTTGATCGACAAACTGAGAAAACGATCCTTGATGCACTCGAAATTCAAGATCCAGAGCTTGCAGAAGAAATCAAAAAACGCATGTTTGTATTCGAAGATATCGTTACACTCGACAATCGTTCCATTCAACGTGTTATTCGTGATTGTGAAAACGAAGACTTACTGCTTTCAATGAAAGTGTCAAGCGAAGAAGTAAAAGATATTATTTTCCGCAATATGTCTCAACGTATGGCTGAAACATTTAAAGAAGAAATGGAAATTATGGGACCTGTACGTTTACGTGACGTAGAGGAGGCCCAATCTCGAATTGTTGCTGTTATTCGTCGCCTAGAGGATGCTGGAGAAATCATTATTGCACGTGGTGGAGGAGATGACGTCATTGTCTAGAATCATCCGTTCAATTTACACTCAATCCGATAGCGATAATGTAAAACAGATACAAATTCGCGATATGTTTGAAGGATTTGATTTGGAAGATGGTGATGATGCTTCATCCCAACAGCAATTATCAATAGAAGAAATAATGGCTGAGCGAGATCGTTTGCTTGCAGAGGCTAGAGCTTCTTTACAAGCAGAACGTGAAGCATTTGAGCAAGAAAAGCACATGCACTATCAAGAGATTGAGCATTTGAAGTTAAGTTGGGAAGAAGAAAGACCGAATCGAGTTCAAGAAGCCTATGATGAAGGCTTTGGACAAGGCTATGAAGACGGTGTGAACAAATCCACTGAAGCAATGGCCGAGTCACTTCAAACTGCGAATGAAGTCATTAATCAAGCAAAAGAAAACGCAAGAAAATATATTGATGATCAAGAAGCTGTGGTGCTAGAGCTTGGTCTAACGACAGCAGAACGAATAATTGGCACATCTTTAGAACGTGATCCCGATCTATTTGTGTCGATTGTTCGTAGAGGCTTAAAAGAAGCTAGAGAGATGAAAGAAATTAAAATTTATGTGTCGCCAACCTATCACGCTTTAATTACTGCTAATCGTGATGAATTAGCGGAAATGTTCCCGGTTGACGTACCATTTATGATTTTTGTTAATGAAGATTTGAACAATGAAACAGATTGCTATATCGAAACAAATCATGGACGTATAGTAGTGAGCATCGATGAGCAATTGAACGAACTAAGATTAAAGCTTCATGAAATATTAGAAAGTAGGGAATGATCTAGATGAAGACGGCTCAATTAATCGAACATATTCCTCATATGCCAACTTTTAAAAAGTTTGGTAGAGTCACTAGAGTTGTCGGCTTGATGATTGAGTCGCAAGGTCCAGATAGTTCCATAGGTGATGTTTGTAAAATTCATGTGGAAACTGTAAACAATGGTCACCAAATCATTTTGGCTGAAGTGGTGGGTTTTAAAGATGAAATTGTTGTTTTAATGCCTTTCACTTCTTTAAGAGAAATATCTATTGGCTGTCTTGTTGAAGGGACGGGGGCTCCACTGGAAGTAAAAGTGGGCCCAGAGCTAATAGGAAAAGTGTTGGATTCAATGGGAAATCCTATTGATGGCACCTTATTACCAAAAGGACTAATGACGGTACCGACAGAGCAAGATCCGCCAAATCCACTAACACGTCCGCCAATTAATGAAAGACTTGAGGTCGGCGTTAAAGCTATCGATGGAATGTTAACGGTTGGTAATGGCCAACGGGTCGGGATATTCGCTGGTTCAGGGGTCGGAAAAAGTACGCTTCTTGGAATGATTGCGAGAAATACGCAGGCAGATTTGAATGTAATTGCGCTAATCGGAGAGCGTGGGCGTGAGGTTCGTGAATTTATTGAACGTGATTTGGGTCCTGAAGGTCTAAGTCGCTCTATTGTTGTGGCTGCTACTTCTGACCAACCAGCATTAATGAGGATAAAAGGGGCGTTTACTGCAACAGCAATTGCCGAGTATTTTAGAAATCGTGGTTTAAATGTCATGTTGATGATGGACTCTGTAACACGTGTTGCCATGGCTCAACGTGAAATTGGACTTGCTACAGGTGAACCACCAGCACAGAAGGGGTATACACCATCTGTATTTGCGATTTTACCTAAATTATTAGAACGTACAGGTACTAACGAAAAGGGCTCTATCACTGCATTTTATACGGTCTTGGTAGATGGTGATGATATGAATGAACCAATCGCTGATACAGTGCGAGGGATATTGGATGGTCATATTGTGCTTGATCGAAATTTAGCTAATAAAGGACAATACCCTGCTATAAACGTCTTAAAAAGTGTTAGTCGTTTAATGAATCATGTAGCAGAGCCAGAGCATAAAAAAGCTGCAGAACGATTAAGAGAACTTTATTATACATACGACAAATCTGAGGATTTAATCAATATAGGTGCTTATAAACGAGGGACGTCTAGAGAAATTGATGAAGCTATTCATTATGAACCGCTTATTACTACTTATCTTAAACAGGGCTATTTGGACAAAGTGACCTTGGAAGAAAGTGTAAATGAGCTAATATCCTTATCGAACGGTGGTGTGAACTAGATGGTCAGCTATGTATATCGTTTTGAAAAAGTATTAACAATTCGTGAGCAAGAAAAAAACGAAACTGAAATGGCCTATAAAGAATCTGTCCGATCTTTTGAGGAAGTGGCTACGAAGTTATATGACTTGCTTAAAAAGAAGGAAGATTTAATTGCCTTCCAGCAGGATCGTTTGACGGTTGGTTCATCTATTGATGAAATTCATCACTACGCACGTTTTATTGATAGTCTGGAAAAAACAATTGCAGATGTTCAGCAGAAAGTGATACAAGCTCGTGCAAAAATGAATTGGCACGAAGATAAATTATTAGAAAAAAACTTGGAAGTACGTAAATTTGAAAAAATGAGAGAAAAGGATTTTAAGCTTTTCCAACAAGAGCAGGATCGTATAGAAAGCCTTTTTTTAGATGAAATTTCATTATTAACGTATAACAAGAGAGAAATCAGGTGATTTCATGGTGAGAAAAGACAATCGATTGAAAGCGGAATTAGTAGAACAGCCGCCTAAGAAAAAAACGGGAGGCTTTCTAAAGTTTTTTACTTGGATCGTACTACCACTTATGTTTGTCGTAGCAGTTTTACTTGTTGTGGCAACATTAATGAATACAAATGTTTTTGACTTAGGTAAAAAGGCAATTGGCAGTTTACCTTTTGTTCCGTCAGAAGAACAGCAAGCAAAAGATGCTGTCGTAAACAATGACTCGAAAATAGTTAATTTACAGGCAGAGATTCAAGAAAAAGAAGCAGAAATTACACAGCTGCAAAAAAAGTTAGATACAACAACAACTGAAAAAGAGAAGCTCACGATAGAAAAAGAGCAGCTTCAATTTGAAATTGAAAAATTAAATCGACAGCAAGATGATGTGAAGCGCGATTTCAACGATATTCTATCGACTTTCGATAAAATGTCTCCGAAATCTGCAGCACCTGTATTAATCAATATGAGTGATACAGAAGCATTGCGCATTTTAACTAATTTAAAACCTGATAAACTAGCAGCAATTTTAGAGAAAATGGATGCTAAAGATGCAGCAAAATATACGGAGCTCATGGCTAAACAATAGAGTTCATGAAAGGAGGTGAAAATAGTGGATATAGCGATGATGAAAATGATCACGCAATCAGTACCGACTAAAAATGCGGCAGCTAAGCCAACAACAGCAGCAAGTAGTACTGATGGGAAGATCAACGGAACTTCGAAGCAGGATAATTTATCGAAATTCGGCTCTGTTTTTGGACAAGTCCTATCTTCCTCAACTCAAACCAATCAATCTGCTCAAACTACGCCAAATAATGAGCTAGCTGATTTACAGCAGGTTTTAAATGCTGATTCATTGGAAGAGGTACTCGATTTATTAGGAATCCCCCACGATGATGGTTTGTTAATCCTTCAACTGGGAGAGGACGGTAAAGCAGTGTCTATGGACGAAATGCTGGATCTGGACAATATATTAAATGCATTAGGTATTGATGATGAACAGCTGCAAAAAATAGTCCAGCAGCTATTAGGAGAAGAAAAAGAGGCTAGTGATGTTTGGGAGCTATTATCCTTAGTAGATGCCCAAGCGCCAATACTTCAAGCGCAAATAGGTGCTGCATTACAAGGTGAAGGTCAAGTAACACCAAAAGAAGCAACGCAATTACTTCAAGTGTTAAAGCTAGCACAATTAGTAGGACAAAAATCGGACTTAACAGCTCCACAAGAAAATCTGTTAACAACCGTTAAAAGTCTTTTAACGACCTTACAAACCCAAGTAGAAACAATACAAGTAACAACAACCAAATCTACAGGAACATTGTCATTACAAGGCTTCCAGCAAGTCCAAATGACGAAGCAAAGTGAGACAAGTTCTAATGAAATGGTAACACCACAAACTGTGCAAACCAAACCGGATACGTTCCAAGTAACATTACCGACTGCTAAACCTGCTCAGTCAGAGGCTTTATTAAAAGAAATGCAAGCCATTATCAATAGAGCTCAAATTTCTAATGCACAGGGGATTACACGATTAACGATTAAGTTGTATCCAGAAAATTTAGGAACAATTCGTATAGAGCTTGTGCAAAATGATGGTGTACTGACAGCTCGTCTACTAGCTTCTACAGCTCATGGACGTGAAATGCTTGATAGTCAAGCACATCAGCTAAAGCAGGCGTTTGTGCAGCAGAACATTCAAGTAGACCGTCTTGATATTGCCCAATCATTACAGGATGCAGATCGCCAGCAACGTGATCAAAACTTCTTTAATAATTTCTTTAGACAACAACAGGATGAAGAACAGCAACAAAAAACTGAGAATGACGATGAAGAGATGTCATTTAGTGACTATTTATTAAACGAGGAGGTGTAATTGATGGCGGATGCAACATCTAAAGCAACCAATACATCCATAACGGACGATCTTTACTATTCTAATTATAGAAAACCAACCAAACAAACTGGGAATAGTGAACTTGGTAAAGATGCCTTTCTTCAACTGTTAATTACCCAATTACAGCATCAGGACCCAACAAATCCTATGAATGACCGAGAATTCATTTCTCAAATGGCACAGTTTTCTTCTTTAGAACAAATGCAGAACATGACAAAGGCAGTAGAATCCTTATTAGCATCACAGCAACAAACACAAATGATGAATTATGCAACCTTTGTTGGTAAAGAAGTCAAATGGCATGAAATTACAGATAAAACAGATGAAAAAGGAGATCCAGTTGTCAATGAAGGATCAGGTGTGATCGAATCCTTGAAATTTGTAGATGGTAGTGTTGTCTTCAAATTAGCAGATGGAAAAGAAATAACGCCTGGTAATATTTCTGGAATCCTTGGCTCTGGAACAAATGGAAATAATCCTGTGCCAGAAACGCCACTTGTTCAGGCGAGCAAATTGATAGGTAAAAAAGTTACATATCAAGATGGCGAGCAGGAATTACAAGGGAGAATCGTCTCTGTTTCCAATAAAGATGGCGTTATTTACTACGTATTAGACAATGATAAAAAACTTACGGATAAAGATTTTACAGTTATTAGCGAATAAAGGTGGGGAAAAGTGATGGATAAATTTTCAATTCATCGTGTACCCTTGCATCCATCTATTCGTGCAACTCAACCTACGCCCATTCATTCACAGCAATCCTTTAAAGCCCATTTACAGGAAGCATCAAAGCAAGAGCTGAAGGTGAGCAAACATGCGCATGAACGTATTATGGAGCGTAAAATTGACATCTCTGAACAAGAATGGCAGGTTGTCTCGGATAAGGTATTTGAAGCTCACTCAAAAGGTGTTAAACAGCCATTAGTCTTGATGGATCAAGCAGCTTTAATTGTCAGTGCTAAAAACGCTACTGTCATTACAGCAATGGATCGCACGGAAGCAAAACAACAATTATTTACAAATATTGATGGCACAATCGTGCTTTAAAGGCTGGACCTTCTTATGAAAGGAAGCCTTCGTGATGCTGATTGATAGAAGCACACAAATAAAAAATGAAGGGAGAACGAAAACTTATGTTACGTTCTATGTATTCAGGTATTTCAGGTCTTAAAAATTTCCAAACAAAGCTAGATGTTATTGGTAACAATATTGCAAATGTTAATACTGTTGGCTTTAAAAAAGGACGTGTTCTTTTTAAAGATTTAATGTCTCAAACACAAGCCGGTGCATCTGCAGCAACAGCAACACGAGGTGGTGTGAATCCACAACAAGTTGGGTTGGGTACACAATTAGCTGCCATTGATACGATTCATGGAGGCGGTTCCTTACAAAGTACAGGACGTGGTCTTGACTTAGCAATTGAGGGTGATGGCTTTTTCATGGTAGCGGATGCAAATGGTGCTCCTGATCCAGATAGTGGTTTCATCGACGAAGAGGGCTTCAACAATACTCTATTTACTCGTAATGGTGTTTTCTATATGGATAGCAATGGCTATTTAGTGAATGCTGACGGTAAATATTTAGTAGGTGTTTCTGCTGGTGAGGATATCGTAATGGAAGCGGATGATGATGGTATCAATCCTGAGGATGCACCAATTGCTTCAGGGGATGAAGGCGCAAACTTATTTGATGAGGATGGTGTACTAACACCTGATGATGGAACTGTAGGTCCAATTCGTATCCCTACGACTGCTAAAGAGATTAGCATTGGACCTAATGGTACGGTTGAATATGTAGACCTAAACGGTGAACGCAAATGGGCTGGACAGCTAGTTATGGCTAAATTCCCGAATGCTGGTGGCCTTGCTAAAAATGGTGGAAACTACTATCAACAAACAGCGAACTCTGGTGCTGCATATGCACAAGTAGCAACTGTAGCAGGGATGGGGAAAGTAGTGCCTGGAGCTGTAGAAATGTCGAATGTTGACTTATCAGAAGAGTTTACAGAGATGATTGTTGCTCAACGTGGTTTCCAAGCGAATACTCGTATTATTACAACATCAGATGAAGTGTTACAAGAGCTAGTAAACTTAAAGCGTTAATGATTGAATAGTCCTTTCATTCATAACGGACGTTTTAACAAACATATTTTCATATGAGGGAGGGTCGGGCCGGCTCTCATGCTAGACCCGGCCCTAATTCAATGATTGAACTAACACGTCTTAATGGCAAAGCATTTACATTAAATGCTTTATACATAGAAACAGTCGAATCATTTCCAGATACGACGATTACTTTAACAACTGGAACAAAATTAATTGTTTTAGAGAGTGAAGATGAGGTGCGACAAAAGGTAACTGCCTTTTATAACAATATACAAATACTATCCAACCCGCATCTACGAGGTGAAAAAGATGAAGAATAATAAAATGTTAACAATGATTATTATTTTGCTAGTAGCAGTCATACTGATCGGGGTTATCTTGTTTGTATTGCTTACACAATTTAATAAACCGACAGGAGCTATTGAACCAACCATTGATGAAATTGTAGAGGCAACAGTGGAGATTCCGGAAATCACAACGAATCTTGCAGATAAAAGAGTGGTACGCTTGTCATTAAAAGTTCAAACGACAAGCAAAGATGCTGCTGCAGAATTAACAAAGCGTGTTTTCCAAGTGCAAAACATTGCTATACAAGAGCTTTCTGAAATGGAGCAAAAAGATTTAGAAGGTAAGCAAGGGAAGCAAATTTTCCAAAAATCATTAAAAACTAGAGTAAATGAATTGATGCAAGAGGGAGAAGTCCAGGAAGTATATTTTACCTCCTTCATCACTCAATAAAATAGAAACTGCTTGAAATGGAGGTGGGCAAATGGCAGGAGATGTGTTATCTCAATCCGAGATAGATGCGCTGCTTTCCGCTATATCGACTGGGGAAATGTCAGCAGATGACATAAAAAAGGAGGATGAGGGACGTAAGGTTAAAGTTTATGACTTTAAACGAGCGCTTCGATTCTCAAAAGATCAAATCCGAAGTTTGACCCGAATACACGAAAATTTTGCACGACTATTGACAACCTTTTTCTCTGCACAGCTTAGAAGCTATGTGCAAATTACGGTTGCATCAGTAGACCAAATACCATTTGAAGAGTTCGTTCGTTCGATTCCGAATATGACGCTCATTAATGTGTTTGAAGTGCCACCATTAGATGGTAATATATTGATGGAAATAAATCCGAACATTGCCTATTCCATGCTAGATCGTTTAATGGGCGGTAGTGGGGCGAGTCATAGTAATGTAGATAATCTAACAGAAATTGAAACAAAAATTATGACAAACCTTTTTGAACGCTCATTCGACAATTTACGCGAGGCGTGGGAAAATGTAGCGGAAATTGATCCGATTTTAGTGGAACTTGAAGTTAATCCACAATTTTTACAAATGATCTCACCTAATGAAACAGTGGTTGTCATTTCATTAAATACGATCATTGGTGAAACAAGCGGTATGATCAATATTTGTATTCCGCATGTTGTATTGGAGCCGATTGTTCCCAATCTTTCTGTTCGCTATTGGATGCAAACAAATACGAAAGAAATGTCTCCAGAGCAAACAAAAATGCTTGAAACACGCGTAAAACAAGCAAAATTACCGCTTTCGGTTGAATTAGGGCTAACGGATATCACGATCGAGGATTTCCTTACAATGCAAATTGGTGATGTTATACAGTTAGAGCAAAAAATTAATGATCCACTTCTATTAAAGGTAGGAACATTACCAAAATTCACTGTTCAACCAGGTAAGCAAGGCAAAAAATTAGCAATCCAGATTATCGACCCTTTGAAAGGAGGAGACGAAGATGAGTGATGAAATGCTCTCCCAAGAAGAAATTGAAGCGCTATTAAGGGGCGAGACGTTGGAAGATAAAAACAGCGGCACTGAAGCTTCTTCAATTGATGAAACAAATGATATACGAGTAGAGGATTACCTTGATTCGTTTGCACAAGATGCACTAGGTGAGGTAGGCAATATTTCCTTTGGTAGCTCTGCCACTGCACTTTCAGCATTATTAGGACAAAAAGTAGATATTACTACCCCAAGTATATCAATGATTAATCGAAATAAATTAGAAGAGGAGTTTCCACATCCTTATGTAGCAGTACAAGTGGAATATACGATTGGCTTAACAGGTATGAATTTACTTGTTATTAAACAATCGGATGCAGCAATTATTGCAGACCTTATGTTAGGTGGCGATGGATTAAATCCGAAACCTGACTTAGGAGAAATTCAATTAAGTGCTGTTCAAGAGGCCATGAATCAAATGATGGGCTCAGCAGCTACGTCTATGTCGACAGTATTCAACAAAAAAGTAGATATTTCGCCGCCGACAATTGATTTAATGAATATTTCTCAAAATGAAGGTCGAGAAAATATCCCTGAAGATGATTTACTAGTCAAAGTATCTTTTAGATTAAGAATTGGTAATTTAATTGATTCGAATTTAATGCAATTATTACCGCTTAAATTTAGTCAAAACATCGTAAAATCTCTATTAGGTGAAACTGAATCAATAGAAGAACCTGTGGCTGCAACGATTGCCCCTGAGGCACCGCCAATTGCAGCACCACCTGTTCAACAACAAGCGCCTGTTATGCCACCGCCTGCACAGCCTGTTTATCAGCAGCCGGAAGCAACTATGCAGCAACCGGTTTATCAGGAACCACAGCAGTTTGCGCAACCAGCGAGACCTGCACAGCCAGTGAATGTTCAACAAGCACAATTTGCTAGCTTTGATTCAAATGTAATCTCTCAATCTGAAGCTAGAAATTTAAATATGCTACTTGATATTCCATTGCAAGTTACTGTAGAGTTAGGACGTACGAAACGTTCTGTTAAAGAGATTTTAGAACTATCAAGCGGTTCGATTATTGAGTTAGATAAATTAGCAGGTGAGCCTGTTGATATACTAGTTAATAGTCGTCTAATCGCTAAAGGTGAAGTCGTTGTTATTGATGAAAACTTTGGTGTACGTATTACAGATGTTTTAAGTCAAGCAGAGCGTTTAAATAATTTAAGATAGTTTCAATTGGAGGAGTTAACCATGTCTAAAAGAATTTTGATTGTAGACGACGCTGCATTTATGCGTATGATGATCAAGGATATTTTGTCGAAAAATGGATTTGAGGTTGTTGGAGAAGCGGCAGATGGATTACAGGCTGTTGAAAAGTACAATGAATTAAAACCAGATTTAGTAACAATGGATATCACAATGCCGGAAATGGATGGTATTGCGGCTCTAAAAGCAATTAAGGGGTCAGATCCAAGTGCAACTGTAATCATGTGTTCAGCAATGGGACAACAAGCAATGGTAATCGATGCAATTCAAGCTGGTGCGAAAGACTTTATTGTTAAGCCTTTCCAAGCAGATCGAGTAATTGAAGCGATCCAAAAAGCGCTAGGATGATTGCATGAAAATGTTAAAATCATTTCGTTTCACGATGATTTTTGCATTTCTTGTATCCTTCCTGTTTTTGTACCCGACACCAACTTCGGTTTATGCAGACTCTGATACGAATAGTGTGACAGATTGCATTAAAGACCCAGAAGGTTGTTATGGAGATACTACCGATCCAGCTGCTAAACAAGAACCAAGTGTATCAGCAGCTGGAGATATATCTGCATGGGAATACATAAAAATGGTTTTAGCGCTTATTTTTGTTGTAGCTTTGTTTTATGGTTTAATGAAGTTTTTAAATAAACGAAATTTAAACTTTCAACGTAATCAACTGATACAAAATTTAGGCGGTTTATCGTTAGGTGCACAAAAATCAGTACAGCTTTTACAAGTAGGTAAAACCATGTATTTAGTGGGTGTCGGTGAAGACGTTCAGCTATTACGTGAAATTACTGATCCTGAAGAAATAGAAGCACTGTTAGCACTTTATAACGAAAGGCAAGAACTTGCAGCAACATCACCGTATATCGCAGAAGTATTTTCTAAGTTTAAGAAAAAAGATAGAGTGAATTTGCAAAATGAACAAATGCAAGAGACATTTGGCAAACTCTTTGAAAAAAAGATATCCGAAATTAAACAGGAGCGCAGTGAAGAGATTGAGCGATGGAAGCAAAAGGAGAAGGATGATAAATGAATGATTTAGTCAATATTTTTTCCAATAGCGATCCAACCAACGTCTCAACATCCGTTAAGCTCTTACTACTATTAACCGTTTTATCACTGGCACCAAGTATTTTAATTTTAATGACATCCTTTGCTCGAATTGTCATTGTTTTATCCTTTGTGCGTACGGCACTGGCTACACAACAAATGCCACCTAATCAGGTGATTGTTGGTTTAGCCTTATTTTTAACGTTCTTTATCATGGCCCCAACCTTTCAAGAGGTCAATAAAGAGGCTTTGCAGCCACTATTTTCTGAAGAAATTGGTTTAGATGAAGCTTATGATCGGGCAAGCTTGCCATTTAAAGAATTTATGAGTAAGCATACAAGACAAAAAGATCTGGACTTGTTTTTATCGTACAATCAAGCAGAAAAACCAGCATCAGTGGAAGAAATCCCACTGACAATGCTTGTGCCAGCATTTGCTTTAAGTGAAATTAAAACAGCATTTCAAATAGGTTTTATGATTTTTATTCCATTCCTAGTGATCGATATGATTGTTGCAAGTACATTAATGTCGATGGGGATGATGATGTTACCGCCAGTAATGATTTCATTGCCATTCAAAATCTTATTGTTTGTTTTGGTCGATGGCTGGTATCTCGTCATGAAATCGCTACTACAAAGTTTTTAGGGGATGATACAGTATGACAGGTGAATTGGTTATTTCCGTTGCAGAACGTGCCATTATGATTATCCTTCTAACAAGCGGTCCGTTATTATTAGTAGCTTTAATCACTGGTTTGGCTGTAAGTATTTTTCAAGCTACCACTTCGATTCAAGAGCAAACTTTGGCATTTGTACCGAAAATTATCGCCGTCTTTGTGGCCATTGTGTTCTTTGGCCCATGGATGTTATCTCAAGTTACTAGCTATGCGAGAGACATTTTTGAGAATTTAACACGTTATATAGGGTGAGTCCATGAATGAATTAATTCCGCATTTAACGGTTTTCTTATTGGTGCTTGTGCGTGTTTCAGCATTTTTTGTTACGGTTCCTTTTTTTTCCTATAGAACCATACCACCACAAGTCAAAATTACTCTCGCACTGGTTTTAGCTTGGATGATGTATTATACAATTGATGTTGAGCCATTTGCATTCAATGATGAATACATATTATTAGTGATGAAAGAAGCACTTGTTGGGCTGTTACTCGGTCTAGTAGGTTATATAATCATGTCTGCCATTCAAATTGCAGGGAGCTTTATTGATTTTCAAATGGGTTTTGCCATTGCCAATATTATTGATCCGCAAACAGGAGCTCAAAGTCCATTAATCGGTCAGTTTTTTAATATGTTAGCATTCCTTTTATTGTTAGCAATTAATGGCCATCATATGATTCTTGATGGAATTTACTATAGTTATCAGTTTTTGCCTATGGATCAATTCCCTAGTTTTACAAATGAGGGCTTTCCCCAATTTATCATCACAACATTTACAGCTGTTTTTGCTATTGCATTTCAGATGGCTGCACCTGTTGTGGCTACCTTATTTTTAGTCGATTTAGCTTTAGGAATAACTGCGAAAACAGTACCACAATTAAATATATTTGTTGTTGGTTTTCCTATTAAAATAGCCGTTAGTTTTTTAGTGTTATTTACAATGATGGCTGTAATGATTCAAGTCATTCAAAAGTTAATCACTATTATGATTTACGGCATGCGTGATTTAATGGCCATTTTAGGTGGTGGATAATATGAAACTACTACTGAATTTAGATATCCAGTTTTTTTCTGGTGAAAAGACTGAGAAGGCGACGCCAAAGAAACGTCAAGATGCTCGAAAAAAGGGACAAGTTATTAAGAGTCAAGATGTAACTAGTGCCATCGTTATGCTGATGGTCTTTATCTTCTTAATTTTCTTTGCAGGTTCTTTACGGGATGAGCTATTAGCGTTTTTTAGACAAACCTTTATCCATAACATACGCATTGAAACACTAACGATTGATAGTGTGATGCACTTATTTATAGAAACATTAATACAAATGGCTTTCATTATTGTACCGATTATGGCGATAGCTGTTGTTGGAGCACTTGCAGGTAACTTTTTGCAGTTTGGCTTTTTATTTACTTTGGAGCCAATGAAGTTTGATTTGAAAAAGATGGACCCTATCAAAGGGTTGAAAAGGATTTTTTCGGTTAAGGCAATTGTTGAGTTGCTGAAATCGGTGTTAAAGATTGGCTTTATTGGTAGTGTAACGACAATTATTATCTGGACTAACTTGCCAGAAGTATTAGCTTTATCGTTTAAAAGTCCATGGATGACGCTCATTACTGTCGGAAAGCTAGTCGGCATTATGGGCATAGCGGCATCTTTAGTTTTACTTTGTGTATCCATTTTGGATTGGATGTATCAAAAATTTGATTATGAAAAAAATCTTAAAATGTCTAAGCAAGATATTAAAGATGAATATAAAAATAGTGAGGGTGACCCGCTCATTAAATCGAAAATCAAACAACGTCAGCGCGAAATGGCGATGCGTCGTATGATGTCAGAGATTCCAAGTGCAGATGTGGTAATTACCAACCCTACTCACTATGCGATTGCGCTCAAATATGACGAGGAAAATATGGATGCACCTCGCGTAATTGCAAAGGGTACAGACTTTATCGCTCAAAAAATAAAGCTGATTGCCAAAGAGCATGACGTCATTATGGTGGAAAATAGACCTTTAGCTCGCGCCATGTATGATCAAGTTGAAATTGGTGATCCCGTACCAGAAGAATTTTTCAAAGCAGTAGCAGAAATACTCGCTTATGTTTACCGTATTAAACGTAAAATTTAAAGCTTTTTAGTAGGAGGGACACAAATGAAAGTTCGCGATATTGGGGTTTTAGGTGCGGTTATTTTAATCGTTGCGATGCTCATCATCCCTCTTCCTCCGTGGATGTTAAGTTTCTTAATTGTCATTAATATTACATTAGGATTAATTGTACTGCTAACAGCAATGAGTATGAAGGAAGCATTAGACTTTTCTATTTTTCCTTCGGTTATTTTACTGTTAACCTTATTCCGATTAGGACTGAGTGTTTCCACAACCCGTGCGATCTTAGCAACTGGGGATGCGGGCTCTGTCGTAGAAACGTTTGGTGATTTCGTAGTCGGGGGAAATATTCTCGTAGGTTTAGTTGTCTTTTTAATTCTAGTATTAATTCAGTTTATTGTTATTACAAAGGGTGCAGAGCGGGTAGCTGAAGTAGCAGCTCGTTTCACACTTGATGCGATGCCAGGTAAACAAATGAGTATTGATGCTGATTTAAATGCAGGAGTAATTTCCGAAAAGGAAGCACGCGAACGACGTGAAAAAGTAGCCGGTGAAGCGGACTTCTACGGAGCGATGGATGGTGCCACGAAATTCGTAAAAGGGGATGCCATTGCCTCAATGGTCATGGTTATTATCAACTTATTATTCGGAATCATCATCGGGGTAGTACAAATGGGACTCCCATTTGCTGAAGCAGCAACTCATTTTTCTAAGCTAACCGTTGGGGATGGTATAGTTTCGCAAATTCCTGCCTTGCTTATTTCAACAGCAACAGGGATTGTGGTAACTCGCGCCTCCTCTAAAGGAAGTCTTGGTCAAGATATAACAGGACAATTATTTGCTCAAGCAAAGTTACTCTATGTAGCTGGAGGTACCATAGTATTACTAGGGCTATTTACACCAATCCCTAACTGGGTAACACTTCCAATAGGTCTTTCCCTAATTGTTGGGGCTTATATGATGGAACGTAAGAAACCAGAGGATGAAGAGGAATTACTTGAAATTGAAGAAGAAGTGGCAACAGATGGCATGAAGAGCCCTGAAAATGTTGTGAATTTATTAAATGTGGACCCAATCGAATTTGAATTTGGTTATGGATTAATTCCGTTAGTCGATGCTGCTCAAGGTGGGGACTTATTAGATCGTGTCATTATGATTCGTCGACAGTTAGCACTAGAATTAGGAATTGTCATCCCGGTTGTTCGTATTCGAGATAATATTCAGCTTCAACCAAATGAGTATCGAATAAAAATAAAAGGGAACGAAATGGCAAGAGGCGAGCTTTTACTAGATCATTATTTAGCGATGAGCCCAGGTGATGATGATTCTATTGAAGGAATTGATACAGTGGAGCCATCATTTGGATTACCAGCTAAATGGATTACTGAGCAAGTGAAAGAGGATGCTGAAATTTATGGCTACACGGTTGTAGACCCACCAAGCGTGGTATCCACGCATTTAACTGAAATAATCCGTGCGAATGCTCACGAATTATTAGGTCGTCAAGAGACGAAGCAGTTAATAGATCACTTACGTGAAACCCATCCTATTTTAGTAGAAGAGCTGACACCGGCACCTTTATCAACTGGAGAAATCCAAAAGGTTCTTGGTAAACTACTACGAGAAAATGTTTCTGTTCGTAATTTACCCATTATTTTTGAAACGTTAGCAGACTATGCGAAGGTAACTAGCGATACAGATATTTTAACGGAGTATGTTCGTCAATCATTGGCTCGTCAAATTACTGCCCAATATGTGGGAGATAGTACGGCATTAAAAGTTATTACAGTTTCAGGTAAAGTAGAAAAAATGGTTGCTGATAGTATTCAGCAAACAGATCACGGAAATTATTTAGCAATGGATCCTCAAGATTCTCAAACGGTACTAGAGACAATTGCAGCAGAGATAGAGCGTGTGTCCTTTATGGAACAATCCGCTATTATTTTATGTTCTCCGGGTGTGCGTATGTATTTACGACAACTGACGGAGCGTTATTTCCCGCAGATTCCAGTTCTTTCATATAATGAATTGGATGCTTCTATTGAAATTCAAAGTGTTGGGGTGGTGAATGTTTAATGAAAATGAAAAAATATTATGCATCTTCCATACCAGAGGCTATGAAGCAAGTGCGTGCAGAACTAGGTGAGGACGCTGTTATTTTGAATTCTAAAGTAGTCATCACGAAGAAATTTTTCGGTATGATTAAACAGAAAAGTTTTGAGGTAGTTGCAGGAGTAGATGGAGTGGAGCCAAATCAAGTGGCTCCAGTACCAACGCCTGTAGCATTACCGATCGCCACTAAGGAAAATGCGAGACTACAAGATATTACAAATGCGATTCAAGTGAAAATTCATCAAGATCAATCATCGCATGATGTAGTTAAACACGAGGACACTGGCATTTCTGAAGAATTGAGGAAGGAAATTGCAGATTTAAAATCTTTAATGCAATCGATGCATAAAAAGACTACCCAAGCTCAATATCCCGATGAACTCTTCCCCTTCATTGAATACTTAAGACAGCAAGAGCTAAATGAAGAGCTCATCACAACGATAGGTGATGAGCTTTTTATGCATTTCAAAGAAGCGTCAGAAATCAATTTCTCACAATGTAAAATGGTCACGAAAAATTTACTACGTAAGAGATTAGAAAGCCTTCCTATCGGAGGATTGTCCTATGAAAGAAAATATATCAACGTATTAGGTCCTACAGGCGTGGGTAAAACAACGACGATTGCCAAAATGGCAGCTAGAGCAGTTTTAGAAAAGAAGAAGAAGATCGGATTTATTACGACAGATACGTACCGAATCGCAGCCATTGAACAGCTAAAAACGTATGCGGGCCTTTTACAGGCACCTGTTGAAATTGCTTACAACGCAACAGATTTCGAACAAGCTATCCAAAGATTATCGCATTTAGACTTAGTATTTATCGATACAGCTGGTCGAAATTATAAAGAGGTCAAGTATGTAGATGATCTCCAACGTCTCATAAAATTTGATGATCAAGTAGAATCCTATTTAGTACTCGCGATGACTACAAAAGAAAAGGATATGGCGAACATTATCGACCAATTTAATCAGCTACCAATTGAAAAATTTATCTTCACGAAAATTGATGAAACAAATTCTATTGGCACAATGCTCAATTTAATGATTAAATATAATAAAGGACTTGCTTACTATACGAATGGTCAAGAAGTACCAGAAGATATTGAAGAAGCTGATTTAGAAGCAGTGCTTAATTTGTTTTTTCAAGGTGAAGAGAAATGAGAGACCAAGCTGAAACATTACGCTTGAAAATGATGAGACAGCAAGGCGATTTAGGTCGAGCAATTGCAGTGGTCAGTGGCAAAGGCGGGGTTGGAAAAAGTAACTTCACGATGAATTTTGCCTTGTCTTTGGCCCAAAAGGGAAAAAAAGTTGTCATTGTAGATATGGATATTGGGATGGGAAATATCCATATATTAATTGGGAAAAGTGCTTCCAATAGTTTGAAAGATTACCTAGAAGGAAATAAATTACTAGATGAGGTAATATTTGAGGGACCCCATGATTTAAGGTATATATCTGGTGGGTCGGGTATGACAAATATTTTTAATTGGTCAGAGATGATGTTTGAACAGCTTATTCATGCATTTGAACAGCTTCAGAAAAACTATGATTATATTTTATTTGATATGGGGGCGGGTGCGACAAATTGGTCGCTAGATTTACTCACATCAGTAGACGAAATTATCGTTATTTCAACGGCAGAGCCGACCGCAATTACGGATGCCTATTCGATGATGAAATATATTCATATGCGGGATGCTGATAAGCAATTTTATGTCCTTTGTAACCGTGCATTTAGTAAAGAAGAAGGCATCGAAACAAACGAGCGTTTAAAGTTAGCCATGAAACGTTTTTTAGACAAAGAAGTCACGATACTCGGTTCATTACCCGAAGATTCGATTGTGCGGAAGGCTGTGCGTGAGCAAGTCCCATTTTCACTTGCTTATCCAGACGCACTGATTTCTAAAACATTACAACTCATAGTGATTCGTTTTATGGAGCATCGTGTGGAGGAAATACATGCACATGATCAGACAGCAAAGAAATTTTTAACGAAACTAAGAAGTATTTTTTCGAAAGGGCGTGATTAATTGGACTTTTTACATAAAAGCAAGCTATTAGTTGTGGATGATTCTGCTTTTATGAGAAAGCTAATTAGTGACTTTTTTGTTGGCAACTCGAAGGTGGAAGTAGTTGGAACTGCACGTAACGGAAAAGATGCAATCAAAAAGATACAATCATTGAAGCCATCAGTTGTGACAATGGATATTGAGATGCCTGAAATGAATGGGCTAGATGCATTAAAAGAAATAATGATACAATGTCCAGTTCCTGTAATCATGCTCTCTAGTACCACTCAGCGTGGAACAGAAAATGCTATAGCAGCTATTGAAAGTGGCGCTGTAGATTTTGTCGCAAAGCCAAGCGGAACAATATCTCTTGATTTACATAAAATCCAAAGTGAGCTTGTCCATAAAGTAGAGCAAGCTGCAATGGTGCCAATATCCAAATTGAAAAAACCTTCTGGTAGTAAACGACAACAAGATTCAGTGACAAAAGTGAGTACCGTAATAAAGGATTTACAACAACATGGTCAAATCCCGATTCCTGTTACAGCTACTGCTACTAAAGTAGCTGTAACAAAGGCGCAAACAGAATGGAATAAAGCAGGTAAAAAGATTGTGCTAATAGGTACATCTACAGGAGGACCTCGTGCGCTTCAGGAGGTCATTACCAAAATTCCTAAGTCTATTCAAGCCCCTATTCTCATTGTTCAGCATATGCCTGCTGGATTTACGAAATCACTCGCTACTCGTCTAGATCAGCTAAGTGAAATTGTTGTGAAGGAGGCTGAACAAGGCGATATTTTACAAAATGGGGTAGCCTATATTGCCCCAGGTGGCTATCACTTAAAGCTTAGGAAAGTAGGGACAACTTTTGGTATTGTTCTTGATAATCAAGAAGCACCAAGGTCAGGCCATAGACCATCTGTAGATGTGATGTTTGAAGATGTTAGTCAATATAAGGATTTTGATAAAGTAGCAGTGATTATGACAGGTATGGGGCATGATGGTTCAAATGGACTAAAAGCACTGAAAAAGACCGGTAATGTTATGGCCATAGCTGAGTCAGCAGAAACTTGCATTGTATATGGTATGCCAAAAGCAGCGGTAGAAACGCAACTAATTGATGAAGTTGCCGATGTAGATGATATAGCACTAACAATAATGAAATATTTGCCTTAAAAGGGGTGTCCTCTTATGGAAGTCAATCAATATTTAGAGATGTTTATCGAAGAAAGTAAAGAGCATTTACAAGCATGTAGTGAACATTTATTAGAATTAGAAAAAAATCCAGATGATTTGGCAATTGTTGGGGAAATATTCCGATCTGCCCATACTTTAAAAGGTATGTCTGCCACAATGGGTTTTGAAGATTTAGCCGATTTAACACATAAAATGGAAAATGTGTTAGATGCGATTCGTAATGAAAAAATCCACGTAACACCAGAAATTTTAGATGTGGTCTTTGAATCTGTTGACCATCTGGAAGAAATGGTTATGGATATTGCGAATGGTGGAGATGGCAAGCGTGATGTGTCAGCAACAGTTGCTCAACTTAAGCGCATAGAATTAGGAGAGGAAGCAGTACCTCAGGTGGCTGCAACCGTTGCAGAACCAGCAGGCGTGGAAAGTGTTTTAGAATATGATAGCTTTGAACAAACAGTTATCGCACAATCATCTGAACAAGGTTTCCATGCCTATGAAATTTCAGTGAAATTACGAGAAGATTGTCTTTTAAAGGCTGCTCGTGTATTTATGGTCTTCGAGATTTTAGAAAAAGACGGCGAAGTTATTAAATCGAGCCCATCTGTTGAAAAACTAGAAGACGAACAATTTGATCAACAGTTTTATGTAGCCTATGTGACAAAAGAATCAGCAGAAGATATGCAGAAAAAGATCATGAAAGTTTCTGAGGTTGAAGAAGTTGTTGTCACAACAATAGACCAAAAGAAATTTAGTGAAAGAGAGTATGACTCACAGCAAGAAGTAGCTGCAACTGCATCGGCTGTAGCGGAAGTAGAGTCTACACCTGCTACTGTCCCTTCTAAACCTGAACCAGCCGCACAGCCTGCCAAAACAGCCGCACCTGCAAAGGCTGAAAAAAATCACGCGCCTGTTGGGAATAAAACGATTCGTGTCAATATTGAACGTCTTGATATTTTAATGAACTTGTTTGAAGAACTCGTTATTGACCGTGGACGATTACAATCAATTGCCACAGAAGTAAACCATGGTGAGCTAAACGAAACTGTGGAGCGAATGAGCCGTGTAATGGGTGACCTGCAAACCATTATTTTAACAATGCGCATGGTGCCAGTTGAAACTGTATTCAACCGCTTCCCAAAAATGATTCGTCAGCTATCACGAGATTTAAATAAGAAAATTAATCTTGAAATCATTGGTGCTGAAACAGAACTAGATCGTACAGTGATCGATGAAATTGGTGATCCACTTGTTCACTTAATCCGAAATTCTGTGGACCATGGCATTGAAAACCCAACATCTCGTCGTGCAAAAGGCAAACCGGAAGAAGGAACGGTTGTCCTACGTGCTTACCATAGTGGAAACTATGTCTTTATTGAAATTGAAGACGATGGTGCAGGAATTAATCGTGATAAAGTACTAGCGAAAGCAATTGCAAAAGGCATTGTGACACAAGAACAGTCTTATTCAATGTCTGATAATCAAATCAATGAGCTTATTTTAGCTTCAGGCTTCTCGACTGCAGATGTCATTTCGGATGTATCTGGCCGTGGAGTAGGGTTAGATGTTGTTAAAACAACAATTGAATCACTTGGTGGTAATATTTCAATTGAATCCACACAAGATGTTGGCTCCATCTTTTCTATCCAATTACCACTAACATTATCGATTATTTCTGTCATGCTCGTGGAAATTGAAAAGGAAATTTATGCAATTCCATTATCATCTATTATTGAAACATCAATTATCCGTTCATCGGAGATTATGAATGCGCATAATCAAAAAGTAATCGACTTCCGTGGCAAGGTTGTACCATTGGTATTCTTAGAGGAAATCTTTGAAGTACCTCGTACAGAGTCGCAAGATGAAGAATTCCATTCAGTAGTTATTGTTCGTAAAGGTGAAAAACTTGCTGGTTTAGTGGTGGATTCCTTCATCGGACAACAAGAAATTGTCTTGAAGTCTTTAGGAAATTACTTAACAAATATTTTTGCTATTTCAGGTGCAACTATTTTAGGAAATGGTAAAGTAGCCTTAATTGTAGATTGTAACGCATTAATAAAATAAGGTGAATGAATAAGAGAGGTGTAAAAGATGACAAACGCAGTGGAACAAGAAAGTATTAAAGTAATTGTATTTCAACTAGCGAATAAAGAATATGCTATTCCGGTGTCCCATGTTCAAGGTATAGAAAAGCTAATGCATATTACGCGCGTACCAAAAACGGCGAAGTATGTAAAAGGTGTTATTAATCTTCGTGGTGTCGTAACGCCGATTGTAGATTTACGTGAACGCTTTGAATTACCTGTTTCTGAACATGAGGAAACAACTCGCATTATCATTATCTCACTAGAAGATATGGAAGTAGGCTTTGTTGTTGATTCAGCAAACGATGTAATTGATATTCCTGCAAGTGCGATTGAACCACAACCAGAAGTTGTTGGTTCCCTTGAGGAAGAATTTATTTCAGGTGTTGCTAAAGTAGAAAAACGATTATTAATCTTATTACATTTAGAAAAAGTATTAAATCCACTAAAGTAGGGATCGATCATGACATATAATCAAAAGATTACCTCGCTACATTTAGATGTATTAAAGGAAATTGGCAATATTGGTGCTGCGCATGCCGCGACAGCACTTTCCAATTTACTTGGGAAAAAAATTGATATGCGTGTCCCAAAGGTAGAAATGGTGTCCTTTAACGATATGATGGAATTGGCTGGCGGATCAGAAAATGTCGTTGTTGGTATTTACCTTCGCATTGAAGGTGATGCAGAAGGAAGTATGTTCTTTATACTACCTATTGAACAGGCAAACCGTTTTATCCGTCGTCTCATTTATGATGAAACATTTGATTTTAAAAAACGACCTGTTTCTGAACTAGGATTATCTGCTATGCAAGAAATGGGAAATATTTTATCAGGCTCCTATTTATCTGCCTTATCGGACTTTACTAATTTAAAAATTTATCCAACTGTACCAGGGCTAAGCGTTGATATGTTTGGTGCAATTATAAGTATTGGTTTAATAGAATTATCACATGTAAGTGATAACGTCATTGTTATAAATACATCCATTTTTGAAGAAGGTGTAGAAGACCATGAAACTGTAAGAGGTCATTTCTTCCTATTACCAGATCCCGACTCATTTGATGCTATTTTTAAAGCATTAGGGGTTTCCTAATGATGCTAAGCAGTAGCAGTGGGCAAGTGGTTAAAGTAGGAATTGCACAAATGGATGTAGTAAAGCTACCTAACACGATTCGAACGTCTGGTCTGGGTTCTTGTGTTGGCGTTATTTTATATGATGAGTCAAAAAAAATTGCTGGTTTAATCCATGTGATGTTACCAGATTCAAGCTTGGGAAGATCTGAGTCAATCAATGTAGCAAAATTTGCAGATTCTGGAATAGCAGCAATGATTGATCTATTAAAATTAGAGGGCGTTCAAAAGTTTAAACTAAAGGCAAAAATTGCAGGGGGCGCACAGATGTTTCAATTCACTTCGGACAAAGATTCGATGCGCATCGGTCCTCGTAATGTAGAAGCTGTCAAAAATGAATTGAAAAGGCATGGAATTCCTTTAGTAGCCGAGGATACTGGTGGAAACAGTGGTAGAACGATAGAATTTAATCCTGCCACATCGTCATTACATATTCGAACAGTTAACCAAGGAGTGAGCGAAATCTAATGTTTGGTTCCATATTTTATAATTTATGGGGAGCATTAATGGCTTTTACGATTTATTTTTTTAGTACATTTCTAAAGCCCTACACGCCCCTTCGAATCATTATCGGATCTTTTGTTACAGCAATCATTGTATTCCTTGTAATGTATATTGTACGTTTTTTAATAGCATACATTTTGTATACGCCAGAGGTAGATGAGGAAGCAATTGAAGGTGAACTAGCAGAAAATGAACAAACTACTCCTGAGGGCACGAATCAAGAAGCAGCTTCGGCTCATTCAACCGTTGAATTTCAAGATGAGAACTCAGAGGAGATTGCACAAGTAGTTCGAACGATGATGAATCGAGAAGAAGAACAACAAGTGAATGCTTAAAACAGAGAGTCGCTAGGAGCGGCTCTTTTTTATTTTGCCAGTCAAGCAACTTTAGTATAGGGAAAACCTAAGTGAAATTTACTTTTTTTATATTATTCATATAGTAGTCTTCATGTTAGCATATTTGTATAAGGGAAAAGTAATGAAGGAACTCTTTTATGTGAAATGGCAGTGGGAAACCTAGATTCATTATTCATGTCTCAAAAGGATAGGTAAAAAAGACTGAATCTTCTGGTTATGATATGGTGATGCCACAACGCTAAGTCTAGAAGGCTCGTAATGATTGCTGAAATGACTAGTCGACTAGATCAAAAGTTAGTATAGTCACACTCCGGATATATTGGTTAAAAAGGATTGGGCTACTAGACATCATTCAGTTTATATTACAGCTATTAACTTGATATATCCGCTTTTACTAGGAGGAATAGAATATGAATCAACATGAATTTATGAGAAAAGCGCTTGATTTAGCAAATGAAAATGCACGATCAGGACATGGTGCGCCATTCGGAGCGCTTGTAGTAAAAAATGGGCAAATCATTGGTTCGGGTGTTAATGAGGTAGCCAAAACAAAGGATTTGACGAATCACGCAGAAATTCAAGCGATCCGCCAAGCTTGCCATACTTTGCAAACAATGAATCTCGAAGGCTGTGAAATGTATGCAAGTACAGAACCTTGTCCGATGTGTTTAAGTGCCATCTATTATGCCAAATTAACAACAGTCTATTATTTTCATGCTAGTAATACTAGCCAAGACTATGTCTATCATCAGCTGTCCTTACCACATAGAGAGAGGGATATTCAGATGGTTCAGCTTGAAGAAAAATAAAGGAGGTTCATCTAATGACACCATTAGCATATTGGCTCATTAACGTACGACTAGAAACAGGTTTTCATTACAATCATACTACTGTTATTGGAACACAAACCGAGCTTTTTAATGTACAAATTGAAAAGGGGGTAATACAGCAAATTAAACGTGGAAATCAACCACTAGAGACGGATTTACCTCAATTGGATGCACAAGGCTACCTCATGCTACCATCTTTTAGGGATATGCATATTCATCTTGATAAAACATATTTTGGGGGGCCATGGAAAGCACCTACCATTCCAACAGAGGGTCTTATAACTAGATTAAAAGAGGAAGAATTACTCCTTCCTAGTTTATTACCGGTGACAGAGGAAAGAGCAAAAAAACTAATAGACCTACTATTAAATGCAGGCTCCACACATATTCGTACGCATTGTAATATTGACCCGTTTATCGGTTTGAAAAATTTAGAGGCAGTCTTAAGAGCAAAAGAGGCTTACAAAGATAAAGTTGCTATGGAGATTGTAGCATTCCCGCAGCATGGGTTATTACGTAGTGATTCGGTTTCTTTAGTAAGAGAAGCATTGCGTAACGGGGCATCTCTCGTAGGAGGTGTTGATCCAGCAACAATTGATGAAAATATTGAGAAATCATTACAAACTGTGATGGAATTAGCGGTAGAAGCAAATGCAGATATAGACCTTCATATTCATGATCCTGGCCATCTCGGCATTTTTACGTTTAAACGACTAGCAGCATTAACGGAGGCAGCTGGTTGGCAAGGGAGAGTGACAATTAGTCATGCCATGGCTCTTGCAGATATTTCTACTAGTGAAGCGAGTGAAGTAGCAGAATTACTTGCACATCTTGGCATAGCTATTACTTCTACTGTACCAATTGAGCACACTATCCCTATTCCTCTCTTAGATCATAAAGGGGTAAACATATCACTTGGCGATGATAGTATTACCGACCATTGGTCACCATTCGGCCAAGGGGATAGTCTAGAAAAAGCAGGAACACTTGCAGAACGATTTGGTTTAAGTGATGAGCGTTCACTTGCTCAAAGCCTAAAGTACATTACAGGTGGTATTACACCTCTAAATAAGGATGGTCATCAGATATGGCCGAATGTTGGAGATGAAGCAAATATTGTTTTTGTTAAAGCAACTTGTTCGGCAGAAGCGGTGGCTAGAAGGGCGAAAAGAGTGGCAGTACTCTTTAAAGGAAAAATAGTTTCTGGTGAACTTTAAAATTGAAAATAGAAAGGATACATGTAAAATGCATGCTACTTTTTGGTTAACCAATGTACGACTTGAAACAGGCTATCATGTTGAAAATGGTATGGTTGCACAGACAGGGACGGCCTGCTCACATCTCCTCATAAAGGATGGGATAATTGCAGATATCGTTTCGGCAAAAATGCAATTGAATGATCATTTCCCTAAAAAAGATATGAAGCAACTGTTAGCGCTACCATCTTTCATCGAAAAACATTGTCATTTGGATAAAACACTTTTAGGCGATCAGTGGCGTGCTGTCACACCTGTGAACAATATTTTTGAACGTCTGGAAATAGAAAAAAAGGTTCTTCCTACTTTACATACCACTACACAACAACGCGCAGAAGAGTTGCTTTCACGTTATGTACAGTCTGGGGTTACTCATGTTCGTACCCATGTGGATTTGTATCCCGAGGTGGGCTTAAAAAATTTAGAGGAAGTTCAAAAGGCTTTACAAACTTTTGAAGGAAAGTTGTCATATGAAATCGTAGCCTTTCCACAGCATGGATTATTGCGAACGAAGGCGACCAATATTATCAGAGAAGCCCTTCGTATGGGCGTAGGCTTAGTAGGTGGTGTTGATCCAGCTACTGTGGATGGCGATATTGAGGCATCCTTACAACAAATGGTGGAGCTCGCTGTGGAGGGAAATGCTGGGATTGATTTGCATTTACATGACCCAGATCAATTGGGTACCTTTACAATGAAAAGATTAGCTCAATTAACGAAGGAGGCTGGTCTGCAAGGTAAAGTGGCGATAAGTCATGCATTCGGACTTGGAGATGTTGCACGAGCTGAAGCAGAAGAAATGGCTGACATATTAAGAGATGCAGGGATTACGATAGTGACTAGTGTACCTATTCGCAGAAAGTTTCCTCCAGTTGGATTATTACATAGCAAAGGGGTACCCGTTGCAATAGGTTGTGATAATATTTTTGATGTTTGGTCACCATTTGGAAACGGAAATCTTTTAGAAAGAGCAGGTCGTTTAGCTAATAGTTCAGGGTGGAGAGATGAATATTCATTAGCGCAAACCTTGCAATTTATTACAGGTGGGAAAACAACGCTGAATCAAGCAGGTGAACAAATCTGGCCAAAGGTTGGAGATAGTGCCAATCTAGTTTTAGTGGATGCTTCTTGCGCTGCTGAAGCAATCGCCCGCAAAGGTCAACGTAAGGCAACCATCTTTAATGGTAAAATGGTTTTTAGTTCGATTTAAAGCAATAGCTTCAAGAGGGTGGTACTGTTTGACTTCGGTCAAATAGCCATCCTTTTTTATGCTAAAAAAGATGAAGAAAAAAAGGTCAGATTTGAACTAGTATCAGTTAGTTCGATAGGAGATGATTTGAATTATTGTGGACAAATGGTGAGAATGCAACTTTGTTAGGTGTATTTATACCTAGTTGCCTAGGTGAAGAATGAGCAAAAGCACGCTATATAAGATTCATAATTCCTACAAAAAAACCTACCAAAATTAAAAAGTAAAAGCTTAATAATTTAGACATATTTTAAAACTGTATCCTAGGTTAATGTATAGCTAGGGTACAGTTTTAATTTGTTTGTACAAAATAAAGAGAGACGAACAGAAACAAATGAAATTATAGTCGATTTTTGTTATAATAGTAGGAAAGATGGCAATAGTTTATCCATTTATTTACTCTGTTCGGTAATAGTAAGAGTAAATAGGATATGGATTTTTTAAAAAAACTATGGAGAAATCCTGATGAAAGAAAAGTTTTATGAGCGCAAGTAGTCAGTAGCAAACGGGCGCGTAAAGGCGTTTTTTAGAGAGGTGGATTTCATGACACAACCAATTCTGAACGATGAGCAAAAACTGTGGAATCGCTGGATACATGAGCGTGATCCAGATGCTGGTGATTTACTCATAAAAAAATATATTTCTTTAGTATCTTACCATGTTCAACGTATTAGTGCGGGATTACCAAAGAGTGTATCGCGAGACGATTTAACGAGCTTAGGTATGATAGGGCTTTTTGATGCATTAAATAAATTTGATATTAATAGAGATTTGAAATTCGATACATATGCTTCATTTAGAGTAAGGGGAGCCATTATAGATGGGCTTCGTAAGGAAGATTGGCTACCACGCTCAGCGCGAGAAAAAGCCAAAAAATTGGATGCTCAGATTGAGCAATTAGAGCAAAAATATATGCGTCATGTGACACCTGAGGAACTTGCAAAGCATATGGAAGTACCTGTGGAAGACGTCTATCAGACAGTACAAGAGCATTTTTTTTCCAATGTTCTTTCCATTAATGAACAACAAGACCAAGAAGAGGTAGATGGAAAGTCGTTTGTCATACGAGATGATACGACAAAAACTCCTGAACAATCGGTGGTTAAATCTGAATTACTAGATGATTTAGCAGAAAATATTCAGAAGCTAAATGAAAAGGAACAGTTGGTTCTAAGTTTATTTTACACGGAGGAACTGACGCTGACTGAAATTGGTGAAATGCTTGAATTATCGACATCACGTATTTCTCAAATCCATTCCAAAGCGCTTTTAAAATTACGTAAATTATTATCTAGCGAAATGATGAATGCGTAAATATCCTTGAGGGAGAGATTCCGATGAGTTTAAAAGGGGTTGAATTGCAAATTGCGATTCCTAAAACATTTGAAGCTGGGAAAATGGCTGATCAAGTACAGCAACAAGCTTTAGCTCAACAAGCACATGCGAATGAAGCGTTAAAAAAGGAAATAGAGCGCAAGCAAAAAATTGTAAATACATCAGAAGGTATGGATGAAATAAGTGAGGATGAAGATGCAGGTGGCGAATACTTAACGGATCCTTACAAAAAGAAGAAAAAGCAACAGGATCAACAAGAAAAACAGGCACAACATCCGTTTAAAGGCAATTTCGTGGATTTTAGTGGATAGGAGCTTATAATGACAACCATACTAATAGCGGTACTATTCTTTTTACAGCTACTTACATTTTACTTCCTTATTATTTTAAATACTAAGTTAGCAAAATTTAAGGATTTAGAAAAGAAGCAAGAACGCTTAATGAGTGAAATGGACGATACTATTAGTGTCTATTTAACAGAAATGAAAGATGAAAACGACCGTCTTATTAAGGAGCTACAAAATGTCTCATCATCAGACTTAGCGGCGACTCGCGTTCAAAAAACCGTAAGCAAAGAGCCTCAACAGGAGCAGGCTCCTTCGCCCGCAGAGCAAGTACTGAAAAATGACAGTCCATCAAGCTTAGATAAAGATGCTCGTATCTATGTACCTAAAAATATAGTAGCCAATGCTTATTCGCGTCAGCAACAGACAACGGCGACAGCAGTATCCTCACCAACGCCTTTGAAAGTAGAGCAAAAGGAACAGGTTAAAGAGCTTACAATCGAGCAACAGGCATTAAATTTAGCAAAGCAGGGTAAATCAACTGAAGAAATAGCGAAACAGCTGCAAAAGGGAAAAACAGAAATCGAGCTTTTACTGAAATTTCATCACTAAATTGTTGCTAACCGGCAAAAGCTATGATATAGTTGCAAATGGTGTTATTACTACACACGCATTTTGATGTAGTAAGTGGTGCTCTAAGATTAGGGTAGCTTGTTGCAAGAGATAAATGCGGAGGATAAAAACCAAACATACTAGGAGGAAATTCACATGTCAGTAATTTCTATGAAACAATTACTTGAAGCTGGTGTACATTTCGGTCACCAAACTCGTCGTTGGAACCCAAAAATGAAGAAATATATCTTCGTAGAACGTAACGGGATCTACATCATCGACTTACAAAAAACAGTTAAAAAATTAGAGGAAGCTTATGACTTCATGCGTCAAGTTGGTCAAGACGGTGGTAAAGTTCTTTTCGTTGGTACGAAAAAACAAGCACAAGAAGCGATCAAAGATGAAGCTGAACGTTCAGGCAACTACTACATCAACCAACGTTGGTTAGGTGGTACTCTTACTAACTTCGGTACAATTCAAAAACGTGTTGCACGTATGAAACAAATCGAAAAAATGGAAGAAGAAGGTACTTTCGAAGTTCTTCCTAAAAAAGAAGTAATCCAACTTAAAAAAGAACACGAACGTCTAATCAAATTCTTAGGCGGTATCCGTGATATGCACGATCTTCCAGACGTAATGTTCGTGGTTGACCCACGTAAAGAACGTATTGCGGTTGCTGAAGCTCGTAAATTAAACATCCCTCTAGTAGGTATTGTTGATACAAACTGTGACCCAGATGAAATCGACTACGTAATCCCTGCTAATGATGATGCTATTCGCGCTGTTAAGCTTTTAACTGCTAAAATGGCTGACGCTTTAATCGAGTCAAAACAAGGTGAAGAAGAAGCTCCAGCTGTAGAAGCTGCTGCTGAGTAATTCACGTTTACAAAAAGGTGATAAGTGGCTCAAAACCCTTATCACCTTTTTTAGAACCTATCATTAAAACTATGTTCAAACAATTTGAGGAGGAAACACTAAATGGCAAACATTACTGCACAATTAGTAAAAGAATTACGTGAAAAAACTGGCGCTGGTATGATGGATTGTAAAAAAGCACTAGTACAAACTGATGGTAATCTAGAAGCTGCAATCGATTTCCTACGTGAAAAAGGTCTTTCTTCAGCTGCTAAAAAAGCTGACCGTATCGCTGCGGAAGGTACAACTTACATTTTAGAACAAGGTAATGAAGCAATCATTATTGAAGTTAACGCTGAAACTGACTTCGTTGCAAAAAACGACAAATTCCAAGTATTAGTTTCATCTTTAGCAGAGCAATTACTTACTGCTAAACCAGCATCAGTTGAAGCTGCACTAGAGCTTACAAATGCTGAAGGTGTAAAAATTGAAGATCAAATTTCTACAGCTGTAGCAACAATTGGTGAAAAAATCACACTTCGTCGTTTTGAAATCAAAACAAAAACTGATGCAGATTCATTCGGCGCTTACTTACACATGGGCGGCCGCATTGGAGTATTAGTAACTTTAGAAGGTTCTACTGATGCATCAGCAGCTAAAGATGTAGCAATGCACATTGCTGCTATCAACCCAACTTATGTTTCTCGTGATGAAGTTTCTGCTGAAGAAGTAGAACGTGAGCGTAAAGTATTAACTGAGCAAGCTCTTAACGAAGGTAAACCAGAAAACATCGTTGCTAAAATGGTTGAAGGTCGTCTTGGTAAATATTTCGAAGATGTTTGCCTACTTGATCAATCATTCGTTAAAAACTCTGATCAAAAAGTACGTGATTTCGTAGCTTCTACTGGTGGTTCAGTAAACGGCTTTGTACGTTACGCTGTTGGTGAAGGTATCGAAAAACGTGAAGATAACTTTGCAGAAGAAGTAATGAGCCAAGTTAAAGGTAACTAATTTAGCGGGCATTTGATCCTAATCAAATAATATCTAGATTTTCTAGACAAAAAATGGGGAACACAACATAGCGTGTTCCCTATTTTTCCGAAATGAACGAAAATAGCAATAGAATTTTCTATTCTGCCTTATTCACAACTAGCAATTATGGTTAGATATACTATAATGGAAAAGGGAATAGAGATTTTTTAAATAAAGTCTTACGGAGGTTTACAATGAGTGTACCGCAATATAAACGAGTAGTTATTAAACTAAGTGGTGAAGCGTTAGCTGGAGAAGCGGGCTTCGGTTTATCACCAAAAATAATCAAGTCTGTTGCAGAAGAAGTAAAAGAAGTAGTGGATCTTGATGTAGAAGTTGCTGTTGTTGTAGGTGGCGGTAACATATGGCGTGGAAAAATAGGTAGTGAAATGGGGATGGATCGTGCTGCAGCTGACTATATGGGCATGCTTGCAACAGTCATGAATTCCCTAGCGTTACAAGATGCTCTTGAAAAATTAGGCATTGAAACACGTGTTCAATCTTCTATCGTGATGACTCAAGTAGCGGAGCCATACATTCGTCGTAAAGCAGTTAGACATCTTGAGAAAAAGCGTGTCGTTATCTTTGCAGCAGGGACAGGTAATCCGTTCTTCTCAACTGATACGACAGCGGCATTACGTGCAGCAGAAATTGATGCAGATGCGATTTTAATGGCTAAAAACAATGTTGATGGCGTTTATTCTGCAGATCCAAAAGTGGATCAAACAGCCGTTAAATATGATACACTCACATACTTAGACGTTATCCAACAAGGCTTACAAGTAATGGATTCAACAGCTTCTACCCTATGTATGGATAACGATATTCCACTAATTGTTTTCTCAATTACGGAACAAGGCAATATTAAACGTGCTGTACTAGGCGAAAAAATCGGAACAGTTGTTAGGAGGAATGCATAATGGCAAAACAAGTATTAGAACAAGCAAAAGATAAAATGAACAAAACAATTGCAGCTTTCTCACGTGAACTATCTTCAATTCGTGCAGGTCGTGCAAACGCATCATTATTAGATCGCATTATGGTTGATTATTATGGAGCTCCAACACCAATCAATCAACTTGCGGGTGTTTCTGTACCAGAAGCTCGTTTATTAGTAATTACACCTTACGATAAAACAATTTTAGGTGAAATTGAAAAAGCAATTATGAAATCTGATATCGGTATTACACCAACAAATGATGGCTCTATCATTCGCTTAATGATCCCTGCTCTTACTGAAGAGCGTCGTAAAGATTTAGTGAAGCAAGTGAAAAAAGAAGCAGAAGACGCAAAAATTGCTGTACGTAATGTACGTCGTGATGCGAATGATGATTTGAAAAAACTTGAAAAAGCTGGCGAAATCACAGAAGACGATCTACGTGGCTATGGTGATGATATTCAAAAATTGACAGATGAATTCATTGTCAAAGTGGATCAAGTAACGAAAGATAAAGAAAAAGAAATTTTAGAGGTGTAAAACAAACGTTTTACATGTCTATGATGGAACTTTTTGATGAGATGAAGGCGTCCTATACTTTACAGGACGTCTTTTCTCTTTACCGTTCGAATATGAGCTGAATCAAAGAGAAAAGCTTAGATGAAATATACGATGTTATGCATCACATAAATATTGATACATTTTTTAACAAACTTATTCTTTAAGAATGTGTATAGTTCTAAAATACGCTAGTACATACATAGTCAATTTAGAGGGGAAAAAAAAGACAAAAAGCGCTTTTGTTTGTTATGATAGGTTAGTATACGTCCGATTAGTTGTAGTGGGGGAGTTAGCATGTTTAAAAAGCTATTAGGTAAACAAATAAATATGGATACACTATCATTGGAGGAGCGTGTGGCCCTAACTAAAAGCGAGCCGATTCCTGCCCATGTAGCGATTATTATGGACGGAAATGGACGTTGGGCAAAAAAACGAGCTATGCCACGTGTTGCTGGTCATCATGAGGGAATGAAAACAGTACGTAAAGTCACGAGATTTGCGTCGGATTTAGGCATAAAGGTATTAACCGTATATGCCTTTTCCACTGAAAACTGGAAACGCCCAAAACCTGAAGTAGATTTTCTCATGCGGCTACCAGTCGAGTTTTTAGGTTCCTTTTTACCCGAGATGATGGAACGCAATGTACGTGTCGAAATGATTGGGGATCCATCTTTATTACCTGCCCATACACAAAAAGCGTTGTATGAGGCAATGGAAGAAACGAAGCATAATACAGGCCTTATTTTAAATTTTGCGCTGAATTATGGAAGTCGTTCAGAGATGGTTAATGCCATGAAAATGATGCTTCAAAAAGTGCAGGACGGTCAATTAACAATGCAAGACCTAACAGAAGAATGCTTAACGTCTCATTTAATGACGGCCCATTTGCCTGAACCGGATTTATTAATTCGTACAAGTGGTGAAGTACGCTTAAGTAACTTTATGCTTTGGCAGCTTGCCTATACAGAATTTTGGTTTACAGATACATTGTGGCCAGATTTTAGTGAGGAAACCTTACTGGAAGCGGTGGAAAACTATCAAAAGCGTAATCGCCGTTATGGTGGGTTGAAGGGAGAAGAAACAACTTGAAACAACGAATTATTACCGCAATAATTGCAGCAGCACTTTTCATTCCATTCGTTATTTATGGAAAAGTACCATTTGCCATACTTGTGCTAGCAATGGCTATTGTCGGTTTTTATGAAATACTTAAGATGAAAGGTATTTCGATTTTTTCTGTGCCTGGCTTCTTAGGGTTGGTCACTTTAATTTTACTTGTCATACCGAAGGACTGGAGTGAAAAGGTTGTAGATTTAATAGGCTATTCGTCTAATTTAATGGTAGTCTATGGTCTAATGATGTTACTCCTGATTTACGTCGTTTTAGTAAAAAATAAAATAACCTTTGATGAAGTTGGTTTTATTTTATTAGGTGCATTTTATGTAGGCTTAGGGTTCCATTACTTAATTGAAACAAGGAATGTAGGCTTAGAGTACGTTGTCTATTGTTTATTAGTCGTTTGGACAACGGATTCAGGTGCCTATTTTGTCGGAAGAAAATTTGGTAAGAATAAGTTATGGCCTGAAATCTCACCAAAGAAAACGATTGAGGGCTTCATCGGTGGAATTGTCATTGCTGTCATTTTCGCTATTGGTATGCAACTCATTTACCCATTCGCAAATGGTTATATATCACTTGTAGTCGTAACAATTGTCGCTTCCATTATTGGTCAGATGGGCGACTTGGTAGAATCTGCTATTAAGCGTCATTTTGATGTAAAGGACTCAGGTAATATTTTACCAGGGCATGGCGGGATATTAGATCGCTTCGATAGTCTATTGTTCGTCGTGCCTTTGCTTCATTTTTTACATTTATTTGGTAATTAATCCGAATCTATTCATACATTTGCTTAGATAGAAAAAGGGGACAATGTGTTGTGAAAAAGATTAGTTTATTAGGTGCAACTGGTTCAATCGGTTGGCAAACCTACGATATTTTAAAAGAACAGCGTGAAGCTTTTCAATTAGTAGCTTTCTCTTCAGGGAAAAATATAGAGAAAACGCGAGAAATGATTGATAACTTAAAGCCTGAATTAGTTTCTGTACAGCTAGAAGAAGATGCGCTGCTGCTTGCTAAGGAGTATCCGACAATTCACTTTACATTTGGCGCAAAAGGCTTAGTGGAGGTTGCTACACATCCAGATTCGACGGTTCTTGTCAATGCTGTACTCGGAAGTGTTGGGCTGGAATCCACTTTAGCAGCCATTCGAATGGGCAAGACAATTGCTATTGCTAATAAAGAAACACTTGTGACAGCTGGACATTTAGTAATGGCTGAAGCGAAAAAATACAACGCAACTATTTTGCCTGTTGATAGTGAGCATTCCGCTATCTTCCAATCGATGAATGGTGAAAACCCAAAAAATATGGAACGTTTAATTATTACTGCTTCAGGTGGTAGCTTCCGTGATAAAACGAGGGACCAATTAAAACATGTCACTGTCGCTGACGCACTGAATCATCCGAATTGGTCGATGGGTGCAAAAATTACAATAGATTCTGCCACAATGATGAATAAAGGGTTAGAAGTTATTGAAGCGCATGTTTTATTTGATATGCCATATGAAAAAATAGATGTACTTTTGCATAGAGAAAGTATTATTCACTCTCTAGTTGAGTATCATGATACTAGTGTGATTGCTCAATTAGGTACACCAGATATGCGCGTTCCTATCCAATATGCCTTAAGTTACCCTGATCGAATCCCGTTACATAATGGTCAGCGATTGAATTTAGCGCAAATTGGTCAGCTACATTTTCAAGAAATGGACTTTGAACGTTACCCAGCATTGCGATTAGCATATGAGGCTGGCCGTACTGGTGGTACCATTTTAACTGCCATGAATGCAGCGAACGAAGCAGCAGTTGCAGCTTTTTTACAAGGGAAAATAACATTCCTTCAAATCGATGAGACAATTGAACGTGTGATGCAAGCACACCAAAACATTGCAATACCAGATTTACAAACGATTTTACAGGTGGACAGTGAAACAAGAAAAATAGTGTTAGACATGGTAAAATAACGAGAGCTATATATCGTTAACTAATCGCTTTTAAAGGTGGGGTATTATGCAAACAGCCATTGCATTTATTTTAATATTTGGTTTGCTCGTCTTCTTCCATGAACTTGGACACTTCTTATTCGCCAAACGAGCAGGTATTCTAGTACGTGAGTTTGCCATTGGAATGGGACCCAAAATTTATGGGAGAACACATGGAGAAACAATGTATACTGTTCGTTTATTGCCTATCGGGGGATATGTACGAATGGCTGGCGAAGATATGGATGGCACTGAATTACAGCCAGGCTATCGAATAGGGCTTGTTGTCAATGAAGATAATGTTGTTAAAAAAATCATTTTCAATCAAAATAATAAGCAATTACCAGATTTATTATTTTTAGAAGTTGAACGTGCTGATTTAGAAAAAGATTTGTTTGTAGAGGGCTATGATGAAGAAGAACGATTAGTTCGTTATCAGGTAGCGAGGGATTGTGTCCTTGTGGAAAATGGACGAGAGCTTGTCATTGCACCTCATGATCGTCAATTTAATTCTAAAACGGTTGGCCAACGAGCGATGACTATTTTTGCAGGACCATTTTTTAACTTTATTCTAGCTTTCGTGATTTATTTAGCTATTGGATTAATTCACGGAGTTCCAACATATGAGCCAGTAATCTCTGAAGTAGTAGAAAATAATCCGGCTGCGGAGGCTGGGATGCTTGCAGGAGATAGAGTTACAGCCATTGATGGACAAGCTGTTGAAAAGTGGCAGGATTTAGCTGCAATTATTCAGGATCATCCAAACGAAGAGATTATGGTGACCGTAGATCGAGATGGACAATCTATCAACTTAAATATGACAGTGAAGGAAGTCCAACAGGATGGAGAAAAGTATGGTCAAATTGGTGTGCTTTACGATAGCCCGAGAGAATTTAATCCACTAAAGGCTGTTGTCTATGGGGCACAAGAAACCTATAATATGACTGTCAAAATATTTGAGCTTCTAGGTATGCTGATTACTGGTAAGTTTACAATAGACGCTTTATCGGGTCCTGTAGGTATTTATAAAGCAACCGAGCAAGTAGCTCAATACGGTATTATGAACCTAATGAATTGGGCTGCAATGTTAAGTATAAATCTAGGAATTATGAACTTACTTCCATTACCTGCTTTAGATGGTGGTCGCTTATTATTCTTTGGTTTTGAAGCTTTACGTGGGAAACCAATTGACCGTCAAAAAGAAGGAATTGTTCATTTTGTAGGCATTGTTCTCCTAATGATTTTAATGGTAGTTGTCACATGGAATGATATACAGAGATTTTTCTTTTAATCAATGACTAGCAAATTCTAGCTTTACAATTAAAAGGAATTTTATTTATAGCTTTGGGCGCAATTTCTACGAAACATTGCGCTCAAAGCTAAATTTGTTTATGCTATTGAGAGTATAAACTTATCTATTAAAAAAGGTGGAACACTGAATGAAGCAAAGTAAAACATTTATCCCAACATTACGTGAAGTACCTGCTGATGCTGAGGTAAAGTCACATAAGCAATTACTACGTGCAGGGTTTATTCGTCAAAATACAAGTGGGGTATACTCGTATTTACCGTTTGCAAAACGTGTGTTATCAAAAATTGAAGCAATTATTCGAGAAGAGATGGAGGCCATCAATTCGATTGAGCTATTAATGCCATCTCTACAATCTGCTGAGCTTTGGCAAGAGTCAGGTCGCTGGGAAAAATACGGTCCAGAATTAATGCGCTTAAAAGACCGTCATGACCGTGATTTTGCATTGGGGCCAACACATGAAGAAGTAATTACAACTTTAGTACGTGATGAAATTAAATCTTATAAAAAATTACCGTTAACACTTTATCAAATTCAAACGAAATTCCGTGATGAAAAACGTCCTCGCTTTGGTTTACTACGAGGAAGAGAATTTATTATGAAAGATGCGTATTCCTTCCATGCATCTCGTGAAAGCTTAGATGAAACATATGATGATATGTACAGAGCCTATTCTAATATTTTCTCACGTCTTGGCTTAAACTATCGCGCTGTTATCGCTGATGCAGGTTCTATCGGCGGAAAAGGTACACATGAGTTCATGGTTCTTTCTGAAATTGGAGAAGATACAATTGCCTATTCAGATACATCTGACTATGCAGCAAATATTGAAATGGCTGAAGTCATTGCAGATTACCAGACAAGTGATGAAGCTTTAAAAGAAGTTGAAAAAGTAGCAACACCAGATCAAAAAACAATTGAGGAAGTTTCAGCATTCCTACAAGTAAAGTCTGCTAATGTTATAAAGTCTCTTGTCTTTGATGTAGATGGAGAGCTTGTAGTTGTTCTTGCGCGTGGAGATCATGAAATCAATGATATTAAATTGAAAAATGCTCTTGAAGCGGGTTCTGTAGAGCTTGCAAGTGAAGCAGCGATTCGTGAGCTATTAGGTTGTGGTGTTGGCTCTATTGGGCCAGTGAAGTTACCCGTAGACGTAAAAGTAGTAGCTGATCATGCGATTAAATCTATTCGTAATGGTATTGCAGGTGCGAATGAAGATGGATTCCATCTAGTAAATGTTAATCCTGAGCGTGATTTTGCTGTGAATGACTACTTAGATATTCGTTTTATTCAAGAGGGTGATCCTTCTCCAGATGGACAAGGTACGATTAAATTCGCGGAAGGCATTGAGGTTGGTCATATTTTCAAACTAGGTACTACTTATTCTGCTAAAATGAATGGTACTTTCCTAGATGAGCAAGGAAAATCTCAACCATTTATTATGGGTTGCTATGGTATTGGTGTTTCTCGTATTCTAGCTGCGGTAGCTGAGCATTTCCAAGATGAAAATGGCTTTACATGGCCAACGCAATTAGCTCCGTATGATATCCATGTTGTTCCTGTAAATACGAAAGATGAAGCGCAAGTAGCTTTAGCAGATGAGCTTTACGGCTTATTAAAATCATATCGCTATGATGTACTACTAGATGACCGTGCTGAGCGTGCTGGCGTTAAATTTGCGGACGCTGATTTAATTGGTTTACCTGTCCGCGTAACGGTTGGTAAAAAAGCAACAGAAGGTATTGTAGAAGTGAAGTTCCGACAAACTGGGGAAACATTTGAATGGAAAAAAGAAGAAGTGATTGACCGCTTAAATGAATTTTTCCGTAAAAATTAATAATCTCTTATGATTGGTTTTAAATGGAAGTGAATGCTTCTAATAGAGGCTTTCATGTAATTTTGATAAAATAGGAATAAATAAATTCGCGACAATTCTGCGGGACAGTGAGCCAAGCAAAGAAAAACAGATAGTCTAGACTCTCTGTTAAGCTTGAAGAGCGCCCGCAGTGAGGGAGCGAATTTTTTTCTGGCATTCTTGTCCTATGTTGAAGATGAATTAGAAAATGAGGCTTATACGGAATGCCTCCTTCTGAAAGTAGGTGTCGATAGATTGGAACAGCAACAAGAGGCAAGAACGAGATTTCGGATGCTTTTGCAGCAACTAGAGTTAACAGATGATGTGTACATGTCATTTTTTGAAGAAGGTGAGTTATCACGGCTAACGGTCCATAAAAAGGATAGACTATGGCATTTTACTATTCAATTACGTGATATACTACCATTTCCGCTATACCAGCTTTTCCGTACCCATTTAACAGATAAATTTTCAGCAATCGCACAGGTTTATACAACCATTGAGACACAAGAGAAAACTGTGACAGAGGAACTTGTCCAAGCTTATTGGCTAAATGTTGTTGAGCAAATTGATGAGATGGCACCAACATTGAAAAATTGCCTTATCTCTCAAGTGCCGATGTGGAATGGTCAGAAAATCACATTAGCCTGTATGCAGGAAATGGAATTTATGATGTTAAAAACGAAGTATGCTGACAAGCTAGCAGAAAGCTATTGTCAATTCGGTTTTCCAAAAATGGCGATAGATTTTGTGCTTCAAGAACAAACGGAAGAAATGATTGCTGCTCAGGAAGCGTTTATGGAACAAAAGCGTATGGAAGAAGCAGCTCTTTCTCAGCAAGCGATGCAGGATTTCCAAAAACGAGAGCAAGAGAAGAAGGACAATCCAGCTCTTGCGAACCTTGGTGATCGTCCATTCCAGCTTGGTATGCTTATTAAAGACGATGAAATTATGGAAATTAAACGCATTGTTGAAGAGGAGCGCCGTGTGATTGTTGAGGGCTTTGTCTTTGATGCAGAAATTAAAGTACTGAAAAGTGGACGTTCTTTATTACAAATTAAAATTACTGACTATACGGACTCTATCATCGTCAAAATGTTCTCACGTGATAATGACGATGCTGAATTGATGCAGCACCTAAAAAAGGGAATGTGGGTTAAAGTTCGAGGCTCCGTCCAAACAGATACATTTATTCGTGATTTAATCGTCATGGCTAATGATATTAATGAAATAAAAAAAGAAACACGTCAGGATCTAGCACCAGAGGGTGAAAAGCGAGTAGAGCTACATTTGCATACACCAATGAGCCAAATGGACGCTGTGACGCCCGTTGATCGACTAGTTGCACAGGCAGCAAAATGGGGTCATCCAGCAATAGCTATTACAGATCATGCTGTTGTACAATCCTTCCCTGAAGCCTATGCAGCAGGGAAAAAGCATGGTATTAAAGTAATTTATGGCTTGGAGGCTAATTTAGTGGATGATGGTGTCCCTATAGCTTATGCGCCAGAGCACCGCTTATTAGAAGAAGCCACTTATGTTGTCTTTGACGTGGAAACGACCGGGTTATCAACTGCTTACGATACAATTATTGAGCTGGCAGCAGTAAAAATTAAAGATGGCCAAGTTATTGATAAATATGAAAGCTTTGCAAACCCACATCATCCTCTTTCAGCAACGACTATTGAATTAACAGGTATTACGGATGATATGGTTCGTCATGCACCGGAAGTAGAGCAAGTGATAAAAGAGTTTCATGCATTTATTGGTGATGGGATTGTTGTCGCTCATAATGCGTCATTTGATATTGGTTTCTTGTATACAGGCTATAAAAAATTTGGTCTTGAAGGAACAACACATCCAGTCATCGATACATTAGAGCTAGCTAGATTGCTGTACCCAACAATGAAAAATCACCGTTTAAATACACTTTGTAAAAAATTCAATATTGAATTAACACAACATCACCGAGCGATATACGATACAGAGGCGACAGGCTATTTACTATTACAATTATTAAAAGATGCCGATGAATTAGTCATTAAATACCATGATGATTTTAATAAGCATATTGGTGGTGGGGACGCTTATAAAAAAGGTCGACCTATGCATTGTACTATTTTAGCTGTTGATAATGCGGGCTTAAAGAATTTGTTTAAAATTGTTTCACATGCCCATACAAAAACATTCTATCGAGTTCCTCGTGTGACAAGAGCTGTTTTAGAGCAATATCGAGAAGGTTTACTAGTCGGTTCTGGTTGTAGTAATGGTGAATTATTTGAAACGATGATGAATAAATCACCTGAGGAAGCCGAACAGGTAGCTAAATTCTATGATTATATTGAGGTACAACCGAAAGCGGTCTATGCTCCATTAATTGAGCGTAATGTCGTACGTGATGAATGGACATTAGAGGATATCATTCGAAAGCTCGTTAAGTTAGGGAAGAAGCTCGATAAACCAGTTGTGGCAACGGGAAATGTTCATTATTTAGACCCAACTGATGCTATGTTTAGACAAATACTTGTTGGCTCTCAAGGTGGTGCAAACATCTTAAATCGATCCAAGCTACCTGAGGTGCATTTTAGAACAACGGATGAAATGCTAAAAGAATTTGATTTCTTAGGACCAGATCTGGCTAAAGAAGTTGTTGTGACGAATGCACAAAAAGTAGCTGATAGCATTGGAGATGTTAAACCGATTAAGGATGATTTATATACACCCAAAATTGAAGGCTCTGATGATGAAGTAACCAACTTAACGTATGAAATGGCTCATCATATTTACGGTGAGGAGCTACCCGAAATTGTAAAAGCGCGCATTGAAAAAGAACTAAAATCTATATTAGGACATGGTTTTGGTGTAATTTATTTAATTTCTGCGAAGCTGGTGAAGAAATCATTAGCTGACGGTTATTTAGTAGGTTCTCGTGGTTCCGTAGGCTCTTCATTAGTGGCAACCTTTATGGAAATTACGGAGGTTAACCCATTGCCTCCGCATTATATCTGTCCAAATTGTAAGCATTCCGAGTTTTTTGATGATGGTTCGGTTAGCTCAGGCTTTGACTTACCAAATAAAGACTGCTCAGAATGTGGAACACCTTATAAAAAAGATGGACAAGATATCCCATTCGAAACCTTCCTTGGTTTTAAAGGGGATAAGGTACCCGATATCGATTTAAACTTTTCTGGTGAATACCAGCCGAAAGCCCATAACTATACCAAGGTATTGTTTGGTGAGGATTATGTGTACCGTGCAGGAACAATCGGTACGGTGGCTGAGAAAACAGCATATGGTTATGTCAAAGGCTATGCGAATGATCACAACTTACATTTCCGTGGAGCTGAGGTGGATCGTTTAGTGCAAGGATGTACAGGGGTCAAGCGAACTAGTGGGCAACACCCAGGGGGAATTATCGTAGTACCTGATTATATGGATATTTATGATTTCTCGCCAGTACAGTTCCCAGCAGATGCTCAGGATGCAGAATGGCGCACAACCCATTTCGACTTCCACTCGATTCATGATAATATTTTAAAACTAGATATACTTGGACACGATGATCCGACGGTTATTAGAATGCTACAGGATTTATCAGGAATAGATCCGAAAACGATTCCTACTGATGATCCTGTCGTCATGCAAATTTTTAGTTCACCTGAAACGTTAGGTGTCACTGAAAAACAAATTGGCTGTAAGACGGGAACATTGGGTATTCCTGAATTCGGTACTCGCTTCGTACGGCAAATGTTAGAGGATACAAAGCCTTCTACATTCTCAGAGCTTGTGCAAATTTCCGGATTATCTCATGGAACAGACGTATGGCTAGGTAACGCACAAGAATTAATTCATAACGGGACATGTGTCCTGAAAGAAGTAATTGGTTGTCGTGACGATATTATGGTGTATTTAATTTACCAAGGTCTAGAGCCATCGTTAGCATTTAAAATCATGGAGTCTGTACGTAAAGGGAAAGGCTTATCAGAGGAATTTGAAGCAGAGATGCTCGCCAATAAAGTACCAGGCTGGTATATCGAGTCCTGTAAAAAGATAAAATACATGTTCCCAAAAGCCCATGCTGCCGCATACGTATTAATGGCGGTTCGTATCGCTTGGTTTAAGGTCCATTTCCCAATCCTGTACTATGCAGCATATTTCACAGTACGTGCGGATGACTTTGATTTAATTTCTATGGTTCAAGGTTCACAAATGATTCGTGCACGTATTGACGAAATCAATTTAAAGGGTCTAGATGCTTCTACAAAAGAGAAGAACTTATTAACAGTAATGGAGCTAGCACTGGAAATGTGTGAACGAGGCATGAGCTTCCAGAAAGTTGACTTATACCGTTCGCAGGCAAGTGAATTTGTCATTGAAGGCAATACACTAATTCCTCCTTTTGATGCGATCCCAGGACTTGGTACGAACGTGGCCAAAACGATAGTGGCTGCTCGAGAAGATGGGGAGTTTTTATCGAAGGAGGATTTACAGCAACGAGGCCGTGTTTCGAAGACACTAATCGAATACATGGATCAGCTTGGCTGTTTAGAAGGTATGCCTGATGCCAATCAGTTATCACTCTTTTAAGATTGAATGAGCTGTTGATTCTTTCAAAGTCTAATCTGTAAAACCATTGCTATTTCAAAATCCTGTCACAATATGGTTATCTTGAATGAAGGAAATTTGCATTATACCAAGAACTATGCTATTCTAATGGTAATAATTTGTTGATATTTTTCCAGCAAAAGAGTGGGGCTTACCCGCTCTTTTCTGTTGTTATACCGTAGCAAACAAATTTTGACTAACAGCAGGTAAGACCGTAAAATTTCACCAAAGCAACTGGTGGAATTTCTGTTTTATTATGGTTCATTCCACTACGAATACTGTAATGAATGGTTGACACGCTAGAATAGATACAGGAGGAAATAATGAGCAAAGTACCATCTTTAATTGAAGAGCTCGCTAAACCAATAGTAGATGAGTTAAATCTGGAGTTAGTGGATATTGAGTTCGTAAAAGAAGGGCGTAACTGGTTTTTACGCGTCTATGTTGATACACCAGAAGGTAGCATCGACATTGACCAATGTGCTCAAGTCAGCGAACGACTAAGTTTGTTATTGGATGAAAAAGATCCAATTACACAAAACTATTATTTAGAAGTTTCATCACCTGGAGCGGAGCGTCCCTTAAAAAAGGATGCTGATTTTGAAAAGGCAATTGGTAAGTTTATTTATGTAAAAACCTATAAGCCCATTAACGACATGAAGGAATTCCAAGGCTACTTAACATCCTACGATGAACATACATTAGTGATGGAAGTGCGCATTAAAACGCGTAAAATTACAGTAACAATAGAACAAGAAAAAATCGCATTGGCACGATTAGCCATCGATTTTTAGCATAATGCATATTTAGGAGTGAAAACAAAATGAGTAGTGATTTGTTAGATGCGCTGAATGCGCTAGAAGAACAAAAGGGAATTTCAAGAGATGTGTTAATTGAAGCAATTGAGGCGGCATTAGTCACAGCTTACAAACGCAACTTCAACCAAGCACAAAATGTTCGAGTGGACTTAAATTTAGATAAGGGCTCTATTCGCGTGTTTTCACGTAAAGATGTTGTGGAAGAAGTAGAAGACGATCGTCTACAAATTTCTTTAGAGGACGCAAAGGTTATTAACCCAGCTTATCAATTAGAAGATATCGTGGAACAAGAAGTAACGCCACGTAACTTCGGCCGTATTGCTGCTCAAACAGCTAAACAGGTCGTAACACAACGCGTACGTGAAGCGGAACGTGGTTTAATCTACGAGCAATATGTCGATCGTGAAGATGATATCGTAACAGGTGTTGTGGAACGTTTAGATGCGCGAAATATTTATGTAGGTTTAGGTAAAGTAGAAGCGGCATTGCCAGTTAATGAGCAAATCCAAGGCGAAACTTATCGTCCGCATGATCGCATCAAAGTATATATTACAAAAGTAGAACGTACAACACGCGGTCCACAAGTGATTGTATCTCGAACACATCCTGGTTTATTACGCCGATTATTTGAGATGGAAGTACCTGAAATTTACGAAGGAATTGTAGAGATTAAATCGATTGCTCGTGAAGCAGGAGATCGCTCAAAAATTTCTGTCTATGCACATAACGAAGAAGTAGATCCAGTAGGTTCTTGTGTTGGAGCTAAAGGTGCTCGTGTACAAACAATTGTTAACGAATTAAACGGCGAAAAAATCGATATCGTAGAATGGTCGGAAGATCCTGTTGTATTCGTTGCCAATGCACTTAGCCCATCGAAAGTTTTAGATGTTCAAGTAAACGAAGAAGAAAAATCTACAACAGTTGTTGTACCAGACTATCAATTATCGCTAGCTATTGGTAAACGTGGCCAAAATGCCCGTTTAGCTGCGAAACTTACTGGCTGGAAAATTGATATTAAGAGTGAGACAGATGCTCGTGAATTAGGTATCTATCCATCTGCTACAAGCACTTTCGTACCTGCTGAAGATGAAGAAAGTGATCTTGATGAAGTGGCAGTAGATTTATATCAAGACGACGAAGAATAAGTAAGAAAGCCCGTGTGACGAGTTACCTGACAGTATTCAGTGGGCCCCCTACGCCGACTGAATACTGTCAGAGCGTCAAGTAGAGCACGACTTGTCCACCTCTTACGACAAGCTTCAGAGAGGAATGGTGATTCTTATGGCTGTTAACAAAAAAATACCTCTTCGTAAATGCGTAGCAACTGGAGAAATGCTGGCAAAGAAAGAAATGATACGTGTTGTTCGTTCAAAAGAGGGCGAAGTAAGTGTAGATATCTCCGGGAAAAAACCTGGGCGTGGTGCCTATGTCTCTAAATCAGAGAAGGCAATTGATATCGCTCGTAAGAAAAATGTATTGGGGCACCAACTTGATGTGAAAATTCCTGAAGAAATTTACGAGGAGCTTATTTTGCTAATTCGTAGGGAGTCAATTTTATGATTAATCAAGCAATATTTAATTTGCTTGGAATTGCGGCAAGAGCCCGTAAAGTGATTTCAGGAGAAGAGTTAGTAGTAAAGGAAGTCCGTAATGGCAATGCTAAGTTAGTACTGCTTGCAAACGATGCTTCTAAAAACTCAAGTAAGAAGATTCAAGATAAGTGCACGTACTACAACGTTGAGTATCATGTAATTGGAGATCGTTACGATCTAGGACATGCTACAGGTAAGGAGGCCCGAGTGGCTTTAGCGATTACCGATAAAGGTTTTGCAAGTAAATTGTCTAGTCTACTCAACGAAAAATAATCGGGGGTGAGCAGATGACCAAAATCAGAGTTCATGAATATGCGAAACAAGTGAATAAAACGAGTAAAGAGGTTATTGAAGCACTTAGTAAATTAAATGTGAGTGTAACTAATCATATGTCTATGTTAGAGAAAGACATCGTGTCAAAGTTAAACCAAACATTTAAAGCAACACCTGAGAAAAATGTAGGAAAACAAGCAACTCAAAACATATCACAAAAACCTCAATCGAACGGTCAACAAAACCATTCGGTGAAAAAGCAAGAAGGTCAAAGGCAGCAATCTGCTACTTCTAAGCCTAAAGCAAATAATCAGCAACACACACAGCAACACTCAAATTCGTCTAACGAAAAATCTAAGAATGCAAAAGGTAATCAAAACAGAAATATGACACAAAATAATAATAATAACAATAATAATAATAATCGTAGAGGTGGCGGTGGTTACAACCAACGTCCAAAACCAGGGATTCATGGAGGCAAACGTCGCCATCCAAAAACGCATCAACCATCAATACCGCTTAAACAAAAGGAACTTCCAGAAAAAATTACTTTTGTTGAATCATTATCAGTAGCAGAATTAGCAAAAAAATTACACCGTGAGCCATCTGAAATTATCAAAAAATTATTCATGCTTGGGGTAATGGCAACAATTAACCAAGAATTAGATAAGGATGCAATTGAATTAATTTGCGCAGACTATGGTGTAGAAGTGGAAGAAGAGATTCGTGTAGATATTACGGACTTAGAAACACACTTCGAGCAAACAGAAGAAGTAAATGAAGCTGAATTATCAGAACGTCCGCCAGTTGTGACAATCATGGGTCACGTTGACCACGGTAAAACAACATTATTAGATTCAATTCGTAATACTAAAGTGACTGCAGGTGAAGCTGGAGGCATTACGCAGCATATCGGTGCCTACCAAGTAACAGAAGGTGACAAGAAAATCACTTTCCTTGATACACCAGGACACGCTGCTTTCACAACAATGCGTGCACGTGGTGCAAAAATAACGGATTTAACTATTTTAGTTGTAGCTGCTGATGATGGTGTAATGCCACAAACAGTAGAAGCAATCAATCACGCTAAAGCTGCAGAAGTACCAATTATTGTAGCTGTGAATAAAATGGATAAACCGTCTGCAAATCCAGATCGTGTGATGCAAGAATTAACTGAACATGGCTTAGTTCCTGAAGCATGGGGTGGCGAAACAATTTTCGTACCAATTTCTGCATTAAAAGGTGAAGGCATTGACACATTACTAGAAATGATTTTACTTGTAGCAGAAGTAGGAGAACTAAAAGCAAATCCTGACCGTTTAGCTCTTGGAACAGTAATTGAAGCGCAGCTAGACAAAGGACGCGGTTCAGTTGCTACGCTGTTAGTACAAGATGGTACATTAAAAGTGGGTGACCCAATCGTTGTCGGTCATACATTTGGTCGAGTTCGTGCAATGGTGAATGATAAAGGCCGTCGTGTGAAAGAAGCTGGACCATCAACACCAGTAGAAATTACAGGTTTAAATGATGTACCTCAAGCAGGGGACCGTTTTGTTGTCTTTGAAGATGAAAAAACAGCTCGTCAAGTTGGGGAAACTCGTGCAATGTCAGCTATCCAAGCACAACGTTCTGAAAAACAACGTGTAACGCTTGATAACTTATTTGAGCAAATGAGCCAAGGCGAAATGAAAGAGCTGAACTTAATCGTTAAGGCAGACGTACAAGGTACTGTAGAAGCAATGGCTGCTTCATTAATGAAAATTGATGTAGAAGGCGTAAATGTGAAAATTATTCACACGGGTGCAGGTGCCATTACGGAATCTGATATTTCTCTTGCTGCCGCTTCCAATGCGATTGTTATTGGTTTCAATGTACGTCCAGATGTCAATGCAAAACGTGCTGCCGAAGAAGAAGGCGTAGATATTCGTTTACACCGTATCATTTACAAAGTAATTGAAGAGATTGAGCAAGCAATGAAAGGTATGCTTGATCCTGAGTTTGAAGAAAAAATTATTGGTCAAGCAGAAGTTCGCCAAACAATTAAAGTATCAAAAGTTGGTACAATTGCTGGTTCGTATATCATTGAAGGAAAAGTAACACGCGATTCAGGCGTTCGTGTAATTCGTGATAACGTAGTTATTTTTGAAGGTGAATTAGATACGCTTAAGCGTTTCAAAGACGAAGTAAAAGAAGTAGCAAGAGGATACGAATGTGGTATTACGATTACAAACTTCAACGATATTAGAGAAGGCGACATTATTGAAGCCTACATTATGGAAGAAGTTAAACGAGTATAATGATTGTATACGCAGAGGTTGAATTTATCATTCAAACTGCCCATTCGTTAAAAGAAAAACGTGCTGTCTTACAGCGTATGATTACCCGCACTAAACAGAAGTTTAATGTTTCTATTGCGGAAATTGACCATCAAAACGTATGGCAGCGCACAAAATTAGCACTTGTAGCTGTTTCTTCATCGAAGGAAGCAGCTGAACGAGAAATTAATCACGCGCTCCACTATTTAGAGTCAAATCCGTCATGGGAACAGCTTAATGTGTGGCGAGACTATTTATAAGCAATAGGAGGTAGTTGAGATAGCTAAGTAGCATGAAAAGATCAACTACCTGTACATCGAAATAGAGGTGACAAATTATGTCTCTACGTTCAAACCGTGTTGCTGAGCAAATGAAAAAAGAGCTTGGCGATATTATTGGCCGTAAAATTAAAGATCCGCGTGTTGGTTTTGTTACTGTTACAGGTGTTGAGGTAACGGGTGATTTACAGCAAGCGACTATTTATATTACATCTTTAGGCAATGAACGTGAACGCGAGGAAACGATTAAAGCTTTAGTAAAAGCTTCCGGTTTCATTCGATCAGAAATTGGTTCACGTATCCGTTTACGACGCACACCAGAATTAATCTTTGAATTCGATTCATCGATTGAGTACGGAAACCGTATTGATACATTGCTAAGAGGTTTACACAAAGAATAAGCTGAAAAAGTCTGCCACTTGCATGTTCATGCAGGCAGGCTTTTTATCTTCATAAAGAAGTTTTTTGATCTGGTAATAATGCAAGATAAATTTTATTTATAAGGCAATTTGGGAGGATGTATATGAACGGTATTTTACCGCTTTGGAAAGAAAGAGGCATGACAAGCCATGATTGTGTCTTTAAGCTGCGTAAAATTTTACGCACAAAAAAGGTTGGGCATACAGGGACTTTAGATCCGGGTGTGGAAGGTGTACTACCAATTTGTATTGGCCAAGCCACTCGAATTGCAGAATATTTAACAGATGCAGGAAAAACCTATGAAGCTATTATTTCCATTGGTCGCACAACGACAACGGAGGATGCAGAGGGCGAAACGGTTGCAGAGGATCCTTCAGTTAAGAAGGTTTCTCGTGAGCAGTTGCAAGAGGTTTTAGCTTCATTAACAGGTGTTATTGAGCAAACTCCACCAATGTTTTCAGCGGTCAAGGTAAATGGTAAACGTCTCTATGAATATGCTCGAAAAGGTGAAACAGTTGAAAGACCTACTCGTCAAGTTACCATTTATGCTTTAGAGCTTCTCGATGACCGTGAATCCTACGAGGGGCAGGAGATAACATTCCCAGTTCGTATCGATTGTAGTAAAGGGACTTATATCCGTACATTAGCTGTCCAAATTGGGGAGGCTCTTGGTTATCCAGCACATATGAAAGAGCTCGTACGTACTGCTTCAGGTACCTTTACACGCGATAACTGTTTTACGCTAGCACAGGTGGCGGAGCTTATGGATGCAGAGCAGGTGACTACTTGTATTTTACCTGTTGAGTATGCATTAACAGACTATCCATATATTGAGATTACCTCTGCCATTGAAAAAGAAATTTTCAATGGACAGGTGCTTCCAGCAGATACATTGTTAGAGATACATGATAAAATTGTCTTTGGAATCAATGGAAAGGCAGTTGCGGTTTATCAAGCTCACCCTACAAAGGCAGGTTTGATGAAACCACACAAGATGTTTCCGACGATAGAGTAGGAGGATTTTTCAATGGAGGTCATTCATTTAAAATACCCACATCAATTACAGCAAAGAGAAAGCATGCAGCCCTATTCATTAGCGCTTGGCTTTTTTGATGGTGTACATAGAGGGCATCAGGCTGTTATCAAGGCGGCAAAGGAAGAAGGAGAAAAGCGTCAAATTCCAAGTGCAGTAATGACATTTGACCCGCATCCATCATTAGTCCTTGGAGGGCGTAACGAAAAGGTTTTTTATATTACCCTCTTACAGCAGAAATTACAGCTTTTTGAAGAACAAGGCGTGGATACAGTATTTGTTGTCCATTTCACTTCTGATTTTGCTAAGCTATCTCCAGCCGCATTTATTGATACATTTATTCGTGGATTAAATATTCAACATGTGACGGCTGGCTTCGATTATTCATTTGGGGCATTTGGTAAAGGGACAATGGAAGATATGCGTGCATTAAGTGATGGTGATTATGGTGTGACAATTGTTGAGAAGAGAACGGATGATGTAGAGAAAATCAGTTCAACCCGTATTCGCCAACTTTTACAAGAGGGTGATATGGAAGCGGCGAGAACATTATTAGGACGGCCATTTGAAATTAACGGAATGGTTGTACATGGTGATAAACGTGGTCGAACAATTGGCTTCCCAACTGCAAATGTCCAAGCTTTAGAAGGCACCTTTATTCCGGCAAGTGGGGTCTATGCAGTTCGTCTACTAGTCCAAAATGCTTGGTATGATGGTGTCTGCAATGTAGGGTACAAACCAACGTTTAAAGATCCAAACGATAAGCAATTGTCCATTGAGGTTCATATTTTAAATTTTGATAAAAATATTTATGGCGAAGAAGTACATGTAGCTTGGTATAAACGTATTCGAAGCGAAAGAAAATTTGACGGTATTGATGCTTTAAAAACGCAAATCGAAAAAGATAAACAAGAAGCTATACAATATTTTAACAATCTACAATAGAGTCAACGAAGTAACTGTTTTTACTTGCTTGACCCAATCATTTATGGTAACATTCATAAGTGCATAATGCTCAACCTTAGCTCGGTATATCGAAGACTCCAACGTTTACTGTGCTAGTGGGGATAAATAATTTTTCTTAGGAGGTCCATACAAATGGCTATTACAAAAGAACGTAAAAATGAAATTATCGCTGAGTACCGTACTCACGAAAGTGACACTGGTTCACCAGAAGTACAAGTTGCAGTATTAACAGCAGAAATCAATGCTCTAAATACTCACTTACGTACGCACAAAAAAGATTTCCACTCTGAGCGTGGTCTTCTTAAAATGGTAGGTCGTCGTCGTCACTTATTAAAATATCTTCGTGAAAATGACGTACAACGTTACCGTGAACTAATCAACCGTTTAGGCTTACGTCGCTAATTACAGCGGACTGTAGACAAACTTATGTTTTGTCTACAGTCTTTTTTTATTGAAAAAAATAGAAATGACCTTCTAAGGTAGTTCACTTCTCGTCTCCATTTTTATTTTGTTCGATAATAAGCCATAACTTTTTTACGCTCCGGTGAACGAGCTAGAAAAAACATGTTCTAGCCAATAAAAGGGTGATATATTCTAATCACATTTCGCAACCAAATTCAACCAGTCCTATATGAATCTAGCTTTAGTGTCCAATCAAGTTGAATCAAGAACGAATTGAATAGTAGTTGTTTTTATTTAGCCATGAATGGCCTATAACAGCTTACTTCAGCTTGTGAAATGTGAAAACAAAATTTTATGGTGAGAAGGTGCAGTTGGATGTTTAATAAAATATTAAGAGAGAATAATATTGTTGCAGGGATTTTGACAATTATTCGCATCTATCTAGGTTGGCATTGGCTAACAGCCGGTTGGGGAAAATTGATGAATGGATTTGATGCATCCGGTTTTTTAGCAAATGCAATAGAAAATCCAGTAACTAGCGGCGAGGATGTAGCATACCCACTATATGTAAAGTTTATTGAAACTTTTGCTTTACCTAATGCTGAAATTATTAATTTCCTTATTCCTTGGGGAGAGTTTTTAGTTGGCCTAGGATTAATACTTGGATGTTTAACAACGTATGCTGCATTTTTTGGGATGGTTATGAATTTTGCATTTTTAATGGCAGGTACTATATCAAGTAATCCTTGGGATATTTTACTCGCTATCTTTATAGCAGTAGCTGGTTTCAATGCCGGTAAGTTTGGATTGGATCGTTTCGTCATTCCAGCTATCAGCAATAAGATCCAAACAGCAAAAAACAAAGATAAAATAGCTAGACCGCTGTCTAAAACTACATAATTTACATATAGAAGACATTAAATGCCCCGTGAATGCTAGTTTGACGGGGCATTTATATTAAATTTCTCCTCTTGACACACTTAAACTTTACTACATACTTAACTTTCTTTATACTAGTAGGATGTTGTATGACAAGTACCGTGGTATAATAAATCTATTGTGTATAGCCTGCACTTGAAATAATAATGTGAAGAAGCATTTATATCTATTTACATACATTACTTTTCGTCAGGAAGGATCAATTTAAGTCAATTCCATATAACAAAAGTATAAAAATGTTTTTTCAATAAAATATAGAAATAAATCTTAAATAAATTGGCAATAACTGAATTTAAATGTATGATTATTTCAAGAAATATTTTTGAGCATAGAACAAGCATTTTTGGTACACTTACAATTAGTACATACAGACGAAGTAAGTGTTTTTATAATAGAGAGGGGTTCATTGAATGAACGAAAAGAAAGTCTATTCCTACGAATGGGCTGGCCGTCCACTTGTAATTGAAGTAGGACAGTTAGCAAAACAAGCAAACGGAGCTGTATTAGTACGCTATGGCGATACTTCCGTATTATCTACAGCCACAATGTCAAAATCACCAAAACCACTTGATTTCTTCCCATTAACAGTAAACTATGAAGAACGTCTATATGCTGCGGGTAAAATTCCTGGCGGCTTTATTAAGCGTGAAGGGCGTCCATCTGAAAAAGCTATATTGGCGAGCCGTTTAATCGACCGTCCAATCCGTCCGATGTTCCCAGATGGTTTCCGTAACGAAGTTCAAGTAATCTCTATGGTTATGTCAAATGATTCTGACTGTACGTCTGAAATGGCAGCAATGGTTGGTTCTTCATTAGCATTAGCTATTTCTGACATTCCATTTGATGGACCGATCGCAGGTGTACAAGTTGGTTATATTGATGGGGAGTTCATTGTTAATCCAACAGTGGAACAATCCAACCAATCGACAATTCATTTATCTGTAGCAGGGAATAAGGACGCTATCAACATGGTTGAAGCTGGCGCACTTGAAGTTCCAGAAGAAGTGATGTTAGAAGCGATTATGTTTGGACATGAAGAAATTAAAAAAATTATCGCATTCCAAGAGCAAATTGTGGCTGAGGTAGGAAAAGAAAAGAAACCAGTTACATTATTTGAAATTGATGAAGCAATCCAAGCGGATATAAAGGCTGCTTGTGAGACTGATATGCATGATGCTATTCAAACTGCTGAGAAACATGCTCGTGACGAAGCGATTCAAGCTGTAAAAGATCGTATTATTGCTTCCTATGAAGAGCAAGAAGCAGATGATGATACGATGAAGCAGGTTTATACAATACTTGATAAGATGGTAAAAGATGAAGTACGTCGTCAAATCACTGAAGATAAAATTCGTCCAGATGGTCGTAAACTAGACGAGATTCGACAACTTTCCTCTGAAACAGGAATATTACAACGTACTCACGGCTCAGGTCTATTTACACGTGGACAAACTCAAGCACTTTCTATTTGTACGTTAGGTGCGCTTGGTGATGTACAAATTATTGACGGTTTAGGTGTCGAAGAATCAAAACGCTTCATGCACCACTATAATTTCCCTCAATTCTCGGTTGGTGAGACAGGTCCAATTCGTGGACCAGGTCGTCGTGAAATTGGACATGGAGCTTTAGGAGAACGTGCACTGGAAGCAGTAATTCCTGATGAGTCTGTTTTCCCATATACAATCCGTTGTGTATCAGAAGTACTTGAATCAAATGGTTCAACGTCTCAAGCTTCTATTTGTGCATCTACATTAGCTATGATGGATGCTGGTGTTCCTTTAAAAGCACCAGTTGCAGGTATTGCAATGGGCCTTATTAAAAAAGATGAACATTATTCTATTTTAACGGATATTCAAGGTATGGAAGATCATCTAGGGGATATGGACTTTAAAGTGGCTGGTACAGCTAAAGGTGTAACAGCTCTACAAATGGACATTAAAATCGATGGCCTATCACGCAATATTTTAGAAGAAGCATTGACACAAGCTAAAGTAGGACGTATGCATATTTTAGAATCAATGCTTGCGACACTTGCAGAGCCACGTGAACACTTGTCTGAATTTGCACCAAAAATCGTGATTGTTAAAATCAATCCAGATAAAATTCGCGATGTTATTGGACCTGGCGGAAAACAAATTAACAAAATTATTGAAGAAACGGGCGTTAAGATTGATACAGAACAAGATGGTACAATCTATATCTCTTCTGCTAATGAAGAAATGAATGCACGCGCAAAACAAATTATTGAAGATATCGTACGTGAAGCTAAAGTAGGGGAATACTACTTATCGACAGTGAAGCGTATTGAAAAATTCGGTGCGTTTTGTGAAATCTTCCCAGGTAAAGATGGCTTGCTTCACATTTCAGAAATTCAAGAGGAACGTACAAAGCAAGTGGAAGACGTGTTAAAACTTGGCGATCAATTACTAGTAAAAGTAATTGAAATTGACAAACAAGGTCGTGTGAATTTATCTCGTAAAGTAGTACTACAAGAGGAAAAAGAACGCGCTGAACAACAAAAATAATAAAGATAAAAGGCTGCGTCTAATGCGCAGCCTTTTTAAATAGGTTATCATCATAAAGAAATAGATAGTTGGGGGAGATTTTTTGGTTCAAGTACATACATGTCAGAACGGTGTTCGTATCGTGTCAGAGCAAATTAACCATGTAAGATCTGTTGCTTTAGGTATTTTTGTTAATGCGGGCTCACGCTATGAACTGCCTGAAGAGAACGGTATTACACATTTTATAGAGCATATGCTGTTTAAAGGAACAGCAACTCGTTCAGCTCGTCAAATTGCGGAAGAGTTTGATCGGATAGGTGGAGAATTAAATGCTTTCACATCTAAGGAAAATACGTGTTATTATGCAAAAGTTTTAGATCATCATGCAGAGCTAGCAGTCTCTATTTTGGCTGATATGTTTTTTAATTCTACATTTGCAGAAGAAGAACTAGAAAAAGAACGACAAGTCGTATTAGAGGAAATATTAATGAGCGAAGATGCTCCGGACGATGATGTGCATGAAAAGCTGTGGAGTGTCATGTATCCCAATGATGCACTGGGCCGTCCGATATTGGGCAGTGCAGCTACATTAAAGACATTTACTGCTGAGGCGATTCGCCATTATATGGCCAAACATTATGGTCCAGAGTCAGTGGTAATTTCCATTGCGGGCAATATTTCACCTCAGCTCATGGCTACGATTGAACGGTTATTTGGACAATATCAGCCTTCCGCAGTTGCGATTGCGCCTGTGCTGACAAATCCTTCATTTCATCCTGGAGAAATTTCCAAAACCCGAGATACTGAGCAAGCACATTTAGCTATATCTTATCCAGCTATTGGTGTTAAGGACCCTGATATGTATAGCTTTATTGCGTTAAATAATATTATCGGTGGCAATATGAGCTCACGATTGTTCCAAGAGGTACGTGAAGAAAGAGGTCTAGCTTATTCTATTTTCTCTTACCAATCCTGTTATGCAGATGTTGGGGCGTTCACCATTTATGGCAGTACTAGCCGTCAGCAATTATCACAGCTACAACATACTATTGATGCTACTCTACTCGATATTGTCGCAGGTGGTGTCACGGGAGAAGAGCTTGATAATGCAAAAGAGCAGCTGAAAGGTAGCTTTGTTCTAGGGTTAGAGGGAACTGGCGCACGTATGAATCGGAATGGTACGAGTGAGCTTGTTCATCGTAAACATCGTACAGTAGATGAGGTTTTAGCGTCTATAGATGCTGTATCCATGGACTCAGTGGATCGATTGATTGCTAAAATTTTGAAAGCAGAGCCGGCTATTTCAATTATTGGACCAAGCGAATAAAATAGCTACCTCCTAGTATATTCTTAAAGTAGGTGTCTCAAATGATTATTGAGACACCTACTTTTTATTTATATTATCAATTAGGCATTGTAATTATCAATTAACTCTGATAGTATGATTGATATTGAAAATCATTTTCATTTACACGGAGGAAATAATAGATATGAAAAAATGGCTATATGTTAGTACACTTGCATTATCATTAGCACTAGTTGGATGTGCAGAACAAGAAGAGAAAGGTGCAGACAAAGAAATTCAAAAGGAAGAAGTAGCAAAGCAAGATGAAGCTGCTGATACTTCGGCTGTCAAAAAAGATGAATTTCAAGATGGTGTTGATGAAGAAGCCTTTCAGAAGGCATTAGCAAGCTTTCCTACAACAGTTCCAGAAAAAATTGTAACGACATCAGTTCCTTTAACAGAAATGCTACATCTTTTGGAAATCACACCAGTGGGGGTACCAACATCGACAAACCCGATACCATCTGACTTTGATTCGATTACAAAAATTGGTTCACCAATGTCACCAGATTTAGAAGTTATTTCGAGTTTACAAACCGATTTGATTCTTGGTGCTTCTTCTCTACAAAGCTCATTAGATCAAGCACTACAGGGAATGAATCTCCCAACAGCTTATTTACCAACAGATTCGTATGATGACTTAAAATTGAGTTTTAAGGTGCTAGGTACATACTTTGGTAAAGAAGAAAAAGCAAATGAAATCTTACAAAACCTTGTAGCAAAAGAAAAAGAGCTGGAAGAGCAAGCACAAGGAAAAGAATTACCATCTGTTATGCTCGTTATCGGAACATCTGATTCCTTTATGGTAATGAATGACAAATCCTACTTAGGAAGCTTAGTCGAAAGATTGGGAGCAGATAATATTGCGAAATCAGTATTAAAAGCAGAGTCTACTTATTCACCAATGAATTTAGAAGATATTGTTGTAGCGGATCCAGATATTGTCTTTGTCTTAGCGTCTGGCGATCACGGAGCGAATGAAGATAAATTTAAACAAGAAATTGAAAAAAATAGTGCTTGGCAACAATTATCAGCATATAAAAATGACAAAATCTATATGCTTGATTACAGTATTTTCGGTGTCACATCTATTACAAATGCTGAGACAGCACTAACAACGATTGCAGATTATTTCTATAAATAAGTTCGTGAGGTAGAGGTATGATTCATACAGCAAGAAGTCGCATGATTATTATCACGACCTTTGTGGTAACCATGTTAGCAGCAGTAATAGCAATTGGATTAGGTAGTGTCCATATTTCAATTCCTGATATATTATCGACCCTTATCAATGGTCGTGGTCAAGAGGGTGTGTATACAACCATTATATGGGATATCCGTCTTCCGCGCGTGTTACTAGCTTTAATCATTGGCGCAAGTATAGCTATATCTGGGGCGTTACTACAGGCAGTCATGGGAAATCCGTTAGCAGACCCAGGTTTAACAGGGGTAACAAGTGGTGCTGCAGCATTTGTATTGATAATCCTTTTAGCAAATCCAGAATTAACCCATTTGATTCCTATCGCGGCCTTTGTTGGTGGTTTAATTGCAGCAGCAATTGTCTATGCACTCGCCTGGAGACGGACAGGCATTACCCCCATCACCATTATTTTATCAGGGGTTGCAGTAAATGCTTTATGTGGGGGCGTCATTGGCTTTTTGTCGATACTATATAGTGATCGTCTACCATCGGCAGTACAATGGATGAATGGTAGTCTCGCTGCAAAAGGAAATGCATCGCTGCATATGATTTATTTGTACGCCATTATAGGCTGGATACTATCCATTTTTGCGATTCGCAAAGCTAACATTATCCGTTTGGGCGATCAGGTCGCTACTAATTTAGGGGAAAGTGTAACACGTATTCGTATTATGCTATCAATTTTAGCTGTCTTTTTAGCAGCAATATCTGTTGCTGCAGTAGGGATGATCAGCTTTGTTGGATTAATAGTACCTCATATGGCGAGATTATTAGTGGGTTCTGATTATAAATACATGTTGCCTATGAGTATGGCCTTGGGGGCGATTGTTTTATTGGTTGCCGATACGGGCGGACGGACACTATTTGCACCACTTGATATTCCGGCAGGTATTTTAATGGCGGTAATCGGTGGACCTTACTTCTTATACTTAATGAGAAAGAGGGCGTTTTAATGTTAAAAATTGAACAGCTATCCATCAGCTATGAACAAAAGGAAGTTGTCCATAATTTTTCATTTGAAGTGGAACAAGGTGAGATTCTATCGATTATTGGACCGAATGGCTCTGGTAAATCAACGATATTAAAGGCGATTGCACGGATGCAGCCGTACAGTGGTGGAAATATCCTGTTTGAAGGAGAAAATATGCGTCGACTATCCTCAAAGGAAATCGCACGTAAAATGTGTATGCTGAGTCAGCAAAACCAAGCTCCGAGCGATATTTCTGTCAAAAGTTTAGTGGCCTATGGTCGATATCCGCATAAAAAATGGTTTGAACGCCTGAATGCAGAGGATGAGGCAATTATTGATTGGGCATTAGAAAAAACCTATCTCTCTCATTATAAAGAAAAACCAATAGCCGCTTTGTCTGGTGGTGAGGCACAGCGAGCATGGATTGCAATGGCTTTGGCACAACGACCACAAGTCTTATTATTGGATGAGCCCACGACCTTTTTAGATATTGCTCATCAGCATGAAGTGCTAGAATTAGTACGGGAGCTTAATCGTGATATGGGTATGACAGTTGTGATGGTGCTTCATGATTTGAACCAAGCTTCTAGCTACAGCGATAAAATCGTCGTTGTAAAGGATGGTAACCGAGCACAAATAGGGACACCGGATGAAGTTATGACTGAACAAATGATCCAACAAATATATCGTATGGAAGCTGAAATTCAATATGTATCTTGGGATAATGCTCCGAGAATTCAATTAAAAAATACGGTTAGAGTATAGGGGGAAATAATATGCCAAAAGCAATTGATATTGAACAAGTAAAACATGATTATGAAAGCTTTATACAAAATAAAAAAAACTGTGTGTTAAGCTTCGTGAATGGGGAAGGTAAGCCTTTTAGTAGTACTACGCCCTTTGTGCGACTCAACGGAAAGTTTTATGTTTATATTAGCCGAGTAGCAGAGCATTACCAACTCATGGATCAATCGGAAGTGGTTGATTTAATATGTGTAGCAGATGAGGCCGTAACAGCCAATCCATTTGCTCCAGAGCGAGCACGTTGGCAATGTGTACCGAAAAAATTAGGGAATGAAGGTCATGAGGACATATTTGAGACATTCGATCAACTGTTTAATGCAAAAATGATGGAGTTGTTGCGCTCACTTGATTTTTCTTTATTCGAACTAACGCCAATAGAGGGGCGTTATGTTGTTGGATTTGGCAAAGCCTTTACGATTGATATTGCTAATGATACATTAATTCATGTAGTTGTAGATAAAAAATAGGTTGCCTGAAGGGCAGCCTATTTTCTTTTACGCTTATAATATTTCTCGTGCCATCAATAAATGAAGACATTTTTGAAAAACTAACCAGCTACTAAAAATACTTATAAGCGTTGGTATGAACAGGATGAAAAGATTCCCTGCTACTAGAGATAAATAAAAATGAACAACCGCATTAAGAGCTATAATTAGCACTGTAGCTGTAAGCATCCGTAAAGATCGCATTTTCTCCGTTTCCTCGAGCTGTTGAATATAAAATTGACTAGAAAGTAGAGAAAAAGAGCTACTGATAAAACCAACATACATAGCAAAATGCGCAATAAAGTTTGTAGAAGCTTCAGTCTGTGAAAAGTACAATGGTGCAATTAAAATATAAAGACTAGCAACAAAGGCATAGCAAAAAAGGAAATCCGACTGTAATTGGACTTTCTTTGAGATTGGCAAGCTATTAACATAAACTCCCCATTTTACTTGACGATCCCCTTTATATAAATTTTCAACGAGGCTAGCGGAAACAATTACAACAAATAAACAAATGAATGGACTATCTAAATAAGGAGAGCGTATGAAATAAAGAATGAAACAGATAGTGATTGCAAAAAAGATAGTCCATCTTTGTACGATAAATCTTTGTATTAATAAGGCACGCATGGAATCCCCCCTAGAATTCTTTTCGTTTATAGATTTCTGTAGAAATGAGTGAGGATAGCCATAGTAACAGAAGTCCAGCGAAAGGTGTAAAATAGATGAAGTGCTTTAAATCTAAAATTGTCATAATCATTGAGGGTATAGCGCCTTTAAGCATCCCCACTAAAAAGCCAGGGATAAAACAAAGTGCAATCAGAACCATTCTTCCTTTGAGAGAGCCATATTTAATATAAATAGGTAAAAAAACGGCTAACAGACAAAGGGCCGATGTTACAATCATCATAAACGTGAGGAAAAATTGAGCAGTCATCTCATTACTGCTCAATCGATGAATAAGAAAAATAATCGGTAGAGCAATGACAAGACCGATCAGCATTAATAACACACTTAGTAAGTATTTACTAAGCACAATATCAGCTTTTGTAATTGGAAAGGTATTAGCGTATTTATCCCAATTGCATTGTTCATCATACGCAAGGGCAGTGATGGCTTGAATGGTAACAATAAAGACAATAACAGCTAAAAGCATAGAAGCTTCTCGCATAAGAATAGCCATAATAAGGAGAAAAAGTATGACAAATAATTGTGACTTCATTTGACGCTGAATGGTCATAAAATCTTTTACTAGTAATCCAATCATAATCAAACACACCCTTTCACGAAAAATAGCATAATATCTTCGATAGAGGGTCTTTCAAGTTTAAAAACCTCATTTACTTCCTTTTTAAGTACTAATGCGTCGATTCCAAATACGCCATTGCGCTTTCTTAAAATCGCATGCTCAGGTAATTCGTTTACCTCCTCAAGACTTCCTTTGAAAATGCCATACTCATATAAAAGGGCATCTTTACTTTCACTCAATAAAATTTCCCCATTATGAATAAGGGTGATATGGTCTGCTATTTTTTCTAAATCACTTGTAATATGGGAAGAAAAAAGAATACTGTGTGTTTCATCCTGCATAAATGCTAAAAATAAATCTAAAATTTCATCGCGAATAATGGGGTCCAGACCACTTGTTGGTTCATCTAAAATTAAGAGCTTCGGATGATGGGACAATGCTAAAGCAATTGATAGCTTCATTCTCATGCCTCGCGAAAGTTCCTTGATTTTTTTCTTCTTTGGCACGTTAAATTGAGCTAATCGCTCGAAGTAGTAATCTGTATCCCATGTTTTAAATACCTTTTTCATAATTTTGTCGAGCTGAGTCGCCGTCAGCGTTTCGGGTACGTGTAATTCATCAAAAACCACGCCAATGTCATTTTTTATCGATTGTTCATGCTCGACATGATCTTTATTAAAAAGTAATATATCGCCGTATTCTTTTTTGACTAAATTAAGCATGCACTTAATCGTTGTTGATTTTCCAGCACCATTTTCTCCAACAAAGCCCATTACGGTTCCTTGAGGTACTGAAAAACTTACATCTTTTAGTGAAAATCCTTCAAACCCTTTATGTAAGTCATGAATTTCGATGGCATTCATCTTAATGATCCCCCTCTAACATCAAAGTGACTAAATCTTGTAACTCTTCATTTGATAAACCAGCTGTTTTCGCTAATTTTACGGCTTTCAGTACATGTTCCTCTACTTGTCGCAAGAGCTCCTCACGCAGGAAATCCTGGTTACGTTCCGTTACAAAGCTTCCCTTCCCAGCGACTGTTTCAATAAAGCCATCCCGTTCTAAATCGGCATAGGCGCGTTTAGTAGTCATTACGCTTATTTTTAAATCTTTAGCTAAAGCACGAATGGATGGTAGGGCATCACCTGCTTGCAATTTATTAGCTAGAATGGCTTCTTTGAGCTGGATGGTGATTTGCTCATAGATAGGCTTATCACTGGCATTGCTTAAATGGATATGCAAAATCCTCACCTCTTATAACTGTATATATACACTATATACAGATTGGAGCGGAAATGCAATATATTCCTACTTTTGGTAGGGGGCACGATTTACAAAAACTCGGCATATATTGAGGTAACGGCTCAAGGAGGGAGATGAGGAATGCTACTATCTGAGATGGTGGATAAAGAGTTAATTCAAATTGAGGGTGGTGTACATTTTGGCATCCTGGCTCATACAGAATGCCTATTAGATGTGCAAACAGGAAAAATACATGGCTTTGAGATTGTCAAAGATAAATTACCTTTCCAAAAAAAGAAAATGAAGGTTAGTGAAATGATACCTTGGCACGAAATTATATTAATTGGTGAAGATCGAATTTTATTTAACAAGACATCTACAGTACAGTCAGAATATTTACAGTGAGGTGAGCTTTTGGAAAACGAAAAATGGCTCGTTATCGGTGAGGACTCCAGATTAAAAGAACTAGCAACAATGTTAAGAAGTCCATCGAGAACAGTGTTTTATAAAAGAACGACAGTTTGGAACGAGGAGTTAAATAAACTTGTTTTAGAATTTCAACCAAATAAAATTATTCTACCTATCCTGCCTTTAAAAATAGAAGTAGAACAGCTATATGGTATATCACAGGTTAAATTTTATACAGGTCGTTTAACTATGCACTGGAAGCATCTGCTAGAAAAAAATGAATCCCTTTGCTATTTGCAACAAGAATCGTTTATTTGGCAAAATGCTAGATTAACAGCAGAGGGGTTTATCGCCACGTTTTACGGACTCGAGCAAAAATGTATTTACGGACAAAACTTTACAATCGCAGGTTTCGGACGTATCGCAAAAATGCTCGCTTCTTTATTAGTTAAGATGGGGGCAAATGTTCATATTGTTGCACGTTCGGTTGTACAAGTGAGTGAAGCTAAAGCATATGGCTATAAAGCTACGGACTTAGATGATCGTTTATGGTCAATTAATGAAGGTACATTTATTAATACCATTCCAGCTAAATGGATTACAGAATCGTTTAAAGATCATGTTCCAGCAGTTTTATATGATTTAGCCTCAGAGCCAGGCTGTTTGGATATAGATGCTGAGCAACTTCAAACATATGTACTGTTGCCATCATTGCCTGGGAAATACTTTGCACATGATGCTGCTGAAATTCTGTGCAAGGCCATAGAGGAGGAAGAAGATTGTTAACGGGGAAACGAATTGGCCTAGGTATTACAGCCTCTCATTGTACGTATGAAGATGTCATACCTAAAATTCAAAATTTTATGGATGTTGGTGCAACAGTTATACCAATCATTACCCATTCCGTTTTACATGCAGCTACACGCTTTGGTACAGGGGAGGAATGGATTGCTAAAATAGAAGCTTTAACTGGAGAAAAGGTTATTTCTTCTATAAAAGAAGCGGAGCCATTTGGTCCATCCAATCCACTGGATGCAATGGTAATCGCTCCAATGACAGGTAATAGTATTAGTAAGTTTGCCAATGCGGCAACAGATAGCCCTGTTCTTATGGCAGCAAAGGCAACTTTACGTAATGGATCACCTGTAGTGTTAGGAATTTCAACAAATGATGCACTCGGCTTAAATGGAATAAATATAATGAAGTTGTTAAATGCCAAAAATATTTATTTTATCCCATTTGGTCAGGACTCTCCTCACTCCAAACCAAATTCTCTCATTGCTGATTTTGACCAAATGGTAGATACTGTTCATGCAGCAATTACGCAGAAAAAGCAATTACAACCGCTGTTGATACAATATTTCAAATAAATCATAGATTACACACAATTTTCAGTATTTTTGTGATACAATAGCACACATTATGGAACTTGTATTCAAGGAGAGATGACAGATGACAAAGCAGTTAACAGTTGCGGTTGTTGGAGCAACAGGAGCAGTAGGATCAAAAATGATGGAGCAATTAATCAAACGTAAATTTCCAATAGGAAACATTAAATTTCTAGCATCTGCACGTTCAGCAGGAAAATCAATCGAGTTTAATGGTCAAACATATACAATTGAAGAAGCGACACCTGAAGCTTTTGAAGGCGTCAATGTCGCTTTATTCTCAGCTGGTGGTTCAGTATCAGCTGTGCTTGCACCCGAAGCAGCAAAGCGTGGTGCGGTAGTTATTGATAATACGAGCCATTTCCGAATGGATCCAGAGGTACCACTTGTTGTACCTGAAGTGAATCGAGAAGACCTGGCGAAGCATAAAGGGATTATTGCAAATCCAAACTGCTCGACAATTCAAATGGTAGCTGCACTTGAGCCAATTCGTAAAGCATTTGGATTAACAAAAGTGCTTGTTTCAACGTATCAGGCGGTTTCAGGTGCAGGTATTTCGGCTATTGAAGAATTAAAAACACAAAGCGCAAACTGGGAAGCAGGTAGGGATGTAGAAGCAAATATTTTACCATCTGGTAGTGATAAGCGCCATTACCCAATCGCTCGTAATGTCATTCCACAAATTGATAAATTCACAGATAACGGATTTACATACGAAGAAATGAAAATGATTAATGAGACGAAAAAAATTATGCATGCACCAGAGCTAAAAGTTGCTGCTACTTGCGTTCGTGTGCCGGTCGTTTCAGGTCACTCAGAGTCTGTTTATATTGAGGTAGAGAAAGAAACATCAATCCAAGAGATTTTTGACGTATTACGCAATGCACCAGGTTTAGTATTACAAGATGATATTGCAACACAAACTTACCCAATGCCTATTTATGCAGAAGGGGAAGACGCTACTTTTGTAGGACGTATCCGTCAAGATTTAGACAACAAAAAAGGATTCCATCTATGGATCGTTTCTGACAATCTATTAAAAGGCGCTGCATTAAACTCTATCCAAATTGCAGAAGCAATGCTTGAGGATAACTTACTATAAGAGGGGTGTAAGGATGAATTTAGGTCGAATTGGAACGGCTATGATTACGCCGTTTACAGATGATGGCACGATAAATTATCCAGAATTAGAACGTATTATTAATCATTTGATCGACAATGGTACAGATTGTATTGTTGCTTGTGGTACGACTTCTGAAAATCCAACAATGTCTACTGAAGAAAAAATAGAGGTTGTTCGTTTTACAGTAGAAAAGGTAGCTGGTCGTGTGCCAGTTATTGCTGGTACAGGGGACAATGAAACAGCATACTCTATAGCCATGACCCATAAAGCAGAAGAAAATGGAGCAGATGGCATCATGCTTGTAGCTCCTTACTACAATAAACCAAATCAACGTGGGATTTTTGCTCACTTTGAAACGATTGCTAAACAAACGAGTCTACCAGTTATGCTCTATAATGTCCCAGGGCGTACTGGTGTGAATGTGGCCTATGAAACTTCTGTTGCATTAAGTAAGATTCCTAACATCGCTTGGATTAAAGAAGCAAGCGGCAATTTGGATCAGATGGGTGATGTTATTGAAAATGTTGATCCAGATGATGATTTCTTAGTGTATAGCGGAGATGATGGCCTAACATTGCCACTAATGGCGATTGGCGGGGCAGGCATTATTTCTGTCGCAGCTCATGTAGTAGGCAATGACATGCAATTAATGATTAAAGCGTTTGAAGAAGGAAATCATAAGCTAGCAGCTAAAATTCACCGAGCATTATTACCTCTTGTACGCGCGTTGTTCGCTCAACCGAACCCTTCACCTATTAAATATGCAATGACAAAACTAGGCTTTGATACACTCAATGTTCGTTTGCCAATGATGGAAATGACGGATGAAGAGAAGGCTAACTTTGATAACATTTGGGATACGTATCAAGAAAAAGCGAAAAGTTTTAGATAAATAAAAACGAGGCTGATCATACAAATCAGTCTCGCGGACTGTAGTCGACTCAATGAATTTTGAGTTGGCTACAGTCTTTTTTCTTTACGGGGTCGACCCCGCTACCCTCACTTTGTTGCTGCCACTTTGCTTTCGCACAGAAAACATCCACTCAGCCCAGAATCTCGACTTTCTCGCCCTTCGTTCCAATCAACCTCTACATAAAGAACTTCCTATTCATTTAGATTTTCGAGGTGGTCAACCATGATGACGCAAGATCAAATCCATGAACGTGAACAATTTGAAATGTTAATTATTGATCCATGAAATCCCAAAGATCATTTCGTGCGAAAACTAAAAGCAGCTATAAATTTTTTATTTAGATATCCTCTTTATTTCAGAAATCCATAACTTCTCATCCTCAAAAATACTTTAATGACTCTATTTCGATAAGGCTTCCAATATCTGTCTTTCCATCTACTAGCAATAAGGAAAAGATAAGAAAATATATTTCTGCTGTGAAACATGTATTTTTAATTTGTGCAAAAGCTTAGCAAACCGTATAATAAATGTTAAGTGGTTGCTGTTCGGGATATTTTTTAGGAGGAAATAAATTGACAAAAAAGAAAAATGAACTGATTCGAATCATCCCTCTTGGGGGTGTGGGCGAAATTGGAAAAGCAATGTACGTAGTAGAAATTGATGAAGAGCTATTTGTAGTAGATAGCGGCTTAATGTTCCCAGAGGACGAGATGCTAGGCATCGATATCGTGATCCCTGACATTACGTACTTAGAAGAAAATAAAGAGCGTGTGAAAGGTATATTCTTAACACACGGACATGAAGATGCAATTGGCTCGATTGCCTATGTATTGCAAAAAATAAAGGCACCAGTGTACGGCTCAAAATTAACAATTGCTCTAGCAAAGGAACATCTGAAAGAATTACCTGCACCACATCAGGTAAAGTTTTTTGAAGTAACAAACCGTAGTCGTATGAATTTCAACTCAACGTATGTAACATTCTTCCACACAACACATAGTATTCCCGATTCGTTAGGGGTAGTGTTCCATACATCTGAAGGCGCGATTGTTCATACAGGAGAGTTCAAATTCGATCAATCGGCGACAGGTAAATTTAAACCTGATTTAGCGAAAATGGCCCAGTTAGGGGAAGACGGCGTCTTTATTCTATTATCTGAGTCTTGTGAAGCTGAACGACCAGGTTATACAACATCGGAAATTGTCATTGAAGAACAATTATCAAAAACATTCCATTCAGCACCAGGTCGTATTTTAGTAGCTGTTTATGCATCGAATTTTATCCGAATTCAACAAGTATTTGCTCAAGCTCAAAAATCTTTCCGTAAAGTAGTGATTGTCGGGAAGCCATTAGAGAAGGCTGTAGATTTAGGTGTACAGCTGGGCTATTTAACAGTCGAAGAAGATACGATTATTCCAATTTCAGACATGCAAAAATATCAAGACGATGAAATTATCATTATTACAACAGGTAATAAAGGGGAGCCTTTAGATGCTCTAGAAAAAATCGTACGTAAGCATCATCGTGACATTAAAATTAAGCAAGGTGATACAGTTTTAATTACATTTACACCTTCTCCTGGTATGGAAGTGCAAATGGCTAATACGATGAACTCCATTTCTAAAGCTGGGGCTGAAATTCTAACTTCTAGCAAAAATGTGCACGTATCAGGTCATGGTAGTCAAGAAGATTTAAAGCTTATGTTAAATTTAATGCAGCCAAAGTATTTTATTCCTGTACAAGGGGAATATCGTATGCTAATTGCTCACTCTAAATTAGCTCAACAGCTAGGCATGCAAAAATCCCAAATATTTATCGCTGATAAAGGGGATATTGTTGAATATAAAAATAATAAGATGCGCATGAGTGGACGTGTACAAGCTGGTAACGTTTTAATTGATGGGATCGGTGTTGGCGATGTGGGGAATATTGTTCTTCGTGATCGTAAATTATTATCACAAGATGGTATTTTCATTGTGGTCGTGACATTAAATCGTGCACAAAAGAAAATTGCGTCTGGTCCAGAAATTTTATCACGCGGCTTTGTATATGTTCGTGAATCAGAAGAGTTAATGGTTGAGGCATCGGACATCGCAAGGACTGTTATTGAAAAATATGTAGGGAAAGATACATTTGAATGGACGAATATTAAGCAAGAAATTCGTGATACATTAAATACGTACCTATTCCAGAAAACAAAGCGTCGTCCAATGATTATTCCAATTATTATGGAATATTAATACAAATGACTCATCGTCAAGGCTTTGAGGAAAAATAAATGGAAAAGGATTTTCTCCCAATTGCGGTGGAAAATCCTTTTTTTGAAATGTTCGAGTTCTACATGGTATGATTCGCTACATATATAAAATGGATTGCAGAAGAAGGTGATAGAAATGGCGGTTAGTAAAAGAAAAAAAGCTACTAAAAGCAAAGCAACAACAGAAAAAAAAGAAATGTCTCCACTTATGTATGAAATTCTAGGACTGCTCTTAATTGCGCTTGCGGTCATCATGATTTTTGAATACGGTATGATCGGGCGTACGCTACAAACATTCGCAATGTTTCTATTAGGAAATTTACATTTTGCGGTTCCATTTATGCTAATATTTGTTGCGTTATTAATGATGATTGGTCGAAAAAAAGTCGGTATGAAAGACCGCTTAATTCTAGGTATGCTCCTCATTATTATGAGCTTAACCATCTTTAGTCATGGCATATTATTTGAACAATTATCAAAATCAGGTGGCTTATTATCTGATTCGGTTCTCCGTGAATCATGGCGAATTCTCATCAATACCGAGGGGATTATTCATCGCAGTAATGCACTAGGTGGTGGAATGATTGGTGCTCTTTTATTTAGTGGTCTTCACGTTCTATTTGAAGCATCAGGGGCAAGGGTCGTTGCTTGGGTTATTTTCTTTATCGGCTTGATTTTGGTTACTGGAAAAGCATTAGTGCCATATTTGGCAGAGAAAATGCCAGATTTATTTGGTAAATGGAAAAAGAAACATCGAGATAAGAAAAAAAATGCACCTAAAAAGCCAAGTAATCGCCGTTCTAGAGCAGAAAGTGTGGACGAGATTGCGGCGGTCAATCAAACTGCGGATATGCCTGAGCAAGAAGAAGAAGAAATACATCATGAGCCCATTATTTCTGCATTTACCCAAAATGTATCTCAGGAAAGAACTATATTTGATCAGGCAGAAATAGTGGACAATGAACACGATGAAGCTATGGATGAGGTCCATATTCAAGGGACAGATACTGTAGAAAATGCAGACTACCAGCTTCCATCCTATAATCTATTACAATTACCACCACAACATGATCAAAGTGGAGAATATTCTGTCATCCAGGCGAATGCCAAAAAGCTTGAACAAACATTGCAAAGCTTTGGCGTAAAGGCAAAGGTCACACAAGTTCATTTAGGACCAGCCGTTACGAAATATGAAATTTTACCTGATATTGGTGTCAAGGTAAGTAAAATTGTCAATCTGCAAGATGATCTAGCATTAGCGCTGGCTGCCAAGGATATTCGTATGGAGGCACCAATCCCTGGGAAATCGGCCATTGGTATTGAAGTGCCAAATAGTGAGGTTGCCATTGTTACTTTACGAGAGGTATTAGAATCGAAGGATGGCGCTAAGCCAGAGGCGTTGTTGCAGGTAGCATTTGGACGAGATATTACGGGACAAGCAGTACTAGCAGAGCTCAATAAAATGCCGCATTTACTAGTAGCGGGTTCAACAGGTAGTGGGAAAAGTGTCTGTATAAACGGCATAGTAGTATCCATACTAATGCGTACAAAACCACATGAAGTAAAGCTTATGATGATTGACCCGAAAATGGTGGAGTTAAACGTCTATAACGGTATTCCCCATTTATTGGCGCCTGTTGTGACCGATGCACGAAAAGCTTCTCAAGCCCTGAAAAAAGTTGTTTCTGAAATGGAGCGTCGATATGACCTGTTTTCACATACTGGAACACGAAATATTGAAGGCTACAATAATCATGTTCAAAAGGTCAATGAACAGACAGAAGAAAAGCATCCTAAGCTACCTTATATTGTAGTCATTGTAGATGAGTTAGCAGATTTGATGATGGTCGCATCTAGTGATGTGGAGGATTCAATTACCCGCTTAGCCCAAATGGCACGTGCAGCGGGAATCCATTTGATTATTGCAACGCAAAGACCAAGTGTAGATGTTTTAACAGGTGTCATTAAAGCTAATATTCCATCCCGAATTGCTTTTGCAGTTTCTTCAGCTATTGATTCGAGAACGATTTTAGATATGGGCGGAGCAGAACGATTACTGGGTCGCGGCGATATGTTATTTTTACCAGCCGGTGCCTCGAAACCAAAACGGGTACAAGGAGCCTTTTTATCGGATCAAGAGGTTGAGGCTGTTGTGAATTTTGTTATAGAACAGCAAAAGGCTCAGTATCAAGAGGAGATGATTCCTACTGAAGAAGAAACGATTTTAGAGGAAACCGATGAATTATATGACGAAGCAGTGCAATTAGTGGTCAGTATGCAAACAGCATCTGTCTCCATGCTTCAGCGTCGCTTCCGAATAGGCTATTCAAGAGCAGCACGTATTGTTGATCAGATGGAACAACGCGGTATTGTCGGGCCTCCTGAGGGCAGTAAGCCTCGTCAGGTGCTTATTCATCAATACGACAATTAAACATTAAATGGATGGCCCTTTCTGTATATTTGTCCATTTATTTGCAACGAATTTGAAGAAAGAATGAATTCTATAACAGATTTTATTTAAAACTGTTTATTTCATTCTGCAAAAATGTTATATTTATGAACGATTAGTAGGAATGTTGTACATCAGATGTCTGATCTCTGATTTTGGTGGTGATATATGTGACTATTAAAGCAGATCATCGTCATCTCTATCTTCAAGTAATCGATCGTTTAAAATCTGACATTGAGGCTGGCATTTTTAAAGAAAATGAAAAGCTGCCTTCAGAATTTGAATTATCGAAATCACTCGGAGTCAGTCGAGCAACACTTAGAGAGGCACTTCGACTGTTGGAAGAGGAAAATGTGATTGTGCGCCGACACGGGGTTGGGACTTTTGTCAACCCTAAGCCGTTGTTTACATCAGGCATCGAGCATTTATCGAGCATTTCTTCTATGATCGAGGCAGCGGGTATGGAGCCTGGTTCGCGTTTTTTAAAAGCGGCCGAGCACATTCCTTCTGAGGAAGATTTAAAACGCTTCCAATGTGATGACGACGATAAAATACTCACAATTGAACGTGTCAGAACAGCGGACGGTGAGCCCGTAGTTTACTGTATAGACAAGCTACCCGCAAGCTTCCTGCCTACTGACTTTGTCGAAAAAAAAGAAGTTTCACTGTTCTCTGCTCTTGAGCAATCTGGGAAAATCCATGTGGCCTATGCGGTTACGTACATTGATCCAGTTGGGTATCATGAACAAGCTTCACCGATTTTAAACTGTGGACGTGAAACAGCTCTTTTAGTGTTAAAGCAGTTGCATTACGATGACCATGATCAAGTAGTGCTCTATTCAAAAAATTATTTCCGAGCTGATAAATTCAGCTTCCATGTAGTTCGTAAACGGGTGTAGAACATTTCTAAATTTTTTTCCTGCTAATTACAATACCTTTGGGGGGTTAATTAAATGAAAAAACGTAAATTTGGTTTAGTATTAACATCAGTATTAGCGGCAAGTGCAATTTTAGGTGCTTGTGGTACAAAAGACGAAAAGCCTGCAAAAGAAAATGATAACGCTTCAGGTGGAGAAACATCAGAAGAATCATTTTCAGTAGCAATGGTTACTGACGTAGGTGGCGTTGATGACAAATCATTCAACCAATCTGCATGGGAAGGTGTTCAAGCTTACGGAAAAGAACACGGTCTTAAAAAAGGTGATGGTGGTTTCGACTATCTACAATCAGCTTCAGATGCTGACTATGAAACAAACTTAAACAACTTAGTGCGTCGTGACTTTAACTTAGTTTATGGTATCGGTTTCATGATGGCTGATGCAATCGATGCAGTAGCAGCTGAAAACCCAGACAATCACTTTGCGTTAATTGATGCTGAAGTGAAAGCAGACAACGTAGTAAACGTACTGTTCAAAGAGCAAGAAGGTGCTTTCTTAGCGGGTGTTGCTGCAGCTAAAATGTCTAAATCAGGTAAAATCGGCTTCGTAGGTGGCGTAGATATTCCAGTTATTAACCGCTTCCACGCTGGTTTTGTTGAAGGCGCTAAAGCAGTAAATCCAGATATCGACATCCAAGTAAAATACACTGGTGCATTTGATAAAGCAGATCTAGGAAAAATCACTGCTAACAGCATGTACTCTTCAGGTGTAGATGTCATCTTCCACGCTGCTGGTGCAACTGGTAATGGTGTATTCTCTGAAGCAAAAGAACGTAAAGCAAAAGATCCAAATGCAGATGTATGGGTAATCGGTGTAGATGCTGACCAGTACGAAGAAGGTAAAGTAGACGATAAAACAAACGTAACTTTAACTTCTATGTTAAAAGGTGTTAACACAGCAGTAGTAGATATTTCAAACAGAGCGAAAAACGGTGACTTCCCTGGTGGAGAAACACTTGTTTATGGTTTAGCTGAAGATGGAGTTAAACTTGCGGATTCTCGCGGTGCAATTCCAGAAGATGTACAAAAAGTAATCGATGAATATAAAGAAAAAATTGCTAAGGGTGAAATCGAAGTTCCAGAAAAAGTGGAAAAATAATTCATCTTTTGATCATCATAAGGGACTTTTAAGAAGGACCTTATGATGATTTTTCAATCTATCGTTATATTTAGATTATTCGCAATTCTCTATTTAACTAGATTTATATGAACCTTTTAGAGGTAGTATTAAGATTTGCATAATGATGGTAACAAGTTAATAGAAGAAAGGTTTCTAACGATGACCTTTCCTGTATTAATTTAGCAAAACACCTACCTCTATAGGTGGGATTATATCAGTAAATAAAAGATAGCCTTTGGTAACGAAAGCGGTCTAAAGAATTAGAGAACTGTAGCAAAAAAGCTCTAACGGTCATCTAGTTTTGTACATTTCGAATACTGGATGTATTGCTAATCTGTGCCATCAGTCATAGTAGAGGCAGATACTAAACGCTAAGGCGGAATTACTTTATAAAAGTGCCTATTAAGGGAGTGACAATATTGGAATATGTGATTGAAATGCTAGGAATCCGGAAAGAATTCGGTAATTTCGTGGCGAATAATAATATCACCCTCCAACTGAAACAAGGCGAAATCCATGCATTGCTTGGAGAGAATGGTGCAGGTAAATCGACTTTGATGAACGTCCTTTTTGGTTTGTATCAACCAGAGGGTGGCGAAATTCGCGTTCGTGGGAATGCTGTAAAAATTACAAACCCAAATGTTGCCAATGATTTAGGGATTGGTATGGTGCATCAGCACTTTATGTTGGTAGAGAATTTTACGGTAACAGAAAATATTATTTTAGGCTCCGAGCCAACTAAAATGGGTATTGTCAATATAAAAGATGCATCTAAAAAAGTACAAGCCCTTTCTGAGAAATATGGTTTGGATGTTGATCCTAATGCCAAAATTGAAGACATCACTGTTGGTATGCAACAACGTGTTGAAATATTAAAAACATTATACCGTGGTGCTGAAATTTTAATTTTTGATGAACCAACAGCCTCTTTAACACCACAAGAGATTACGGAATTAATTCAAATTATGCGTCGTCTTATTGCTGAAGGGAAATCGATTATTTTAATTACCCATAAGCTAAAAGAAATTATGGAAGTGTCCGATCGTGTAACGATTATCCGTAAAGGTGAAGGAATTGGCACTGTTGTAACCGCTGACACAAATCCTGATCAGCTAGCTGAAATGATGGTTGGCCGACAAGTTGAATTTAAAACAGAAAAAACGGATGCGAATCCAACTGAAGAAGTACTTGCTATCCATGACTTAGTCGTAACGGATTACCGTGATATCGATAAAGTAAAAGGTCTGAACTTAAAGGTTCGCAAAGGTGAAATCGTCGGTATAGCAGGTATTGATGGAAACGGTCAATCAGAATTGATCGAGGCGATTACAGGTCTTCGTAAAATTAAAAGTGGTACTGTTGAACTAAATGGTAAAAACATTACAAATTTGAAGCCTCGTAGAATAACAGAAGAAGGCGTTGGGCATATTCCGCAAGACCGTCATAAGCATGGTTTAGTACTAGATTTCCCGATTGGTCATAATATTGCGCTACAAACGTATTACCAATCTCCTATAGCTAAAGGCTTTGTAATGGACTATAAAAAAGTGTCGGAGAAAGCCAATCAAATTATTAAAGAATACGACGTACGTACAGGTAATGGTGAAATGACACCTGCTCGTGCATTATCTGGTGGTAACCAACAAAAGGCTATTATTGGTCGTGAAATTGATCGTAATCCAGATTTATTAATTGCCGCTCTACCAACACGAGGTCTTGACGTAGGGGCGATTGAATTTATTCACTCGCGTCTTATTGAGCAACGTGATAAAGGGAAAGCTGTTCTGTTAATTTCCTTTGAATTAGATGAGGTTATGAATGTATCGGATCGCATTGCCGTTATTTATGATGGTCAAATTGTGGACGAATTAAATCCTAAACAAACAACAGAACAAGAGCTTGGGTTATTAATGGCAGGTCAAAGTAAAAAAAATAACAAGCATGATGCGAAGGAGGGGAACGACTAATGTCAAATCGTGTCATTAATATACTCGTTCCTATCATCTCTATCATTATCGGTTTAATTGTAGGGGCTATCGTCATGGTAGTCAGTGGCTATGACCCAGTACAAGGTTATATCGCTCTTTGGACAGGTATTTTTGGAGATTCATATTCAATAGGGAACACAATTCGTCAAATTACACCATATATATTAGCAGGTCTTGCAGTAGCATTCGCCTTCCGTACAGGGCTGTTTAATATTGGTGTTGAAGGTCAGCTTATTTTAGGTTGGTTAGCAGCGGCTTGGGTAGGTTATGCATTTGAGCTACCTAAAGTTATACACTTACCATTGGCATTACTTGCAGCAGCAGCAGCAGGTGCATTTTGGGCCTTTATTGCAGGTTTCTTAAAAGCGAAATTTAAAGTGCATGAAGTAATTGCGACAATTATGCTTAACTATACGGCGTTATATATTGCAAACGCGGTCATTAAAAAATTGTCAGATGGTAGCTTTAAAACAGAACGTATCCATGAATCAGCTTCATTACGTTCTCCGTTTTTAAGAGAGCTTACAGACAACTCAAGTCTTCACTATGGGATCATTGTTGCACTATTAATGGTTGTTGTGATGTGGTTTATTTTAGAAAAAACAACGCGTGGATATGAGCTGAAAGCTGTAGGGTTCAACAAAAACGCTGCAGATTATGCTGGTATGAGCGTTAACAAAAACATTATTTTAGCGATGACTATTTCAGGTATGTTTGCAGGTCTTGGCGGAGCGATGGAAGCTCTAGGTACGTTCCAAAACGCATCCATTAAACCTGGCTTCACTGGAATTGGTTTCGATGGTATCGCCGTAGCCTTACTTGGTGCAAATACACCGCTTGGCGTAGTATTCGGGGCATCACTCTTTGGTTCATTAAAATATGGTGCTTTAAATATGCCAAATGCTGCTGGTATACCGGAAGAAATTGTATCGATTATCATCGCGTTAATTATCTTCTTCGTAGCATCAGGCTATATTATTCGAGTAGGCTTACAGAAGCTGAGCAAGAAAAAGGAGGGACAATAACATGAGCTTTTTAGAAATGTTATATTTCATCATCCCTTCAGCGATTCTATATGCAACACCTTTGATTTTTACAGCCATCGGTGGGGTATTCTCTGAACGCTCTGGTGTTGTCAACATCGGGCTAGAGGGCTTAATGATTGTTGGTGCTTTTGTTGGTATATTTATCAATTTAGAATTTGCTTCATCATTAGGTGCGGCAACTGTTTGGGTAGCTATGCTAGCGGCTGTTGTAATTGGTGCGATTTTCTCACTTTTCCATGCCGTTGCTTCTATTTCATTCCGTGCCGATCAAACAGTATCAGGGGTAGCTATTAACTTATTAGGCTTAGCTGCTACTGTATTCTTAGTAAAAATGATTTATGATAAAGGTCAAACAGATATGATTGACCAACCGATTCGCCGTTTTGGTATTCCTTATTTAGAGGACATTCCATTCTTTGGCCGTTTATTGTTCCATGATGTTTACAGTACGTCTATTCTGGCGTTTGTGGTAGCATTTGGTGCTTGGTTTATTATTTATAAAACACCATTTGGCTTACGCCTTCGTGCTGTAGGTGAACACCCAATGGCGGCAGATACAATGGGGATTAACGTCAATAAAATGCGTTATATTGCTGTTATGATTTCTGGAGCTCTAGGTGGTCTTGGTGGTGCTGTCTACGCACAAACAATTACGCACGACTTCTCACATGCGACAATTGCTGGTCAAGGTTTCATGGCGATTGCTGCCATGATTTTCGGGAAATGGCATCCAATTGGTGCGTTAGGTGCAGCCTTATTCTTTGGTTTAGCACAAACATTAAGTATTGCAGGGAACCAAATTCCACTCATCGAAAATGTTCCAGCCGTTTATCTACAAATCTTACCATATGTATTAACAATCCTTGCTTTAGCAGGCTTTATTGGTAAAGCGAATGCTCCTAAGGCAAGTGGTCAACCATATATTAAAGGTAAGCGTTAAAATAAGTCATGATCAAAGACTGAGTGAAATATGCTCAGTCTTTTTTTCCATGTTGAATACATATAATTTATAGTTTTTCCCATACATACTTTGGATTCTTTTTGCAATTATAGACAGTAGACATGTATAGTATGTGTAGTACATCGTTATATTAAGAAGGATAGGAGGGTTTCATATGTTTAAAACTATACCTTTTGCCAAAGGTGTCAATTTGCATATCCGACAAACGACCCAATTTAAAACCGTAAATTTTTCAATTAAATGGAGAAGAGCATTAACAGCTAAAAGTGCATCAGAACGTACTGTGTTAACTAATGTGCTTCAGCATAGTAATGCTAAATATAAAACAACTGCTGCTTTCAGAAGCTTCTTAGATGATCTATATGGCACTGTTTTATATTTTGATACGTCTAAACGAGGTAATGAACATACAGTGCTCATGAATGTGGAGACGGTAAATGATCATTATTTAGCCAATACAAGTGTGTTAAATGACATGCTTGGTTTATTACACACGGCTATTTTTGAGCCAAATTTAGAAAATGGAGTTTTTAAGGAATCCATTGTGGAACGTGAAAAGAAGACAGTTATACAACGTATTGAATCTATTTTTGATGATAAATCTCGCTTTGCACAATTCCGCTTACAACAAATCCTAAGACCAAACGAACCAGCGTCTATTTCGGCAAATGGTAGTGTTGAGGAAATTCAAAAAATTACCCCTTCCTCCTTATTTGAGGCATATCAATCGATGCTAGCTAACGATAAAATAGATATTTATGTTGCTGGGGATATTAATGAAGAGGAAATTGTAGCGAAATTAAAAAAAGCGCTACCATTTAACGATCGTACACCTGAGGAAGTACCAGCTGTTCTTCCGCAACAACATCCTCAAAACGATTATGTTCGAGAACAGCACGAGATGAAGCAAGGGAAGCTTCACATTGGCTTTAGTACGCCAGTAAGATTTGGTAGTCCGGACTTTGCTAAAATGCAGATTTTCAATGGTATTTTCGGCGGCTATCCCCATGCTAAATTGTTTATGAATGTTCGTGAAAAAGAAAGTTTGGCTTATTATGCTTCTAGCTCCTATGCTTCTCATTATGGTCTCGTATTTGTAGTTTCTGGTATCGAGGCTAAAAATGAGGAAAAAGCGTTATCACTCATTAAAGAACAGCTTGCGACAATGCAGTCTGGCAACATTACTGATTTAGAGCTAGAACAAACAAAAGCAATGCTCACGAATCAATTAAAAGAGTCCTTGGATTCTGCCCGTGGACAAATTGAAATTTTCGATCAATATAAAGATTTACCAGAGGAATTTTCTGTGGAATCTTGGGCTAATAAGTGGAAAGCTGTGACGAAGGAAGATGTTATGGATATGGCGAAGCAAGTGCAGCTTGAAGCGGTCTATTTCTTATGTGGAAAGGAGCAAGCCGCACAATGAAAACAATTGAATTTAAGCAATTAGATGAAACTCTTTATTATGAAAAGCTTGAAAATGGATTAGATGTATATATCTTGCCGAAAAAAGGTTTTTCTAAAACATTTGTTACATTTACAACGAAGTACGGTTCTATTGATCGCACTTTTGTACCAATAGGTCAAACAGAAAGCATGACGGTGCCGGATGGAATCGCTCACTTCTTAGAGCATAAAATGTTTGAAAAAGAAGATGGCGACGTCTTCCAAAAGTTCAGCGAATATGGAGCTTCTGCTAACGCCTTTACATCATTTACGCGTACGGCATACTTATTCTCCTCAACTGATAATATTTACAAAAGTACCGAAACATTATTGAATTTCGTGCAAGAGCCTTACTTTACAGAAGCGACCGTCAACAAAGAAAAAGGAATTATTGGGCAAGAAATTACCATGTATGATGATCAACCAGATTGGCGTCTATATTTCGGAACGATTGAAAATATGTATCATCATCACCCAGTAAAAATTGATATTGCTGGTACAATTGAATCGATTGATGGCATTACAGCCGATCATTTATATACGTGCTACAATACGTTTTATCACCCATCTAATATGCTATTATTTGTGATTGGTGCAGTGGACCCTGAGGAAATGATGACTTTTATTCGTGATAATCAAGGGAAAAAAGAGTTCTCAGAACCGGTATCCATTCAACGTTTCTTTGATGAAGAACCAACAGAGGTAGCGATAAATGAACGAACATTAAACATGGATGTACAAAAGCCTAAAGTTTATGTTGGATTGAAGGCAAAAGAAACCAATTTGTCAGGACGAGAAATGTTAAAGCATGAGCTCTCTGTTCAAATTGCACTAGAACTTATTTTTGGACGTACATCTAATTTTTATGAACGTGTTTACGAAGAAGGTTTAATTGATGAAACGTATGCATTTGATTTTACATTAGAAAATGGTTTTGGATTTGCTATGATCGGTTCTGATTCTTCAGAGCCTGATAAATTAACATCTGCAATAAAAGAAGAATTGGCTAAATTTGAAGGGAATTCACACTTTGAAGGTGCTGATTTAGAACGTATTAAACGTAAAAAAATTGGTTTCTTCTTACGCGCTTTGAATTCTATTGAGTTTATCGCCAATCAATTTACTCGTTACTCCTTTAATGACATGAATCTATTTGATGTTGTCCCAGTTCTTGAGGAATTAACAGTTGATGATTTATACAAAGCATTTGCCTCCATACAAGGTGAATCTCAACAAACCGTGTTTAAAATTTTACCAAGTAAGCAGGATGCCTAGTGAAAAAGTTTGCTCTTGTACTAGGTGCATCAGGTGAGATTGGTCACGCTATTTGTCATAGCTTAGCTGAAGAAGGCTGGTCCATCTATTTACATTATTCAACTAATAAAAATGCTGCAGAAACTTTATGTCATACACTTTCTAAAACTTTCCCTGCGCAAGAATTTATGCTTGTACAGGGGGATTTTTCAATTGAAACAGGAGCAGAAATGGTAGCCGCACAGATTTTTAATGTGCAGGCTATTATTTTCGCAAATGGACAAGCACATTATTCGCTGCTAGAGGATACAACAGTAAAAGATATGGACGCACTATGGCGAGTCCATGTTCAAAATCCGATGAGGCTGACGGCTTTACTATCTGAAAAGCTTCGCCAGCATGATGTAAGCTATGTTTTATTTATAGGCTCTATATGGGGCGAAGCTGGGTCAGCTGGTGAGGCGCTGTACGCAACTGTAAAAGGAGCACAACATGCATTTGTTAAATCCTATGCAAAGGAAGCGGCATTATCTCGTATTCGAGTAAATGCCATTGCTCCAGGTTTCATTAATACATCCATGAACAGTCATTTAAGTAAAGAGGAGCTTAATTATATTTTGGAAGATATTCCTTTAGGGTCAATTGGGCAAACAAAAGACGTGGCTGAGATGGTTCGCTTTTATTTATCTGGGAAAGCCGATTATGTAACAGGACAAATCATTCGATTAAATGGTGGCTGGTACATATAATATTCTTTTTTACACATACTACATGTGTAAAGGAGGAGAAACATATGACCATTTTAGAAAACTGGCAAAAATGGACATCGTTTTTAGGACAAAACGTTATACAAGCTGAATCAAGTGGTATGCCTAAGAAAATGATTCAAGCAGCTGCTGTCCAAATTGGTGAATATTTAGCTTCAAATGTAGATCCTAAAAACGAGCAAGAGCGAGTGCTATCAGATTTATGGGGCGTTGCCTCTGAAGATGAAAAGCATGCTTTGGCGAATTGTGTCGTTAAGCTTGTCCAAAATAAGCATGTGCAATAAAAAAAGGGGAGAGCTTATCTCCTCTTTTTTTTATATAAAAAATTTATTTTTTAGTGAAAAAGGGAACGTATGTAAGCCTTATTTCTATGCATTCAAAAAAATTAGTAAGTTTTTAAAAATAACGCCGTAATTCCATGTATTCTAACTTTCCATTACATAAAAAATCAGCTATGATGGAACTTATAAAGGATTTTTTACGTTAACTAATAGGAAGGGAACGAGTGTGTTGAGCGATTGGTACTTTGAATATGAGATTCAGGTGAATCGCCCTGGATTATTAGGAGATATTGCTTCACTTTTAGGGATGCTACGTGTCAATATTATTTCAATTAATGGTGTCGATGAGGATCGACGTGGTATGTTAGTGCATACAGACAATGATGAGGCAATTGAACGTTTTCGTACAATTGTTTCGACAATGGAACATATTAACGTGACCAAATTTCGACAACCGAAACTTCGAGACCGCTTAGCTATTAGACACGGTCGTTATATTCCTCGAGATGCAGATGAAAAAAACACTTTCCACTTTGTAAGAGATGAACTTGGTATTTTAGTCGATTTTATGGCCGAACTCTTTAAAAAAGAGGGACATAAGCTGATTGGTATTCGTGGCATGCCACGCGTTGGTAAAACGGAGTCTATAGTAGCAGCAAGTGTTTGTGCCAATAAAAAGTGGATTTTTCTATCGTCCACAATGATAAAACAAACCGTTCGTAATAAACTAGTGGGGGATGAATTTAGTCGTAATAATATTTTTATTTTAGATGGTATTGTGACTCGTCGCTCGTCTGATGAGCGACATTTACAATTAGTGCGTGAAATGATGAATATGCCATGCATTAAGGTTGTAGAGCATCCTGATATGTTTGTTCAGCATTCCGAATATAAAATAGAGGATTTTGATTATATTATTGAATTACGTCATCACACAGATGAAGAAATTACTTATGAAATAATGGAAAAAAATCATATGTCCGAATCCGATTCATTTGGTGGATTTAATTTTTAATTTGATGTTAAAGTAGGTGTTATTAGTGGCAGAATTAGGGACTCGACTGAAAGAGGCGAGACTGTCTAAAGGCTACAGCTTAGACGATTTACAAGAAATAACGAAAATTCAAAAGCGTTATTTAGTAGGAATTGAAGAGGGCAATTATTCCATTATGCCTGGCTCGTTTTATGTACGAGCTTTTATTAAACAATATGCAGATGCTGTTGGTTTAAATGCGGAAGAAATTTTAGAGACTTATAAAAAAGAACTACCGAGTACTCCAAATGATCAAGTAAGTCAATCCATAACGAATAGTCCAAGCAGAAGAAAGGTCACAAAAGGCCCTTCCAATAAAATGATGGAGGCAATGCCGAAAATCATTGTTGGGTTATTTATTGTTGTGATCATCGTGGTAATATGGGTGCTATGGCAATCCAAAAACAGTCCAGGGACAAGCGAGGGCAACACAACATCCCCTGAAATTGAATATGATACAAATGCCAAGCCTATCGATAGTGCCAAAGATAAGAAAGAAAAAGAAGAAAAAGATGCTCTGAAAAATGACCAAAAAGATACAGACTCTAAAGAAGAAACACCAACTGATGAAGATCAAACTGATCAAACTGAAGAGATCAAGCAAACCATTTCCGCAGGTACTGTTGAAGCAGATGGAGCAACAACTTCTTACACGTTAACAGGTACAGATACATTGAAACTTAAAATCGAAGTTTCAGGTCCTACATTTGTTGGTATTCGTAATCAGCAGCAACAAGAATTATTAACGGATACTCGTGTTTATAATGCTGGTGAAGTGGTAGAATTCGACGCGACGACTGAAAATTATGTTCGTATCCGTCTTGGTAATTCTACGCAAGCTAAAATCTATATTAATGACGAGCTTCTCACGTATGCACAGCAAGTTGTAACTCAAAATATCGTCATCAATTTCAATAAAGAACAGTAGTCATCATGTGATGACTACTTTCTTTCATCATGAAAGGTGTTAGAAAAATGAACATACCAAATAAAATTACCATCTCACGAATTTTACTTATTCCATTTTTTGTCATTGTTATGATGTTTGATTTTGGCTGGGGAACATTGACTCTATTTGGGGCAGAGATGCCAATCCATCATTTTATAGGTGCACTTATTTTTATTTTAGCTTCGACAACTGATTGGGTAGATGGTTTTTATGCACGTAAGTATAATCTTGTGACTACATTTGGGAAATTTTTAGATCCCTTAGCTGATAAATTACTTGTGTCAGCAGCTTTCATTTTAATGGTAGAGCTTGAAATGGCACCAGCCTGGGTGATTATCATTATTATTAGCCGTGAATTCGCTGTGACGGGTTTACGCCTTATTTTGGCAGGTGGCGGAGAGGTCGTTGCGGCCAATCAGCTTGGCAAAATTAAAACTTGGGCACAAATTGTAGCAATCGCTGCAGCTCTTCTACACAACACAATTTTCACACTCATTGGTATTCCTTTTGATATGATTATGCTATATGTAGCATTATTCTTTACGCTTTGGTCTGGGTGGGATTACTTCTACCTTAATCGACGTGTTTTACTTGAGTCTAAATAAGAAAGGTCTTGTGAATCATGAATGCTGAAATTCTTGCGGTTGGCTCAGAGCTATTATTAGGTCAAATTACGAATTCGAATGCGAGATTTATCTCGAACCAGTTATCCGAACTAGGCATTAATGTTTTCTACCATACAGTAGTTGGTGATAATGCAAAACGTTTAGAACAAGCTATTGAAGTGGCAGAATCTCGTGCAGATTTAATTATTTTTTCGGGAGGACTAGGACCTACGAAAGATGATTTAACAAAGGAAACGATTGCTCGCCATCTCGGTGTTTCTCTAGAATTTGACGAAGTTGCATTAACATATATTGAGCAGTTTTTTGCCAAGCGAGGACGTCCTATGACGGAGAATAACCGGAAACAGGCTTTAATTCTAGCTGGGAGCGAAATATTAGCCAATCATCACGGAATGGCGCCTGGTATGATTTTTAAAAACAATAATCGTACGTATATTTTACTACCAGGGCCACCAAAAGAGCTTGAGCCTATGTTTCAATTTGAGGCGAAACCTAAGCTTGCCGCGATGCTTAATGATGGAGGGATCATTGCCTCTCATGTGATGCGTTTTTATGGGATTGGTGAGGCCGAGCTTGAAGTTCAGGTACAGGATATTTTAGATGCCCAAACAAATCCAACTGTCGCTCCACTTGCATCGGATGGTGAGGTAACATTACGCGTCACAGCTAAAGCAGATACCGAACAGCAAGCCCAACAACTTATTGCCGCCAAAGTAGCAGAAATACAAGCCCTTGTTGGTGACTATCAATATGGTGTGGATGATGACTCACTTGTTTCAAAGACAGTTGAAATGCTAGTAGATAATAATCTAACTATTTCTGCTGCAGAAAGTTTAACGGCAGGGTTGTTTCAATCAGAGCTTGCGGAAATTCCAGGGGTAGGGAATGCACTCATTGGAGGCGTAGTGACCTATGCGGCAGAAGCAAAAGTAAAGCATCTTGGTATTTCACAAGAATTAATAGATACACACGGCGTTGTGAGCGGTGAATGTGCTGCTGCAATGGCAAGTGCAATTCGAAAACAATTTGGGACAAATATCGGCATTGGGTTAACAGGAGAAGCAGGGCCTACAGCACATGACCATCAGCCAGTAGGAACGGTTTGGATTGGTATTGCCATCAATGATGAGGAGCCACTTACATACTTACTTCATTTATCTGGTATGCGTAATACAAATCGACTCCGTGCAGTGAAATTTACATGCCATTATTTAATGCAGCGTTTGGAAGAACGCGGCTATACAAAACGATATTAATATAGAGTGAAGAATAGGAATTTGGGTAGAGGAAAACTATCCAAATTTTTATTTTGTAGAAAAAACGAATAAATGTTCGCTTTTTTCTTGCGTGTTTTCTCAAAAACAAGTATAGTAGAGATAGACAAAAACAGTGAACAGTTTTCGAAGGAGGAAAATGAATGAGTGATCGTAAAGCAGCCTTAGAACAGGCTTTAAAACAAATTGAAAAGAATTTTGGTAAAGGTTCAATCATGAAACTCGGTGAAAAAACCGACTTAGAAATTGCGACATCATCAAGTGGATCACTAGCACTTGATGCGGCATTAGGCGTAGGTGGCTATCCACGTGGACGTATTATTGAAGTATATGGTCCTGAATCATCAGGTAAAACAACAGTTGCTTTACATGCTATTGCTGAAGTACAAGCAAAAGGTGGACAAGCGGCATTTATCGATGCAGAACATGCATTGGACCCAATCTATGCTCAAAAATTAGGTGTCAACATTGATGAGTTATTATTATCACAGCCAGATACAGGAGAACAAGCACTTGAAATCGCAGAAGCACTAGTTCGTAGTGGTGCAATTGAGATCATTGTAATAGACTCCGTTGCAGCATTAGTACCAAAAGCTGAAATTGAAGGGGATATGGGTGATTCTCATGTCGGCTTACAAGCCCGCTTAATGTCACAGGCATTACGTAAACTTTCAGGTTCTATTAACAAATCAAAAACGATTGCTATTTTCATTAACCAAATTCGTGAAAAAATTGGGGTAATGTTCGGAAATCCGGAAACAACACCAGGTGGTCGTGCCCTTAAATTCTACAGCTCTGTACGTTTAGAAGTTCGCCGTGCAGAAGCTATTAAGCAAGGTAATGATATTGTTGGTAACCGTACGAAAATTAAAATTGTGAAAAATAAAGTAGCGCCGCCTTTCCGTACAGCTGAAGTTGATATTATGTATGGAGAAGGTATTTCTAAAGAAGGCGAAACAGTTGATTTAGGTGTAGAATTAGACATCGTGCAAAAAAGTGGATCTTGGTATGCATATGGCGATGAGCGTCTAGGTCAAGGACGAGAAAATGCAAAACAATATTTAAAAGAAAACCCTGCTGTTTTGGAAGAAATCTCAAACAAAATTCGATCTTCTTATGGTATTGCCGCTAATTCTTATACAATTGCTGCACATGAAGAAGACGAGATGGATGAAGAATTAATGTCACTTCTTGATGAAGAATAATCAAACGATTGCATTGTTCCCAATTTATTACGGGAACAATGCTTTTTTTGTCTATAATCTAAAATTTTTACACATAATAAGATAGAAGCTATATGCCTCAGAAATTATTTCTTATGTACTGGGTTAATGTAAAAGGTGTAAAAGGAGAATTTTTTCCTAGTGTAAAAGTAACAGGGAAAAAATTCACTGAATGGATAGGACTTACTTTTTTTCTTCTCAAAGGGCGAACAGATGCCCGACTATCCTTGACAGAGCTGATGGCTAGTTATACAATTAAATATGTATAATTTCTGAATTATGACTTTAAATAGGCAGTACATTTTATCTTCATTTAGCAAAAGTTTTATAGTTACATGTCCTTTTCGAAGGATGTCAAAACGCCTACTGAATGCAGATAATACCTTTGGCCAATGAAACAAGTTTTGTGTGAAGACTAACAAAATATTGCGCAATTTGCCAAGGCGACATAGATGTATGCGCCGACTGAAACTGTAATACCCAAATAGCAAGAGGAGGTGTTCATATGGATGGAATTACTATCATCTCCGCTTTGCTTGGACTCATCGTTGGTGCCGCTGTTAGCTATATCTACATGAAAAAAGTGAATGACTCAAAAATCACTGGTGCTAAACATGTCGCTGAAACAATCGTTGAAGAAGGAAAACGAGAAGCGGAGGCATTAAAGAAAGAAGCACTACTTGAAGCCAAAGATGAAACTCACAAATTTCGTACTGAAGCCGAAAATGACATTCGTGAACGTCGTTTAGAACTTCAAAAACAAGAGAACCGTTTATTGCAAAGAGAAGAGAATCTTGATCGCAAGGATGATGCTCTAAATAAGAGAGAAGCAAGCTTAGAGCGTAAAGAACAAGCTCTAGCTGAAAGACAACAGCATATTGAACAGATGGAGAGCAAAGTGGACGAGCTCGTTGCATCACAAAAAACAGAGCTAGAACGTATTTCTGCTTTAACGAGAGAAGAAGCAAAATCAATTATCTTAAATGAAGTAGAAAAAGAGCTAGCAACTGATATTGCTGTGATGACGAAGGAAGCTGAAACACGTGCAAAAGAAGACTCAGATAAAAAGGCGCGTGAAATTTTATCATTGGCACTACAACGATTTGCTGCAGATCATGTAGCTGAAACAACCGTATCTGTTGTAAACTTGCCAAATGATGAAATGAAAGGTCGAATCATTGGTCGTGAGGGCCGTAATATTCGTACATTGGAAACGTTAACAGGCATTGATTTAATTATTGATGATACTCCAGAAGCGGTTATTTTATCAGGCTTTGATCCAATCCGTCGTGAAACGGCTCGACTTGCACTTGAAAAACTTGTACAGGATGGCCGCATTCACCCAGCACGTATTGAAGAAATGGTGGAAAAATCTCGCCGTGAAGTGGACGAACAAATCCGCGAAACTGGTGAGCAAACTACATTTGAAATTGGCATTCATAACTTACATCCAGATTTAATGAAAATTTTAGGCCGCATGAAATATCGTACAAGCTATGGACAAAACGTCCTAAAACATTCAATTGAAGTCGCGCATTTGGCAGGTTTACTGGCAGCTGAATTAGGTGAAGATGTGGCGTTAGCTCGTCGCGCAGGATTATTACATGATATTGGTAAAGCCATTGACCATGAAGTAGAAGGTAGCCATGTTGAGATTGGCGTGGAATTAGCAACAAAATACAAAGAACATCCAGTCGTTATTAATAGTATTGCTTCGCATCATGGTGATACAGAAGCAACGTCTGTGATCGCGGTATTAGTCGCGGCAGCTGACGCTTTGTCAGCAGCTCGTCCAGGTGCACGAAGTGAAACACTTGAAAACTATATCCGCAGACTTGAAAAGTTAGAGGAAATTTCAGAAAGCTATGATGGCGTAGAGAAATCTTATGCAATTCAAGCTGGACGTGAAATCCGAATAATCGTACAACCTGAAAAAATTGATGATTTAGCTTCTCATCGTCTTGCTCGTGATATTCGCAAACGTATTGAGGAAGAATTAGATTATCCAGGTCATATAAAAGTAACAGTCATTCGCGAAACTCGTGCTGTTGAGTACGCGAAATAATATTGAAAGTTAGAGGTTTCTCTAGATTCATATCTAGAGAGCCTCTTTTTTAATTTAGCCAGAGTCATGTTTGAGGAGCAGCCATCATAAAAAAGAAAAAGGCTAGATTTTTTGCAGATGGATTAAAGAGGAAAGTTGTGATTAAAATGATAGATCTTCATGCCCATATATTATTTGATGTGGATGATGGGCCTAAAGACAAAACAGAATCCTTAAACATGTTGGAGCAAGCTGCACGGGAGGGGATAACAGATATTGTCTGTACCTCACATGCTATGCATCCACAATATCATGTCCAATATAGCAAGGTTCAAGCGCTAGTACATGATTTGCAACAGCTACTGCTACAACACCAAATTCCAATCACCCTCCACACAGGACATGAAGTTCGTTTAAATGATGAGCTTTTGGCACATCTACAGCAAAAGCAACTCCATACATTAGCCCACACTAACTATATTCTATTAGAACTTCCTTCAAATACGATTCCTGCCTACACGAAAGAGATGATTAGACATTTAAAATGTGCTGGATATACACCAATTTTGGCACACCCTGAACGAAATCTTGCCATTAGAGAAAATCCCAAAAGACTCGATGTCCTTATCCAAGAAGGTGCGTTTACACAAATAACAACAGGTAGTTTAACAGGTTTGTTTGGTAAGGAGGTACAGCGTTTATCATTAGCTTTAGTAAGAGCAAATTACATTCATACGATAGGCTCTGACGCCCATAATGTAAGTACAAGAAAATTCTGCTACCAAGAGGCACTCCAATATCTAGAGAAAAAGAATGAAATAGAGATGGTTGAGCGGCTCCTCATGAATAATGCAAATGTTTTAGCTAACAAGCCTATCATGCGATTTGAACTAGAGGATCTTGTCGTGAAGAAGCGATGGCTTATATTTTAATCTCCTATGTAGAATTGAGTGTGAGTATAATATGAAACTATTCATCACATTAGTGTTTAGCGCACTTATTTTTATGAGCCTTATGCAGCCCGTCGATGGCATTTACCATAAAGTATCTTTAATTATTAGCCTTTTCATTATAATAATCTCTATGCTTCAGCATAAAAAAATTAGTATTCAAAATGTACAAGCTAGTGTTTTTTTTAGTATGTATACGTTTTTTTGTGTCATCGCAGCAGGGGTAAACCAAGATATGAATTTATTGAAAAATAGTCTTCAATTATTTTGCATGTTTTTAGCCGTTTCTATTTTCTTTAATGATCTTGTGAGAGAGCATGTGATGGAGATTGTTGTGAATAGTGTTTTACTAGCCTACGTCCCATTTATTAGTTTATGTTTCCTACAAGCACGCTATATGTTTGGGGGCTTTGCAGGTGTTTTTGAAAATCCCAATACAATGGGGTTTTCTATGATTGGATTACTGGTTGTCGTACTTATAAGGCTATATCAGCTAACTATGAAAATGTTACATGAGCGACAACAGCCAAAATTAATTTTATTATTTGTTTTTTATACGACCATTTATTTAATGTGCTTGTATATTATACTACTTTCAAATGCTCGTACTTCATTGTTAACCGCTGCATTAGTGACGATTGTAGTGATTGTTTCCAGTATTAAAAACTTGAATAAAACCTTTCTGCCATTCCTAAAGTTCAGTACTCTTTTTGCGGCCACCGTTTTAGTTGTATTCATAGCCTTTCTGAAAATGGGTAGGATGCAAGATGCCGTACAAAGTATTGTATTGAAAATGGAAAAAAAATCTACGAACATAACAGATGGTCGTCTTGAAATTTGGCAATATGTTTTTGAGCATGTTCAATTTTGGGGACATGGTGTGGAATCATTATGGTCTATAGGAGTATCTCATGCTCATAATACATTGATTAATATTTTACAGGAGGCAGGTTTTCTGGCATTGGTTAGCTATTGCTGCTTTTTGCTAGCCATTGCCAAGGGCTATCGTCACATGAATGACCAACTTGCCGTTTTGATGGCGTTAATTATAGTTGCGATGCTAGGGGTTTCCACATTTGAAATTCTTTATTTTAACGTGCTCCATATTCTTGTGTTTGTTGTCAGTGGTAGCTTGAGAGATACAGGCAAAAAGACAATATTGACCGAATAAGAACTTGGCTTGTTTAATATACTTTATTAGCATTGCCGTTATCTGCCTATATTAGGAGGGATCCATTTTGTGAATGAAGAAATGACAATCCAAAGTCTAGTAAAAGTATTGCAAAAGCGCTGGTTCCTCATCCTAATACTGATGATGCTGTCGATCGGCATTGCCGTGTTCATTAGCTATTTTCTTCAAACGCCTATTTATGAGGCAGAAACTCAATTATTGGTCAATCAAAAAAGCTACGAGAATCAGCAACTAATTGGGGCGCAAAATGTGGATACGGACCTTCGTTTAATAAATACGTACAATGTCATTATTAAAAGTCCTGTTATTTTAACAAAGGTCATCGATGTTCTGGCACTAGATACATCTCCAGAAATTTTAATGAAGCAAATCGAGGTTTCAAGCGCCAATAATTCCCAAGTAGTTAATATTCGAGTACAGGATGAGAATGAGGCAAGGGCAGTGAAGATAGCCAATACGATTGCAGAGATTTTTAAAGAGGAAATTCCTGTTTTAATGCATGTGGACAATATTAATATTCTCTTTATTGCCCAATCCAGTGAACATACAGTACCAGTGAAACCAAATAAATTGTTGAACCTCCTAATAGCAGCTATTAGTGGTTTCAGTTTAGCACTCGTACTCGCCTATTTTTTAGAAACGCTTGATAGGACTGTTAAAACAGAGCAGGATATCGAGGAGATATTATCATTACCAGTGATTGGGGTAGTCAGTAATATAGAATTACTCCATAGTAAAAAATCAAGAGCTAGGGGGTCCTCCTAATGCTGTTCAAAAGAAAAACAAAACGAATCCCAATGGCTCGCAAGCTGATTACCGTTTCTGATATGATGTCTATTCCTTCAGAGCAATATCGTACCATTCGCGCGAATATTAAATTTTCACAACCCAATCAAGATGTCAAAACTATTCTAGTAACCTCCTCTATCGCCGGTGAAGGAAAATCGACAAATGCCGCGAATATCGGAGTCGTATTTTCACAGGAGGGGAAACGTGTTCTCATTATTGATGCGGATATGCGTAAGCCTACACTTCATCATACATTTTATCTTGATAATATATTTGGCTTATCATCTGTGTTATCACGCCAAGCAACCTTACAAGAGGTGATTCAAGAAACCTTTGTAGAAGGTGTGGATATTATTTCGAGTGGTGCTATTCCTCCTAATCCAACAGAATTATTAGCCTCTGAAACAATGACCTTCTTGCTACACGAAGTGAAAGAACAATACGATATTGTGATGATTGATGCCCCACCATTGCTTTTTTTATCGGATGCACAAATTTTATCGAATAAATGTGATGGTACTCTTTTAGTTGTTAATACGGGGACTGTAGGAAAAGCAGCTGTCGTAAAATCAAAATCCATCTTAACCATTTCCAAGGCCAATATATTAGGTGTCATCTTGAATAATTATAAAATGAAGGGCAGTACGTACGAGCAGTATTATGGAAAGGAATAAAATGGAGAATGACAGTGAAAAAGATTTTGCATATTATCCCCACTACTGATTTTGGTGGTATAACGACTATGATCGTAGATACTTGGTTGAATGTTAATAAATCGTTGTACCATTTTGATTTTGTGTCATTTAATAAAGGTACTTACCATGATATTATCTTACAGCAAGGTTCGAAAATATTTTACGAAACGTATATTACGGAACAAGGTCCACTTTCATATATGCGGAACATTTACCGGATCATCAAACAATATCAATATGATGCCGTTCATGATCATACAGGCTACCGAGCAGTTTTTACCATGCTAGCAGCTCGTTTGGCTGGTGTATCTTGCCGTGTCTTACATAGCCATACGAATGTCGCTGAAGAATGGAACAATAAAGCTCTGTTAGCCTTGCTGAAAAAACTGAGTGTTGGAAATGCAACGAGACTGGTAGCGTGTAGTCAAAAAGCAGGTGAGTTTTGCTTTGATAAAAAATCCTATGAGGTTGTCGCTAATCCAATCGATATGCAGAAGATAGAGCGGTTATCATCAGCGGAGAAAAAGAGCTTAGCAGAAGGTCTAGGGATTCAAGATGGAGATTTAGTCATAGGGCATATTGGTCGTTTTGTACCTGTGAAAAATCATCCGTTTTTAATTGAGCTTGCTGCTAGATTAAAGCACAAAGGAATTCCATTCAAATTACTTTTGATAGGGGATGGTCCCTTAGAGCAGGAAGTTCGCCATCTCGTCAAGCAACGAAAAATAGAGGATTGTGTTCGATTTTTAGGCCCGCGTGCGGATATTATTAAGCTCCTTCAGCTCATGGATAAGTTTATTTTACCGTCTTATTTTGAGGGTTTTGGCATTGTATTATTAGAAGCTCAAATTTGTGGTACACCAGCCATCGTTTCTTCCACACTGCCAAAAGAGGTAGACCTGAATGTTGGATTACTACAATATATAGATCTACAGGGAGAGGTCGATCATTGGCTGCAAGCTATTTCGGAAAATAATGAAAAGATAGATCCGCAAATTATTAAAAAGAGTCTTAAAAATAAAGGTTTTGATGCACAAGAAATAGCAACTAGATTATGTGCTCTTTACACTTAACTAGCAAATTAATTCAAAGGATGAGACTATCCAAAAGAAAATTAAAATTACTCATATAATCACTACGATAGGTCTTGGTGGAGCAGAAGCGATGCTGTATCGTCTCTTACAAAACGTCGATAGGGACTTATATGAGATAGAGGTTATTTGTCTAACAGAGATGGGAACTTATGGTGAGTTTATCGAACAGCAATTAAACATCAACGTCACTATATGTGATATGCGAAGGAATATGGGTAGTGCCTTTATTCAATGTTATAAAGGATGTCGAGAGAGTGATATTATTCAAACTTGGATGTATCATGCTAATTTCCTTGGATACATTCTTTCAAAATTACTGAAAAAGAAATTAATTTGGGGTATCCATCATAGTAATTTAAATAAGCATGACAATAAACGAAGGACAATTTTTATTGCAAAGCTTTGTGCTAGATTGTCTAAACATGTAGATGCTATTATTTCTTGTGGTCCAAAGGTGAAAGAAATCCATGAAGAGATTGGGTACAAAAATAAGCAACACCGAATTATTGTAAATGGTGTAAATACTGATTTTTATAAGCCTAGTAAAAAGCGCGAATATTATATGGAACGATTCAACATCCTAAACCAACCTATTTTATTGCATGTTGGTAGATGGGACCCTTTAAAGGATTATGAAAATTTGTTGGCAAGTTTGAAGCGATTAAGGCAGAAACGACAAGATTTTTATATATTTTTAGTAGGCTATGAAATAGATGGCTCCAATAAGGTATTGCGGCAAATGATTGAGAACGCACAATTAGAGCCGTTCACTTTCCTATTAGGTAGTAGAGATGATATTCCACAATTAATGGCAGCTGCAGATCTATTCATTTTATCCTCCTCAGGGGAGGGACTACCGAATGTGTTGGTAGAGGCACTTGCCAGTGGCACTTGCTGTGTGACTACAAATGTTGGGGATTGTGAATATTTAGTTGGGGATTACGGGGAGGTTGTACCAGCCAAAGATGCAATAGCTTTATCGCAGGCCATCAATAGGGCATTAAATTACGATTCAAAGCAATACGAACAAAAAGCTAGTCTTGGTCGTGCACATGTTTTAGCAAACTTTGAAATTAAGCATGTTGTAGCGCAATATCAATCTTTATATCCAGCTATTATTGATAGGAAAGACAATCCTTACTAACAGAAAGGTGTGCTCATGAAAGAAATTAAGATGGGAGCCATTCTTTCGTATCTGACAATCGGTTGCACGATGATTTCTTCCCTTCTTTTTACCCCCTTTATGATTTCGCTTCTTGGACAGAAAGAATTTGGATTATATTCCTTACTGATTGTCCTTGTTGGCTATCTTTCTATTTTAGATTTAGGGTTGGGCAATGCGATTGTACGCTATATTGCTAGAAATAGAGCAATAGCAGATAAGGCATTAGAAGCATCATTAAACGGATTTTTTTTGAAATTATTTATGGGTATTGGCTGTCTTACATTATTGATAGGCTTTTTCCTATTTTCGCAAGTACATATTATTTTTGGACAAAGCTTATCTGGAGACCAATTAGCCAAAGCCAAAGTAATGGGCTATATCATGACGATTAGTGTAGCGGTGCAATTTCCACTAGGTGTTTTCACCTCCATCTTACAAGCATATGAAAAATTTATTTTTATTAAATTAACAACATTACTACAGGTGATTGTACAGCCTTTGACAATGTTGTTTTTTCTGTTACAGGGAACCGATGCGGTAACATTAATCTATATTATTGCTATTTATAATATTCTCTTTTTAGTGTTGGATGCCGTTTATTGTATGAAAGTCCTATCCATCCAATTTACATTTACTTTAAAAAACACAAAGCTTATGAAGGAAATTTTTATCTATTCTTTTTTCATTTTCATTACAGTCATTGTCGATAAAATCTATTGGCAAACGGATCAGGTGCTATTAGGCATATTCAAAGGGACTGAGGATGTGGCAATTTATGCGGTAGCTATGCAAATAGTGCTCATATTTATGTCACTTGCGTTAGCCATAAGTGGTTTATTTCTACCTCGTATTTCTATGCTTGTCACAAAAGAAGATGGCTTATTAGAAATTAACCAATTATTCATTAAAGTGGGCGCCATTCAATTTTTAGTAGTTGGCTATATACTAGGTGGTTTTTTTCTGTTTGGAAAAGAATTTTTATTACTGTGGTTAGGCAAGGATTTTATGGCCATCTATGCAATTGTTCTTATTATTATGGTGCCATTTAGTATTGATCTCATACAAAATTTAGGTATTAATGTGTTGAAGGCGAAGAATCTTTTTAAATTTAGAACCATTTTGCTAATGATAGTGGCGGTCGTCAATATCATTGTATCCATACCGGCTATCTATTTTTATGGAAAAATAGGCACAGCAATTATTACGGCATGTTCTTTATTAATTGGAAATGTAGTGATCATGAATATTTATTACTATAAAAAAATTGGATTAGATATTTTGGGTTTTTGGCGGACAATTAGCAGGCTCGGTCTAGCATTTATATTGGCTATTTGCTGTAGTCAGCTTTTATGGGATTTAACGAAACCTCCGATTACTTGGGTTTCTATCATCCTTTATATTTTTTATTATACAGTCCTGGCTGGTGGGAGCCTTTTCTTTATTGGCATGACAAAAGAGCACAGAAGAACGTGGATAGAGTTATTACGTGAAGGAGGGGCAAAATTTTGGTCTTAGTAAGTGTGATTGTCCCTATTTATAATGCCGAGAATTATTTGCACAAATGTCTTACGAGTATTTGTCATCAAAGTTTAAAGGACATTGAAATTATTACGATTAATGATGGTAGCGAAGATCAATCCTTGACGGTTTTACAAAATTTCGCACAGATGGATGCTCGTATAACTGTTTTAGATATTGACAATGGTGGTGTTAGTAAGGCAAGAAATTTAGGGATGGAACAAGCCAAGGGACAATATATTACTTTTGTTGATGCGGATGATTGGCTAGAGCTAACTATGCTGGAAGAACTGTTTCAAGCCTGTAGGCTAACAGGTAGCAATATTGCTAAATGCGATTTATTTTGGCAGGAGGAAATGGGAAGTAGGCAGCTATATTATCCCTCAAAGTCATACTTTACTTATAGCGCAACCGCTTGTTTAAATAAATTATTTACAGAACTGGGTGAAAAGCATTTTGGTTTTGCCAGCTGTAAACTATATAAAAAATCCTTTATAGATTTGCATAAACTAAAATTTGATGAAACGATGAGTTTTGCAGAAGACACAGTGTTTCTAACGAGAGCTGTTATAAAGAATCAATCCATCTGCTATGTCCCAAAACAGCTTTATTACTATAATGTAGGCAATCAAAATTCTCTCACAAGTAGAGCAATGAGCAATGTAAGAAATAATTATGATTTGTTGTATAAAAAGCTTTTTGAGGAATTACAGAGTGGAGAGGTTTATGAGAAAGTAAAAAATAGCTTTTTAAATTACCAATTTGAAGGGCTCCTTGTTATTCTTCATCAATGCCCAGCTAAACCACGGGCCATTAAAAATGCTCTTCAATCCTTTTTACAAACGTATCCAGAAGTATTGAAGGTGAAATTAATGAACCGTAAACTACAACAATTTATTTTTTTAAAGCTCATAAAAATGAATTGGCTTACTGTATCCTCTACATTAATTTACATGAAGGTGAAAAGAGCAAAGTGATATAATGCCCAGATATTTATTTTATTTTGCTTAATCCTCCACCTAGCGTTACAATTAATGATGTTATTCAAGGTACGTAAAGTCTGTTTTTTAGAGACGTAATGGAAAGAAAGAGTGGTTGAAAAAATGAAAGTTTTATTTATTGGCGATATTGTTGGTTCAATTGGTCGGGATGCGGTAGAGAAATATTTACCTCGCTTAAAAAAGAAATATAATGTGGATGTTGTCATTGCCAATGGTGAAAATGCTGCGGCAGGACGCGGAATTACACATAATATTTATAATGACCTGCTACAAATGGGTGTAGACGTTATTACGATGGGTAATCATACATGGGATAATAAAGATATATTTGATTTTATTGATGATGCTGATTATTTAATACGTCCAGCCAATTTTTCCGAAGAAGCGCCAGGTAAAGGCATGGTGCAAATTTCTAAAAATGGTGTGACATTATCTGTCATTAATTTACATGGTCGTGTATTTTTACCACCTCATGAGGATCCATTTGCGATGGCAGAAAAATTGATTGAAGAAGCTCGTCAAACGTCACCGCTTGTATTTGTAGATTTCCATGCGGAGGCAACTAGTGAAAAGATCGCTCTGGGCTGGCACTTAGATGGAAAGGCTTCTGCAGTTGTTGGGACGCATACACATGTACAAACAGCAGATGCACGCATTTATCCCAATGGAACAGCCTATATTACAGATGTTGGTATGACAGGTCCATATGATGAGATTTTAGGAATGACGAAGGAAAGTGTTATTTATAAATTCCAAACAAATATGCCGTCTCGTTTTGAAGTACCGAAAAAAGGCCGAGAAGTATTAAGTGGTTTCTTTGTAGAGATTGATAATCAAACAGGGAAGGCTAAATCCTGTGAACGCATTTATATAAATGAGGATTATCCATTCCAAGGATAAAAAAGTCGAAGAATGTTGATTTACAGCGCTTTTACCGAGGAAACAGGATTCTTTGTGAAACTAGTCTATTTCCGTTTTGCGGAGCATAAAATGTGCTACGGACAATAACTTGAGGTCCAAAAAGGGGGACATGAGTTGTTGAGCGTAAACACTATTCGCGAAACGGGGAGGAATAATTGTGGATTCATTAAAAGTATCATCACGCTCTAATCCAAATTCAGTTGCAGGTGCATTAGTCGCGGTAATCAGAGAAAAAGGGCAAGCAGAAATGCAAGCAGTTGGGGCAGGTGCACTTAACCAAGCCGTGAAAGCAGTGGCCATCGCACGCGGATTTGTAGCGCCAAGTGGCACAGATTTAATTTGCGCGCCGGCGTTTGCCGATATTTTAATTGCTGGTGAAGAACGTACAGCCTTGAAGCTGCTAGTGGAAAAACGTAATCGATAAAAAAGTGTAATAAGTAAAATGCCTAGTCACATAATAAAGTGGCCAGGCATTTTTTCGTTTTCCTGTTTACATATGATAGATGTCACTTGAAATAGGTACGTTATTTTGCTTAGATTTGAAAATTACAACTTTATGAACAGGATTTTCAGTCAAAGGTCTGATTTTCGCCTAAATCGTTGAGAAACAATAGTGCAGAAGGTTTCTTCGTGTTAAACTTATGAAGGAAAAATAATAGTACACATTGGATTTAAGGAGTTGTTGACATGTTACATCAGCTTTCATGGAAAGTCGGTGGGCAACAGGGTGAAGGGATTGAGAGTACAGGTGAGATTTTCTCAATGGCAATGAATCGTCTAGGCTATTTCCTATACGGTTATCGTCACTTCTCTTCTCGAATTAAAGGTGGCCATACGAATAATAAAATTACAGTTCGTCCAACAGAAGTACGTGCAATTGCGGATGATTTAGATATTTTAGTGGCGTTCGATCAGGAAACAATCGATGTCAATTATAAAGAACTTACAGAAAACGGTGTTATTTTAGCGGATGCCAAATTCGATCCTGTTAAACCAGAAGATTCAAAGGCACCATTATTTGTTGTACCGTTTACGGAAATAGCAGCAGAGCTTGGGACGTCTTTGATGAAAAACATGGTAGCAATCGGAGCAACAGCGTCATTGCTAAATCTAGAAGATGCAGTGTTCCAAAATGTTGTCGATGATATTTTTGGGAAAAAGGGCGAAGAGGTCGTTCAAAAAAATATGGAAGCCATTACTCGTGGTCGTCAAATCATGAATGAGCTATTAGGTGATCGTGTAGGTGCATGGGAAATTTCTCCTGCGGATGGCAAGCGTCGTATGTTTATGATTGGTAACGATGCAGTGGCACTTGGTGCATTAGCTGCTGGGACACGCTTTATGGCAGCCTACCCAATTACGCCTGCTTCAGAAATTATGGAATACTTAATTAAAAAGTTACCGAAATTTGGTGGGACAGTTATCCAAACAGAGGATGAGATTGCCGCAGCAACAATGGCGATTGGCGCTAACTTTGGTGGTGTTCGTTCCTTTACAGCATCAGCTGGACCTGGTCTTTCTCTGATGATGGAAGCAATTGGTCTTTCAGGTATGACAGAGCAGCCATTAGTGGTCGTGGATACACAACGTGGAGGTCCTTCAACTGGGCTACCAACAAAGCAAGAACAATCGGACTTAATGGCAATGCTTTACGGAACACATGGAGAAATCCCTAAAGTAGTTATTGCACCTTCTACAATGGAGGAAGCATTCTTCGATACAATCCAAGCATTTAATATTGCAGAGGAATTGCAATTACCAGTTATCTTAATGACAGATTTACAATTATCGCTAGGGAAACAATCTGTAGAACCATTTGATTACAGTAAGATTGAAATTCGTCGCGGTAAAATTGTGATCGATGATCTTGAAGAAGCCACTGATAAAGCCTACTTCAAACGTTATGAAGATACTGAAGATGGGGTTTCACCTCGAGTATTACCTGGTACATTACATGGTATTCACCACGTTACTGGTGTTGAACATGATGAAACAGGAAAGCCATCTGAAGCAACAGGTAATCGTCAAACACAAATGGATAAACGTTTCCGTAAATTAGAAAGTTTGAAATTTGATAACCCTGTATTTGTAAATGCACCGCATGAGGAAGCCGAGATTTTATTAGTAGGCTTTAACTCAACAAGAGGAGCTATTGAAGAAGTGCAAGAACGACTAAATGCTCAAGGTATGAAAGTGAATCATGCACATATTCGTTTAGTTCACCCATTCCCATCTGCGGAAATGGCACCTCTTGTAGCACAGGCGAAAAAAGTGATCGTTGTAGAAAATAACTATACAGGTCAATTAGCTAATATTATGAAAATGAACATAGGTGGTCACGATAAAATCGCGACAATCACTAAATATAATGGTACACCATTCTTGCCAGGTGAATTAGAAAATCGTGTGAAGGAGTTGACTCACTAATGGCAACATTTAAGGATTTTCGTAATGCAGTAAAGCCAAACTGGTGCCCAGGTTGTGGTGACTTCTCTGTACAGGCGGCTATTCAACGTGCTGCTGCCAATGTTGGAATTGAACCAAATGAACTTGCAGTAATTTCTGGAATCGGTTGTTCAGGTCGTATTTCAGGTTATATTAATTCTTACGGATTCCATGGTATTCATGGTCGTGCACTTCCGATTGCACAAGGGTTAAAAATGGCTAATCGTGATTTACATGTCATCGCTTCTGGTGGTGATGGTGATGGATTTGCGATCGGTATGGGGCACACAATTCATGCGATTCGCCGTAACATTGATATTACGTATATTGTCATGGATAACCAAATTTATGGTTTAACAAAAGGTCAAACATCGCCACGTTCTGCTGCTGGATTTATTACTAAATCCACACCAGGTGGGGCAATTGAACCATCATTAAAACCACTAGAGGTAGCATTAACAAGTGGTGCAACATTTGTAGCACAAGGTTTCTCGACTGACATTAAAGAGTTAACAGCTTTAATCGAAGCAGGTATCAACCATAAAGGCTTCTCATTCATCAATGTCTTTTCACCTTGTGTCACATATAACAAAGTGAACACATACGATTGGTTTAAAGAGAACCTAACAAAGCTAGCGGATGTCGAAGGCTATGATCACACTGATCGCGGTATGGCAATGCGTACAGTAATGGAGAACGAGGGCTTAGTAACAGGCGTTATTTATCATGATACTGAAACAACGTCTTATCAAGAAAAAGTACCTGGTTACTCCGAGTTACCATTAACAGATATCGATATTAAAATGAGTGAAAATGAATTCAATGAGCTAGTAAAAGAATTTATGTAAAATGATAGAGTCAAAGCATTTGGACTGGTAAAAGTCCAAATGCTTTTTTTGTATGAATGTATTGCATGTAGAGTTAGAAAACAGCGGTAATGATAAAAAAATATGTGAAATCATATTCAAGCTGTGCAACTAAAACAAATACAAGGGGCTAGTAGAGGTAAAAATCTCCCCGAAAATGCTACAATAAAAGAAAAAAAGAGGCGATGCACGTGAATAACGTCATTGATTTTATTGCAAAGAAAAAAGAACGTGAAGAAAGGCAGCGTGCACAGGATTTAGAGCGTTATGTGGCGACACACTGCAATTTTGAACAACCAGAAAATATTGATGCACTCGTTGAGGGCAAACTGATAGAAGTCAAAGACCACTCATTATTTCTGGGCTTTCTGTCCATTTTAAAGGATGAGCAAATAGAGCCGATGACTATATTTCAGGATGTCTTTACGTTAGAACCCGCTCGTTTTGAAATGTCTTACAATATGAGATGGTGGTCTGTTGTTCAACTTGCGTTTACATTTTTAACAATTTTAAAGGAAAATGAGCCGCATACATATGCTGATTTTTTAGGTCTCTCCAAATAATCTAAGTATGTGTACGTCTGGTCAATCACACGTACACATACAACACCCCTATGTACTTCAATTAATTTTTAACTCTCTATCCATCTTTCTATTCATTCATAGATATTTATAATTTCTCAATAATTTTTACTAAATATTTTAACGACCTCCATACTTGCTTAATGTTTGTTTTATACCATTACAGGTGTAAGCAAATAAAAATAAACAAAAACAAATGGAGGGTCCAACACATGGCAATTCAAAAGTTGTGGAAAAAAGGCTTAATTGGTGCATTAGCTATTTCCATGTTGGCAGCTTGTTCAGACAGTTCATCAGGTGCAAATGAGGTAAATGAAGATGTAACGCTTGAAGAAATTACTACAAAAGCAAAGGAAGAGGGAACTGTCAACTCTGTTGGTATGCCTGATACATGGGCGAACTGGGTAGAAACTTGGGAGGAGCTAGGAACTGAATATAGCATTAAACACAAAGATACAGATATGTCGAGTGCTGAAGAGCTAGCGAAGTTTGAAGCGGAGAAAGATGATGCTACAGCAGATATCGGTGATGTAGGGATTGCTTTTGGTCCAATTGCCAAGGACAAGGGTCTCACATTACCATACAAAACTTCTTATTGGGATGAGATACCTGATTGGGCTAAAGACGATGAAGGCCATTGGATCGTAGGCTATACAGGAACTATTTCATTTTTAACAGATAATAATAATGTAAAAGATGCCCCTAAATCATGGGAGGATTTAAAAAATGGCGATTATACAGTCAGCATTGGGGATGCATTAACAGCTAACCAAGCACAGTTTGCTATTTTAGCAGCTGCTATGGCATTTGGTGGGGATGAATCTAATATTCAACCAGGGATTGATTTTTTTGCTGAGTTAGCGAAGCAAGGTAGATTACAGGGTGATCCATCGGTCGCAAACTTAGAAAAAGGAGAAATTGATGTCGCGATTTTATGGGATTTTAATGCCTTAGGCTATCGTCACCAAATTGATGAGGACCGTTTTGATGTAGTGATACCAACTGAGGGGTCTGTTACTTCAGGCTATGCAACGATCATTAACAAGTATGCGAAAAACCCACATGCGGCCATGCTAGCACGTGAATATATTTTATCTGATGCAGGTCAAGAAAATTTAGCAAAAGGCTATGCAAGACCAATTCGAGACAAAGTAGACCTACCACAGGATGTTAAAGATTTATTATTACCGGCTGATATGTATAACAATGCTCAGCCAGTAAACGATCAAAAGAAATGGGAAGAAACAACGAAGCAAATTCCACAATTATTTCAGGAGCAGGTGTTAATCCATGCAAAATAAGAAACTAGTTCTTATTGTCATTGATGCACTTCGCTTTGATACTGCTTGTAGCCATATGGGATTTTTACACCATTTAGTAGAGCGAAAGGTAGCAGCTCGCTATAAAATTTGTTCGGAGGTTCCAGCGTTATCCAGACCCTTGTATGAAACCATTTTAACAGGGACACCCCCCATCGTTCATGGTGTCACAAGCAATATGACCGTCCGTTTATCGACTCAACAAAGTGTCTTTCATGTTGCGAAGGAACACGGATTGACTACTGCAGCCTCAGCCTATTATTGGGTAAGTGAGCTTTATAACAGAGCACCATTTAATCATATGGCTGACAGAATTCAACTGGATACATCCTTACCAATTGACAATGGATTGTTCTATTTTGAGGATCATTATCCGGATAGTCATGTATTTGCAGATGCAGCATGGCTAATGGATGAAAAGCAGCCTGATTTCCTTTATATTCATCCGATGAATGTTGATGATGATGGTCATAAATTTACTGCGGATTCCGCCCAATATCGCAATCGTGTTTTAGCGATGGATGCCTTAATATCATTATTCATCCCAAAATGTATGGCGCAAGGGTATGAGGTCATTGTTACAGCGGATCATGGCATGACGAGTGATGGCAATCATGGAGGAACAACGGATGAGGATCGATATGTTCCACTGTTTGTAATAGCCGATTCTGTTAAGGCAGGGATAAATGAGGGTGTCGTTTCACAATTACAAATTGCACCACTTTGCTGTCATTTATTGAATATGGAGCCTACTGATGAGATGGTGCCACTTTTGCTTGAAGGTGTGTATGCAGCAAAAGAGGTTTAACTAATAATAGTCGCTCCTTAGACTGACTGGAGCGACTATTATCTCCTTGAGCAGCAGTAATTATAGAAAGAAGTGATTGTGTTGATATCGAAGCGGCAATCCATTGCCTGGCTTTCTCCTTTTCTTGTATTACTATTATTATTTTTCCTTGTCCCTTTATTGTATATGCTCATAACTAGCTTTCAAAATAGTGATGGCTTTACGCTGGCGCAATACAAGGCTGTCTTTACAAACGGCTATATTCTACAGGGCTTTAAAAATAGTATTACCTTATCCGTCATTTCAGCTCTTATCGCGTTGATGGTTACATTGTTCGCGGTCTATGCCATGATGAAGTTTTCGGAGCCAGTAAGGGAGAAAATTTTAATACTAACAAATTTAACATCTAATTTTTCGGGTATTCCGTTAGCATTTGCTTTTATTGTGTTACTTGGCAACAGTGGTTTATTTACACTGTTATTTGAAAAATGGGACATCGATGCACTATCATCATTTTCACTTTATAGTTGGGGTGGCCTTTTATTAATATATATTTACTTTCAGCTTCCGCTATCGCTTATGCTGTTATATCCGATTTATGATGGAATCCAGCAGCAGTGGAAGGAGGCAGCTGCACTTTTAGGGGCATCCAGTTGGCAATTTTGGATGAAAATTGGTTTACCAGTTATGCTACCAGGGATTGTCGGAACTTTTAGTGTGTTATTTGCTAATGCGATGGGGGCGTATGCCTCTGCCTATGCGCTGACGAGCAGTAATTATAACTTAGTGGCGATTCGTATTGGCTCATTAATTAAGGGTGATATCTTTGCCCAACCAGAGCTAGCAAGTGCGATAGCGGTCATTTTAGCCGTATCCATGGTAACGGCTATGTTAATTAGTGAGTGGAGCATCTCAAAAACAAGGAGGAAACTTAAATGAAGAAGAGGGGCTTGGCCGATTTATTTTTCCTCCTATTAGTTGGTTATCTTATATTGCCCGTTCTAGCAACGATGCTCTATGCTTTTGCATCAAAATGGAATAAAACGATATTACCTGAAGGATTTACATTAAAATGGTTTGCCACATTGTTTCAGGATAGTGATTTTATTCAAGCATTTGGACGTTCAGTATTATTAGCAGGAGGTGCTGTTAGTATTGCACTCCTTATTATTGTGCCAGCCATCTTCGTTATTGTTTTGTACTTCCCTACGTATGAAAAGTGGATACAGATGGCCGTTGTCATGGTTTATTCTTTTCCAGGAATCATTTTAGCGGTAGGACTTATCCGCGTTTATAGTCAAATAGGGATACCGATGATTTTCGTTGTTTTAGGGGCCTATGTTGTTGGCATTTTACCTTATATCTATCAGGGCACACGAAATAGTTTGCGAAATATAGATGCAAGGCAACTTCTTGATGCAGCTCAATTGCTGGGCGCTTCTAAAAGGCAAGCATTCACAAAAATTTTACTGCCTACAGTTTATCCCGGCTTATTTGCAGGTGCGCTACTATCTTTCTCTGTTTTATTTGGCGAATTTGTCTTAATTAATCTTGTTGTGGGCTCTCGCTTTGAAACCGTTCAAATTTATTTAATGAAAAAACTTAGTACAAGTGGACATATTGCTAGCGCAGTAGTTTTCATTTATATCGTGCTGATGGGTTTATTAACATTTGTCATTGCAATAGTAACGAAACGATCGAAAGGTGCTACAAATCTATGAGTTATCTTGTTATTGAAGGGCTTCATAAAAACTATGGGTCATCCACTGTTTTATCGAATATTAATATGAAAATTGACAAAGGTGAATTTATTACTTTATTAGGACCGAGCGGCTGTGGAAAAAGTACAATTCTTCGTATTGTTGCAGGCTTAACGCATGCAACGACAGGCAAAATTTCCATTGAAGGCAAAGATATGAATGGTGTACAGCCGAAGGATCGTCAAGTGGGGATGGTTTTTCAATCCTATGCACTTTTCCCGAATATGACTGTGCAAGAAAATGTCGCCTTTGGTTTGCATATGCAAAAAGAGAATTCAGTTGAGCTAGAAAAGCGCGTTCAAGACATGTTGGAGCTTGTTCATTTAAGCGAAAAAGCGCACGCTTATCCGAAAGAACTATCGGGAGGTCAACAGCAACGTGTTGCACTAGCGCGAGCGTTAATTGTCCGTCCTAAAGTGTTGTTATTAGACGAGCCACTTAGTGCGCTTGATGCTCAAATACGTAAGAAGCTTCAGGCAGATTTACGGGCCATTCAACGGAAGCTCAATATGACGATGATTTTAGTAACGCATGATCAGGAAGAGGCCATGGCTGTTTCAGATAGAATATTTGTAATGAATAATGGCAGTATTGCGCAAAGTGGGACACCAACTGAGATTTATACAAAACCTGATAATGAATTTATTGCTAATTTTATTGGGCATTATAATGTTTTTTCTCGACAGGCTTTACAGCAAATGCTCGGAGAACCTTTACCAGAGCCATACCGTAAATTTGCGATTCGTCCTGAAGCTTTGCATTTCGATAAAAGAAATGGTGATCTGTGTTTAACAGGAATAGCGAAACAATCGTTAATGAGTGGCAATATCATTCGAACAATGTTTGAGGGAGAGGTCTTATTTACAATGGAGCAGCTGCATCAACAGGGCTATTCAATTGAAATGGGAGCAACCTATAAGTGTTATGTCGCACAAGAAGATGTGATTGCATTATCATGACTTACGCAAAACTAGAAAGATTCGAATTCATATTAAAACAATTAGAGTGGGAAGGGAAAATTATTGTTGCGAATATTGCTGATGCGCTTCAAGTAGCCCCTGAAACAATACGAAGAGACTTTGATGAATTAGAGCAACAGCGTTTATTAACAAGAGTGCATGGAGGAGCTATTAAATATACGAACGTACGCAATGAGCCTGCCTTTTTGCGTAAGCTACAAATGCAGAAAGAGGCTAAGCGTCAAATTGCTCGTATGGCCGCTAAACGCATTAGTGATGGAGATACGATAGCAATTGATACGGGCACAACAACGGTTCATATTGCAGATTTTCTACTAGCTGTTGACGATATAACAGTTGTTACAAACTCGATTGCAGCAGCTGTCCAGTTTAATTTAGCGATAGAGGAAAGACGCATGACTGGGAAGGTTATTTTACTAGGCGGTACGGCGAATCCTCGGCAATCCTCTGTCGCAGGAGCAATGACTTTGGAAATGTTAGATAATATGAATTTTGATAAAGCATTTATTTCATGTGGTGGCATTAGTGATGGTGTTGTTTACGATTATGATTTAGATGAATCTCTCATTTCAAAAAAAATGCAAAAGCATAGTAAGGTTAATTATTTATTAGCAGATGCATCCAAAATTAATGGAAAATCATTTTTTCAAATCTGTCATCTTGAAGAATGTACGGAAATTTTTTGTGAAAATACCTGTCCATTAGAATGGCAGGCTTATGAGGAAAAATGGACGGTATGTAATGGAGGGAAAAGTTGATGACAATTGATTATCATGTACATTTAGAAGAGGGGCCTTATTCATCGCGCTGGCTAGAGCGTACATCACAGGCGCTTGAGTTCTTTCAACATGTGGATACTACTGCACAAGGTTCAAAGGAGCAGATGACCTTTCAACTACAGAGGTTAACAAAGAGGGTTCAAAATGGCTGCTATAGTGAGGAATGGTTGGATTTATATCTTCAGCAAGCAAAGCAGCTTGGTTTACGAGAGGTTGGCATTGTTGATCACTTATATCGTTTTAAGGAGACACGTGCTTACTTCGAGCGCTTTATGAAATTGGACGATAGTGAGATTGGTCAATTACAGCGATATTGGCTAGATCGTGTCATGACAGAAAATATCGATACCTTTGTCTCTACCATTCAGCAGGCGAAGGAAAAATGGCACCGAGAAGGCATTGCCCTGAAGCTAGGTATAGAGGCAGATTATTTTATAGGTGGGGAAATGGAGCTAACTTCTTTATTAGCCGAACATCCGTGGGATTATGTAATTGGCTCAGTCCATTTTGTAGATGGCTGGGGCTTTGATAATCCCCAAACAGAATATCTATTTAAGCAAATGAGTTCGCAAGCCTTACAAGAAAACTATGAGCGCTTCTTTATAACAGTTGAAAACATGATTCAGTCCAAACTATTTGATTTTGTGGCCCATTTGGACAACTTTAAAGTATTTAATTATCAGGTAGAGGATCAGGCATTTCTAAAAGTGTGGTATGAACGTATCGCACAAGCTTTAACGTCAACTGAAACTGCCACGGAGATCAATGCCGGGTTGTATTATCGTTATCCTGTAAAAGAAATGTGCCCTGGCCCTCGCTTTTTACAAACCTTACTTGATTATGGGGTTATTTTTACAGTTTCCTCGGATGCCCATTTCCCTGATGATTTAGGAAAGTATACATTTGCCAATACAGGCTTGCTAAAGAGCCATGGGGTTCAATCCATCGTCTCTTTTGAACAACGCATTAAAAAATTTATAGAAATATAGATACGGGAGAAGGCACTAAAGTTTTATATATTAGTGTCTTTTATTTGTGCTACATAAGTCCAATCTAGTTCGCATAAAAATGTATAAATTCATTTTTACAAGAGAGGCGATCGAATTGTCATACCTACATGTACAACCATTTTTGCCTATTGTTATACAATCAGGACAGCATGCCTATGGGGTAGCCCGTTCATTTTATGAGGCCTATACTATGAAGAGCCTTGTCATCGAGCCAGCTAGAAAGCGGGGGAATTTCCAATCATTTTTCTCCAGTGGTACGCGGGGAATCGCCACGCAAAATAGTGGTATCCTTGACTTTCAATATGTAGAGAATTTAGATGACCCTAACCATTTTGTACAAGCGCTGTTGACGCTGGCAAAGCAGTTTCAGCATCAACGATTAATTTTATTAGTTTGCGACTGCTTTTACGCAGAGCTGATTATTAAAAATAAAAAGCAGCTAGAAAAATATTTTATTTTACCCTATATCGATCAAGTTTTGCTCAAGAAGGTTCAAACGAAGGAAAAATTTTATCAACTTTGTGACTTGTATAAGTTAAAATACCCCCAAACAGTGACTGTAACAAAGGAACAACAGACAAACTGCTTCATACCATTCCATTACCCAATCATTATTAAACCTTCCAATTCTGTGGCGTACTCTAGCTGCTTCTTTCCTGAGAAGAAAAAAATTTATCTAGTCCATAATGACAGCGAGATGCAACAGATTGTTCGTAGTATTTATCGCTCAAGCTATCAGGATACTTTAATTTTACAGGAGTTTATCCCCGGTGATGATTCGTTCATTCGCGTATTAGACGTGTATGTAGGGAGAGATAAAAAAGTGAAATTGATGTGTTTAAGCAATAAGCTTTATGAGGACCCCTCCCCGCAAAACAAAGGTATCTCTTTAGCTGTCATGATCGATTATGATGAGCAATTGATGGATACAATCCGGCATCTGTTAGAGGACATCGGTTATACGGGCTTTGCCAATTTTGATATGAAATATGATCCGCGTGATGGGGAGTATAAGTTATTTGAGCTCAATTTACGAGCCGGTTCTTCCAGCTATTATGTTACAGCGAGCGGCCATAACTTCATGCAATATGTAGTGGATGATCATCTATTCCACATCCCGCTTGAACGAACATATGTCCAATCTAAGCATTTGTGGTCACTACTACCTCCCAAAACTTTATATAAATGTATGGGAAATGAAAAATTAAAAATTGAAGCCAAACGATTAGTGAAACAAGGCCAATATACAAATGCTTTATTTTATAAAGAGGATATGAGTATGAAGCGTTGGGTCAAGCTGAAAATATACAATGGATACTTATATATAAAGCATAGGAAGTATTTTATTGATCGTAACGTTTAGCTCTTTTATTAGATAAGATAAAACTTGAAATTGGACGGATTTATCCTTTCAGCTACTTGTAATTAAGTCGAAACCACGACATTTGAAGCGCAAGCCTTGTAGGAAGTATCAACTATTCAGTATAATAGTAAGATGGAAATTCAAGTGCATGGATTTCGTTTGAAAGGAGTTACCTGATTGCGATGAATGAGGAACAACGCTTAGCTAATCAACAGGTCAATCAACCAAAAAAAGAAGACAAGCCTGAAAAGGATTACAGTAAATATTTTGAGAAGGTCTTTACGGCACCTTCCTTAAAAGATGCAAAAAAACGTGGTAAAGAAGATGTGAAATACCATAAGGATTTTAGCATTGACGAACAATTTGCAGGAATGGGTAAAGATCGTACTTTCTACATTCGTACTTATGGCTGCCAAATGAATGAGCATGACACAGAGGTAATGGCTGGTATTTTTATGCAGCTGGGTTACACACCAACTGAAATAATTGAAGAGGCTGACGTCGTCTTGCTGAATACATGTGCCATTCGAGAAAATGCAGAAAACAAAGTATTTGGAGAACTTGGTTTCCTGTTGAAATATAAACGAAAAAACCCAGAGATGCTAATCGGGGTTTGTGGCTGTATGTCGCAAGAGGAATCGGTTGTAAATAAAATTTTAAGAAGCTATCCACATGTCGATATGGTTTTTGGAACGCATAATATTCACCGCCTTCCAAACATTCTTAAAGAAGCGTATATGTCGAAAGAAATGGTCGTAGAGGTTTGGTCTAAAGAAGGCGATGTGATTGAAAATCTGCCGAAGAAACGTCTTGGTTCCATTAAAGCATGGGTTAATATTATGTATGGTTGCGATAAATTCTGTACGTATTGTATCGTACCGTATACACGTGGAAAAGAGCGGAGTCGTCGTCCAGAGGAGATCATTGCTGAGGTCCGAGAGCTAGCGGCAGCAGGCTATCAGGAGATTATGCTGCTTGGTCAAAATGTCAACGCTTACGGGAAAGACTTTGAGGATATCGAATATCGTCTTGGAGATTTAATGGATGCTTTAAGAAAAATTGATATTCCACGTATTCGTTTTACAACGAGTCACCCTCGAGATTTCGATGATCAACTAATCGAAGTACTTGCAAAACGTGGTAATTTAGTAGAACATATTCATTTGCCAGTACAATCTGGCTCTAATGACATTTTAAAAATTATGGCTCGAAAATATACACGCGAGCATTTCCTGACATTAGTAGAAAAAATTAAAGCTGCAATTCCTGAAGTAACATTAACGACAGATATTATCGTTGGCTACCCAAACGAGACGGAGGAACAATTTGAGGAAACGCTTTCCTTATATCGTGAAGTTGGCTTTGAGGCAGCATTTACGTATATTTATTCTCCTCGTGAAGGGACACCGGCTGCAAAAATGGTCGATAATGTACCTGAAGAAGTGAAAAAGGAACGACTTCAACGTTTAAATGAAGTGGTAGGTGAGTATTCTCGCAAAGCCTTAGAGCGTTTAAATGGTGAAGTTGTCGAAGTATTAGTTGAAGGAACAAGTAAACGACGAGATGATGTGCTAGCAGGCTATACGCGAAAAAATCGTCTGGTCAACTTTAAAGCACCAGCAGAAGTAATTGGTCAATTAGTAAAAGTAAAAATTATAGAGACTACATCCTATTCACTTACTGGTGAGTTTTTGGAAGTCGTAAAAAATGAAAAGGTGGAAGCGTAAATGACACAAATCTTATTCACAAAAGAAGATTTAATTAAAAAATCACATGAAATTGCACATATGATTGCAAATACACCAGAGGTTGAATTTTTCAAAAAGGCAGAAGCTCAAATCAATGAAAATCAACAAGTACGTGAACGAATTGCTAGTCTAAAAAGTTTACAAAAACAAGCGGTTAATTTCCAACACTTAGGAAAAGAAAAAGCGCTAAAAATGATTGAAGATAAAATCGCCAAAATCGAAGAAGAAATTAATGGCATCCCAGTTGTTCAACAATTTAAAGAATCACAAGGCGATGTAAATGATTTATTGCAATTAGTTTCAAATACGATCGCAAATAATGTAACAAATGAAATTATCCGCTCAACAGGTGGCGATGTGCTACGTGGTGAAACGGGTTCATATGTAGACAATTCTCAACCAGGTAGCTGTTCTTAACAGATTATAGAAGTAAAGCTCGAATGACAGCATTCGAGCTTTTTTATGTTCATTTCTATGAGGGAATGCTCACGCTAGAGCAGTCATCTTTCGAAAAGTGTTGTGGAGGAATCATTTAATTCTCTAAAATATATGTTCACCCAATGGGCGCTACCTGCATATGATGGAGTGAAAAGAGTCGAAGGAGGAATTGCGCTGAAACGTTTACGACAAATCGTGACGAAAGCAGTAGTTGCCAAAGGGAAGAAGAGAACGGAAGAGCGTGTAACATTATCACCAACAAATAAACCGACAAGTATTTTAGGATGCTGGGTAATTAACCATACTTGCTCTGCTAAAAGAGTCGGGAAATTTGTAGAAGTAACAGGGAAATTTGATGTCAATGTATGGTATGCCTATAGTAATCATTCAAAGACAGCTGTGTTTTCGGAAACAATTCACTATAAAGACAAAGTGAAGCTTCACTATCGAGAAGGGGAAATTAGCGTTGGTGATGATGTTCGTGTACGGGTAATACAAGAACCGAATTGTATTGAAGCAGTAATTTCTTCATGTGGGACGAAATTTGAAATTGTAGTAGAACGTGAAGTGGTTGTGGAAGTAATGGGTGAAACAACAATTTGTATTAGTGTACATCCGCTAGATTATGAAGAAGACTGGAGCCTTAATGATGAGAGTTCATCTTCATCGTCCTCATCTAGCTCAAGCTCAAGCTCATCGTCAAGCTCTGATGGAGAAGGTAGGTATGTATTAGAGTCATCATCGTTTCCTGATGAACGACCAAGATAATTTTAGAAACCATCATTTTTCGATACATGCGAAACGCTAGCATCTTAAAAAAGGTGAATGAAGCGTTTCGCATGTATCTTTTGTTATAATAAAACTATCTATAGGTAAGAGCGAGGTAAATATTTATATGACAACATATACACCAATGATGCAACAGTATCTACAGGTTAAAGAAGATTACAAGGACGCCTTTTTATTTTTTAGATTAGGTGACTTTTACGAAATGTTTTTTGAGGACGCCATTAATGCCTCACAAATTCTAGAAATAACGTTAACGAGCCGGGATGCTGGCGCAAAAGAACGAATTCCAATGTGTGGTGTGCCGCATCATTCGGCTAAAAATTATATTGAAACACTTGTGCAAAAAGGCTATAAAGTGGCTATTTGTGAACAAACAGAAGATCCAAAGCAAGCAAAAGGCGTGGTCAAACGTGAAGTGGTTCAACTCATCACACCCGGTACAATTATGGAAGGGAAGACACTTGAAGGGAAATCCAATCATTTTATTGGAGCAGCCGAACAACTAGATGACACAACATTTGGCTATGCATATCTAGATTTATCAACAGGTGAAGCTGTGGCTTCGTCCCTTGAAGGAGATGGCAAAGCATTATTAATGCAAATGCAGGCCTATGGTATTCGGGAACTTATTGTAACGGATGGTTTACAGCTATTGTTAGCAGAACATGCTGCAAATGCCGCCATTGTACTGTCAGTGGAAGCCGATGAAATGATGGTGGATAAAGCAGCAAGCTATGTAGAAGCTGTTCCACCAGCCCTACAAATTTCATGTCTTCGATTATTGGCCTATATAGATAAAACACAAATGCGTTCGTTATCACATATTCAAGCATTTACGTTTAATGAAATGAAACATTATTTACGCATTGATTCTAGCTCAAAGCGAAATTTAGAGCTCATTCAATCCATTCGCGGTGGAGATCAAAAAGGGACACTGTTATGGTTGCTCGATGATACTGTCACGGCAATGGGGGGTCGTAAATTAAAACAATGGCTACATCAGCCGCTTGCAACACGCTCAGCTATTGAGTCTAGACTAGCAATTGTGACTGATTTATTAGAAGAATATTTTGTCCGAACAGAGTTACAAACTGCCTTAAAACAGGTATATGATTTAGAGCGGCTAGCTGGTCGCGTTGCTTTTGGCAATGTCGGTGGCCGTGATTTAGCGCAATTACGTGATTCGTTGCGCCAAGTGCCAGCTATTCAGCAGCAGTTAATAGGTGCGGGAAAGGAGACACTCCAACAATTAGGGACAGCTCTCGATACATGTACAGTTGTTGAGGAGCTTTTAGCAAATGCTATAACAGATAATCCACCAATTACCATTAAAGAAGGAGATGTGATTCGAGACGGCTATCATGAACGATTAGACGAGCTTCGATATGCCGCTCGTAATGGTAAGGATTGGATTGCCAAGCTCGAGCAAGAAGAGCGTTTGAAAACAGGCATTAAAAACTTAAAAATTGGCTATAATCGCATCTTTGGTTATTATATTGAAATTACAAAATCTAATATCCATTTAGCGGATTTAACTCGTTATGAGCGCAAACAGACGCTAGCTAATGCAGAGCGCTATATTACACAGGAATTAAAAGAAAAAGAAGCATTGATTTTAAATGCTGAAGAAGAAAGCCTTACACTAGAATACAACCTATTTGTAGAAATTCGAGATGCATTAAAGGAATTTATTCCACGTGTACAAGCACTGGCAGCGAGCATAAGTGAATTAGATGTTTTGCTAAGCTTTGCGAGCATCTCAGAAAAATATCGTTTTACAAAACCACAATTCCATAATGGACGAGCGCTTGAAATCATTGAAGGTCGCCATCCTGTTGTAGAAAAAATGTTGAATAAGCAAATGTATGTACCAAACGATTGTGTGCTAGAAGAACAGAATAATATGATGCTTATTACTGGGCCGAATATGTCTGGTAAAAGTACCTATATGCGTCAGGTAGCATTAATTGTTGTCATGGCACAAATGGGCTGCTATGTACCTGCTGAAAAGGCGAAGCTACCCATTACTGACCAAATTTTCACTCGCATCGGTGCAGCGGATGATTTAGCAGCAGGGCAATCTACATTTATGGTAGAAATGCTTGAATCTCAACACGCCATTATGCATGCTACAAAAAACAGTTTAATGTTATTTGATGAAATAGGGCGGGGTACCTCTACTTATGATGGGATGAGCTTAGCTCAATCCATGATGGAATATATTCATGACAAGATTGGTGCCAATACATTGTTTTCTACGCATTATCATGAATTAACAGCTCTAGAAAAGGATTTACCACGCTTACAAAATGTACATGTCGCAGCGACCGAAAAAAATGGCATGGTTGTGTTCCTGCATAAGGTGAAAAAAGGTGCTGCTGATAAATCATATGGTATTCATGTGGCACAATTAGCGCAATTACCAGAAGAAATTTTGGCAAGAGCGCGTGTGCTATTGGAAAACTTTGAGGCTGGGAACGAAGTAGTGGCTGAAACACCAAAAATAGCAGAACCGCCACTGCAAATGTCTTTATTTACTGAGGAAGAGCCAATTGCACCAGCTGGGGCAGAGGTGCTAAAAAAATTAGAGAAAGTTAATATTTTAGGAACTTCACCGATGCAGGCAATGAATATTTTATATGAGTTACAGCAAGAGTTATTAAATATGAAAAAATAAAGGAGTGATTCGTTAGTGGGAAACATACAAATTATGGACGAATGGCTCTCCAATAAAATTGCAGCAGGAGAAGTAGTTGAAAGACCAGCTTCAGTTGTCAAAGAGCTAGTAGAAAATGCGATTGATGCGGGAAGTACGTCCATTGATGTTTTTTTACTAGAAGCGGGTCTCACTTCCATTCAAGTAATTGATAATGGTAGCGGTATGGATGAAGAGGATGCCATCATGTCATTCTCTCGCCATGCAACAAGTAAAATCCATCAAGAACATGATTTATTTCGTATTCGGACACTGGGCTTCCGTGGTGAGGCATTAGCATCAATAGCTTCTGTTTCAAAAATGACTTTAATTACATCGAACGGTGAATCAGGTACACATTTAGAGCTGGAGGGTGGTCATATGTTGACGCATAAGCCCGGCCCTTTACGTAAAGGGACAGATCTGACGGTATCACAATTATTCTTTAACACACCTGCTCGCTTAAAATATATGAAAACTATTCAAACTGAACTTGGGCACACAATAGACTTAATGAATCGTCTTGCGCTGAGTAAACCTCAAATTGCGTTTCGATTATTGCATAATGGTCAACTATTACTCCAAACAAATGGACGAGGAGATGTGCAACAAGTGCTTGCTGCCATTTATGGAGTACATAATGCGAAGAAAATGGTGTCATTCCAAGGGGAATCACACGATTATCGCATTTCTGGCTATGTGACCCTACCAGAGGTGACGCGGGCTTCAAAAAATTATATGTCTCTATTCGTCAATGGTCGCTGGGTTAAGCATTATTTAGTACAGAAAGCTATTGTTGATGCCTACCATACGTATTTACCGATTGAACGTTTTCCGATTGTGGTTCTTTATATAGAGGGAGATCCATTTTTGACAGATGTTAATGTGCATCCTGCGAAACATCAAATTCGTTTAAGTAAGGAGCCAGAGCTTTTAAAATTAATCGAAGAAACTATCCGTGAAAGAATACGTAGCGTTATTCGTGTACCACAAATGGAGAAAAAAGAAAAAATTGTCAATCCAGCTACAGAGCAATTAAATATTTGGAAGCCTGCACCTCAGATAGATGTGGAGAAAATGAACGCAATTGTAGAGAAGTTATATGATGTGCAAACCGTTCAAGAAAACAATCGAGAAACTACAATAGAGCCAGAGTCTGTTTCTACTATTGTGGAGAATTACGCGCAGCCTACTCCGCCATTACAGGCTGAAGAAATAGAAGAAGTAACTGTTGTGGAGCAACATGAGGAATTAGTAAATGAGACGGTTAAGGAACCGTTCCCTGAGCTAGAGGTAGTCGGGCAAATCCATGGCACATACATTGTCGCCCAAATGGAGGATGGTTTTTATTTAATTGATCAACATGCTGCACAAGAGCGCATTAAATATGAATTTTTCCGAGAAAAGGTCGGTCAAGTTAATCCACATGAGCGTCAGGCATTACTGCTTCCACTAACATTCCACTATGCGGCCGATGAGGCACTTATATTACGAGAACACAAACATGAATTAGAAGCAGTAGGCGTATTTTTAGAGGAATTTGGACAATCTTCCTTTGTTGTACGCGAGCATCCTAGCTGGTTCCCTAAAGGGGAGGAACAGGAAATCGTTGAAGATTTAATTGAACAGGTGCTAACGACTAAAAAGGCAGATGTAAAGAAATTACGTGAAGCCGCTGCGATTATGATGAGCTGTAAAAAATCTATTAAGGCCAATTATTATTTAACGAAAGAACAAATGGAAATATTGCTGAGAGATTTACGCAAAGCTGATAATCCATTTACATGTCCACATGGACGTCCAGTGCTCATTCATTTTACATCGTATGAAGTGGAGAAAATGTTCAAACGGGTCATGTAGTGAAAAGGGGGAACATAATGGGCGAATTTATTTTAGCAATTGATCAAGGCACAACAAGCTCAAGAGCTATCTTATTTAATAAAAAAGGTGAAATTGTTCATGTAGCACAAAAGGAGTTTCAGCAAATTTTTCCTAAGGCTGGCTGGGTAGAACATAATGCCAATGAAATTTGGGGTTCGGTCCTTTCAGTAATTGCAACTGTCTTAACAGAAAGTGGGCAAGATGCTAGTGAGGTCCATGCTATTGGAATAACGAATCAGCGAGAAACAACCGTAGTGTGGGATAAGCATACAGGAAAGCCTATTTACAACGCCATTGTCTGGCAGTCGCGTCAAACGCAAGAAATCGTGAATGACCTGAAAGAACAAGGGCATGAAGAGCTTTTTCAACAAAAAACGGGATTACGACTAGATGCTTATTTTTCAGCCACAAAAATTAAATGGATGTTAGAACATGTAGAGGGTGCCCGTGAAATGGCTGACAATGGAGATTTATTATTTGGCACGATTGATTCTTGGATTGTTTGGCGATTATCAAAGGGAAAGGCTCATGTTACCGATTATTCAAATGCGGCTCGAACGTTACTATACAATATTCATGAATTACAATGGGATGCGGAACTTTGTCAGCTATTAGATATTCCGATGTCGATGCTTCCTGAAGTGAAAAATTCATCAGAAATTTACACTGAAACGGCAGCAAGTATTTTCTTTGGCGAAAAAATTCCGATTGCCGGTATTGCGGGTGATCAGCAGGCGGCACTTTTTGGTCAAACTTGTTTTACAAAAGGAATGGCTAAAAACACTTATGGTACTGGCTGCTTTATGTTATTGAATACAGGGCAACAGGCAGTAAAGTCGGAAAATGGGTTATTGACGACAATTGCTTGGGGAATAGATGGTAAGGTGACCTATGCATTAGAGGGAAGTGTTTTCGTAGCAGGCTCAGCGATCCAATGGCTACGAGACGGACTACGTATGATTCGGACTGCTGAGGATTCAGAAACCTATGCTAAAAAAGTAGTTAACACGGATGGTGTCTATGTTGTACCTGCCTTCGTTGGGCTAGGTACACCTTACTGGGATACAGATGCTCGTGGTGCCATTTTTGGTTTAACGCGTGGCACGTCTAAAGAACATTTCATCCGTGCAACACTTGAATCATTAGCCTATCAAACGAAGGATGTACTCGATGCGATGGAGGAAGCAGCCGGTGCACCTATTGAAATACTCCGTGTAGATGGTGGTGCTGTAAAAAATGAGTTATTAATGCAATTCCAAAGTGATGTTTTACAGTTGCATGTAGAACTGGCAAAGCTCAATGAATCAACAGCACTAGGTGCGGCTTATTTAGCAGGACTTGCTACAAATTTTTGGCCAAATCAAGAGGTTTTATCAGCACTGTGGGTAAATGGTCAAACCTACCAGCCGAAAATGGAAAAAGACCAAGCGACAGCTCTTTATGCTGGCTGGCAAAGAGCTGTAGAGGCAACACGAATTTTTAAATCTTAGCTATTGGGGGAAAAAAGGTATGTTTTCATATGAGCATCGTCCAAAAATTTTATATTACTTAGAGCACTATAGTTTTGACGTTTTAGTCATTGGTGGAGGCATTACGGGTGCAGGTATTGCCCTGGATGCTGCCTCAAGGGGATTGTCCGTCGCATGTATCGACATGCAGGATTTCTCTGCTGGAACATCGAGTCGATCGACTAAACTCATCCATGGTGGACTACGATATTTAAAGCAATTTGATGTAGGAGTTGTAGCAGAGGTGGGACGTGAGCGAGAAATCGTCTATGACAATGCTGTTCATGTGACAACACCAGAAAAAATGCTTTTGCCTTTATATAAAAAGGGTTCCCTTAGCCCAATGACAACATCTCTAGCCTTAAAAGTTTATGACCGTTTAGCAGGTGTCAAAAAACAGGAACGTAGAACGATGCTAAATGTGCAAGAAACCTTAGCATTGGAGCCTTTACTCAATCAAGAAGGACTTGTTGGTGGAGGCTATTATGTTGAATATCGTACAGATGATTCACGTCTTACAATTGAAGTATTAAAAAAAGCTGTTGAATATGGGGCACTTTGTCTTAATTATGCGGAGATGAAGGAGTTTATCTACGACAAGAAAAAGCTTGTTGGCATTAAAGTAGAAGATCATTTAACAGGACGCATATTGAATGTACATGCTGCTCAAATTGTTAATGCTACAGGTCCTTGGGTGGATAATGTACGACAAAGGGATAAAGTAGCTGATAATAAGCAATTAAGATTGACGAAGGGTGTTCATATTGTCCTGAATCAAAAGGATTTTCCATTAAAGCAAGCAGTTTATTTCGATATTGCTGATGGACGTATGGCATTTGCAATCCCGCGTGATGGTAAAACCTATGTAGGTACAACGGATACTGTCTTTGAGGGCAATCCAGTACATCCTGTTGCAACACAGCAAGATGTGGACTATTTAGTTGAGGCGGCAAAGAAAGTTTTTCCTACCGCCAATATTACAAGAGCTACAATTGAATCATCGTGGGCAGGCGTTCGTCCATTAATTTATGAAAAAGGAAAGAATCCTTCAGAAATTTCAAGGAAAGATGAAATTTGGACGGCTCCGAGTGGTTTAATGACGATAGCAGGTGGCAAGCTAACAGGCTACCGCCAAATGGCAGAAACGATTGTAGATAAAATCGTAAAAACCCGTCGTTATAAGCATGCGAGTGCATCCATCACTCGAGAATTATCACTGTCAGGAGCAAAGGGTATTAACGCCATCAATTTCCCTGATTATATTGCCTATAAAGCTCGAGAGGGTGTTCAGTACGGTTTAAATTATGATGAAGCCAAGCAACTTGTCCAAAAATATGGCACGAATGTGGATGCTTTATTTGATCGTGTAAAATACTTACATGAGCATGGTAGTACAATGCCACTTACTTTACATGCGATGCTATTATATGGCTTAGAAGCTGAAATGGTCTATACTCCAAGTGACTTCTTTATTCGTCGTACTGGCATGCTATATTTTGACATTGAAGCAGTCAAGCTCTATAAGCAACAAGTGCTTCAAGTGATGCAACAACACTTGAATTATACGGAGGAACAACGAAATGCTTATATGGCTGAATTAGATCAAGCCATCATGGATGCCACTATTTTCGTGAAAGAAGGGGAATAAGCGATGGAGCGTTATATTCAAATGTCGGATGGACATTTTGTATTCACACGAACACTAGAATCTAAAAGGCGATGTATTGGACATATCCATATTTTACACGGCATGGCAGAGCATAGTGGTCGTTATTTAAAATTTGCTCACACGCTTCAAAATGCCGGCTATGTAGTGACGATGCACGATCATCGTGGACATGGTGAAACAGCTGCTTATAATGGAACTTTAGGCTTTTTTGCTGAAAATAACGGCTTTGAACGTGTTGTAGAAGATGCACATGAAGTCATCACTCAATTACATGCAACAGTTGCCGACAAACCGCTCATTATTTTTGGTCATAGTATGGGCTCATTCATTACGAGACGCTATATCCAACGGTATGGGGGACAGGTAGACAATGTTGTGCTCTGTGGAACTGGCAATGTTACAGCTTTACATGCAATTGGTAATATCGTATCCAAGGCTCTAGCAAAAGGGCTTGGTAAAGAGACAGAAAGCAGGCTTCTCAATCAATTAAGTTTTGGTAGTTTTAATAAGCAGTTCCCAAATCCGAAGACTGCCTATGATTGGCTATGCTCCGTACAGGGAGAAGTTCAAAAGTATATAGATGATCCATATTGTGGCTTTATTCCGACCAATCAATTTTTTGTCGATTTAACAACAGGCTTTTCAACCTTGAATCGCAAAAAGGAGATTGCCAAAGTAAGAAAGGATCTTCCAATACTTTTGATAAGTGGCAGTCAAGATCCAGTCGGTGAACAGGGACTAGGCGTGTACGCAGTTGCAGAACAATTAGCAACTGCTGGTGTGGAGGATGTCACTGTTTATTTATTTGAAGATAAGAGACATGAAATTTTAAATGAAGACAATCAAGAAGCAGTCTTCCAAGTATTATTACGGTGGTTAGAAAAATATGATAGAAAATAAATTACAGCAGGCAGAGGTCGTAGCAATAGTGGGACCAACTGCTTCTGGAAAAACAGCATTAAGTATCGAACTTGCCAAAAAGTATAATGGAGAGATCATTAACGGTGACTCCATGCAAGTTTATAAAGGATTAGATATAGGTACGGCGAAAATTACGGAAGAAGAGATGGAGGGAGTCCCTCATCATTTACTAAGTTTTCTGGAGCCGACAGAATCATTTTCAGTGGCCGATTATCAAAAGCTAGTAAGAGCGAAAATTGCTGACATACAAGCTCGTCATAAGCTACCAATTATAGTAGGTGGCTCAGGCTTATATGTACAAGCTGTTCTGTTTGATTTTCAATTTACTGATGAAAAAGTGGACGAGGCAGCACGCCAAGCCTATTATGATGAATTAGCGAAGCTTGGTCCTGAGGCCATGCACGAAAAATTAAAACAACTAGACCCTCAAACTGCCGAGGCCATTCATCCAAATAATACACGTCGAGTCATTCGCGCACTAGAGATGCTAGAATTAAGCGGTGTATCGAAGGCAGCTGAAGCTCAAAATCGAGGTGAAGTGCCTCTCTATAATCACTTGATCTTAGGGCTAGGTCAAAATATGTCGCGAGACATGCTTTATGACCGTATTAACCGCCGTGTCGATTTGATGATGGAGAATGGTCTTTTAGAAGAGGTCAGAGGGCTATGGCAACAAAATATCCGAGGTGTGCAGTCTATACAAGCCATTGGTTATAAGGAATTATATGATTATTTAGATGGGAAATGTTCGCTAGAAGGCGCTCTTGACAGCTTAAAACAAAACTCTCGTCGCTATGCGAAAAGGCAACTTACTTATTTCCGCAATAAAATGGATGTCCATTTTGTGATGACAGATGAGCAATTATAAAATTAAAGAAAAATTTCTAAAAATTACTAATTGATAAATTGGTAGAACGTGCTACTATAGGAATGAAGAGGTAGAAAGTTAGTAGGGAGGCTATTTGATGAAATCAATCAACTTGCAAGATACGTTCTTGAACCAACTACGTAAAAACAGTGTTTTTGTAACTGTATTTCTATTAAACGGATTTCAGTTAAAAGGGACTGTGAAATCATATGATAATTTTACAGTTTTATTATTGGATGCTGAAAATAAGCAGCACCTGATTTACAAGCACGCCATTTCTACATTCGTTCCAGCTAAACAAATAGAATTTTTAGAGACAGAAGCTTAAAAAAATTGTTAAACAGTTAGTGTGTTCTTCACACTGGCTGTTTTTTTTTCTACAGGCTATAATGATAGAGGAAATAGATATTTGGAGGACGAGTTTGATGAAATCATTGGAAACAACACAATTATTAGAACTATTAGATGCAAATGAAGACCTATATATTATTGATGTACGTGAAGAGGATGAAGTTGCACATGGCATGATTCCTGGTGCTCAGCACATTGCTCTTGGGACAATCCCAGAACGTCTAGAGGAATTAGATGAAACTAAGCCATATATTATCGTTTGTAAGGCTGGTGGCCGTTCAGCTAATGCTTGTTCTTATTTAGAGGCACAAGGATTTGATGTAACAAACCTTGAAGGCGGCATGTTAGCTTATGATGGCGAATTAGAATTTAAATAATGACATAATGAAAAAAGAAAGAGCGTATACTCTTTCTTTTTTCATATGCTTATTTTTGGAGTGAGTCCATGATGAGGCTAAAGTTTTTTTCAAAGTTCATGTACGGGTTCACATTTTTTTGGCCGCGAACCTTTGAGGCATAGCTGGCAAAATTTAAACCAGCACCGTATATTTGTAAAGCGCCATTCGCAAGATCTCCCTTTTGTAAAAGCTCAATGCCATCCTTTAAGAAATTTTCACTCTCATCGAAATGACATTCCGCCATGTATTTATCTCCACTATAAAATAATTTCAAATTTTCCATAATGACATACGCTGTTTCCTCACTGATGGAAGCATCAACATTCATTAATAACTGATTAATCGGTTTCACTAACTGAGCGTAATGACTATCATAATTTTCACAAGTCTCTGCAATAGCGTTTCTTAATTCTCTTGCATTCATTCTAACTCCTCCTTAAAAGAAAATTTTGTTCTTACCTATGAAGTAATTTGCGTTTCCTTTTCCCTTTTCCCTTTATCTATAAATCGTACTCTATAATTTTCAGAAATATGTTACAATTATATCGATGAAGGAGGGATTTTGTATGTTTCGTTCAATAGCACCCCCAACAATGTCTTTTCAGTAGAATCTACTGTTAAGGCATACAATAACAGTTTGCTCATTTTCACTAGATTCTACTGTGTAGGTTAATACTTATACGTAGAAAGTAGGAATTGTAATGAGCGGAAAATTAGCGTTTGTATTATCCATGATTATTTTTGGCGCAGTTGGTGTTTTTGCCAAGTATATCCCTTTGTCTTCAAGTGAAATCGCTTTTTGGATGAGCTTAATTGGTGCTTGTTTTTTGATAGTGATTTTTATTTATAAAAAGGAAAGTTTAACGAAAATAAGTATTCTCAAAAATAAGTGGAAATTAATTCTTTCTAGTGGTGCCTTATGTGGGAATTGGATTTTCTTATTTCAGGCTTATAAAGAAACAACAATTGCTAATGCTGCACTCAGTTATTATTTTGCACCAGTACTAGTTATCTGTTTATCTCCAATGATCTTAAGGGAGAAGCTAGTTGGCAGAAAAATTCTGTATGTCTGTGTGGCCATTATCGGGCTATTTTTGATTGTCCAAAGTCAAGGCATGGGAGACAGTAAACATTTTATGGGCATTGTCTACGGTCTTATCGCTGCATGCTTTTATACAGCTCTAACATTTACAAATAAATGTATATGTGGCTTAAAAGAACCGGAAAATACAATTATTCAACTATCTTTAGCAGCTTTTTTCCTTTGTTTTTATATACTTGGAACAACAGAGTTTCAGGTTATGACACTCAGTGTTAAGTCAGTCCTATTATTAATGACATTAGGTATTGTCCATGCAGGGGTAGGATTTTTATTGTTCTTTTGGGGCATGTCAAAGCTGAAAGGGCAAAGTATAGCCATTCTTAGCTATATAGATCCACTGACATCATTAGTTATTTCAACGATGATTATTGGAGAAAAAATGACGCTTCTACAAATAATAGGAGCGGTCCTATTATTAGGGTCAACATTGCTAAGTGAGCTAGAAAAAGAATAGACATACAAGTATCACATTCAAATATTGACAGAAGAAATATACTGTCGTAGATTAAAAATAGTTTAATATAAGCATTAGGTGCCCATTAAGGGAGAATAGGGAATAAAGTGAAAAGCTTTAGCGGACCCGCCACTGTAAAAGGGAGTTTAATAGTGAAAACCACTAGCTCATTGCTGGGAAGGTACTATGAAATGTTGAACTTAAGCCAGGAGACCTGCCTATTTGCTTGAAGAGGATATAGATGATGGAAAAGTCTGTAGTTTATTTGTCATGACAATAAACTACAGGCTTTTTATTTTGTCTTCATGAAGAACGAGAGGAGAAATGACAATGCAATTATTACATGACACAATTCAAAACATTCAAGGCGCTAATAAAAATAGTAGGGAGCAAGCAAGGAAGCGAATAGATATTCTTTGTAAGCCGCCAGGTAGCCTAGGTAAATTAGAGTCCATTGCTGTGCAACTTTCTGGGATTACAGGACAATTATATCCGGTGATTGATCAAAAGGTGATGATTGTCTGTGCAGCAGATCATGGAGTTTGTAAGGAAGGTGTGACGACGAACCCACAAGATGTTACTTTATTTCAAACATTAAATTTTCCAAAAGGAGGTACAGGTGTTTGTGCGATTGCAAGTGTGACGAATACGAAGGTTGTAACGGTAGATGTTGGCGTAAGGGATGATCTTCCACTCAATGCGGGCGTAATCGTTCAAAAAGTAAAATATGGTACAGATAACATGGCACAAGGCCCTGCTATGTCTAGAGAGGAGGCCATTCAATCTATTGAAGTGGGGATTCGTGTGGCAACAGATGAAATCATAAAAGGAGCCAATCTACTTGGAACAGGTGAGATGGGCATTGGTAATACAACGCCAAGTACTGCGATTTTAGCTGTTTTGACTGGCTATGACCCAATTGAAATAACAGGGTTTGGAGCAGGCGTTGGTCAAGGAGGAATTGCTCATAAAGCAGCGGTCATTGAAAAAGCAATTACGCTCAACAAACCCAATCCTAACGATATTATTGATGTTCTAGCTAAAGTTGGAGGGCTAGAGATTGGAGCTATGGCTGGTATAATCCTTGCAGCCGCAAGTCACCGAAAACCTGTTGTGATTGATGGATTTATTTCAACTATTGCTGCACTTATTGCTTATCACATTGAACCGAAAGTAAAGGACTTTATTATACCGTCTCATGCATCGGAGGAGCCAGGGGCTAAAATTGCTGCTGAATTACTAGGAGTAGAGCCCATGCTGCACATGAATATGCGGCTAGGAGAAGGTTCCGGTGCAGCCTTAGCCTTTCCTCTATTAGATGCTGCTTGCTCAATGATGAAAAATATGGTGACGCTGGAAGAAGCAATGAATCTTTTGGCTAAATAGTTACTGAAAAAAAATAAGCGCAAATAGTTAAGAAACCATTTGCGCTTATATAAACAATGATAGACTCTATGCCCGATTCAACCTTCGCAAAGGTAAACGCCATTTCATCATATAGGAAAGAATACGTAAGGCTGTTATTACCGCAAATAAAATATAAAGGAAGATATCTCCTGTAAAAACTTCAAATCCAATAACGAGCCCTGCGAGAGCAGCCCAAACACCATAGACTTCGTCACGAAGAACAAGTGGTTTTCGTCGAGCTAATAAATCACGCACGATACCACCACCTGACCCAGTTAAGACCGCAGCAACAATGACAGCGCTAATCGGCATATTTAGCTTTACGGCGTAGAGTGCGCCTTGAATAGCAAATGCTGATAAGCCAATTGCATCTGTAAAATTGCCCCAACGATGCCAGTGTTGAATCAAATGATGAGGAAAAATAAAAAATATGGTAATGGCAGCAAGTGCAATTTGAAACATCATATCCTGTCCCCATAATGTCGTGACAGGTAGCCCGATAAGTAAATTTCGAATAGCCCCTCCGCCAAAAGCAGTGACGATACCGAGTATATAAACACCGAATAAATCGTATTCCTCTTCCATTGCAATAATTGCCCCAGAAATAGCAAAGGCAATTGTACCAATAATACTAAAAACTTCCCAAGCCATCCCTTTCACCCCTTCTATAAATAAATGAATCTCATTCCTAAAGCAGAAAGATCCTGTAAGTAACAAAATCTATGAATTTAATAGCCAAAATTCATCATTAAATACTCTTCTTGAAATAAGTCCGCACATTAGCTTAGCGTAAATTTCGCTGAGAAACAATAGGCAAGTTTTACAGGGACCTATACAAATTGATAAGATGTTAATGAAATAAAGAAAAACATCTGTCATAAGCGTTCATTACAAGTAGACGATGAGGGAATTCTAGGAATATCGAGGTTCATTTAGATATGGAATCAAGTTTACGGAATATATGCATGACAATTGTGAAATGGAGAAGAAAAGAATGACGTTTACATCTAATTTATCAGCATCGACGCTATCTTTAGCGGCAACAATAGAAGAGAGAGTGAGACCTTTTCATGCTCAGGTGGAAGAGATGGCGTTTTACAACCAGCAAAAAGTGCTAGCGGCATTTCGAAAACATCAAGTTAGTGATTATCATTTACACCCATCCAATGGCTACGGCTATGACGATGAGGGACGCGATAATTTAGAGCGTGTCTATGCAGAGGTGTTTGGAGCAGAAGCTGCCATTGTTCGACCGCAAATAATTTCAGGGACACATGCAATTACGCTTAGTCTATTCGGTGTGCTACGTCCTGGTGATGAGCTGCTTTATATTTCTGGTCAGCCCTATGATACGTTACAATCCATTGTTGATGGTGGTGACAAAGATACAGGCTCCCTTAAAGATTATCAAATCGGTTATTCACATGTTGATTTACTGGATAATCAAACCATCGATTGGGCCGGTGTGAAAGGGGCCATAACAGCAAAGACGAAAATGATTGCCATTCAACGATCAAAAGGGTATGCAACACGTCCATCCTTTTCGATCGCAGAAATTGCTAATATGTGTGCAAACATTCGTGAGCTAGCACCAGAGGCCATTATTTTTGTTGATAATTGCTATGGTGAATTTGTAGAAAAGCAAGAGCCTACAGAGATTGGTGCTGATTTAATGGCGGGCTCCCTCATTAAAAATCCTGGTGGAGGATTAGCGAAAATTGGTGGCTATATTGCAGGCAGAGCAGATTTAGTGGAGAAATGTGCGTACCGGATGACATCACCAGGAATTGGGGCAGAAGCAGGAGCGACATTAAATACATTAGGTGATTTTTATCAAGGATTTTTCCTAGCTCCGCATGTTGTATCACAAGCGTTAAAGGGGGCCATTTTTACGGCAGCTATGCTAGAGGAAATCGGGATGAATACATCTCCAAGTTACCAGGCACATCGGACAGATTTAATACAATCGGTTTCCTTCCAAACCGCACAGCAAATGATCGCCTTTTGTCGGGAAATACAAGCCAACTCGCCAATTAATGCTCATTACGCACCAGAACCAGCCTATATGCCAGGCTATGAAGATGATGTCATTATGGCAGCGGGAACATTTATTCAAGGCTCTAGCATAGAGCTTACAGCAGATGGTCCAATACGTCCGCCTTTTACAGCCTTTATACAAGGTGGACTAACATATGAGCATGTAAAATTTGCTATTTGTAGTGCGGTACAAGCTATTCAAAAATAGAGAGGAGGAAATGGACAAACCGTAAATTTGAATAGTTTTTTACAATTTTCTCTCGGATTGAAAAAAATAGTGCCAACCATGTTAGGAAACCTTACATGGTTGGTTGACAGTGAAAAAATTTCGTTATATGATAAGCGGGTATTGGAGGAGGACTTAAATGAGTCGTGAAATTAGACGAACTATGCCGTTATTATCAATGAGTATTGTAATGCAATTAACTGAGCTCTCGGCACGACAAATTCGTTATTATGAAGAACACCATTTAATTGAGCCGCACCGAACAGAAGGCAACCGTCGAATGTTTTCATTAAATGACGTCGACACATTGCTTGAAATTAAAGACTACTTAGAACAGGGTATGAATATGGCGAAGATTAAAAAAATATTTGCTAAAAGGAAAGATCCTGTTGCTACAATTGAAGAACAAGATTTAAGTGATTCTGAATTACGTCAAATTATGCGCGAAGAAATGCGACAAGCACAGCGCATGCAAAAATCATCCATCCGACGAGGGGATTTATCTCGATTCTATTAAAAATAGGGTAGGGTAAACATAAAAGCTAGACAAATTATAGGAGTGTGGAAAACTGTGGGTAAATACACAAAAGAGGACATTAAACGTCTCATCGAAGAAAAGAACGTAAGCTTTATTCGTTTACAATTTACAGATATTCTTGGCACAATCAAAAACGTTGAGATTCCTGTAAGTCAATTAGACAAAGCAATGGAAAATAAAATGATGTTTGATGGCTCATCTATTGAAGGCTTCGTTCGAATCGAAGAATCAGATATGTATTTATATCCTGATCTTGATACTTTCGTAGTATTCCCTTGGACTTCCGAAAAAGGGAAAGTAGCACGTCTTATCTGTGATGTATACACTGCGAAAGGCGAACCGTTTGCTGGTGACCCACGTAACAACCTAAAACGTATTCTTAAAAAAATGGAAGATATGGGCTTCTCAAGCTTCAATTTAGGGCCAGAGCCTGAATTCTTCTTATTCAAATTAGATGCAAAAGGCGAACCAACATTAGAAGTAAATGACCATGGTGGTTACTTCGACTTAGCGCCAACAGATCTAGGTGAAAACTGCCGTCGTGATATCGTATTAGAGCTAGAAGAAATGGGCTTTGAAATCGAAGCTTCTCACCATGAGGTTGCTCCTGGACAACATGAAATCGACTTTAAATATGCGGACGCTGTTACAGCTTGTGATAACATCCAAACATTTAAATTAGTAGTGAAAACAATTGCTCGTAAACACGGTTTACACGCTACATTTATGCCAAAGCCATTATTTGGTGAAGCAGGTTCTGGTATGCACTTTAACGTGTCACTATTTAAAGGTAAAGAAAATGCATTTTATGATGAATCTACAGAATTAGGACTATCTAGTACAGCTATGCAATTTATGGCTGGTGTCCTTGCACACGTACAAGGTTTCACAGCGGTTACAAATCCAACAGTTAACTCTTATAAACGTCTAGTACCAGGTTATGAAGCACCATGTTATGTAGCATGGTCAGCACAAAACCGTTCACCACTTATTCGTATTCCTTCAGCACGTGGCCTTTCAACTCGTGTAGAAGTTCGTTCAGTGGACCCTTCTGCCAACCCATATTTAGCAATGGCTGTTATTTTAGAGGCAGGTCTAGAAGGTATCCGTCAAAACTTGACGCCACCAGCAGCTATTAACCGCAACATCTACGTGATGTCAGAAGAAGAGCGTCAAGCAAATGGTATTGAAAATCTACCAGCGGCACTTGATGATGCTTTAACTTTATTGGCTAAAGACCAAGTAGCACAAGCTGCTTTAGGTGAGCATATTTACGCTAACTTTAAAGAAGCAAAAGAAATCGAGTTCGATATGTATCGTACAACTGTACATCAATGGGAACGCGATCAATATTTAAAAATGTATTAATAACGCATAAAACCGAGTACCTCTGAGAGAGGCTACTCGGTTTTTTTTGAAATAGGGAGGGGGCATTACTCGCCCCCTCCTTAACTATTAATGGCCCATATGTTTATGGGGATGATGCGGCATATGACAAGGGTTAGGTGGCATACCGCACATTGTATGTGTTTCACAGCATTCATTAACAACTGATTCTGTGCATGGGAAATAGTATTGATGATCGATCATATGTTTATTCACTGTTGTGACATGTGCTGGTTGTACATGTGGAACAACTGTATGGATATAATTTGTACGGACATATTGCTCGGGTGGTAAAAATTGTGGTGGATCAAATTGCATTGGCATTGTTTGTGGCGGACAGCAGTGTGGACCTTTTGCCGGATGGCGTCTTCGTTGAAACATGTTATAACCTCCTGTTTTGATAAGTTGTCGTTCATTATTAAGATATGAGATAGACGTCAATAGGGACTATTTATTTGCCTATTATTGAATAGGTAAATCTAACAATTCGCTGAAATGGTAGAAAATCTAATGTTGATTCGCCTACAAATTAGATGAAAGAATGAACTACCAAAAGTTTTTTTCACATTTTATTGCTGTCATCATGATAGTGAATCGACCTAATGTTGAAATAATATTCCCCAGCATCTTGGCATAAATGTGTCGAAATTTTCACAAGTAAACAACAAACCTAATGCTTCTAAACTATAGATAATCGCGCTGGAAGTTAAATGAGCATAAAAAATTAATAAAAAAGTATATTTTTTGAAAAAATAGATATTGTCAATAAAACAGTCATACAGTATACTTTTTAATTGATAATGATTATCGTTATTGATTATAACTTAGGAGGAAATGTATGTCGAAATTATCACTACGCAATAAAAATATTTTTATTCTTTTTGCTTTATTATCAATAGTATCTCTCTTGATGGTTGGATGTGGAGATAAAGCTACAAACACTAGTAGTAGTTCACAAGAAACGGATAAAGCTGAAGAAGGTAATACGGAGTCTTCTAGCCGTGACATCACCCACGCTATGGGCACTACGACAATTGAAGGAACACCTACAAAAATCGTTACACTATACCAAGGGGCTACTGATGTAGCAGTAGCAATGGGCATTAAGCCAGTAGGAGCAGTAGAATCTTGGGCTGAAGCACCTTTTTATAATTATTTGAAGAAAGATTTAGATGGTGTTGCGGTTGTTGGACAAGAAACACAACCAAATCTTGAAGAAATTGCAAAGCTTAAACCAGATCTAATCATTGCATCGAAAGTTCGTCATGAGGAAATTTATGATCAGCTATCACAAATTGCACCAACTGTTGCTCATGAAACGGTATTTGATTTCAAAGGTACAGCTGAAATGATGGGTCAAGCAATGAATCAAGAAGAAAAGGTTAAAGAGTTATTTGGAGAATGGGATACGCGAGTTGCTGATTTCCAAACAAAAATTAAAGAGAAGCTTGGCGATAAATGGCCGTTCCATGTTTCGGTTGTCAATTTCAGAGCAGACCATGCACGTATTTATGTAACTGGATATGCAGGTTCTATATTGTCTGAGCTTGGCTTCCAAGGTCCTAAAAATTTAACAGATGACTCATTGGAGATCGTCAAGCTAACGGATAAAGAAAGTATTACGCAAATGAATGCCGATGTCATTTATATGTTCATGGAAAATGATGAGGCAGTGAAAAAGAATTATGAAGAATGGACAAATCATCCACTATGGAAAGAGCTTGATGCTGTGAAGGCAAATCAAGTGTATCAAGTAGATGAAATCAATTGGAATCTAGCTGGTGGATTTATTAGTGCTAATTTAATGCTAGATGATATTTATGACAAATTTGAATTAGATAAATAGAGAAAGTGATTAGGGCTGTTTAAATGACAGCCCTCTCCTTGTAGTGTTTAACCTATAAAAACCTGCAACTTTTCTCATAAGTTAAAATGTGGATCAAGAAAGTTGGCGCAAAATGAGAATTTTTCTTTCTACTACCTCGATGAAACAAATAGGGTTGTTCATCAGTTGTTTGATCCTTTTGCTGACGTTTATGTTCAGCATAACTATTGGTCAAACGTCCATTCCCTTCTCGTCAATCTATGATGCCATTTTTCATTATGATGCTGCTAATAAGGAGCATGTCATTATTCGAACATCTAGATTTACAAGAGCTGTGATCGCTACAGTAGTTGGCGCAAGCCTAGCTATTTCGGGAGCACTAATGCGGGCATTAACTAGAAACCCTTTAGCAGCTCCTGATATTTTAGGTATTAATGCAGGGGCAATATTTTTTATTGTCAGTGCCATTACTCTTTTTTCTGTTAATTCCCTAATGAGTTATATGTGGATTGCCTTTTTAGGTGCTGGTGCAGCGGGAGCTATGGTGTTTTTCCTTGGATCATTAGGGAGAGATGGTTTAACACCAATTAAAATAGTGTTAGCTGGTGCAGCGATTACAGCTCTATTTGTCTCGTTTACGCAGGGGCTTTTAGTGATTGATGAGCAAGGTTTACAAAGTGTACTCTTTTGGTTAGCGGGGTCAGTATCCGGTCGAAGCATTGATATGCTCATACCTGTCCTACCGTTTATTTTAGGGGGCACAGTCGTGGCAATAGGTATGGGCCGTTCAATAAATATTTTACAATCAGGTGATGATATTGCAAAAGGCTTAGGCCAACGAACGATGCTGACGAAACTCACACTCGGTATCATCGTTATTATTCTTGCAGGTAGCTCAGTTGCTGTAGCAGGTTCCATTGGCTTTATTGGTTTAATTGTCCCTCATATTGCGATTCATCTTGTTGGTATGGATTATCGTTGGATTATACCGTACAGTGCGGTATTAGGAGCTATCTTGCTGCTCCTTGCAGATATAGCAGCAAGATACGTAATTATGCCATTAGAAATGCCGATTGGTGTAATGACTGCATTAATTGGTGCTCCTTTCTTTATTTATATTGCACGAAAGGGGTTAGCAAAAAATGTCTAATTATAGGACGTTTCGAACGAAATCCGATCGCATATCTTTTCAAATCGCCAAGAGAACTTGTTGGATTATACTACTATTAAGCTTATTATTAGTCATCATTACGATTATGGGCTTATCTGCAGGTAGCGATTTTATTCATCCTTTCATAGTAGTGAAGGAGTTATTAGGCTACGGGAATGGAGAGTATGATTTTGTCTTACATACATTAAGGCTCCCACGTATATTGATGGCCTTACTAGTTGGTGCTGCGCTAGGAGTTGCTGGTTTAATATTACAAGGAATCATACGCAATCCGCTAGCTGCTCCAGATATTATTGGTGTAACGAGTGGGGCATCTATGGGTGCAATTATTTTTATCGTGTACTTTATGGGATCAGTCGGCATTCAATTTTTACCGTTAGCGGCCATTTCAGGTGCGGCCATTATCTCCTTTATCATTTACTTGCTGTCATGGAGAAAAGGTGTCACACCTATTCGCATGGTGCTTATTGGAATTGGGATTTCCGCATTAGCAAAGGCAGTTGTAACTATGCTGCTGGTCATCAGCGAGGTAGCTGCAACTACGAAGGCCTATCTATGGCTGACTGGAAGCTTGTATGGGGCGAATATGACAGATGTCTATTTGCTTTTACCATGGGTGGCTGTTTTAGTACCTTTAACATTTGTTTTAGCGAGAACAGTCAATGTGAAGGAATTAGGGGATGACATTGCGACAGGGCTGGGCGTAAAGGTTCAAGTGTACCGTTTGCTTTTTTTACTCATTAGTGTCATGCTAGCTGGTTCTGCGGTTGCTTTTGCAGGAGGAATTGCCTTTATTGGATTAGTAGCCCCTCATATGAGTAGACTGCTTGTAGGGCGTTCTTTTGCAGGATTAATACCCGTTACTGCTATAATTGGTGGCATTATTGTCATCGTAGCTGACATTGTTGCTCGAACAGCCTTTTTACCAAAGGATTTACCAACAGGTGTCTTTACGGCTGCTATTGGAGCACCATTCTTTATTTATTTACTATTTAGAACGCGCAATCAATAATGCCTAATGATAAATGTGTTAAAAGCGTGAGAGAAGAAGGTGAAGGGATTTTGAAAAACGTTTTAGAAGTACAAAATCTAGATGTTAGCTATGGTGAAAATCTTATTTTGGAAGATTTGAATCTTCAAATACCAAAAGGGAAAATTACGGTACTAGTAGGTGCCAATGGTTGTGGAAAATCTACGCTCCTAAGAACATTTGCCCGACTGCAAAAACCAAAGTCGGGTGAAATTTTTTTAGAAGATCATCCACTAGATGCGATTTCAACTAAAGAGGTGGCAAAACGTTTAGCCATTCTCCCACAGGGACCTGTTGCGCCAGAAGGATTAACTGTTCAACAATTGATTAAACAAGGTCGTTATCCTCATCAAAGCTGGTTAAAGCAATGGTCTACAGAGGATGAAAATATTGTGAACAATGCTCTTGAGGTGACACAGATGACCGAATTTGCAGATCGCCCAGTAGATGCATTATCCGGAGGTCAGCGCCAGCGTGTGTGGATTGCTATGACATTAGCTCAAAAAACAGATCTTATTTTACTTGATGAACCTACAACTTATTTAGATATGGCTCATCAAGTAGAAATTTTGGATTTACTATTTGATTTAAATGAAAATGAAGGCCGAACAGTTGTTATGGTATTGCACGATTTAAACTTAGCCTGTCGTTATGCTCATCATATTGTAGCCGTGCAAAATAAACAGGTGTACGCACAAGGTAAGCCAGAGGAAGTGGTGACACCTGAGATGGTACAAGCTGTCTTTCGGATGGACTGTACCATAATGAGAGATCCTCTATTTGGAACGCCATTATGTGTTCCGCATGGTAAGGGACGAACAGTTCAGATGGAAGCATTTGAGGAGGTAGCGGCTACTTGAGCAACAAACTGTCAGCTGAAGATCCAATATTATTAAGCGATTATCGATTGACGTTTGAGCCAGCAATAGACGCCACTTACTCCATAAGTGCCGAAAATTTATTGGACGCTGAACAGGCTCTAGTCTATTTACAAACAATCGCTCCTTTTTTTCAATCACCCTCTTTATTAGTGACGGCATCGTTATTTGGAAAGCGCTATAGTGTGTTGACGATGGCTGCAGCATTTTATGCCATGTCGAGATATGATAAAGGGCTACAAGTTGCTATCAAAAATATTTGGGTAGAAGCAGAAGGTCATGCGAAACCATGGCTGCCTAACGTTCGGTTTATTGATCATACGGTGTCAGTACCAACAACAGATCGTAACGCATGGCGTGACGAGGTGCTTAAAGGGATTTTTGCGGATAATCTAGCAAAAGTGTGGCAGTCATTAGCGAAGATAAGTAAAATCCCAAAAACAATTTTATGGAAAAATACTGCTATTTATGTCAATTGGCTATACGAAACGAAAATAAGAGAAGGGGCCAATGAGCAAGAAATCATTCGCCTACAAGAGGACTATGACTACATTGTAAATCAGGCACCAGGTGCTCTCTTTGGTGAGAAGAAAAATCCGTTGACGAATTATTGTGGACCGAAAGTAGCGATAAAGGAATCCGAGCACCCGATACGCTTAAGAAAAACATGTTGTTTTTATTATCATACATCTGACGAAGCAAATGACTATTGTATCTCCTGTCCTAAAATCAAAAGACTCGTTTAACCTCATAAAGTATATCATTCCCCAAAGTGAATAAATGTCATGTTTATTCACTTTTTTCCTGAAAAATTTCTGTTTGTTATGTTGAAATATTGTTATACTAGATTGAAGTGTCAGTAGTTTGTTTGTATAAAAATTCAATCATCTGTAAATTTTAACCAATTTAATTGTGGCTTTTAACTAGTTTTATAACAAAGTAATGTTATAAAAGCATGAATGATGTAAGTGTTTTTCTGTTTAAAGCTTAAAACTCAATTGTTTTTGTAATAGTATTATAACAAGTTGTGAGGGGAGGTTTTGAATGGACACAACATGTAGAGCTCATAGAATAGTAGATTGGAAAATAGATCAAATTGCAATTTCATGCTTAATAGAAATGAGGTTTTAATCAAAAAATGAAAAAGTATGCGGTTTCTACATATGTTTATTTTATTATCCCTTCTTTAATTGGTATTTTTCTATTTATGACACCTGTCTTAACAGAAGAAGGCTGGAAGGTACCGATTGCGATTTTAGCAAATGTTTTAGCAACTATTGTTGCTCCTATCATTAGTTATTTTACAATTCTTATGTTTGCCATTTCAGCAATTGGCGCACTTATGGCTAAATTTATACCACGTAAAAACGTGAAAAAGCCAAGTATTTTAGATACATTGTTTTATGTTAATTGGTTTTGGACAATTACCCGCTGTATCGGCTTAGTTTTTGCTTCGATGGTTGTCTTTAACTATGGTCCTTTTGCCATCAATAACGAAAATACTGGTGGACTACTGATGGACCCTAATGGGGGTCTAGTGACATTTTTATTTACCATCTTCTTGTTTGCTGGATTCCTTCTGCCCTTTTTGACTAATTTTGGGCTTCTTGAATTTTTCGGTACAATGATGGTGAGAATTATGCGCCCCTTATTTAAAAGTCCAGGACGTTCTTCCATTGATGCCCTTACTTCATGGGTCGGTGATGGAACGATTGGTGTGTTAATGACAAGTAAACAATATGAAATGGGGAACTACACCAAAAAAGAAGCAGCGATTATTGCAACAAGCTTCTCTGTAGTATCTATTACATTTTGTATCGTAGTATTGGATACGGTTCATTTGGCACGCTATTTTATCCCTTACTATTTAACAGTGGTCTTTTGTGGAATTGTATTAGCGATTATTATGCCTCGTATCTATCCACTTGCTCAAAAGGAAGATACCTATATAGATGGTACGCCTGTAGACTATTCACGTGAGCAATTACCAAAGGGCTATAATTCAGTCTCACATGGCTTAGAAAATGCACTAGCTGTTGCCCATGCCAATCGTGATCCACGCAAATTTATAAAAGATGGATCTAGAAATGTCATTGATTTATGGATAGGTGTTGCGCCTATTGTAATGGCTTTTGGCACGGTTGCTCTGATGCTGGCTGAATTTACAAGTATCTTTGTGATTTTAGGCAAACCCTTCGAGCCTATTTTAACAGTACTTGGCTTACCAGAAGCGGCAGAAGCTGCCCAAACAATGGTAGTGGGCTTTGCAGATATGTTTTTACCTTCTATTTTAGGTGCGGGTATTGAATCGGATACCACTAGATTCGTTATAGCAGTTGTTTCTGTCACGCAGTTAATTTATATGTCTGAGGTGGGTGGACTTATTTTAGGTACGAAAATTCCATTGAAATTTTTCGATTTAGTAGTGATATTTATATTACGTACACTTATCTCACTTCCAATTGCTGTATTAGTGGGACACCTTTTATTCTAATTCAAAATGCCAAGTCCTAGATGGACTTGGCATTTTTCATGAAATGAATAGCATAGGATTTCTTTACTCGCTTCCATAAAACAAGCATATAGACAAATAATACTAAAATAATAAGATAACCACTAAGCGTAGAGCTCTCTACATTTCCCATAAAGTTAAAGAAATTATTCAAGCCATGGAAAAGAATAGTAATAATAATCGATTGCCCATCTAAAATAAGTAAAGAAAGAACAAGGCCCACTAAAAGGGCATAGATGATTTGAATAATAGTATCTTCTAGCGATTGCCCACCAAGTAATTGTAAAGCATGTGTAATGCCAAACAATAAACTAGAGATGAATACCGCTGTAAATACACCTTTGGCAAGAAGCATTCGCAGCATAAGGCCCCTAAATACGGTCTCTTCTATAAACGCGACAATAAGCACTTGCATTAAAAACATAAAAATAAGATCGCTAATCGATGTGAGATTTAATCCCTTTGTACTTACAAGGATGATTCCTAAAACGAAAAGTAGCGGCAAAATTATTAATAAATGATTCTTTTGAATGGGATGAAAGAAATACATTTGCCAGTTTTTTTTCAGGGCAATATAAAAGAAGAGTCCCAATGCTAGCGGAACTAACATAACAAACTGTAACAAAGGGCTTGATGGTTGTTTAATAGAAACAAAAGCTCCGTTACCAACATAGAAAAGTATGATAAGAAACTCTAAGCCAATTATTTTGGCAATCACTTTTTGTTTCATTCTGTACATTTCCTCCTAATCATGCTAGCAGTAATTAATAGGAAGTCACTTATAAAGAGAGTGCTTCCGAAAAGAATAGGGAAATACATTCTAAAATGATGTTAAAATTCTCAACACGCAATAAATGTACTTGTCATAATTAATGAACTATTATCCATTGTATCAAATTTTTTCCTCAATTTTGAATTGGCTTTTTTGGTATGATTTGCCGATCAAATAAGCACTAAAGGGGAGAAAGGAAATGATTTTTATGAGTAGTATACAGACGATTAAACTAGCTAGAAAAAGTGAAGTCACTTGTAAAGAAGTAGTAGGGAGTAATGCGCTATAGGGTGCTAAATATTCTTGAATAAGCCAGTGAATTAAGAAAATACCAAAGGAATAACGACTGATGATATGGATGAAGGACAGCTTAGGCAAAATTTGAGCAAACGCTAAAATAAAAATCGTCATCGCCAACACAAATAGCATCATATCGATTCTTCGTGATGTAAGTTGCTGGTCGCCTAAATAATAATTTATATAGATTATGACTGTTGCAAGTATGACCGATAAAACGGTAAAGAACTTATATTTAACGATATAATACGTGAATCTTTCATAATAACGACCAATGAAATAGGCAAATACAAAATAAGGAAGCCAGCCTATGAAGAGCAGTCGCATAAAATGATCATTTTCTACGAAGGTATTTAGATTTAATTTTGCTAGTGTCATATAAAAAATCCCCAGTAAGAACATAATAGGTGCAAACCATATACTGGATAGCTGATATTTTTTCACAATAAAAAAGAGAATATAGAGCTGAAAAATGGTCATGACAAACCACCCAGAAAAATCCCCTAAAATAATGTGACGATATAAGGCATCCCAAAAATTTTCGTGATAATGAAAGGCTGCATTAGCCGCATATAAAATACCAGCAGCTACAAACGGCATGACGATAAACTGAAATCGATGCCATAAAAAATGGGAAGGTAGCTGGTGCTGATAGCGATTAGCTAATAGGAGAATAGATAATAAAATGAAAATGGGTGTAGCAGCACATAGTAATAGTCTAAAAAATTGATAGAATGGTTGATCAATAAAGCCATTAATAATTTCAATATTTGTCGTCGCGTGCAATAGCACAATACTTAAACAAGCAATAGCTCTCAATGCGTTCCACTCGTATACGATCTCAATCACCCTCGATTTCAGTAAATTGGCGGGCATCTCCTGCCAGGATGCAACCTAACTAACTATATGAATTTGGCATTCTGGTTACAACCGGCCTGTCTTGTCACTCGAAAATAGTTTAGTTCGCAAATTATTATTAAAAACACCTAGTAAACTTGTTAAAAGCTCCATTTTTGCATATGTGTCACATAACCTCCCTGCATATACTGGGTCAAGAGGGGGGGAGGTGAGCTTTTATGAGAATTAACTGGAAGGTTCGTCTTCAACATATACCATTTTTACTAGGGCTATTTTCATTGTTACTCTTACTCGCACAACAAGTAGGGGCGATTTTCGGCTTTGATTTGACAGCTGCAATGAGTGAACAAATTGCTTCTATTTTAAATACAGTCCTATCTATCCTTGTATTAATGGGTGTCATAGTGGACCCAACGACAAAGGGAACAAGTGATAGTGAAAAGGCATTAATGTATAGGAGACCACGATAAAGTATTCGAAAAGTGTAATTTTACAATAAGGATAAATATGTTATAATGTTAGAAAATTGATAAAGTGGGGAGGATGATTGAATGTCCCTTGAAATGGAACGAAGAGTGGCTAAACTTGAGGAGGAAATGGCAGATTTACGTCAGGAGTTAATTGATTTAAGGCGAATTCAAAGCAATGAAAAAATAAATACTCTTGATGCAAGACAGTCCATGATCGAGCAATCGGTTCCAATACAACCAACACCAAAACCGACACCAAAACCGACAGTGGAGCAGAAGTCTACCCCAGTCAAAACAGCACAAAAAGAGGTGCAACCACAGCCATCGATGGAGGAACGTGTTATGTGGGCACTTCCAAAAGTATTCATGGTTATTTTAGTAATGGGGGTACTTTGGGGTCTCAAACTTGTTAGTGACTATGGTTATTTATCGAATGGCGTGAAAATCATCCTTGCCTATTCATTATCGGTAGGAATGGCGATTATCGCTTATATTCTGGAGAGTAGAAAAGTAGGCTCACCTGCTATTACGGTCTCATTATATGGTGGAGCATTCATTGTTGGGATATTAACGACTGCAGCTAGTGCCATTTTGTATGAAATCATCCATCTTACACCAGCGCTTGGTATTACGGTTCTTTATATTGGCTATGGTATTGCCATAAGTTACTTAAAGAAAAATGAGGCATTAACTATTTTTGTTGCTTTTACCTCGTTATTACTACCTTATTTATTAGAATATATGGACTTTAGTGCCGTCATTATTTTACTTTTTGTTACCGTTTTATTTGCCATGTTGCAATTGGTTGTCCAACAGCACAAGCAAAAGCTTGCTCTTTATATTTCAACCTTTTTCTCAGTGCTGGCAATTGGTGTTGTAGCATTTATGAATCATGACAAGCAAGTTGTCTTTGCATTTGGTTTACTTGCCATACTAGCAATCTTTTTTGTAAGCTGGTGCCGATTATATAATGCACAATCTAAATGGAAACCTCTTCATATTGGTCTCCAATTTTCGTTAGGGTCATTTAGTTTATTGCTGATGAACCTGATCATACGTTCACTCGAATATGGAGAAGCGGTGCTACTTATTTTCGTTGGTTTATTAATAGCATTAGCGTTTTATAGTCATCGTCAAAAATGGCAGGAAGTATTTGATAGTGCTATAACACTCGCATTTATTGCCGTATGTAATACGATACTTATTATGAATATCCCTGATAAAGTGGATGATTTACTATATCCATTGATCGCTTTTGCAGGTGTAATGATGAGCTTACGATTACGTGCCAGTATGATGAAGGTAGTCACATCGTTTTTCCTTGTGATTACATTGTTGCTAAACTTCATTTTCCATGAACCGACACCATTTATTAGCTTTGAGCATTTAAGTCTGTTCATGCCAATTATTTATCTAGTAGTCATTTACTTGTATGCTAGACGCCCAAAAGAAACGTTATTACCTTTTGAGAAAGTCATGAAGGATTTATATGCCATAGATATTTTAGCAGTAATCGCCACAGGCTACTTCATAGCTTATATAAGCAAACTAGATTCAGCCTATTTCGAGGCAACAAATGGCATTCAGTATTTGATGTGTATTGCGCTAGCTGCTTTGTTTGCAGGATCTCTGCTCGTGTCAGAGAAATTTAAAGGGCGTGCTTTAACACCTGTCCTTGGAGCATTCTTTATCGTATTATCTTTGATGATCAGCACAAAGCCTTCTATGATGGATAGCTTAAATATGATGACCAGAATAGTTTATATAGCAGTAATTATGGCGATTATTGTAGACGTTCTAGTAAAGGGCCGTATTTATCAGCTGTATGAAGAGCGAATGGGGAAATATGTAGACACTATTGTTAGCTCAGGTGTCGTACTCACAATGATCTCAATCTGGGGGCTTGTTCATCAATTTACGTATAGTCATCTACTTGATTGGAAGCTAAGTATAGCACTTACAACGATTACATTATTCCTCACAGCGAGCATTTCGCTATGGCTTAGTTCCACACAACATTTAAAAACGCTTCGTACTACAGGTTTTGTTATTTTAGTCATGGCGTTTATCAAGCTTATTTTCTTTGACTTATCAGCCCTTGATTTATTAATTAGAGCTGTTCTATTTATAACAATTGGTGGCATTGGCATGTTGTTGTCAGGTAGGTTGCTGAGGAAATAAATTGAAGAGGTTCCAATAATTTTGGAATCTCTTTTATATTGTGCTAAACTGATACTACTCTTACTCTACTCTTTCTTTCTTCGTACCGTATGACTTCAAACCTTTTATGAAATATTCTTCAAACACATCTCTCATTATCAATGTCCATTGTTGAATAACAGTCGATAGGTGAATTACTGAGCAAGACTACAATAATTATATGAATAGGCGCATCATACTTATTGTATGGGCGCCTATTGGTTTAGGAGGACATAAATTTGGAAATGGCTTATACAATTATCATTTTTTTAGTGGGTCTAGTCTTTGGCTCTTTTTATAATGTAGTTGGCTTACGTGTGCCGCGGAAGGAGTCTCTTGTATATCCTTCCTCCCATTGTACGAGCTGTCAGAGACAATTGACGGCTCTTGATTTAGTGCCAGTATTGTCTTATCTGTTTTTAAGAGGTACATGTCGAGGCTGTGGCCTTAAAATTTCTTGGCTATATCCAGCGATAGAATTGTTAACTGGAGGATTATTCGCCTTTGCGTATTTGGAGCTAAACTGGAGCTTAGAATTTATAGTAGCTTTATCGTTCATCTCATTGTTAGTCATTATAGTTGTTTCGGATTTTACCTATCTGTTAATTCCAGATAAGATTCTATTATTCTTTTTGCCCTTTTTGGTCATAGGACGTGTACTGTCACCTTTAACACCTTGGTGGGACAGTCTGTTGGGTGCACTCGTTGGTTTTGGCATATTATACAGTATTGCGGTTTTATCGAAAGGTGGAATGGGAGGGGGAGATATTAAATTCTTTTTTTTAATTGGTCTCGTTCTCGGTACTATTCATACGCTGTTGACTTTATTTTTTGCCGCTATCATTGGTATGATAATTGGAATAGTTGTCTTATTAAAGCGTAAACAAGGAAGACAAACACCTATTCCCTTTGGTCCATCTATTGCATTAGCCGCTATGATTGTTTATTTCTACGGAGATTCGTTCATCAATTGGTATTTAGGTTATTGGTAAGTGTTAAATCTTCAATTTTGTGGAGGGGAATCAAGTGAAGCCGATTATTGGAATAACAGCTTTTGTAGAAGATGATTTATCAGCTCATTTAAATGCTGCTTACAGCAAAAGTATTATTGAGGCGGGCGGTATCCCCCTTATTATTCCGTTAGGTGTAGAGGAAGATGCTGCTCAAATTTTAGCCCTTACAGATGGCTTATTGCTATCAGGAGGCTATGATGTACATCCTTTTCTATTTGGAGCGGAGCCTTCACCAAGGCTAGGTAAAATTCATCCAGCTAGAGATGCCGTGGAATTAGCATTAATTGAGGCTGCATTTGTACGGAAAATGCCTATTTTCGGCATTTGTCGAGGTATCCAAATAGTAAATGTTGCATTAGGTGGTACGTTATATCAGGACATTGATAGTGACCATTATAGTACGAAGCTAATCAAACATATGCAACAAGCTAGTAGGTCAGTAGCAACGCATTATGTACAAATTATTGCGGAGAATTTATTAGCGACTATTCTTGAACAAGAGAAAATTGCCGTCAATTCTTTTCATCATCAGTCAGTGAATGTACTAGCGGAGAATTTAAAAGTTGCAGCGAAATCAAGTGATGGCATTATTGAAGCAGTGGTGCATGAGGAATTACCATTCTGTTTGGCTGTCCAGTGGCACCCAGAGGAATTGGCTATAGCGGGAGATCAGCATGCACAAAAGTTATTTGCAGCGTTTGTTGAAGCAAGCTTGAAATTTAAAAAAGAGGCATAGAGAGGTCATTGTAAAAAGAATCCAATAGTTTGTGGATTCTTTTTTTGCGTAAAAAAGAGGATGTATGCTCAGTGAAGGAACACAATCCTCAAACCCTCATTTAATTAATGTACACGGCGATAAAGTCCGACAACTTGTCCCAAAATTGATACTTGATCGACGATAATCGGTTCCATCGATGAATTTTCAGGCTGTAAACGGAAATGGTTTTTTTCCTTAAAGAAGCGTTTTACAGTAGCTTCATCCTCAGCTGTCATGGCTACAACAATGTCTCCGTTAATGGCTGTTGACTTTTGCTTTACGATCACTAAGTCACCATCTAAAATTCCTGCTTCAATCATCGATTCACCCATAATTTCTAGCATGAATAACTGATCCTCACTCGTGCCATATGTATCTGGCAGTGGGAAATACTCTTCAATATTTTCGATAGCTGTAATAGGAGAACCTGCTGTCACCTTCCCTACAAGTGGTACATGGATGACATGTTGCTTTTGGATAGATTCCTCAGGCTCAAGAATTTCAATAGCACGTGGCTTTGTTGGATCTCGACGAATAAAACCCTTTTGTTCTAATCGAGCCAAATGACCATGAACAGTTGAACTTGAAGCAAGTCCAACAGCTTCCCCGATTTCACGGACTGATGGCGGATACCCTTTAGCTCGTACCTCGTCTTTAATGAACGCTAATATGTCCTCTTGTCTTTTCGATACTTTTTTCATGATTGCTCACCTCTTTTTTCTAATATCAATCTTCTTATTTGATAGTATAACAGAATGCGAACACGTATGCAAACATAGGTTCGAAAAGTGTTTGACAAAAACGTTTGTTCGCTTTATTATGAGAACATACATTCCGAACAAACATTCTAGAAATGAGGTTATAATGATGACATGGTTAAAGAAAAATACACATATCACTATATTATTAGGTGCTTGTTTACTCTTCGCAAGTTACCTTTACATCACTGATCCGGGGGATGTTAATTACGCTGAAATTCAAATCGAACATGGGGATAGCTTGTGGTCGTTAGCAGAACAATACCGTGGTAAAATGAGTAAAGAAGATTGGATTAAGCTTGTCAAATCAGAAAATGAGTTAGCAGACATTAAAATCGTGGCAGGTAAATCTCTAGTCATTCCAGTTTTGAGTGATCAAGCCAGTCCCATCAAAACTATTGAAATTGCGAGAAACGAACAATGAAAAATAATCAAATGACGGCTGTTGTCTATTGCCGAGTAAGTACTGAAAAAGAAACGCAAAGCTCCTCATTAGAGCGCCAACAAGAAGAATTAGTGCGCTATGCTAAAGAGCAAGGCTATGAAGTAAAGGGTGTTTTTAAAGATAAGCATAGCGGTTATGATGTAGAACGCGAAGGCTTACTGGAAATGCTTGATTTTATAAAAGAGAAAGAAATAAAAGCTCTTTTTGTACAAGATGAAACTCGTTTAGGTCGTGGAAATGCAAGAATGGCAGTATTGCATTTATTACAAAAATCAGCAACAGATGTTTTTTCCATGCGTGATGCAGGACCAGTCCAATTAAACGAAATGGATACGATGCTACTAGAAATTTTAGCAATTGTAGAGGAATATCAACGTAGAATACATAATGCAAAAATCCGCAGAGGCATGCGACGTGCTGTTGAAAATGGTTATCGCCCTGAAAATAATCTATCCAATCGTGGCAATCCACATGGTCAGGAGCGGAAAGAACTCCCTGTTGATGAAATTGTGAAGCTACGGAATCGTGGTTTTACCTTTGAGGAAATTTCCATTACGCTTAGAGGACTAGGCTTTGAGGTAAGTAAAGCAACCGTACATCGTCGATTCCAAGAGCATCAAGAAAGATTAGCAGGCAAATAATATTGCCCGCTAATTTTTTTAATACAAGCTTTCGATAATAACATTTTGGGGTAGTTGAAAAGGGTTATCTTTATTAATTCGATCATAAAACATAATGCCGTTTAAATGATCGATTTCATGCTGTACAACGATAGATTCATAGCCTTTTAAAGACATCATAAATTCCTGTCCATCAATATTATAGGCTTTTACTTTAATTCGTTCATATCTTGGTACAAAACCGTGAACAGGTCGATTAACAGACAGACACCCTTCACCCTCAGGCAAATAGATCATATTCAAAGAATGACTCATTATTTTTGGGTTAATGAACATCATTTCGTGTATTTGGTCGTGATCCTCAAAAAGTACAGCAAACATTCTCTTATCTACGCCAATTTGATTGGCAGAGAGGCCACTACCAGGACGGAGTTTATACTTTTTTATTAAATTCGGATCTTGGCTGTTTTTTAAATATTGAAGCATAGATAATAATAGATGTCGGTCCTCTAAGGGAACTGGTATGGCAACGTCTTGCGTTTGTTTTCGTAATAAGACTGAATGTTCTTTTACAAAATCTTTCATAGTAATCATGTAAGCAGGATGAAATTTTGCCATCGAAACATACCTCCACAATAGGGCTTATTCAGAAGTTCATCAGGCTAAATTGTATGGTCGGATCATACATCATTGATGCAGCCCAACAACGCTTATAGTCGCGCATTTTCACAAGTGTTTAACGTTCTTCTAATCTTCTAATAAATTATTCCAATCTTCACGTAAAACTGCGTAATAGTATTCGTCCCACCATTCCTTCCCATATGGTATACACTTTTTAAAATATCCTTCACGCCTCATTCCGATCTTTTCCATAACTTTATAGGAAGCGATATTTTCGGGCTGACAGGTTGCAATAATTCTATGAAGTTTCTTTTCATTAAATCCATAGTCTAATACAGCATGGGCAGCTTCAGAAGCAAAGCCTTGATTTTGATAAGCTGGATTTAGTACCCAACCGATTTCATAAGTATGATCGCCGAAACAAGGATGGAAAACGATATGACCAATCACTTGCTCGCAATTATTTGAAACAATAGCAAAATGTTTTGCTTTGTCGTTGCTATTTTCTGCAATAAATTTCTTTGCCTGTTCTTCATTGAAAACACCTTCAGGCATATAGTGCATCACTTTTTCATCTGAAGTATAGCTATAAACAGCTTCCCAGTCCTGCTCTTGAAATGTTCGAATGAGTAATCGCTTAGTTGTCACGTTCACATGTATATCCTCCAATATATAGTTAAATTTTTCCTTCCATATAATATTTATACACTTCAAACATCTGGAAGTCATGTGTTTTTTAATTTCAACAGCTTGAATAAGGGCTGGTATAACTGCATTTAATGGGAAACCGTGCTATACTTTGCATACTGAGTTCAATAAGGTAGGTACTGAAAGGGTGTAACGATGTTATCAAAAGAAAAAATAAACCGTATAAATGAACTTTCTGCTAAAGCGAAAAGTGGTCAACTAACGGATGAAGAGGCAAAGGAGCGAACAGCGCTTCGTAAGGAATACTTAGAGACATTTAGAGCAACAATGCGTGATACGATTGAAAACGTAAAAGTGGTTGATGCAGAAGGAAATGATGTCACGCCTGAAAAGGTAAGACAAGCGAAAAAAAATAAATTTCTAAATTAATGTGACACAATTTAATAAAGTATGTATGAAAATACAAATAGTATTACAAAAGCATTGTTTTCTAAAGCAATGTTGACTAAACTGTAGAAGAACAATTATAGGACGAGAAAGGATGTCACAATATAATGACTCAACATGCGGATTTATTAGCAATTAATGCTATCCGAACTTTGTCAATCGATGCTATTGAAAAAGCAAATTCTGGTCACCCAGGTTTACCAATGGGGGCAGCGCCAATGGCTTATACGCTTTGGACAAAACAATTACGCCATAACCCAGCGAACCCAAAATGGTATAATCGCGATCGTTTTGTATTATCAGCTGGTCATGGTTCCATGCTTCTATACAGCCTACTTCATCTAGGCGGCTATGGTTTACCAATGGAAGAAATTCAAAACTTCCGCCAATGGGATTCATTAACACCAGGACATCCTGAATATGGTCATACAGTAGGTGTGGAAGCGACAACTGGTCCTCTAGGACAAGGTATTGCCATGACTGTAGGTATGGCAATGGCTGAGCGTCATTTAGCAGCTACTTACAATAAACCAGGTCATGACATCGTTGACCACTATACATTTGCATTATGTGGTGATGGTGACTTAATGGAAGGCGTTGCAGCAGAGGCTATTTCATTAGCTGGTCACTTAAAACTTGAAAAATTAATCGTGCTTTACGATTCTAATGATATTTCTTTAGATGGTGACTTAGAAAAGTCATTCTCAGAAAATGTACAAAAACGTTTTGAATCTTATGGTTGGAATTATTTAAAAGTTGCAGATGGCACAGATGTTGATGCGATTAATGCAACTATTGAAGAAGCTAAAAAATCAACTGGCAAACCAACATTGATTGAAGTGAAAACAGTGATTGGTTTTGGTTCTCCAAATAAATCAGGTAAAGCTGATTCACATGGTGCACCACTTGGTACAGATGAAGTGGTATTAACAAAAGCTGCTTATGAGTGGGCACACGAGCCTTTCCAAATTCCTGCTGAAGTATATGATACGTTTAATGCTGCAGCTGAAGTGCAAGGAGCTCAGTCTGAAGAAGCTTGGAATACGAAATTTACTGCTTATAAACAAGAATTCCCAGAGTTAGCTGCTCAATTTGAACATGCTATGAATGGTGAATTACCAGCAGACTTCGCTTCTGAATTACCAGTGTATGAAGCTGGTAAATCTGTTGCAACACGTTCTTCTTCTGGTGATGCGATTAACGCTATCGCTAAGAAAACACCATCATTCTTTGGTGGCTCTGCTGACCTTGCTGGCTCAAATAAAACAACGATGAAGGGTGCAGGCGATTTCTCTGCAGACGATTATGCTGGTCGCAACATCTGGTTTGGTGTTCGTGAATTTGCAATGGGCGCTGCTTTAAACGGTATGGCTCTTCACGGTGGTTTAAATGTATTTGGTGGAACATTCTTCGTGTTCTCAGATTATGTTCGTCCGGCAGTTCGTCTTTCAGCATTAATGGGTCTTCCTGTAACGTATGTATTTACACATGACTCGATTGCGGTAGGAGAAGATGGTCCAACCCATGAACCAATTGAACACCTTGCATCATTACGTGCAATGCCTAATTTATCTGTTGTTCGTCCTGCGGATGCAAATGAATCAGCTGTTGCGTGGGAGCTTGCCGTTGCATCAGAAAATACGCCAACAGTATTAGTATTGTCTCGTCAAAACTTACCTGTTCTTAACGCTTCTATTGAAACAGTACGTGAAGGTGTGACGAAGGGTGCTTACACAGTATCTCCTGCTACTAAAGAAATAGCGGATGCGATTTTAATTGCAACAGGCTCAGAGGTTTCACTTGCTGTTGAGGCACAAAAAGCATTAAAAGCTGAAGGCATGGATGTAGCTGTCGTTTCAATGCCATCTATGGACCGCTTTGAAAAACAAGATGCTGCTTACAAAGAATCTGTTTTACCAAAAGCTGTCACTAAACGTCTTGCGATTGAAATGGGTGCATCATTCGGCTGGCATAAATATACCGGCTTTGAAGGTGATGTGCTTGCAATCGATAAATTTGGCGCATCAGCTCCAGGTGAAATTGTAATGGAAAAATACGGATTCACTGTAGAGAATGTAGTTGCAAAAGTAAAAGCACTATAAGAATTTAAATAAAATACCGCAACACTCAGCGTACGTATGAATTCGCAGGGTGTTACGGTATTTTTTTGCTATAGGATGACGTATCACTAAAGGAATGAACAAATACATCCGGTGGAAAGGGTCTTCTAAAATAAGTCTAATTAAAAAAATGCATATGGTTATGCAGTTTTTTATGTAGAAATTACTTCGCAAGCCCATTTTGAAAGGCATAGACAACGGCTTGTGTGCGATCTTGAACCTCAAGCTTTGCTAGAATATTGCTTACATGTGTTTTCACAGTTTTTAAAGCAATATATAGCTCGTCAGCAATTTCCTGATTGGCTTTGCCCTGTGCCATCAGCAATAAAACTTCCATTTCACGGTCAGTAAGGTGGTCGTAAAGGGGTGTATTATTGCCGTGGCGCATACGGTGCATCATTTTAGATGTAACTTCTGGCTCTAATACCGTTTCGCCACCCATTGTTTTACGAATGGCTTCTGCAATTTGTTTTGCATTAGATGTTTTTAATATATAACTCACTGCCCCTGCCTCTAAAGCAGGGTAGACTTTGTCATCATCTAAAAAGCTAGTCACCATCATGATTTTTGCCTCTGGCCATGCGGCTAAAATTTCTGCTGTTGCCTCAGCACCAGTCATAATGGGCATAACATTATCCATTAAAATAATATCTGGCTTTAGGGCAAGGGCACGCTCAACTGCTTCTTGCCCGTTTTCAGCCTCTCCCACAACTGTAATATCTGGCTGTGCGGATAAGTATGCCGAAACGCCGATACGCACCATTTCATGATCATCCACTATGAGCACTTGTATCATTGTCATTGACCTCCTCTTTATGTAGTGGAATTTTAACTTCGACAATCGTTCCTTCTTCAGGGACTGACACAATTTTATATGTGCAGCCAATTTCAACAGCTCGTTCAGCAATATTTTGCAAGCCGTAAGAAGTGGATTTATCTGCCTCTACATCAAAACCTAAACCATTATCTTGAATGCGTAAAATGGCTAAGTCATCTCGTGCAACAAGCAACAATTCAACCTCACTTGCTTTGGCATGTCGAAGTGTATTAGAGAGGGCTTCCTGGGCAATGCGGAATAGGTGATCTTCTTCTGCTTTCGTTAATGCCATTTCTTCTAGCTCATATTCAATATGGAAGTAAACCTTTTGCTGAAGCTCGATAATTAATTCCTCTAAGCCTTGGGCAAGTGTTTTATTGCGAAGTGCAACAGGTCGCAAGTGTAATAATAATGCACGCATTTCGAGCTGTGCTTGCTGAACTATTTTTTCCACTTGTTTTAAGCTAGTCGTATTTTCGTCATTTTCCGTTAAAGCAGAAAGCAACATGGAGGCCGCAAATAATTGCTGGGACACAGAATCATGTAATTCTCTAGCCAGACGTTGACGTTCAGCAATGATGCGTTCCTGTATAATTTTGTCATGAGCTTCTGCACGTTCATTGGATAAGCGCTGTAGACTTTTACGCTGTGTATCTATTAATTCACTTGTTTGCACAAGTGCTTTTTTTAATGGTTTCGGAAGGGCTTGCTTTTTAGAAAGCACAAAATCAGGTTCGATTAACTGCTTTACAATTTTCGTTGCTTGAGCTTCTCGGGCACGAGCAGTCATACTAATCCAACTGGCAAAGAGGAAGCTAAGAGCAAATAGGCTGACTACAATAATTCCGCCGAGAGGAAAATTATCATAATTTTGTCGCCATAAAGGTTCCCAAGTTTTCTCATCAGGATTTCCCCATACTGCAACAAGCAAACCGAATGTAGCACTCATTAAAATGAATAATAAGGTAAATAATCTTGAGATAAAGGCAATCATTTACGCAGCACCTCCAAATCTCCAAGCCATGTAGCAACATGAATAATTAAAATGCGTTTTGCATCCTCAGGATTTCCATCAGAAAAGCTAACACTTTCATTTAAAATACGTTGTGGACCCACATGTAAGCAAGTAAGCTCACCAAATAGGGTCGTATAGTGTATACGAAAAGGTATTTCATATGGGATATAGATTTGAACTTTACCAATCCCTTGACGAATCGTAATTAGACTTGTGCCAGCAGGCAAAATCGTTTGAGTCGTATCAACTGTGATATCTCCTGCTAAACGTTGAATTTGTACATCTTGCCATTTGTATGCTTCTGTTGGTGCTGGTATGGTGCCAATTAAGTCATTTTTCGAGGTAGATAGTTTTTCAAAAAGCTCAGCACCAACTATTTTTGGTTCATTTTCTCGTTGTAAGTATTGATAAAGCATATATAAGAGCATAATTACAATGAATAGACGGAGGCTCCACATTGTGAATAATGCAATCGCAATGAAGAATATGCCGGTCCATTTAAAAAAGCGAACTTTTTTAGAAAAGCTTAAATAAAGCAGTACGGCCCCAATCAATAAACAAAAGGCGCCACCATTATTAAAAATAGTAAGCTCCACAAAAACGAGTAAAAAGAAGCATAGTACCCAAAATGTGAGCTTATTTGTAGTGAAATTTTGCAAGAGGGTCACCCTTCTTTCTACTAATAGTATAAAAGAGGGAATGGGACCCTCTGTTTTAAAACGTGAAAGAATGCGCCGGTTAGTGTTGGCGCATTGCTTCCATTATAACATGTTATTTATTTTCAATTAGCAGTGGAGAGCTTTCCTCTGAAGCTTTTTTTTCTAATTGTGCCAATCTTGCTTCAAATGTTGTAACTTCATGATCTTTGTCAATTTGATAAGCCAATTTATCAATATAAGCTTCCAAATCTTCAAAATTGGTTTTATTGTTTTTGGCAATCATACCATCCATTTGATGATGGGCACGAGTAACGTTTTCTTTGCCCATTAACTGTAATTGACGAACTTTCATGTCTTTAATTTTATGTTTCATTGTTTCAAATTTACGCTCTAGCTCAAAATATTCACGTGTACTTGCTTCGATACTCGCCTGTAACGTATGATTACGGGCAGTGTAAGCTGTCACTTCATCTGTTGCAAAATCAATTAAATCTTGCTCGCCACTAGTTTGCGCTAATGTCAGTTGAGATTCACGTTTAGCAAGTAAATCTGCATTTTGTTGATATTCTTGCTCAAGCTTTTCTTTTAATTGTCCTTGACGTTCTAATAATTTACCGGTTTCTTCTGTTTGTTTTTCAGCTTCACGGATGTACTGGTTTAACATAGCAATTGGATTTTTTTGTTCCTTCTTATCAAATAGCTGATGTAAGTCTGCCTCTACTGTATATCTAAAACGTTGAAATAAATTCATATTCATTCTCTCCTTTTATTTTGTTAAATTTGACCATTCTTTTTCGAAGTTTGTAAATGGATCTTCTTCTTTTTTACTTTCAATTGTTGGGATTTTTACATCTTCGCCATTCCATTTTTTATAAATGACATAGACTATTGCGATTGCTGCAAGACCAATCATTGCAGGAATGTTTGATACTGCTGATAGGATACCGATTAGACCAACCGCGAACCAAAAGATTTTACCGAAATTAGACTTGCTCCCCATGTAAAAATGCATCCCTAGTGCTACAAATAATCCGGAGAATAGTAAGCCTGCCAATGGTCCGATTAAGGCTAGTGCAACACATGCTGCGATAACGCCTCCAGTTAATAAAAGAAATTTTCTCATTTGTTTTAGCTCCTTTCGTTTGTACCTTTATGTTACCTATTTACAAGATTGTCTAAAACGGACTCGAAATTGATTTTCTACTAGGTCTTGAGGCTGAGAACTATCTAGGCTGCAACAAAAGTGGGTTTTTGGCGTACACAATGAGTGCATCTTGCTTGTTTTCATTGAAAAATAGCAGTTCATTTTAAGTGCTAATTATCATCTGCCATAAAGTAATTTTTAGATCCTAAACTAGAAGCTTTTCGACAAAAATAGAAGATGAAACCTTCCTCCGTTTGACAAATTAACAAGATGGGATGAGCTATACTTATGGAAAATAAACTGAGCGAAGGAGGATTTCTGGTGAGAACCTATTCCATATATAAGATAAAAGAAGAGCATTTAACGTTTATTTTTGGCAGAGAGCGAAAGTTGTTAGAGATGATGCAAGGCTGTGAAGACGCCAATGAGAAATCCTTAAAAGAGCTTGCGTATATATGTGAATCCGTTCGATTTGATGAAATAGCAGCAATGTTGGAGCATCAACTTGATTCCAAATATGCACATTTAGAAAGAGCTCGTAATGCTTTGTTTTTAGAACATCCGATAAAAGGAAAAATGGCTATTTATTTAGTGGATCGCAAGATTTGTGTTTATTGTGAAGGTTCACGAATGCTAGATTTAGATTTATTTCAAATGCTTGCCAAGATGAGTGAACGATTCATTGCTTTCAATAAACAAGATAATGAATGTGGGTGGTTGAAACCTATGAAGTATACAATGCACTAGGAAATTTCACTACAATATATAGAAACATGCTATCATTTGGTGTATAATGGAGCGTGGAGAGTTTTTTCTCGGTATATTGTAGTGGAGGAGGTTGGTTGTATGCCTACATGGGGCTGGATTATTATCGTAATTATCGCATTAGCAGCGGGAGCGGCACTTGGTTTCTATTTCGCTCGTCAAGCTATGATGAAATATTTAAAAGAAAACCCACCTATTAATGAGCAAATGATTCGTATGATGATGGCACAAATGGGTCGTACGCCGTCTGAAAAGCAAGTACGTCAAATGATGGCACAAATGAATAAATTCCAAAAATAATTGGGATTTTTAAGGAGCAGCTGGTTAAGGTAACTGGTTGCTTTTTTCATGGACTCATAATAAAAGGGGATGTCTCAAAATGGTTGAGACATCCCCTTATTTATAGTGATGAGAAGCGTTCAGCCAGTTAATTGCACTATGTACAACAACTGCTACACCTAATGGTAGAACACCCTCATCTAAAATAATATGTGGATTATGAAGTGGATAGTTTTGATTTCCTAAACTGTTTGATCCAGCCCACATAAACATCGTTGTTACACGCTGGCTAGTATAAGAGAAATCTTCTGTTCCAGCTAAAGGTTCTTCGTCTATCTGTAAGTTTTCCTCACCAAAGTCATTGTGATCGACTTGAAATGACACTTTTTCGATGTTACAAGCCCCATTTTCCATCTCATATAACGCTTACGAGGTTAGCTGTCCGATTCGGCCCTTTGAGTAGCCCTACCTAAAAAGGATTTACTCCTTGGATATTCTACTGATCCGTAAATATTTGGTTCCCCCGTCTCCACTGGTTTCAGCGATTTAGAAATTTGAAACTAATTATGATATTACAAGCCATCTATATGGAAGTAAATCCAGAAAAATTCTTTAACAAAAGGCTGTAAAAAATTTTTCACAAAGAATTTTCTTATATTAGTAAGATGTGTAGCAGTCTTTTAGAAACAAGAATGAAAAAAATTTAACTCTAATCGTTTGAAATATTCTATGAAAACATAAAAAAACTAGCAATTTAAAATATTCCCACTAATTTTGGGAAAACTAGCTATAATAAATAGTATTCATAGAAAAGGAGCTGTTAAATATGGAACGCGAAAAGACAAATGTCGAAAGCTTTGATCTAGATCATACAAAAGTAAAAGCCCCGTATGTTCGGTTAGCGGGAGTTAAAGCAGGGAGAAACGGCGATGAAGTGTACAAATATGATATTCGCTTGAAGCAACCTAATAAAGAGAATATGGAAATGCCAGCTTTGCATTCCTTAGAGCATTTATCTGCGGATATCATTCGTAATTATTCTGACCATATCGTTGATTTCAGTCCAATGGGTTGCCAAACAGGCTTCTATGTATCCCTTATTAATCATCAAGATTATGAGGACCTTTTAACTATTTTAGAAAAAACATTTACTGATGTGACGAAGGCGACAGCAGTCCCTGCATGTAATGAGGTACAATGTGGATGGGCTGCGAGTCATAGCTTAGAAGGAGCACAAGCATTAGCGAGGGAATTTTTAGCGAAACGAGAAGAATGGCATATTGTTTTTGAAGAATAAATATGGAAAAAACCTTGCGGGAATAATATAAGCAAGGTTTTTATTTGCGTTAAAAATGGAATGGGATGACATTGGAGGAGGAGGAATCACGATTTATTTTTTGGTAAATAAAACTTTCTAAAAAATCATGAATTAAATCTTCGTATTCATCCATATTTTCATTAAAGGATTGGGCATGTGCCCCAGTATCAAAAAGCTTTAATTTTTTTGGACCTACTTTTTTATTGTAAAGATCTAGTGACATGGACGCTGGAATAAATGAATCAGGGATACTATGGATAAAAAGTACAGGTTTTTCAATATGGGTCACTGCTTCGGCGGGGGTCACACTTTTGAAGGAGTAGCCGTCCCGGAGGCGGACAAAGAAATCGGCAAAACGGATGGGAATGATAGAGCCATATTTAAATTCAGTTTTGGCAATTTGCTTGAGCAACATGGAAAAATCGGAGAATGCACAATCAGATATATAAAAATCAGCACCATCTTCAACCGTACCTGCATAAAGTAGCATTGTTGCTGCACCCATAGATTCTCCATGAATACCTAGTATTGCATCTTCACCAATCATGGCTTTCACTGTATTGACTACAGCATCAAGGTCATTTTTTTCATAGTGGCCATAGCTGGTTGTTTTGCCACCAGATTCGCCATGACGGCGATGGTCAAAGATGACCGAATTATAGCCAAGCCTTTCAAATAGCCGAGCGTATTTAACGGAATTTATTTTATTTTCGGTAACGCCGTGACATATGATAATCGTATTATTGGTTTGCAAAGGCTGAAGCATAATTCCTCGAATCGAATAACCATTAGGAGAATCAATATTTAATTCGCATTTCAAATTTTTATTGTACCAAGCCTCATCAAAGCGCTTGGCTGTCGTTTCACGTTCACGAACAAATTCAGGATCTTTTTGTTGAATATACATTAATTTATTGGAAAGCGCGAAGCCGAACAGACCAGTAGCTGCTGCGGCAAGCGTTGTTGTAATACCAGAGAATAAAAGCATCTTCTTTTTCATCATAAAACACCTCCACATGCTGTTTCTTATTTGTAATGTTCCCAACTAAGATTGTTTAAAACACGTCAACATTTTACAATAACTTTGGCAAAACTGCGATTATTTCTATTATCGAAAATCGTCAAAATATTTGTTAAAATATACGTATCTGCTAGTAGCATATGCAGCAGTGTTGATTTTTGAACGGGGAAAAGGGGAGAATGGACATGATAAATGAGGTAGTAATCGTGAGTGCTGTACGAACAGCTATAGGCTCATTTCAGGGGACATTAAAAGACGTACCAGCTGTAACTTTAGGTAGCATTGTTATTAAGGACGCCTTAGCGCGTGCAGGAATAGCAGGGGAACAAGTCGATGAGGTCATTATGGGGAATGTGTTATCGGCTGGTCTTGGACAAAATCCAGCTCGTCAGGCAGCGATAAAGGCTGGCTTACCACATGAGGTATCAGCATTAACAATTAATAAAGTATGTGGATCAGGCTTAAAGGCTGTACATTTAGCAACGCAAGCTATTTTGGCAGGTGATGCTGATATTATCGTGGCTGGTGGCTTTGAAAATATGAGCCAGGCACCTTATGTTTTAAAAAATGCGCGTGAAGGCTTCCGAATGGGCGATCAAAAGGTAGTGGATACTATGATCACTGATGGTCTATGGTGTGCTTTTAATGATTATCATATGGGAATGACAGCTGAAAATTTATGTGATATGTATGAAATTTCAAGAGAAGAACAGGATGCTTTTGCAGCTCGTTCTCAGCAACGCGCAGAGGCAGCAATTGCAGCAGGCAAGTTTGAAAATGAAATCGTCGCTGTAGAGATTCCACAGCGTAAGGGAGAGCCTATTGTTTTCGCCAGGGATGAATTTCCACGTGCAGGTGTAACAGAGGAATCACTAGGTAAGCTACGTCCCGCATTTAAAAAAGATGGCTCCGTAACAGCGGCGAATGCTTCAGGCATTAACGATGGGGCAGCGGCAGTTGTTGTGATGTCGAAGAAAAAGGCACAAGAGCTTGGTATTCAACCAATGGCGATTATTTCAGCCAATGCAAGCGCAGGAGTAGATCCTGCAATTATGGGAACTGGTCCCGTTAAAGCAGTCCAAAAAGCACTGGCAAAGGCAGCAGCAACATTAGATGAAATAGATGTAATTGAAGCAAATGAAGCATTTGCAGCACAATCAATTGCAGTTGATCGTGAATTACGCTTTAATCATGATAAACTAAATGTCAACGGGGGCGCGATTGCGCTTGGTCATCCGATTGGTGCAAGTGGTGCTCGTATTTTGGTCACACTCTTACATGAGATGGAAAAGCGTGATGCGAAAATGGGCTTAGCTACATTATGTATCGGTGGTGGTCAAGGGGTAGCTACTGTAGTAAAGCGTCCTTGATGTCTATAAGAAGGTGAATGAAATGGGAAAGAAACGAAAACAACAACAAACAAGCAATAGCATGACAGCAAGCTTGCCAAAGCAGGAGGCAGTCACATTAGCAGACCAGCTAGGTGGCGATGTGTTAGCTAAATTAAAAGCGGCAAAGCAAGATTTAACCGTGAAAGAACAGGCCGCAGAAGAAGAGCGCCAAGCAAAACTTGCTTTTGAACGTAAGCAACGAGAAAAAAATAAATCGTTTGAAGAATTATTAAACGAGTATGGCGATAAAGGCACGAAATATTAATAAGGAAGCAGTGAAATCACGCATGTGGGTTCACTGTTTTTGGAACAAAAAAAGTCGGTATTCTATAAGTAACAAATCATGATGTGGGAGACGCTGCCAATAACATATACCTTATTATAGTTTAGTAAATAGATTAAATTATGATAGGAGAACAATGATGTTTGAATTATATTCTAATAGATTAAGATTAATTCCTTTAAATGCTAAGTATTTACAATTGCTAATAGAGCATGAGAATGATTTAGCAATTGAATTCTCTTTACATAAGCTAGAGGGGATTATTGATGATGAGCTAAAACAGGCATTGGACTATAGACGCTCCAAAGTTTTGGAAGATGAAGAAAATTATATTTGGCATACGAATTGGTTGATTGTATGTAAAGAACAGAATTGTGCTGTTGGAGGCATTATGCTAAAAGGGATGCCAAATGAGAGGCAGGAAGTGGTGATTGGTTATTATACCTTTTCTAGTTTTCAAGGACGGGGTTATATGACAGAAACCATTATAACAATGATAAACTGGCTACATCATCAACCAAATGTTCAGTATATTATTGCAGATACAGAAAAAGATAATTTCGCTTCCCATCGAGTTTTAGAAAAGGCAGGGGCTACCTTATATAAAGAAACTGAGTCTCTTTATTATTGGAGATTCCTATAAGGATTATAGAGGTAAGACAAAAGGCTAGTATTGTGCCTTTTGTCTTTTATTTTTCAACAATTTCCTGAAGACCACAACGACACCAACAAAAATAATGGCTCCAGCTGTATCAACAAGCACATCTTGGCCGCTCATTGTACGACCTGGTGTAAAGCTTTGACGAAATTCATCAAGCATAGCAATAAAAGCCGTTCCAGCAATAGCAATAGTCGCTGCAAAACGGCGTCTTCCCCATGCAAAGTACAAACCGAGCGCAATGCATCCAAAACCGATAAAATGTGTTAGTTTACGAATTAAAAATTCAACAAATGGAAAATAACCACGTTCTTCAACTGATACGACAGTGTCCCAATAAGGGATTTTTAAAACGGATAGTTGTTTTTCAAAAGGTTTATTAGCTAATAAATCTTTAAGCTCTGGTAAAATACTTTGTTGTTCGTAAGTCATGCTCGAGGAAATGATAAGCACAACTAGACAGATGATGAAGATGAACCACTTTTTCATCGATGTTCTACATATTGTTCATTTTTTGTTAACGTATTTGCTGCTTCAAAATGGGTTATAGCAGCCATATTTTCATAGGCAGAGAGGGTCTGTGCTAGTTGCTCCTGTGAGCTTGCTCCAATCACTGTAGAAGCGATTGCAGACTCTTTTAAATTAAAGGCTAGTGCCAATGCATGTAAATCATTATACTGCGAAGCTAAGTTTGTTAATGTTGTTGTTAACTCTTCTGAAGAATAGTTGTTAAAACCGTTTGCTCGTTGAAGACGTTGCTGCCAGCTATTTGTTAATAAGCCCTTTGCCACTGTGCCACGAGTTACGACAGAAGCACCTTCGTTCGCAATAAAGTCAAACCACTCTTCAGGGCGACGATCTAATGCACTATATTGCATCATGACACTTTTAGCAGAGCTTGTAGGTAAAAAACGTTGTAACACATTTGGACGAATCGAGGAAATGCCATATTCACGGATAAGTCCTTCTTTTTTCAAGCTCTCAAAAGTGTCGATAATACCATCCCAGCCATCTTCGATTGTACCACCGTGTAACTGATAAACATCGATGTAGTCCGTTCCTAACCGTTTCAAACTAGCATGAAGAGCTTGTTTTATATAAGATGGCGAAGCATCCCATTGCCAGCCCTTCACACCTTCAGTCCAACGATTACCTACCTTCGTGGCAAGGATAATCTCTTGACGACGCTTTCCTAATGCCGCGCCAATAATCTCCTCATTAGCCCCTAAATCATATAAATCGGCAGTATCTATATAATTTATGCCCGCATCTATTGCCATATCGACAATAGTAGCTGCTTGCTCTTTATCTGTCGAAAGTGACATGCCTCCTAAACTAATTTCAGAAATGAATAATTCACTAGTGCCAAGCTTCCTCTTTTTCATGAAACGACCTCCTTCGATTTCTTTACTTGTAATGGTACAATGAACATATCTGAAGGACAAGCGAGGTTATCGTCTATGAAAAAGTTTGAGGAAAAAACGACAAAAACGACACCAATCTATGACGGAAGAATTGTAAAACTACAAGTTGATGATGTCATGTTGCCAAATGGTCAGGTTGCAAAGCGCGAAATTATTAAGCATCCTGGAGCGGTTGCGGTAATTGCTGTGACAGATGAGGGTAAATTAGTGTTAGTGGAACAATATCGTAAGGCACTTGAACGTTCTATTGTTGAAATTCCAGCAGGGAAACTTGAACCTGGTGAAGAACCAGCAATGACAGCTCGCCGTGAATTAGAGGAAGAGACAGGCTACGGCGCGCACAGCCTTACATATTTACAAACATTTGCAACGTCGCCGGGATTTGCAGACGAGGTCATTCATCTATATGTAGCGAAGGATTTGTATATCATCGACAATAAAGCAGCATTAGATGAGGATGAGTTTGTCGAACTTTTAGAAGTTTCGTTGGAAGTAGCACAATCAATGGTCGCAGATCAACGTATATTTGATGCTAAAACTGCATTTGCTGTACTTTGGCTTGCTGCCCATTTAGAAAATAATCTTTAGCATAATAGAGACGGACGAGCATAAGCTGTACAAACCTTGATAGAAAAGGAGCATGTTTATGTCTCGTACGGTGTCTATATTTTATCACGCTTCCATCATTGCCGTTAGCTTTGTTTGTGGCGTTATTTTCTTTCATATTTTTGGTGGACCGAAAGCGGAACCATTTATTTTATTTATAGAACCTCGTTTAGCCGATGGGGACAGGCATTCGATTTTTCGTTTAGTGCTTCCTGTCGTCATTTCCATAGGTCTTGTATTATTACTAGCAACTCACAGTGTTTTAAAAGTTTTAGTACGTGTAACTGTAGCGATGCGTGCCACTTTTTTTGGCTTTAGTTCTGTTTTTTTATTACAAAAACTTGAAGCTTTTTGGCTTTATACGATTTGGTGGTTTCCATTTCAGCTTATCTATTGTATATTGTTGCTAGTCCTATGCAATTTACTTGTACCTGCTTGGTCAAAGCGAAAAATCGGGAAACAAGTATCTGGTCGGACAATTTTGTTGAATTTTATCGCATTTTTCATCATAATAGTTGCTGAGTTTATTGTTGTTTCTTATGTGTTAAAATGATGGGTTTAATAGACAGACATTGTGATCAGATAAAAAAGTAGAACATGTTAGAAATCTATTCACTATCTTGTAATAGGATTTACTCCTTTGGTATAATGGAAAGAGTTTAGGGGGGCGTCACATGGAGAGCCGAATTGATCGTATAAAAAAACAGTTGCATAGTGCTAGTTACAAGCTGACGCCGCAGCGAGAAGCAACAGTTGCTGTCTTGCTTGAGCACGAAGAAGACCACCTAAGTGCTGAGGATGTATATCTTTTAGTAAAAGAAAAAGCACCAGAGATCGGTCTAGCTACTGTTTATAGAACGTTAGAATTATTAACTGAGCTCAAAATTGTCGACAAAATCAACTTTGGCGATGGCGTGTCGCGCTATGACCTACGCCAAGAGGGAGCTGCCCATTTCCACCATCATCTAGTTTGTATTGAATGTGGAGCTGTTGATGAAATTCAAGAAGATTTACTTGAAGATGTGGAAGCCGTTGTTGAAAAGCGTTGGAACTTTATCATAAAGGATCACCGACTAACTTTCCACGGCATATGCTGGCGCTGTCATGATAAAAACGACGAATCGAATGAAGAAAATTAACGAAAAGCTGTCTGTTTTAATCTTTGTTATAGATTAAATCGGGCAGTTTTTTGTTTTTTTATGAAATAATAAATCTTTATTTACGTTGGTTTATGTCGAATGGAGGAGGCTTTAGCACATTTCTAATAGCCATGCTAAAATAGAAAATAATTGACAGTAAGGGGGCGTTGTGATGAATGAATTTCAATATGCAGTAGAGGATTATATCCATTTTATCCAAGTGGAACGGCAATTATCTGTTAATACATTAGCATCCTATCGCCGAGATTTAGAAAGCTATGTGAATTTTTTGCAAAATGCAGAAGGCATGGCTGATTTTAATCGTGTAGAAAGAACGACCATACTACGGCATTTAGAGCAACTACGTGCACAAGGGAAGACAAGCCGTACGATTGCTCGCCATATTTCATCTATTCGTAGTTTCCACCAATTTTTACTCCGAGAAAAGCGTGCTGAATCAGATCCAACAGTACACTTAGAAATGCCGACAATTGAGCAAAAATTACCGAATATTTTATCTATAGAAGAAATTGAAGCCTTATTGACGGCTCCGAATCGAAGTAAGCCACAAGGTATCCGTGATTTAGCGATGCTCGAATTATTATATGGCTCAGGTATGCGAATCAGTGAGCTTATTGCTTTAGATTTAGCAGATATTCATTTAACAATGGGCTTTGTGCGGGTGTTTGGGAAGGGTGGAAAAGAAAGAATCATTCCTCTTGGCAAAAGCGCGTTATCAGCCATAAGCACCTATTTAAACAATGCTCGTGGTCAATTACAGGGAAAATATCCAAAAACTGATGCGTTTTTTATTAACCAAAGAGGGAAACGTTTAACAAGACAAGGTTGTTGGAAATTAATGAAGGAGCATGCTTTAAAAGCTGGCATTCAACATGAGTTAACACCACATACATTGCGTCACTCTTTTGCTACTCATTTAGTCGAAAATGGGGCTGATTTACGCGCCGTACAAGAGATGCTAGGTCATGCAGATATTTCAACAACGCAAATATATACACATATTAGCAAAACAAGATTATCGGAAGTTTATAAGCAATTTCATCCCCGTGCTTAAAAATTTCAGAAAATTTTTTTCGGTCGGATGTCTGACCTTTATTTTTCGCATTTTTTTGGTAAAATAGAGTCATGAGATTGGAGGCAATAAGAATGAATAAACCATTTAACAAAATCCATGTAGTTGTGATGGACTCTGTAGGAATTGGTGAAGCGCCAGATGCTGCAAATTTTGGTGATGTAGGATCACATACATTAGGACACATCGCTGAAAAAATGAATGGGCTTACAATGCCAGTAATGGAGTCAATGGGTTTGGCAAATATTGAGCCGCTGCAAGGTATGCAAGCGACAAATGAGCCGAAAGCATACTATGGAAAAATGCAAGAAGCTTCTGTCGGAAAAGATACGATGACAGGGCATTGGGAAATTATGGGATTGAATATTGATAAGCCTTTTAAAGTATATCCGGATGGATTTCCTGCAGAGTTGATTGCTGAGCTAGAAAAACGTACGGGACGTAAAGTACTTTGCAATCAACCAGCAAGTGGTACGCAGGTTATAGAAGACTTCGGTAAAGAGCATATGGAAACGGGAGCAATTATTGTCTATACATCAGCTGATCCAGTTTTACAAATTGCTGCTCACGAGGAAATCATCCCATTAGATGAATTATATAAAATTTGTGAAATTGCACGTGAATTAACATTGCAGCCTGAATATTTAGTGGGTCGCGTAATCGCACGTCCATTTATAGGTACTCCAGGGGACTTCTCTCGTACTTCAAATCGACACGACTATGCGTTAAAGCCATTCGGTCGTACAACGATGAATGTTTTGAAAGACGCAGGCTTAGATGTCATTGCAATTGGTAAAATCTCTGATATTTTCAACGGTGAAGGTGTCACAGATGCTGTACGTACTAAAAATAATACGGATGGAATGGACAAATTTGCTGAAGTTGTCCGCCGTGATTTCCATGGAATGAGCTTCTTAAACTTAGTAGACTTTGATGCTAATTTTGGACACCGCCGTGATCCACTAGGCTACGGACAAGCTCTAGAAGAATTCGATGCACGACTACCAGAAATTACGAGTGCAATGTCAGAGGATGATTTATTAATTATTACAGCAGACCACGGGAATGACCCAACCTTCCATGGCACAGATCATACACGTGAATATGTACCGTTAATTGTCTATTCTCCACGTTTTAATGGTGGAGCTGAATTAGAGCTTCGTGACACTTTTGCAGATATTGCAGCTACAGTGGCTGAGAACTTCCAAGTTGAGGCCCCAGCATTCGGCAAAAGTTTCTTACAAGAATTGAAATAAGGGGGATTTTCGAATGAATATGGTGCAATTGTTTGAAAAGAAAAAACAAGGATTAGAGCTCTCACAGGCTGACATTCAGTATTTTGTAGATGGCTATACAACAGGTTCGATTCCAGATTATCAAGCAAGCTCACTGTTAATGGCGATTCGACTATTAGGAATGTCTGATGATGAAACGTTTTATTTAACAAAAGCAATGATTGAATCAGGAGATGTCATTGATTTAACGTCTATTGATGGTTTTAAAATTGATAAACACTCAACAGGTGGCGTTGGAGATAAAGTAACACTTGTGGTCACACCTATTATTGCAGCTCTTGGAATTCCAGTAGCTAAGTTTAGTGGTAAAGGTCTAGGTATTACAGGTGGTACAATCGATAAATTAGAGTCAATCCAAGGCTTCAAAACAGAGCTTTCCTCACAGGAATTCATTGACAATGTCAATCGACATAAAATTGCAGTGGCTGGGCAAACAGGCAATCTTGTACCAGCCGACAAAAAGTTGTATGCATTAAGAGATGTGACAGGAACGGTCGATTCGATTCCATTAATTGCGGCATCCATTATGAGTAAAAAAATCGCTAGTGGTGCGGATGGTATTGTGCTAGATGTTAAATGTGGGTCAGGTGCGTTTATGAAAACGCAAGAAGAAGCTCAGCGATTAGCTGATACGATGACTGCTATTGGGGAAAAACTTGGGCGTAGAGTTGTTGCTCATATTAGTGATATGGATAATCCACTAGGTAAAATGATTGGCAACAAGCTTGAAGTATTGGAAGCCTATGCATTATTAAGTGGTCGTATGGAAGAAACACATGAGGATTTACTAGATGAATGTATAGTTATTTCTTCTTTAATGTATCAAGTTGCCGCAGGTGTTGATGAAACGGAAGCGACTGCCGCTGTTAAGCGCGTACTGGCAGATGGTTCTGCCGCTGCTAAGTTTGAGGAATTTATTGTTGCTCAAGGTGGGGACGTAACAGATATCGTACAAAATGAAACAGCCCATAAAGTTTCAGTAACGGCAGTGACAGAGGGTACTGTGGAAACAATTAATGCCCTTTTAGTTGGTGAAGCTAGTGTTAGTCTAGGTGCTGGACGTTTAACGAAGGAATCCGCGCTGGATTACGATGCAGGCATTCAGCTGATTGCTAAAAAAGGTGATCGTGTAAAAAATGGGGATATTATTGCTTATTTATATTCCAATAATCCAATCGATCAAGATACGATTCATAAAATACAGCAAGCTTATACAATTGCATAACATTTTATTTGCGAGAGCTCTCACATACGAGGGTTCTCGCTTTTTTTATCGTTCCACCATGAAACCTATGAAATGTTTACATTTTCGTAGAAATTTCATAATGAGATAGCAGCAGCTTGTTTAAAACACGTTCACTTATCCCATACTGCTCTTAAACCTAAAAAGCTATAAGTATGTCGATTTGACACTATTTCAGAAGACTTTGCACTAGTTCTGTCAGCCGCAAGGAATCAGCGTATTAAATGTGGAATTGCACGAGGAGGAGGCGATGTTCATGCATTTTCAATTAGAAATGGTCACAAGAGAGACAGTCGTTATACGTTTATTTGGGGAGCTCGATCATCATGCAGTAGAGCAAATTCGAGCGAAAATTTCTGCAGCAATTTTCCAAGGCACTGTGACGACCATCATATGGAACTTAGAAGGGCTATCTTTTATGGATAGTTCGGGAGTAGGCTTGGTGCTTGGTCGTATGCGTGAGTTAGAGGCAGTTGCTGGGCGAACTATTTTATTGAATCCATCGCCAACCATGCGGAAAGTTTTTCAATTTTCAGGTTTAGGGCCTTGGATGATGGATGCAACAGAGGAACAAGCGATTGATCGCGTAAGGGGGATTGTAAATGGATAACGAAATGACATTAACTTTTTTAGCACTTAGTGAAAATGAAGCCTTAGCCCGTGTAGCAGTCACTGGCTTTATTGCTCAATTAGACCCAACTATTGATGAGCTATCTGAATTTAAAACAATTGTCTCAGAAGCAGTTTCCAATGCCATTATTCATGGCTATGAAGAGGACGGCAGAGGTGTTGTTACTGTTCATGCTAAACGTGAAGATGACATTGTAACGGTGTCTGTGATGGATAAAGGGGTAGGCATTGAAGACGTGAGTCAAGCAATGGAGCCGTTATTTACTACAAAAAGTGTAATGGAGCGCTCAGGTATGGGCTTTACGATTATGGACAGTTTTTCTGATCAGCTTACAGTTATGTCCAAGTGGCGTGAAGGAACAACTGTAACATTTACGAAGAAATTTTACACAGTTCGCACAGCGGTCATGTGAGGGTATCATCGTGAAGCCGTTAGAACAGTCGTCCGAAAAGCTTTTGTCTCAGGAGGAAATGCGTGATTTAATAGCACGCGCACAGAAGGGCGATCATGAGGCTCGTAAACGAATGGTAGAAGGCAATACGAGGCTTGTGTGGTCCATTGTTCAACGTTTTACAACGAGAGGTGTTGAGCTCGAGGATTTATTCCAGATAGGCTGCATAGGACTCATGAAATCAGTAGATAAGTTTGATTTATCGTATGATGTTAAATTTTCAACCTATGCAGTACCTATGATTATTGGGGAGATTCAACGCTTTTTAAGGGATGATGGCATGGTGAAGGTGAGTCGCTCTATCCGGGAGCTGAACTTTAAAATCCGACATGCTACAGACGAATTTATTAAAAAGAATGAACATCCGCCAACGATACAGGAGCTGGCTCAAGTACTTGGTGTGACAACTGAGGAAATTGTGACAGCGTCGGATGCATTAAGAGATCCAGCATCTCTCCATGAGCAATTGTATGAAAGTGAAGGAGATTCCATCACATTGATGGATCAAATGAAGGATGAAAAATCTGAGCAGCCATTTGATTATATCCCTCTTAAAGAAGTGCTTACAAGGCTTGAACCGAGAGAACAGTCTATCATTTATTTACGCTATTTTTCAGATTGTACGCAAACTGAAATTGCAAATAGGTTAGGCATATCACAGGTGCAAGTATCCCGTTTGGAGAAAAAAATTCTTGCTCAATTAAAAAGTTGGATGGCTATAAGCGCAACTGTAGAGCAAGAAGCAATAAAAAAAGACATCTAAGAAAATGGTGACAGCATGACAAATAAATTATTTAGCAACTTAGAAGCAGCCGAAGATTTTCTTAAGGAGCAATTTGGTGACGGCGAATCATTTGACGTTGGGATTAAGCATTTATTTGTCAAAGATTTGCCGGTTCTTTGCGCCTATATTAGTGGACTTGTGGATGGGGAAGCCCTAACACAATTACTTTCAAGTATGCTCCCAGATGAGGGCTATGAAATTGATGTGGAGGATGAGAAGGAGTATTTCGAGTCCTATTTTAACTTTCACGGACGTTCAGAGGAAACTGAGCGTAAAGCTTATTTATTAGCCATTTTAAGCGGGCAAGTAACCTTTATTACTAAAAGTGGCTATTGCTACGTTGCCGAGCTCAGAAACTATCCAGGACGTTCCCCTGAGGAGCCTGACAATGAAAAGGTTATACGTGGCTCACGGGATGGTTTTACAGAAGGCATATCTCAAAATACAGCTTTAATTCGTAGGCGGATTCGCAATAGTAATTTACGTTTCGAGCTACATAAAATATCCAAAATCGGCCAAACCGACGTCGCCATAGCGTATATGAAGGATGTTGCCAATGAAGATATGCTCGAAAAATTACGACAGCGCCTTGACCAGATTAACCATGATGGTTTGACAATGGCCGATAAATCATTAGAAGAATGGCTGTTTAAGCAAAAATTCCATCCAGTTCCGTTTGTCCGTTACACGGAAAGGCCAGATATTGCTGCAGCGCATTTACTGGAAGGGCATATCGCCATAATGGTAGATACTTCACCGTCTGTTATTCTTGTGCCAATTACGATTTTCCATTTACTACAGCATGCGGAGGAATATAGACAGGCGCCACTAGTTGGTACATTTGTACGTTTTATGCGGTATTTCGGCGCCATTATGGGTTTACTTTTATTACCTTTGTGGTATGTATTTGCAACAAATGAATCATTGCTTCCCGAAGCTCTTTCTTTTTTAGGGACTCAGGAGAAATCGCATGTACCCTTATTACTGCAAATACTTATTGCAGATATTGGTATCGAATTTTTGAGGATGGCCGCCATTCATACTCCAACACCACTGTCTACTGCGATGGGCTTGGTTGCGGGGGTAATTATTGGTCAAATTGCGATCGATGTGGGACTGTTCTCAGCAGAGGTTGTACTCTATACAGCGGTTGCAGCTATTCTCATCTTTATTATCCCGTCCTATGAGCTAAGTATCTCCATAAAAATATTTAGGTTATTCTTATTGCTTATGGTAGGTATTTGGGGCGTTAATGGTTTATTCATTGGCATATTCTTAGTGTTTACGTATTTATGTTCATTACGACCAATGCAGGCACCCTATTTTTGGCCGCTTGTTCCATTCTTCCCAATGGCGATGCTACGTGTCCTTATTCGTTTCCCAATGACGGCGGATGCATTAAGACCTTATGTAGTCGCTTCCAAACAGCGAAAAAGATCATAGGAGCCGTTGCACTCGTTTTTTTCATGTGATAAAGTTCACATATAGTATTTTGTGATTTTTGCAAAAATTATTTTCATTCAGCAAAAGGGAGGTTTTATACATACACCTCTTGAAGCTGGATGAAATTAATTTTTGATGGGATATCTCTATTTCCAATGGTAGATCCTATCATATTTCTGTAAAAGTGACAGAATGGAACGAAGTGAAAAGGGAGAGATGCACATGCATTTATATGGAACACAAGCGATTTCTGAAAATGGTCATTTAACAATTGGACAGGTAGACACACTAGAGCTTGCCAAAGAGTACGGTACACCACTTTTTGTGTATGATACTGCACTTATTCGTAAGCGTGCTCGCAGCTTTATCGATACGTTTAAAAAACTAGGCGTAAAAGCAGAAGTAGCTTATGCTTCAAAGGCATTTGCATGTGTAGCTGTGTATCAATTAGCAGCAGAAGAAAACTTATCTTTGGATGTTGTATCAGGTGGAGAATTATTTACAGCTATAAAAGCAGGTTTCCCAGCTGAGCGCATTCATTTCCATGGCAATAATAAAAGCATTTCAGAATTAGAGCTAGCTTTTGACTCCAACATCGGTTGTATTGTTGTAGATAATTTCTATGAGATTCAGCTTTTAAAAGAAATATCTGAACGTCGTCAACAAAAAATGCGTATATTATTACGTGTTACACCAGGGGTTGAAGCACATACGCATGATTTCATTACGACAGGTCAAGCTGATTCTAAATTTGGTTTTGACTTAAACAATGGTCAAGCGGATGAGGCATTCCAACAAACATTTAACCATGAATTCCTAGAGCTATTGGGCTTACATTGTCACATTGGCTCACAAATTTTTGACACTGCTGGCTTTGGGTTAGCAGGAGAAAAATTGATTGACAAAATTTCTGATTGGAACAAGGCTCACGGATTTACATGTACTGTGTTAAACTTAGGTGGGGGCTTTGGTATTCGTTATACTGAAGAAGATGCACCGCTTGAACCACAAGTATATGTAGAAGACATGATTACAGTAGTGAAAAACAAAGCAACTGTACTTGGACTAAAAATGCCAGAAATTTGGATTGAACCAGGTCGATCACTTGTCGGTGATGCAGGAACTTCTCTTTATACAATCGGATCACAAAAAACAGTACCAGATGTGCGAAAATATATTGCTGTAGATGGTGGGATGAGTGATAATATCCGCCCAGCATTATACGACGCTAAGTATGAGGCAATCATTGCAAGTAAAGCGAATGAGCCAAAAAATGAAATTTATACGGTTGCTGGTAAATTATGTGAATCTGGCGATAAATTAATTATTGATGCTAAACTACAAGACGCAGCTTCAGGTGATATTTTAGCTATTTTCTGTACAGGCGCATATGGTTATTCTATGGCAAGTAACTATAACCGTGTTCCTAGACCTGCTGTTGTATTTGTAGAGAATGGACAGCATCAATTAGCTATTCGCCGCGAAAGTTATGAAGATATTGTGCAAAACGATCTCCCGCTAACTTTAAAAAAGGGTGAGTAAATTTGAGAAAGAATAAATGGGTTTTACTAGCATCCATTTCAACTTTTATTGTGTTGTGGGGTATTGTCTATTGGGTGTTGGCGTCTAAAGGAATTCTCGGACCTGGTTCGTAAGACAGAAATTGGCTTGCGGTAAAAGTACAAATCGTGTAGGATAGTCAAAGATTATGTACAGCTAGAAAAAGAGGGAATAGACAAATATGTTAATTCGATATAAAAAAGCTTTAGAGAAAATAGCAATGGGGCTACTTTCGTTTATGCCGAACGAAAAAGACGTAAAAAAGCTTACCGAGACCATCCACTCCTATGAAAATGATGATAATTGGGTTTTATACTTATGGAAAAAAAATGATGAATATGTAGGCATTGTTGGGCTTGTAACAGATGAGAATAACACTGCTACGATCCAACATGTATCTGTTGTGCCTTCCTATAGAGGCGAGGGTGTTGCGAAGGAAATGCTTCAGGAAATAGGAGAGCTAGGCCAATATGAAAATGTACGTGCGACAGATGAAACACGTCAACTAGTTCAAAAATGTATCAATTGCATCGATAAAGAAGCAGACGAGTAACATCGACTGCACATACTGTAGACAAAAACCATCGAGAGTGAACTCTTATCGATGGTTTTTGACGTTCTATATGTGGTCAATTACTAATTGACCACGCTCATTCACTACTCGGCTTATTGGTTAGCATCGCCAAAGTTAAGTTGAAAAAGCTGGCGACACCTGCGGGGAAAGCGAAGAAATCAAGATTCTGGTCAGAGTGAAGCTAGGGAAGCGATGACATCAGCTCATTTCCATAGGCTAAAAACGTCTGTCTATAGTGGAAATTAACGTTTACTTTTTCTTTGTTTGCTTTCTTGTCGCTCTGCAAGTATATGTGAGCGATCCCGTAGCATATGCTTATGAAGAAGATAGTTTGAGTTACTAGGTGGCATAATTTCTATACGTGCTAGTGCTAATTCCAGCAACTTGGGTGAAAGGGGGAGCTGGAATGCAAGGAAGGACTTGCCTGCTTGGATCGCGGCGAGACAATTTTTTAATTCTGTCAGGAGTTGATAATAACTAATTTCATGGAAAAAGATATGACCTTCATTTTGTTGAAAATTATGAAGTGCTTTTTCTAAAATTCGTATAGCGCCAGTATCATTACCACGCCGCCAATGGTATAAGCCTGTTGCGAGCTGTACATAGCCAACCAATGGGTGCATTTTATCACCAGGCGCGATTTCCTTCCAATATTCCTCAAGCACTTCATGGCATTCAAAAAAATCCTGATTGCCATTAAAATAAGCACAGTATTCGATAAATAAAGTATGATGCTGTGGATGCATTTTGAACTCCTTTCCACTATACTATAAGAACATAGAATCTCAGGGTGGTAAAATAATGTCTTATGAAGTAAAATTAGATGCCTTTTCAGGGCCTCTTGATCTATTATTGCATTTAATTCACAGGTTGGAAATTGATATCTATGATATCCCAATGGCTGAAATCACACAACAATATATCGACCATATACATGCCATGCAAGTATTGGAATTAAATGAAGCAAGTGAATATTTAGTAATGGCCGCAACACTGCTGGCGATTAAAAGCCGTATGCTATTACCTATTCATGAGGGTGAAATGGATGATGCCGAATTGGAAGTAGATGGCCCAGACCCGCGTGAAGAGCTGGTGCAGCGATTAATCGAGTATAAGAAATACAAGGAAGCTGCTAGCAATCTGCAAGAGCTTGAAACAGATCGAGCGCAAGTATTTACAAGGCCGCCAGCTGATTTAACAGGTTTAGCATCAGATGAACAAATGGCCTTGTTTGATTTGAATGTAAATATTTATGATATGCTTGGAGCATTTCAAAAATTGATGCGTCGAAAAAAATTAAAGAAGCCTCTAAAAACGACAGTAACGAGGCAAGAACGGTCAGTGAAGGATCAAATGCGTTCGGTTGTAGATACTTTACGATCAACAGGTGGACGTGCATCATTTTTCGAGCTTTTTCCCTATGAAGATAAGCCGACACTTATTTTGACGTTTGTATCCCTTCTTGAATTGATGAAACGTCAAGTCGTCATCGTAGAGCAAGATGGTAACTTTGAAGAATTAACGGTTACCCTACAGAAGGAGGAATGGGAAGATGACGAAAACATCGATGTTACAGAGTAGAATTGAAGCCTTATTGTTCGTTGTCGGAGATGATGGCTTAACGATTAAACAACTTTCTCAGCTGTTAGGTGAACAAGATGAGATTATTATACAGGCAATGGATGCCTTGCGAAAAGTCTATGATGAAGATTTAGCTAGAGGAATAACTGTGAAAGAAATGGCAGGCGTTTTTCAGCTTATTACAAAATCCGATTTAGCGGATACTATTCAAAGATTAGTAGAAAACCCTACTGCACAATCATTATCCCAAGCCTCTCTTGAGGTATTAGCAATTGTAGCGTATAAACAGCCAATTACTAGGGTAGCTATAGAAGATTTACGAGGTGTTAAATGCGAAAGACCTATTCAGACTTTAGTGTCTAGAGGGTTGATTAAAGAGGTAGGACGTTCAGAGGGAACTGGACGTGCTATCCTATATGGAACAACTAAAGAATTTTTACATTATTTTGGTTTAAACAGTGTAGAGGAAATGCCACCTCTGCCTGAGGAAGAGCTTGCAGAAAATGAACAAGAAACCGATTTATTTATGACTAAATTCCAAGAAGCGTTTAATGGTGCAAAGTAATGTATAGGAATAAAGCATAACGACCAATATAAATCTATACTTTCCTATCATATTGAATAAGGAGTGGCTCGTTGCTTCGGTTATTTCGAATAATAATGTTGATGATCATTGTGTTAATGGTAATACTTCCGCAAACAAGCTTTGCGAGAGGTGGAAGTGGCTACGCGGTTTTAGATGGAGATACAGGTCGCGTATTAATAGGTTCAAATAGTAATGAACGGCTACCAATTGCTAGCTTAACGAAGATTTGGACGGCCCTAGTGGCCATCGAAAATAGTGATTTGCAAGAGGAAGTTGTCATTTCACCTAAGGCTGCCATGGCTGAAGGGAGTTCCATTTATTTGCAGGCAGGCGAAACGGTGACCGTAGAAACGTTATTATATGGTTTAATGCTGCGTTCAGGCAATGATGCTGCGACTGCTTTGGCAGAGCATGTAGGTGGCTCTGTAGAAGGCTTTGTCAAATTAATGAATGAAAGAGCTGTTATTGCGGGTCTTACCAATACGGTTTTTATGAACCCATCTGGCTTACATCATGAAGAGCACTTATCTTCTGCAAGAGATACAGCGGAGATGCTAAGAGTTGCCTTGCAAAACAAAACCTTTGAAAAAATCGCTTCCACGGTTCTTTATCGAGCGAATACGGTGAACGGCATGCTATGGGAAAATAAGCATCGATTATTAAGAGAAGGCTCAGGAATGGCCGCGGAAATTGACGATGAGACAGAGCAGCCTGTGAGTTCTTTAAAATCTGCTACTGGTGTTGCTTATGCAGGTAAAACAGGTTTTACAAAGGTAGCTGGTCGTACTCTTGCAACAGCCTTTCAAAAGGATGGGCAAACCTGTATAGTTGTCACGTTAAATGTATCGGATGATTGGAATGTTCATCGAAGCTTTTCTAATCAAGTGTGGGCAGATTATGATCTTGAAACAGTGGTGAAGAAGGGTAAATACAACGTCAATAAAAAGTTGGCTATTCGATTAGAAGAGCCAGTTCGCCTGCAGTTAAATAAAGAGGAAAAAGCGCAAGTGCGGCAAGTTTTACATGTTTCAAGAAAACGTCAGGAAGCTGTCTTGTCCATCTTTCTAGGAGAAGAACGCATTTATGCAATACCAGTAAAAGTTGAATCAGCGGATCGTTGAAAAACGATTGGCTGATTTTTTTGTTCTACAAGATTTCCACCATATCGGAGTGCAAACAGGAAATATAAACATTTTTTTAAAACGATTTGCTTTTTGGTAAAAAGAGTATACTACTAGCATGGTGCAAGGAAAATTCTATTCCTACTATTGATCAATATAGTGTTCAATGCGCTAATGAAAAAGTATTACGAATACTCCAACAATGAATGTGAAATTTGTTTTTCTTTAATATTACGCTAAAGTATGACATAATTTTCACAGATTAGCGGGAAAATTAACCCTATTCAATTGAACGAGAAATCAATTTTCGACGAAATTGTTAATGTGAAAGAAAACTAGAGGTGAAGAAATGGAAAGATTACAGAAAGTCATTGCCTATGCGGGGATTGCTTCAAGGCGAAAAGCAGAGCAATTGATACTAGAAGGTAAAGTGAAAGTGAACGGTAAAGTTATCCGTGAATTAGGAACAAAGGTGTCTAACTCAGATACAATTGAAGTGGAAGGCGTAAAGCTTGAAAAAGAAGATAAAGTTTATTTCTTACTGTATAAACCACGCGGAACTATTTCGGCCGTGACGGATGATAAAGGACGCAAAACTGTCACAGATTTATTTCATCATATTCCGCAACGTATTTTCCCAGTTGGTCGTCTTGATTATGATACATCTGGATTATTGCTATTAACAAATGATGGGGAATTTTCCTATATGTTGACGCATCCGAAATTTAAAATTGACAAAACGTATATCGCTCGTGTCAAAGGTATTCCAACAATTGAAGGTCTGAAAAAACTTCAACGTGGTATTAAATTAGAGGATGGCAAAACTGCACCTGCCAAAGTAAGTATGACGTCCTTTGACGAAAAAGCTGGCAAGGCAATTTGCGAAATTACTATTCATGAAGGCCGAAATCGCCAAGTTCGACGTATGTTTGAAGCAATTGGTACACCGGTTGTCAAATTAAAACGTGAACGATTTGCCTTTTTAGATTTATTTGGCCTTGCGCCAGGTGAGTTCCGTGAATTGTCGAAGCACGAAGTCAAGCAATTACGCGTGTTAGCAGAAACAGGGAAACTGGATTAAATAATTTGCCAGAAGAAAGTGATAGTACCTTAAAAGGTAATAAAAACTATTTTCACTTTCTTTTTGGTGAAATCGTTCATAAATCATTCATAATTAATAGCTAAGTGTTTTTGTATCATTTTGCTATAATAGGTGAGAATAGTACACCTAGTTACATTTTAGCCAGAAGAACTTCGTACATCGTTAACGTACAATTTTCATAGATGTTTGTACATACGTAAAGACGTTTATAAAATGAAAAAGTTCTAGGCTAAAGTCTTTATAATGTAAAAGCTTCATGTCTACAATGTTTACGCAAAGTCGTAAATGATAGGGGGTTTATTAACTTGGAGAAAAAGAAAAAGCGTCTCGTACTACGGACTGTCATTTTAGCAGTATTAGCATTGGCAATCGGGTACACGGTATATGGAACAGCAACAAAGGAAAAAGTAGAGTTAGTAGCAGTTGGCTCAGAAGCACCTGACTTCACGTTAGTAGATTTAAACGGTGAAAAACATAAATTGTCGGATTATAAAGGACAAGGGGTATTTTTAAATTTCTGGGGAACTTGGTGTAAGCCATGTGAAAAGGAAATGCCTGCGATGGACAGACAGTATCAACTATTTAAAGATCAAGGTGTACAAACTTTAGCGGTCAATATCGCTCAAACAGATTTTGAAGTTCAGAATTTTGTTGATCGATATAAATTGTCTTTCCCAGTTGTCATTGATAAAACAAAAAGTGTTATGACTGCTTATAATGTAGGTCAATTACCTGCTACAGTGTTAATTGATCCAGAAGGAAAAGTGGCAAAAATTATTACTGGTGAAATGACAGATGCAAATATTGCTTCGTACATGGAATTAGTGAAGCCGAAATAAGGAGTAAATGACGATGGAAAAAATCATTTGTGCTTGTGGTCATAGTAACCCTTACGGCACGAAGCTCTGTGAGAAATGTGGTCGTCCTTTAACGGAAGAAGAGAAGCAAAATAAAGTTGTCGATATGCGCTATGATGGTACCGCCATTCGTTCTAAGACTTATAATAAATCGATTATCGACAAAATTTGGAATTTCTTCTCGAGTGTTAAAGTTGGTATATCTTTAATTATTATCACATTAATTGCTGCTTCAATCGGAACATTACTACCACAAGAGTTTTACGTAAAAGCCTCTGATATGGAGAAGGGAGCTTATTACGCTGACGTATATGGTACGTTCGGTAAAATTTATTACACGCTAGGACTCTCAGACTTATATAGTTCATGGTGGTTCCAAATTTTAGTTGGCATGTTAGCTGTGTCAATTATTGTAGCCAGTCTGGACCGAGGAATCCCGCTCTATAAATCTCTAAAGAATCAACGTGTTAAAAGACATGAAAGCTTTATGAAGCGTCAACGCATTTTTGGTGAGGGTCAAATAACGGCTGACGCTGAGGAAACGCTTGATAAAGTGGCTCAAAAGATGACTGAAATGAGATACTCTGTCCGTCGAGATGGTAGCGCTCTCTTAGCTGAAAAAGGTCGCTTTTCTCGTTACGGTCCGTACATAAACCATGTCGGGCTCATTATCTTCATAAGTGGGGTTATGTTACGTCTTGTACCAGGCTTCTATGTGGATGAGTCGATATGGGTCCGCGAGGGAGAAACACGTGCTATTACTGGCATGGACGGTTATTTCATTGAAAACAGAGATTTTATTTTAGAAACTCATGATAATGAACCCCAAGGAGAGCAAGTAAAGCAAAATGTTAATGTAGTTGCAAAAAACTTCCAAACTGACATTACGCTTTACAAACAGCCTGAAGATGCGATTCCGGGTGATACAGAAAATCTGGAAAAAGTTAAAGATTATTCGATTCGTGTCAATCACCCATTAAAAGAAGATGGCTATGCTCTTTATCAAATGGATTATCGTCTGAATGAATTAAAACAAATGAATTTTGAATTAATTAATAAGGCGAGTGAAAAATCACTTGGTAAAGTGGAAATTGATTTAACAAATCCTAAAAAAGAATATGATTTAGGTAATGGGTCTTCCGTACAAATTCTAGTGTATACACCAGATTTTGATGGCTTTGAAAATGGGGAACCCCAAACAAAAACATCGATTCCAAATAATCCAGCATTTTTATTTAAAATGACAACGCCAGAAACACCAGAAGGCGAAGTAAGTTTTGTGGAAATTATGCAGCCACCACTAGAACCGCTGGGTGAAAATCAATACAGAATGAAATTTGCTGCAGCAGAGATGCGTGATATGTCTGGTATTACGGTTCGAAAAGATAGTACAATTCCTATCTTATTTGTTGGTGGCGTTATCTTTATGATTGGTGTTGTAATTGGATCTTACTGGAATCACCGTCGTTTATGGCTTCAAGTTGAGCCGGATGGCCGTGTTTTAATGGCTGCCCATGTTAATAAAAATATGTTCAGCATGAAAAAGGATTTAGATGCTGTTACAGCATTTGCAGCATTGCCTCCATACAAAGATCAGTTAGAGAAAGAAGAGGCTGGCGAAGAGTCCACGGATGGTGGCATTAAAGAAAAGGAAGGTGACAACACCTTATGAGTTTGATTGACATAAGTGGAAACCTGTTATTTGTAGCTTTTATTGCTTATTTAGTTGCGACGTTATTATTTGGTGGTTCCATTAAACAAGCGAATGCTACAGGTAAAAACACTGGTAAATGGGGTAAGCTTGCCATTGTGGTAACAATTATTGGATTTGTCTCACAGCTTGCCTACTTTATTACACGATGGATTTATACTGGACATGCGCCAGTAAGTAATATGTTTGAATTTACAACTGCCTTTGGTATGTTCATTGTTGGTGCGTTTATTTTAATTTACTTTATTTATCGTTTATCTGCGCTTGGATTAGTAGCATTACCAGTAGCACTTTTAATTATCGCTTATGCTTCAATGTTCCCGAAAGAAGTAAGTCCGTTAGTGCCCTCATTACAAAGCCATTGGTTAACAATTCACGTGATTACAGCGGCATTAGGGCAATCTATTTTAGCAATCAGTGCTGTGGCTGGACTTATTTACTTATTAAAGGTTGTGGATTTAACGAAGCCTTCTAAACAACGATTTTGGTTAGAGGCCGTTATGTACTGTCTTGTAGTAGTTATAGGGTTTGTCGCTGTGACATCTACATTCAGTGCAATGGATTATGAATCTAGCTACAATTATGTGGACAAAGAAGGAACTACGCGTAAAATTATTTACAATTTACCACCAGTTTTCGGTATGAATGAGTATGAGGCAGTTGAAGAGCATGGCATGTCACCAATGGTAGAAATGCCAGCATTAATTAATGCGAAGAAATTAACAACTGTCTTTTGGTCATTATTAGTAGGGTCAGTGTTGTATTTATTAATTCGCTTAATTGCACGTCGTCGAATAAGTGCTATTTTCCAGCCACTTGTGAAGCGTGTTAATTTACAATTACTTGATGAAATTGGCTATCGTTCAGTGCTAATTGGTTTCCCTGTATTCTCCCTAGGTGCTTTAATCTTTGCGATGATTTGGGCGCAAATTGCTTGGAGTCGCTTCTGGGGATGGGATCCTAAGGAAGTATGGGCTCTTATTACATGGTTATTCTATGCGGCATTCCTACATTTACGTTTATCAAAAGGCTGGGAAGGTCAAAAATCTGCTTGGTTAGCATTAATTGGTTTCGGTATTATATTATTTAACCTAATTGCTGTTAACTTAATTCTTGCAGGTTTACACTCCTACGCATAACCTGTGAAACAACAAGCCTTTTCGCTCTAGCGAAGAGGCTTTCTTTTCTTTTCAATATGTGTCACACCATGTACAATAGAAGTTAGAGAAAGATTGGAAGAGAGGGATCGTGAAAGTGTCAGAAAATATTTCAGTATTAGTAGTAGATGACGAGGATCGAATTCGCCGCTTATTAAAAATGTATCTGGAGCGAGAAGGATACCTTGTTGACGAGGCAGAAAATGGTGAACAAGCGATCGAAAAATCTTTAGAAAAAGAATATCACTGTATTTTACTTGATATTATGATGCCTGAAAAAGATGGGCTAGAAGTGTGTGCAGAAATTCGTGAACGCGCTGCAACTCCTATTATTTTATTAACTGCTAAAGGCGAGGAAGCTAATCGTGTTCAAGGCTTCGAGCTAGGAGCAGATGATTATATTGTAAAACCATTTAGTCCTCGTGAGGTAGTGTTACGTGTGAAGGCCATTTTACGTCGTTCACAGGCATTCTCACCAACGACAAATGCATCCTCTTCAAAAGATTTAGTGGTGTTCCAGCATTTGATGATCGATCATGATGCACACCGTGTAACAGCAGAGGGCATTGAGGTGAATTTAACGCCAAAAGAGTATGAATTACTTTACTTCTTAGCGAAATCGCCAGACAAAGTATTTGACCGTGAACAATTACTAAAAGAGGTTTGGCATTACGATTTCTTTGGTGATTTACGTACAGTTGACACACACGTAAAACGTTTACGTGAAAAGCTCAACCGTGTTTCTGAAAACGCTGCTAAAATGATCGTGACGGTTTGGGGCGTTGGTTACAAATTTGAGGTTGTCAATGAATAGAATATGGAATAGTGTTGTCGGGAAGCTATGGGTAACCATATTGCTTCTCGTTTCATTTGTATTATTTGTTTTCACGGTATTAATGCTTGAATTTCTTCAAAACTACCATATGCAGCAAGCGGAAATATCTTTACGTCAAACCGCTGCCACTGTGGCAAGTATAGTGGATGACAATGAAACAGCTGAATCGACTTCGGAATTATTAAAAGATATTTTACCTAAAGGCACCAACGCACTCATCGCAATTAGCCATGTAGAGGTATCCTTTGCCATGCAAGAGGGACTCAATAAAAAGGAAATTCAAGATACTATTTTGGCAAATAAATCTTTCCGTGAGGTTTTTCAATCAGATGAACCAATTACTAAAGAAATGATGATGCCCTCCTCTACAGATCAAGAGAAAATGGAATCTTATGTTGTACTTGGTTTCCCATTAAATGTAGAAAATGCTGTACATGGAGCAGTTTTCATCTATCAAAGCCCCGATGCCCTACATAAAACGTCCAAGGAAACGACGAAAATTGTCTTTTTGGCAGCTTTCATAGCATTTGTCTTGACTACATTTTTTGCGTTCTTCTTGTCTTCACGTATTACATCTCCACTAAGAAAAATGCGTGAGCTGGCATTTGAAATTGCAAAAGGGAATTTTGAAGCGAAAATGCCTACGACTCAAAATGATGAAATTGGACAGCTGGCAGTTGCTTTCAATCAAATGGGCCGTCAATTAAAGCATAATTTAGAGGTCATCAATCAAGAGAATGAACAGCTATCCAATATTTTGACATCTATGACAGATGCAGTGATCACATTTAATCGCGACCGTACAATATTATTAAGTAATCCACCAGCGGAACGTCTGATGCAAAAATGGTTTGTAAACAAAGGCTCACAAAGTGCGAAGCCAATACCGCCAGAGCTGTATCATATGCTGGATCATGTACTCATGTTTGAGGATAAGCTAGAAGAGGAAATTGAAATGGATGGTAATTACTATACGTTTACCATTAGTCCTCTTTATAGTGGAGAAATCATTCGTGGTGCAGTCGCTGTTATTCGTGATATGACTGAACAACATCGCCTAGAAAAACTTCGATCCGATTTTATTGCGAACGTCTCTCATGAATTGCGGACGCCAATCGCCATGCTACAAGGCTATTCTGAGGCTTTAATGGATGATGATTTTATTCAAGATCAGGAAGAGCGTAATGAAATAACAAAAATTATTTATGATGAATCCAAACGAATGGGTCGCCTTGTCACGGATTTATTAGATTTAGCACGCATGGAATCGGGGCATATGACGCTTTATAAAGATGAATTACCCATTAATTCTACATTCGAGCGTATTACCCAAAAATTTGCACAGGTGGCAAAAGAAAAGCATATTCGTCTATTATTTGATAGTGAATTTAATGACGATACAATGATTAATATAGATGAGGATCGCATCGAGCAAGTACTCACAAATTTAGTCGACAATGCACTAAGACATACGGACGAGGGATCTGTCACAGTAAAAGTGGAGCAGGAGCCAACATTCGCTAAAATTTCTGTTCAAGATACAGGACATGGTATTCCTCAAGATGATTTACCTTATGTCTTTGAACGCTTTTATAAAGCAGATAAGGCACGTACTCGATCTAAGGGTGGTACGGGACTTGGCTTAGCCATTGCACGAAATATTATAAAGGCGCACTCAGGAAATATTATGGTAGATAGTGTGCTTAAGGAAGGTACTACCTTCACATTTTATTTACCGTTCGATTAATAACATGGTTTGTTATTAATTGACTGTAACTTCTCCGAATGTAAGACGACAAATAATATAGAACGGGGGTGGAGTGCATTGAATGACTCCGTGTTCCATCGACTATACGATGCCTATCATCAAGACGTGTTCCAGTTTCTAATCTACCTAGTAAAAAATCGTACACTTGCTGAAGATTTAGCGCATGAAGTTTATGTAAGAGTATTGCGCTCATACGATCAATTTGCAGGCAATAGTAGTGAGAAAACATGGCTTTTTGCAATAGCCAAAAATGTTGCGATTGATCATTTTAGAAAACAGGCAGTGCGTCAGAAGCATTCGCTTGATTTCTTTGACTGGGAAACGGAACAGCTCCATTCAAACACACCATCACCGGAGGAAATGCTACAGGCCAGTGATGAATTTATGCAAGTAGAGTCAGCATTAGAAAACTGTACTGGCGATCAAAAAATGGTCATTATTATGCGCTATTTCCAGGATTTATCGATTGCAGAAACGGCGCAAATACTTGATTGGACAGAAGCGAAGGTAAAAACAACCCAGCATCGAGCCATTAAATTTTTAAGGCAACAGCTACAGCCGATCAGAGAACAGGAGGCGAAACGGCAATGACACATAAGCCATTTGATGATGAGCAGCTTGAACATGTACTGAACAATGCCCCTAAGCTTTCTGACCACCGTTCGAAAGAAGATATATTAAATCGGTTAATGGCAGATGCTCGCTTGCAAGATAATATCCACCTTCAAGATGCTATGCAAGAACCTATAGAAGATGAACCATTTCAACAGGAAGATGCTGCCATTATAAAACCTGCGACGAAATCAAAAGTACGTAATATGCAGATTTATATGAGTGTAGCCGCAGTTTTTGTGCTAACAATACTAGTTGGCACAATATTGAAGAACAATCAAGGTGAGCAAAAAGATCAAGCGAGTATGCCTGAAACGGCTCAGTTTTCGACGATGCAAGAGGATTCAGCAGCAAAGGAAGCAGCCACGCAAGATGAAATGCTGGATTCCAAAAGTATTGTTGCGGAACATGAGCGCATTTTATCTTTACGTACATCTGTCTATGAGGAGGATGTAAAAGATGCTGTCGTATTCCGTATTGGTTTGGCAGGGCGTGATGCGGAAAGTGTTCCTATGACGTATGTGATTCCAAATGAACGTGTGGCAACTGATTTTGGAGAGGAGAAGCCTTCTACCTTACGGATATATGAAAAGTATGCTCCTCAAATTGACGAGGAGGCTAAAGGATTTACAGAGTATCATCCTTATAAAGGTGAGCTGAAGGAAAAGGATGATAAGCTTATCCATGTCTTGCCAAAGGGAAATGACTATGATGTTGCCTCTGCTGCAGTAAATGAATATAAAGGCACAATGGAAGACACATTCTCAGACTCTGAATACACCGAAGTGGAAATCCAAAATGAAGATGGAACCCCGTATGAGTTTTCGCAAGAAGGTGAGCCAAGTCAAGGAATGTCCTTAACGAATGCAAAGCACTATAATTATTACTTGTACCATGATTCCAATGGTGCAGAATATTTATCACCAGATTTCCGTCAATCTTTTGAGACAGTCACAGAGGCACTTACACTGATGAAAAATAAAAATGATGATGTCTATACATCGGTAGTGCCTGAAAATGTAACATACACAGTCGCTGAACAAGCGGAAGGTGTAGTTGTGACTTTTGATATTCCGCTTGATTTAACATCTATGGAACCAATACGAGCTACTCAATTAATTGAGGCCATGATGTTAACGGCTGCTAGCTTTAATCAACTGCTCCTTTTAGATAATGTTGTGCAAGAAAGCTGGGAAGGCTTTGATTTAAAGGGTTATTTACCAAAGCCAGTGGGACCGAATAAACAGTTTTTACCATAGTCGAAGGAAGAAAAAAACAAGAGAGGCATTCCTGCATGGCGGGAGTGCCTTTTCTATTTATAAAACATAGCGATTTAATCGGATTTTTTTGAGCAGAACTATTTACTTTTACTTCGTAATTCATTATAGTAAAGCTGTAGTATAAAATAATATGATTCATCTTCGGGGCAGGGTGAAAATCCCGACCGGCGGTAATAGAGTCATAAATCGCTAGTGAATATATTCATTAGCTCGCTTGATTTATGTTAAACTCTTCAGCCCGCGACCTGTGCGAATTTTCGCATGGCTGACTTGGTGAAATTCCAAGGCCGACAGTTAAAGTCTGGATGGGAGAAGATGGAGGTACGATCGTCATTCATTGTCATGAAATGAACTATGACCGAGCGCTTTTTTTTGTATGTTTTATTAAAATGTGCTCAAAAATTAGTTGATGAGGACGCTTATTCGTTATGCCTTTCTCCCTTATGCTTTATTAAACGCATAAGGGTTTTTTCATGAAACAATTGAAAGATCGTCACCTTTCTTCTTGCGAGATTGAATCAGCAAAGAGGAGAGAGTTTTCTATGAAGAAAAATGTCAAACTTCAATCGTTTATTACGATTGGCATGCTGAGCAGTATTTCATTTTTATTAATGCTTTTTAATTTCCCAATTCCGCCATTCCCAGCATTTCTGGAAGTGGACTTCAGTGATATGCCTGCCTTACTTGCAGCAATCACAATGGGACCTGTAGCTGGTATTTTAGTAGAGTTATTTAAAAATGTGTTGGATTGGATTTTCTCAGGCACTCCAACAGGCGTTCCGGTAGGACATATGGCTAATTTTGTAACAGGTATTTTATTCATCTTGCCAGTAAGCTTTATTTTTAATCGCTTTAAAACAATCGCTGGTCTTGTTGGAGGTTTAGCGATGGGAACAGTTGTGATGGCAGTAGGAATGAGTGTTTTAAACTATGCTGTATTTTTACCAATGTACACTTACTTCTTAGGAATGGAGCCTGTTGTAGGTGATTCACTTTATAAAATGATTATCGCTGGTATTTTACCATTTAATATTGTCAAAGGGATTTTATTAACGGGTATTATGGCGTTATTATTTACGACAATGCGTAAATGGATTGACCGCCAGCGTTCTATGTATATAACAAAATAACATGTACTAAGCCTCGAGGGATGAACTCGAGGTTTTTTTATGGCGAAATGTAGAAAAAAAGAAAAAGGTAATGGGTTGTCAAAGTATAACTAGTTCTTTTTTAGTAATACCTAGTCGAAAACTATATTTTCATGTAAAATTAGAGAAGAGTTTAGAAAGTTAGAGGAGTATGAAGAGATGAGTGGAAAAAAAGGACAGTGGTCTAGTAAGTTAGGATTTATTTTAGCATCAGCAGGTGCTGCGATTGGACTAGGAGCGATTTGGAAGCTCCCGTATGTAACCGGACAAAGTGGCGGAGGGGCGTTTTTCTTAATCTTTGTATTGTTTACATTGTTAATTGGGCTCCCGATGCTATTATCTGAATATATTTTAGGACGAGGTACACAGTCAGAGGCGATTACTGCCTATAAAAAAATGGCTCCTACGAAAAAGGGATGGGCATGGATTGGCCGCATGGGTGTTCTCGGATGTTTTTTATTACTAACATTTTATAGCGTTGTCGGTGGCTGGATTTTTATTTATAGTGGGCTAGGCGTAGCGGGTGCTGTCATTGATCCGGCTATTGATCCTGGTGAACTATTTGGAAAGATAATTGGTACACCTTGGATTACAATTGTAGGTTTGGCTTTGTTTACATTAGCAAACGTACTTGTTATTTCGTTAGGTGTCCAAAATGGTATTGAAAAGGCGAATAAATGGATGATGCCATTGCTCTTTATTATGTTCATTGTCCTAGTGATACGTGCTGTCACATTAGATGGCGCCGTGGAAGGGGTAAAATTCTTTTTATGGCCTGATTTTTCAAATATTACAGGAAAAGCCTTATTAGAAGCTTTAGGGCAATCTTTCTTTGGGTTAGCCGTTGGATTTTCTTGCCTTGTTACATATAGTTCCTACCTCAAAAAAGATGTGAGTTTACCGAATTCAGCAGGCTCCGTCGTTATGCTAACGGTACTTGTTTCATTTTTAGCTGGACTAGCTATCTTCCCGGTCGTTTTTGCTTTTGATTTAGAGCCGGCAGCTGGGCCAGGCTTGTTATTTATGGTGTTACCGACAGCATTTAGCCAAATGCCATTTGGGGAAGTATTTTTAGCGATGTTTTTATTATTATTTTTATTTGCCACATTAACGTCCTCGTTTAGTTTATACGAAATTATTGTTGCGGCGTTTATGGAAAATAGTCAGAAGTCTCGTCTCGTATGGACTTCGTCCCTAGGTATAGTCGTCTTTCTTGCGGCCATCCCAGCATCCCTTTCCTCTAGCCTGCTAGCGGATGTATCGGTTTTTGGGAAGAATATTTTTGATGCAACTGACTTTTTAGTATCAAACTTAATGCTGCCATTGGGGAACTTGTCCATTGCGATTTTTATTGCATATGTAGTGGATAAGGAATTTGTGAAAAGAGAACTGCTAATGGGAAGCCAGATGGGGCAGGGGTATTATACGATTTACAGGATGTTGATGTTAATCATAGTACCTGCTGTCATACTCGTAGTATTCGTTAATATGCTATTTCAATTTTAAAAATATATATAAGGTGTATCCATTTAGTAAATGGGTACGCCTTTTTTTATGTATCGAAATTCAAGATAAATATATTCTAAAAAAACGATGTTATAAAACCTTACGTACATATTGCTAATAACAATAAAATGATGTATTTTAAAAGCAGTTATAAAAAATGTGTTAACTAAATTTACATTGGAGTGGTGGAAAATGAAACATTATACAAAAGAAGGTATTATACGCCGAGTAAAGGAAGAAAATGTGAAGTTTATTCGCCTACAATTTACTGATATATTAGGAACGATTAAAAATGTAGAAGTACCTGTGAGTCAATTAGAAAAAGCTTTAGACAATAAGGTTATGTTTGATGGCTCTTCGATTGAAGGCTTTGTACGTATAGAGGAATCTGATATGTATTTAAGACCAGATTTCAATACATTTGTCATTTTTCCTTGGACAGCTGAAAAAGGTAAGGTGGCACGCCTTATATGTGATATTGCAAGGCCAGATGGGTCCCCATTTGAAGGAGACCCACGCTCCAATTTAAAGCGCGTTTTAAAGGAAATGGAGGAGTTAGGTTTCACTTCCTTTAACTTGGGCCCAGAGCCAGAATTTTTCCTTTTTAAGCTGGATGAAAAGGGGCATCCGACACTTGAGCTAAATGACAGCGGAGGTTATTTTGACTTAGCTCCGACAGATTTAGGGGAGAATTGTCGTCGGGATATTGTTTTAGAGCTAGAAGGGATGGGCTTTGAAATTGAGGCTTCTCACCATGAAGTAGCACCTGGACAGCATGAAATTGATTTTAAATATGCTAGTGCCATTGAAGCATGCGACAATATTCAAACTTTTAAATTAGTCGTAAAAACAATTGCTGCACAGCATGGGCTACATGCAACATTTATGCCGAAGCCACTATTCGGAGTTAACGGCTCTGGTATGCATTTTAATCTATCATTATTTGAAGGGGATAAAAATGCATTTTATGATGAACACGCAGAACTTCAATTAAGTGCAACAGCTCGTAGCTTTATGGCAGGAATCATCCAACATGTACACGGATTTACGGCCATTACGAATCCGCTTGTTAATTCTTATAAACGATTAGTCCCAGGCTATGAGGCTCCATGCTATGTTGCGTGGTCTGCTCAAAACCGTTCACCACTTATTCGTATACCGGCAGCTCGAGGATTATCAACTCGTGTTGAATTACGTTCAGTTGATCCAGCAGCGAATCCTTATTTAGCAATGGCTGTAATCTTGGCTTCGGGGCTTGATGGCATACGCAAGGATTTAACGCCTCCAGCAGCGGTAGATCGCAATATTTATAAAATGACAGGTCCAGAGCGTGAATTAAATGGCATTGATAGCTTACCTTCTTCATTAGAGCATGCGTTAATTGAATTAGAAATGGATTCAGTTGTACGAGATGCACTAGGTGATCATATTTATGAAAAGTTTAATGCTGCCAAAGAAATTGAATGGGATATATACCGCACACGGGTCCATAACTGGGAGCGTGAGGAATATTTAACGATGTACTAAAAAATATTGGAGCTAAAAAGCTCCAATATTTTTATATTGACTTTCATACCCTTTATTAAAGAAAAGGGGTGTGGGCAATGACACAAATGACTCAAGTTGTGACAATTCAAAACAACGATATTGTGCAATTTGAACATGATATTAATCGGGCTTTATTAGATTTAAGTTACTTCTTCATACTTGATATCAAATACAATACTCTCTATATCGGAGAACAAACGGTCATCCATTCTGCCTTAATTATTTATCAACATCCAGACGAGAATAGCCATTAATTTTATATGTAAAAGGATGGTCATGTCGAGAAGACGTGACTTTTTTTATGGAAATAGAGATAAGAGAAATGGTCGATCTTCTGGGAATGTCAATGCTAGTCGTGCGACATCATCTTTAGATTGCCATGCGATATCATAAATTAATTCGTCAGGATCATGAATGGTCATTTGTCCGCCAATGACGACGGCTTCAAAGTAATGGACTTCTACATCTGCCTTATTTTTTCTATACATTTCCTTTAGGATAGTAACTGTATAGCCTGTTTCTTCGTATACTTCGCGAATACAGCATGACTGAAAATTTTCCATTGCCTCCTTTCCACCAGAAGGTACAGCCCAAGTTTTTTCTTCCTCCTTTGTACCTTGCAAAACCATTAATAGACGATTTTCTGCGTTCATACAAATAGCGGCAGAGCCTTGCCATTTAACCAAATGAATAACCTCCCAACTAGCTTGTCAATTTTATGTTTACTTAAAATGGTATTGTTGTAAATCATGTAATAGCTTCTATATGAAATGTATATGCATTCTATATTGTTTTGATATAATATAATTATCAAATTTTTCATGTGGATTGAACAGAGGAGGGGTATTCTTGAAAATACGATTAGGTCTTTTAGGTCCTTCAGACTCAATTGAATTTGTTGAATCTGTCCTGAAAAATTGGCCAGAATTTATCTGTACATCGATAGAATGTCTAACAGAAGAGCATTTAGAGGAGAAAATAACTCCGCTACTTATGGAAGAAATGGATATGTGGTTATGTACAGGGCTAATTACATATAATATTGTACAAAGCTGGAATCAGCTAGAAACACCTATTTTTTATGTTGTTTATAAAGGCTCATCCTTATACAAAACGGTATTAAGAGTATTATATGAACGTAAAATTGAGGTCAATGAAATTAGCTTCGATGCTGGTAATAGTGTTACATGGGAGCAAGCTTTAGTAGAGGCGGGTATCGAGGAAAAACCAAAGTTTGTTGAGTCAGACACGATTTCGTTAAATGAACTTGTCCAATACCATTTTAAACTGTGGGAAAGTGGTCAAACAAAGGCAGCCATTACAGGGCATCCTATACATCATGAATTACAACGTCTTGGTGTACCAACTTATCGTTTGTTTCCATCCTCTATGGCAGTAGAGGCGGTTATTACAAATATGCTACGGACATATGAAATGCTTCGGTATAAGGCTACACAAATTGCTGTTCAAATTATTGAGATTGATCCTTTTTTAGAGATGGCTAAGGATAACTTCTCAACGAATGAGCTATTTAGAATTGAGCTAAAGATGATGGAGCATTTACTGAGCTATACAAAAAGTATTCATGGCTCCATTAAGTCCACAAGTTTTGGGCGTTATATCATATTTACGACTAGAGGATTAATGGAAGACATTACGAGGAATTTTAGCCAAATGCCTGATATGGAAGATTTCACAATGCTAGATCAAGAGGCGATGACTTGTGGAATTGGCATTGGACAAACGGTTTATGATGCAGAGATAAATGCGGGTAATGCCCTCCTTCGTGCCAAGGAATGTGGAAAGGGTTCATGGATGGTTTGTTTTGATAATAAAAAAATAGCGGGACCATTAGGCAAGCCAGAGCAGCTTACCTATTCTTATACGTCAGAACAATTAGAAACACTTAGTCAAGAAACTACACTTAGTGTCATGACCTTAAATAAATTGAAGTCCTCGTTGAAAAAATTAGCCAGTGATGAACTGAATGCCAATGAACTTGCCACCTATATGCAAATTCCTGCAAGAAGTGCCCGTAGAATATTAACGACACTTGAGGAAAAGGGGTTCGCTGAAGTAGTTGCTGAGGAAAAACCTCATACAAGAGGACGTCCACGCAAGGTTTATAAAATTTTTCCATTGTAAAAGAGAGTCCTTGTAACAGGGACTCTCTTTATGTTTAAGAACGAATTTTGTATTGCTTAACATCTGATGGAAGAGGGCTTGTATACACCTCGCCAGCACGGCGATCAACCAATTCCGCTTGCGCTTGATCAATCAGCTCAGGCTGCTGAAGAATATCTAGTGCGGTGGCAGCCAAAATTTTTCCCGCGTGAAGCATGCCTTTATGTGCCAATGAAGTTGTCCCTGTAGCTACAATTTGCCAAGTATGAAGCGGTGTTCCTAGTGGTTCACATGCCGTCATACATTGAGCAGTTGGGACAATCCAGCTAACATCACCAACATCTGTAGAGCCAGCCATAAACGCATCGGACATAAACGGATCGATGACATCAGCTATTGCTTTCCCAGCAAGCTTTTGATTTCTCTGAACATCCATTTTCTTTTCCTCTTCAGATAATGTTTCGCGAATAGCCTCCGCAAAATGAAGCTCCGCATCTGTATAGGATGGTGTGCCTAATTTTACAAAGTTATCATACATAACTTGTTCCAATGTTGTATTAGGAATTACATTCGAGAGAGCTGAGGCAAGATCAATGTCTAGCTCTGTGCCCGTCATAAGGGCTGCACCACGAGCAATATCACAGATACGCTGATAAATATCGTCTGTTTGAGATACTCTTGGAGCTCGAACAAAATACAATACTTCTGCCTCTGCTTGTACGACATTTGGAGAAGAACCACCTGTATTCGTAATGGCGTAATGTACACGTGCCTCTGGAATAATATGTTCGCGTAAATAATTAACGCCAATATTCATAAGCTCTACAGCATCAAGAGCACTTCTACCTAAGTGTGGACTAGCAGCTGCGTGAGCACTTTTTCCTTTAAATTTAAAATACACCTCGTAACAGGCAAGGGTCGCAACAGACATAATATTATTCGTCGTACCTGGATGCCAAGATAGGGCAATATCTACATCATTAAACATGCCTTCTCTGGCCATAAATGTTTTGCCACCACCAATTTCCTCACCAGGACATCCGTAATAGCGTACTGTTCCAGTTATATTATTTTCTTGCATATAATCACGGAGTGCTATGGCTGCCGCTAGAGAGCCAGTACCTAATAAATTATGACCACAGCCATGCCCATTGCCGCCAATTTGTTGTGGATTAGGCTGCGCTATTCCACCATTTTGGCTTAAACCAGTAAGAGCATCAAACTCGCCTAAAAATGCAATGACGGGTTTTCCACTACCAAAAGAACCAATGAAGGCGGTTTCAATATTGGCCACACCTTGTTCCACCTCAAATCCTTCCTCTGCTAATGTTTGACATAATAGCTTGGCCGACTTAAATTCTTCAAAACCTGTTTCAGCATATTCCCAGATTTGATTACTGACTTCAATTAACTTTTCTCGTTTATCCTCAATAATTTGCGATAATCTACTTTGACTAGTCAAAGAAACTCACCCCTATTTACCATATTTTAAGATTGATCAATTAAACTACTATTCTTAGACGGAATTTTATATAATGCAGCACAAATTATAACGATCACCAAGGCTCCAATAAGGAAGAAGAATGCGGCTTGGAATGATCCGCCGAAACCATCAATTAGAGCACCCATAGCTGTTGGTGCAATAAAGCCTGCCATACCACTAGCAAAATACATCATTCCTAAAAACGAACCAATAATTCGTTGTGCAACATACTTAAGAGGAATGGCTAGTATGGCCATTGAAATTGCTGAATCACCAATGGAGAAAAGGCTCTGATAGGAAATAGCTACTTGAATACTAGATGCATTAAACATCAAATATAAGCAAATGCCAGACACTATCGCACCAACTAAAACGATTATTTTTTCTTTTCCAGCCAAAGCTTTATCAATTAAGAACCCTGTGACAATTGCAGCTATTAATCCACAGGCTTGTGGAATCATGGCAAGTGATCCTACTTCTCGTAAATTTAAATGTTGAGTTTGCTCCAAATAGGAAGGTAACCAAGAGGAGAAGCCCCAATGGACAGTACTTGAGCAAAAATACATGATGACTAGAATCCATAAAAATGAACTTTTATAAAGTTCTTTTATTGGACGATCAGGCGAATTACCCACAGCTGCGTCCTGTTGCTTGTCAAGCTTTGGTGGATTGTAATACTTAAAGAGTAAAAGAGTGACGATTAAACCCACACCACCAATAAGGTAAAACATAGTGCGCCATCCCCAAGTATCTGCAATTAAACCAGCTAAATATAAAGCAAGGACACCACCGATTAATTGAGCCGCTAGTAGCATCGACTTTGCCCGAGCCCGAACATCTTTTTTAAATATCTCCGTAATGGCCACGCCGCTACCTGTTGGTAAACCGCCATCCCCTAGACCTAGAATAAAGCGAATAACTAAAATACCCATAAAAGAGCCAATCATCCCAGTCAGTAGGGAGAAGAGGGAAATCATGAACACTGCAATTACAATGATCTTCCTTGACCCGAACTTGTCAGATACCCATCCAGCAACCAATGTCATTAGTGCGCTGCTGAGCCAAAAGCTACTGATGACCATGCCGCTTTGTGTTTGTGTTAAATGTAATTCTTTACTGATTGGAATAATCGCCACGTTCATGCCGAACAATGTTAATGAATCGACTAACCATGCTAGAAACAGTAATGAAAAGATAAAATTACGTTTACTAGCACTCATTTGCGTATGTAAAACATTCATCATATTTCTTCCTCCTTTGGAAAGATCCCAGCATTACCCTCCTTTTATTTAAGGATAATAAAGGTCTTGTCCGTTATTATAAATATATTATTGTTATTTTTCAATATATTTCGATATTTAGTACAATGGAATTTAGAGGAGAAAGAGTAAAAAGCGTATGTAAAGTACGAAATTAAGAATTATGATCGTGATGAAAAACTGCTTCTAAATGTACCTGTCCAAAGTTAGCATAAAAAGACAGGCTGGAAAGCATGAACTATTTTAAGATGTTATCAGGGAGTGAGAGCAATGAGTTGGATTGAGTCGATTCAAAAAGCCATTAATTTTATGGAAGATCATTTATTAGAAAACATAACCATTGAACAAATTGCACAGGAGGTTAATTCATCTGTCTTTCATTTTCAGCGAACATTTGCAATTTTAACGGATATGTCGATTGCGGATTATTTAAGACGGAGGAGATTAACATTAGCAGCTCAGGAATTAATGGATACAGATCAAAAAATAATCGATCTCGCCTACAAATATGGCTATGAAACTCCTGAAGCCTTTACAAAAGCGTTTCGTAAACAGCATTATGTAACGCCGAGTGAAGCGAGAAAGAGGCAAGGACCATTACAATCATACAATCGCCTGGTTATTCAGGTAAGCTTGAAGGGAGCAGAACCAATGAAGTATAAAATCGTAGAAAAAGACAAGTTTCAAGTTGTTGGGGTAAAAAGAACGTACAATTGCCAAGATGGAGAGAATACTCGAGAAATTCCATTATTCTGGCAGGAAATCAATGAGAGTGCCTTCGATCAGCAGCTATATCAATTAAATAATGGCAATATCAATGGGGTACTGGGCGTTTGTGTACCAAATACAAGCCAAGGACAACAGGGTTTCATTGATTACTGGATTGCTACGAACCATGAAGGGGATGTAGGAGAAGATCTATTAACAATGGAAGTGCCTGCATCAAAATGGGTTGTATTTGAGGTACATGGCCCTATGCCAGATGCCATGCAAAATACGTGGAAACAAATATATTCAGAATGGTTCCCATCCAATCCATATGAGCCAGCAGGAACAGCGGAGCTTGAGGTGTACCCTGAAGAAGATGCATATAGTCCTGATTCATACTCAGAAATTTGGATTCCAATTAAATAACGATAAAATAAAGCCGAGAATGCTAAACAAATGCATTCTTGGCTTTACTTATTGTCGAAAGAAAAAATATCTTTTTTAGGTATCATAAAGATGTAAAATATATATATGTTTTAGTGTAAACGATTTTATTTAAATCGATCCATATTTTGGTGAGGGGGGTTAAAGTATGATAAGAGGTATGATACAAAATAAACGGGTAGAAATTTCTAATGATGAAGCACAGCAATTTTTAAAGATGGGGAAAGTAGCACATGTTGCGACGGTTGATGAGGAAGGATACCCTTATGTAATTCCATTTATTTATGTGTATGAAGGAAATGATACACTTTATTTGCATATCGGTAATATCCGAGAAAGCCATTTTTGGTCCAATATTAAACAAAACCCCAAAATCAGTATAGAAGTAAGTGAAATGGGCGATTTACACCCAGGGAAAAAATACGCTTGTCAATCTGCACTTGTCTACCAAAGTGTAGTGCTATTTGGACAAGTTGTAAGAATTGAAGAGGAATCAAGGAAGGAATGGTTCTTTGATGCGCTTTTAGAGAAGTATGGTAATCCTGAATGGACATTTGAAAAAGAGGGCTATCCAATTATGCCTAAAATAGAGTTATTCGAGGTACAAATAGAAAAGGTGACGGGGAAAATTAATCACGGCATGTATCATTAAGCAAAAGGCTAAGAATGGTTATATATCCATTATTAGCCTTCTATATTACCCTTTACATAGTGTGTATACTTGTAAATGCTCTTCAGTGCTATCATAGCCCTGTAAAATAAAATTCAATTTCTGTAAAACTTTGATGGAATTACTATTCGCGGCATCGACCTTTGCTACAATTGTCGTCATCTCCAAATGTGTAAAAGCAACGTCGATTAAAGCGATAATAGCTTCTGTGGCGTAGCCCTTACCCCACTGAGTCTTCGCCAAGTCATAGCCGATTTCTGCGGTAGCTTTATCGAAATCTACGTTATTAAACCCACAGGAGCCAATGATACAATTGCCTATCTTTTTAATGATAGAATAGCGAATGGCCCTATGTTCATTAGCTAATTGATTGAGTAAGTCAATCATCTCTAGCGCTTGCTCTTCGTGTGTAAAGCTTGAGATATTCATAAATTTGGTCACAGCAGGATCTGACCAAATCGCCCATAAACTTTTAGCGTCAGCACTAGCCACTTTGCGTAATAATAATCTTTCCGTGTCCATACATTCAATCAATACTTTTACCTCCAAGATTTTAATGATGTTGGATGAAAAATATTGCTATCTGTGCATCATTCAGTCCCTTCAACTAGATCTATATTTTATTATAAAATATAAGGTACTTAATGCCAATAAAAGGGGGAAAACGTCGTGATAAAAGTTACAGCGAATCATTATCCAATTATTAAACAAAACATTCTAAGGGCTCCAACATTTGTTTATAGTATTCTTGATCAATTAATAGAAGGGACAGTCTATGCAGATACAGCTACTTTTCAAACACTCCTAATACACACAAAATCAGGAATTTATTTTGTATATGGTGATTCAACTACAACTGAGATTGACCGTCAGCTTGCCATTTGCCTCGAGCAATCTGTAGAGCAAGGGAAACGCTTTACCTTATTTTCTTATTCAGAGCAATGGAATACTAAAATTGAACAACTTTTAAATGGGCAGCTTAGAAAATTAGAACGCTATACCTTTACATTTGATAAAAGCTTGTATGGTGGGACGGACAAGCAAGAAGTATCCAATTTTGAGGTCATGCCAATTACTCAACATCATATAAATAACGCAATGGAGTTTACATCTGCTTACTATGATGAATATTGGGATTCTACGGCTCATTTCCTGACAAATGGTTTTGGCTTTTGTCTCATACATAATGAGCAAATCGTCAGTGAAGCCGTCTCTATTTTTAAATCAAATGACTATGCGGAAATTGATATTATGACAGATTCGAAGTATAGAGGTCAGGGATTGGCTAGTTTGATCGCAACAACATTTATCAATCATTGTTTGGCCAATGAGCTAAAGCCTTGCTGGGATTGTGATATCTCCAATACGGCATCCATTTATTTAGGGACAAAGCTCGGCTTTACAGCTCCACAGAAATATGCGATTTATACAAAAAAGTAGCCCACGCTGTTTTCAACAGAACGTGAGCTTCATTGTTAAAAGAATCGATTACGTAGTTCGAATACCCGATTGAATAGTCTTGCATCTCTCGCCATCTTATTGGGTGCCTGCATGTGAGGTCTGAGGCATTGCTGAAATAGTTCATCACAATATCTTATGCTACCGTAACGATCATAGCATTCATCATGTTGTTTACAGCAACTATCCACAGCATTTGTGGGCTGACCTGGTCCCGAGCAACCAGGTCCACAGTATCGATAGCCCGGGTAACAAAAACCAAATTTGCGATTTCTTTTCATCGGAGAAACCTCTTTTCTACTATGTTCTTACTATAAAGTATGTTATTTTTTTCGGGAGAATCGGATAAAAAACTATAAAGTTAATCTTTTGATTTGTAAGGTTCCTGTAAGCTTAAAAAAAAATAGTTGTAAGGATGAAGAGTTATGCTAGCTATAGCATAAAAGATAAGGAGTTATTTGAACATGAATCCATCCGTTACACAAAAAGAACGAATTCTTTCCTTGGACATTATTCGAGGATTAGCGTTATTTGGCATTTTATTTATTAATGTAGGCGCCTATCAGGTCATAATAGAGGGCGGCCCTATGCCTGATTATAGTGGCATCAATGGTGTGATTGATTCACTTATTGATATCTTTATTGAAAAAAAATTCTTTTCAATCTTTTCATTCCTTTTTGGTGTTGGTTTTTATATTTTTGCATCTCGGGCAGAAGCTCGCGGGGATAAACCAAAACGACGCTTTGCAAGACGTTTAGTTGCATTATTGATTATTGGTATCATTCATATTTTCCTGTTTTGGGGTTCAATCTTAGCTATCTATGCAGTTATTGGTTTTTTATTGCTACCATTTTACTCTGCGAAAATTTCAACAATTTGTAAATGGCTTTTTACAATCATTACACTTCATATTCTTGCTATAGTAGGTCAAATGTATATGCCAACTAGTTCGATAATGGCCACTATTTTAGGTCTTTTAGGGAATGATGCTATCGCTATATTTATCATGTTTTTAAGTGGATTTTTAGTAGCGAAAGTTGGTTGGATTGGTCATATTGGCGCTCATATCCAAAAAATAAAATGGCTGCTTCTTGTTACAGGCCCATTCTTTATTGGTTTTTCACTATGGATATGGTTTGCCTCACAAGCTGATGACCAACAGTTACAATCTATTATTGGTTTAGGAGTAGTTCCGACAACATATTTTTATTTAGCTTGTTTATTTACTATCTTAGAGAATCGACAAATAGCGAAAATTTTTCAGCCAATCGGACGAGTGGGACAAATGGCATTTACCAACTATTTAGCCCAAAGCTTTATTGGTATGGCCATCATCTCGATTATGGGCTTAGAAGTCGTTTCACCTTCAGATATTGTAGTAATCGCAAGCATTATTTTTATCATCCAAATTATCTTTAGCATGATTTGGTTCAAATTCTTTTCCATTGGTCCATTTGAAAAGCTTTGGCGCTATATGACATATGGTAAAAAGATTGTGACAAAGCAATCATAAAAGCTCTATGATTTTTTCATTGATGAAAGAGAATAGGAGAAATAACGAACAAAAATCGGTGAGACTGTTGAAAAGTTTCACCGATTTTTGTTCGTCTAATCATGCCAGCCCTTACAGACATCAATCCATTCTTCATAGGGCGTATAGGTTTCAAGCTCAGAAATAGTAACCTCAATCGCAGAATTACTACTGCCACATGCAGGAAATACCGTTGTAAACCGTTTAAGGGATTCATCTAAATAAATAACAACACCTTCATTCACACCAAAGGGACAAACTCCGCCAACATCATGACCAATCATAGCTTCCACATCATCTTTGCCTAACATCTTTGCTTTTGTCCCAAACACTGCTTTATATTTGGCATTATCGATTTTTGCATCACCGGCTGCCACAATTAATATAGCACCATCATTGACAAGAAAGGATAAAGATTTTGCTATGCGAGCAGGCTCACAGCCAAGTGCCTGAGCTGCTAATTCAACAGTTGCAGAGCTCTCCTCTAACTCTTGTATTTTGTGTTCCACATGCCATTGGGCTAAATGGCTGCGTACTTTTTCTATTGCCATATGTACATTCCTCCTAATCATCCAGTTATGCCTTGGCTATTTTTTCCATAATAGTAGGCGTGATCTTGTTTCAAACAGATGTCGAATCAAGATAAATTTAATCTTAACATAATTTTCAGAATATATTATTGCGAATGCCTGCTTTTTCTAGTACGATTAAATTGAAAGTGTAAAATTACACTGGAGGGTTGCGTCTTGATTAAATTTTTACAAATCGTGAGCATTATGATTGGTTTATCAGTAGTGACAGTAATGGTAGCACTTATTGTCATTCTGAATGGTCATTTGCACTTTCTACCACTAGTTTATACAGTCCCCGTTTGTTTATTTGTGTTGCTTGTTGGTGGAATATTTAATTGGATACATACAAAAAAGAAAAGGAGATGGTTAATGAGTGTATTAGGTGTAGCAATAGTAATTGCTTTAATACCTCCTATTCAACATTATTATAAGCTGACTATTCCCACTGTAGATGCAGAAATTGATGTATCTGCCTATCAACCATTTACGCAGGGCAATCAAGTAGTAAAGCCTGACGAAAAAGCCTCCTTACAATTGACAGAGTCATTACCGCGTTTAGATGGAGCCACGGCTATGTATCCTTTATATGCAGCTTTTGTAGAGGCTACTTATCCTAAAGGAGACTACCAGCCATATAATAGTAGGGTCCAAGTGAGCCGTACGCCAGAAGCCTATCAAAATTTAATAGCGGGAAATGTGGATCTTATTTTTGTGGCAGCACCTTCTGCCTCCCAAGAATGGCAAGCAGAAAAAGGAGGACTGACATTTGATATGACACCAATAGGGCGAGAGGCATTTGTTTTTTTTGTCCATCATAAAAACAGTGTAGATAATGTTACATTGGAACAGGTGAAGAAAATATATGCTGGTGAAATAACCAATTGGCGTGATGTAGGCGGTGATGATGAAGCCATCCGTGCTTTCCAGCGTCCGGCGGATAGTGGAAGTCAAACGGCACTAGAAAAATTAATGGGCAACATGTCGATTATGAAAGCACCTTCTGAAAATATTGCCTCAGGAATGGGTGGCATTATCCATGAAGTATCACAATATCGAAATTATAAAAATGCGATGGGTTATACGTTTAGATATTATTCGACAGAAATGGTTCAAAATAAAAAAATCAAATTACTATCCATTGATGGAGTAGCTCCAACTAAAGAGAATATTCGAAATGGAACATATCCATTAGTATCCGAGTTCTATGCGGTCACTACAGGGGCAGAAAATGAAAATGTTCAAAAGCTAATGGATTGGATACTTACCGATGAAGGTCAAGCATTAGTAGAAAAAGTCGGCTATGTCCCAGTGGAAAATTATTAAATAGTTTGCTATACTAAGGTTAATAAAATATTGTAAAGTTTTCTAGGGTTCCGTAGCCGATGCTAGTCTGGTCCGAGAGAAAACCACAATTTTTTTTGTGACACGGAGGGATAAAAGCCTGGGAGATACTGTCGATGGACAGTTTCTTCTAGGCTTTTTTGTTTGGCTAAAATCAGGTAATTTGGCGAAAGCTGAAAAAGGATAGTCATCAAGGTAGTCATTCATCGTGTCCTATAAAATGGAGGGATTTTTTATGAATAAGCATTGGTTAAGTGTCATTATCGCTGCTTGCTTTGAAGTAGGCTGGGTCATTGGTTTAAAGCATGCTTCATCTGTATGGGAATGGATAGGCACTGCAATTGCAATCTATGTTAGTTTTTATTTGCTTATTAAAGCGGGAGAGCACTTACCAGTTGGTACGGTATATGCGATTTTTGTAGGCTTAGGGACAGCAGGCACTGTATGCGCGGATAGTTTGCTGTTTGGAGAGCCATGGAAGCTAGCAAAAATACTATGTATTGTTGTTTTATTGGCAGGGGTTGTAGGCTTAAAGCTTGTGACAGGAGAGCCGAAGGAAAAAGAGGTGACTGAATAATGGCATGGATGGCATTAATAATTGCTGGCCTATGTGAGATGATGGGCGTCTATATGATTAGTAAATATAATAACGAAAAGAATAAAAAAAACTTGGGGTTATTGATATTTGCATTTACATTAAGCTTTGCAGGTCTTGCATATGCTATGGAAACCTTACCAATGGGTACGGCTTATGCAATTTGGACAGGAATTGGTGCGGCTGGAGGAGCCTTGCTAGGAATGTTCTTCTTTAATGAATCAAAGGATTGGAGAAGAGTTGTTTGTATCGTGCTTGTTTTAGGAGCAGCCGTCATGTTGAAAATATTGTCATAAAAGAAGCCTATAAAAAATGCACTTCCAGTTGAAAAAAGGAAGTGCATTTTTTTACATTATTTTTTTACATCTTTTGTCCATTCAGCTACTTTTTCTGGATTTGCTTCAATCCATTCTTTAGCAGCGTCTTTTGGATCCTTACCATCCATTACTTCTAGCATAACGCTTTCTAAATCTTCAGCTGTCCAGTGAAAGTTATCTAATACGGAATACACTTCAGGTAAATCCTCTTTTAACCCTTTACGAACAAAAGTATTGATTGTTTCTTCGCCACCGAAAACACCTTTTGGATCTTCTAAATATTTAAGATCATATTTAGCAAACTTCCAGTGTGGTGACCAACCAGTAACAATAATTTCTTCCTTTTCTTTCAACGCTTTTGCTAAGGAAGTAGTCATTGCACCGGAAGAAGACGTAACAAAATTCCAATCTGCTAAACTATCATATTCATCTAATGCTTTTTCTGTTGCTGCTGTTATACCAGCGCCAGGCTCGATACCAGTAATTGTACGATCAGCCTCATCTGTTAAATCTTCAATAGAGTTTGCTTTCATATAGCTTGGTACAACTAAGCCGATTTTTGCGCCAGCAAGGTTTTCGCCCAGCTCATCTAATTTATCTTTATATTTTTCATATTGTGATTCATGTGTATGTGGTAACCATGCAGCAACCATGCCGTCTGCCTCGCCTTTAGAAACTGCTTCCCACATAATGGCATTATCTAAAGGTGTTAATGTCACATCATAGCCTAAATCTTCAAGGACTTGCCCCACTACATTCGTAGAGGCGATTTCAGTATCCCACTCTACATAGGCTAAGTTTACCTCCTTAGAATCACTATTCTTTCCAGAACCAGAGTCTCCTCCGCTACATGCAGCGAGCATGAAGCCTAAACCTAAAGCCATTCCTAATTTCGATAGTGTTTTCAGTTTCATCTAATCTCCCTTTCTGTCCATCATTTCTATCTATTAAACTGCCTTCATGGCAAGAAAATAAACTAATTTTATAAGGCTTTCTTTTTATTAAAGCTTTGTGTTAAACGGTCAATAATAATAGCAAAAATAACTAAACCTAAACCTGCAACGAAACCATTCCCAACCTGTGTACGTTGTAGGGCTGTTAAGACTTCACGTCCTAAACCTGGAGCACCAATCATCGAGGCGATAACTACCATAGAAAGGGACAGCATTACAGTTTGGTTAATACCTGCCATAATCGTTGATTTAGCAAGTGGGATTTCTACTTTAAATAGTTTTTGACTAGCTGTACTACCATAAGAGTCTGCGGCTTCCACTAATTCTTTAGGCACCTGACGAATACCTAGGTTAGTCATACGTACAGTTGGTGGCAAAGCAAAGATAACGGATGCGAAGACACCAGGTACAATTCCTATGCCGAAAAAGGCAACGGCAGGGATGAGGTAGACAAAGCCAGGCATTGTTTGCATGAAATCGAGTATTGGTTTAATAATACTTTCAGCGATTGTAGACTTCGACATTAGAATCCCTAGTGGAATACCGATGATGATGGAAATAATACTTGAAAAGATGACGAGCGTGGTTGTTTCCATCAGGTTTGTCCAAAGACCTTGATTATAAATAAACAACAAGCCTATTAATGAAAATGAGGCAAGCCCGAATTTTTTACCAGTTGCATAAAAGGCAAAAACAACGACAAGTAATATTAAAATAATGGCTGGGATACTATTTAACAAATCAGTGACCTGATTCATGAGTAGTTTTCCTAATTGTTGAATCGAGTTAAAGAACGCTGAAAAATTACTCGTCAACCAGTCCATAGCTGATTCTACCCATGGAGCTAGTGGTATTGTTGGAATATTATCTAAAAAATTATTCATGTACATCGGCCTCCTCGTCACTCGTTGAAAGTGCTTGAATGACAACGCCTCTAATCAGCACACCAAGCAAGCGACCATCTTTTACGACGGCAATAGGAGTAGGTGAATTATAAATCATCCCTAATATATCCTGTAATAGCATGTCTGGTGGAACGGTTAGCACCTCTGATTGCACAATGGAATGGACAGTTTGCTCTTGCTTCTTAGCTGAAGCTAATGCGTCGTCTGCTGTAATAAAGCCCTTTAAATGTCTGTTTTTGTCCACAGCCATTAATAAACTAACAGCTTCTTGTCGCATACGTTTTAGTGCTACTTTAGGGCCGTCTAAATCTACGTTGACATAAACCGGTCGCACCATGACATTTTCAGCCGTCAATACTTTAGAGCGGTCCACATCTTCCACGAATGTTTTGACATAATCATTCGCTGGGTTGGTTAATATTTCTTCTCCCGTACCAATCTGAATGATAGAGCCATCCTTCATAATAGCGATGCGATCTCCAATGCGTAAGGCTTCATTCAGATCATGAGTGATAAATAAAATTGTTTTTTTGACCTTTTGTTGTAGATCGAGTAGCTCATCTTGCATTTCTTTACGAATTAATGGGTCTAATGCTGAAAAAGCTTCATCCATTAATAAAATTTCAGGATCATTGGCAAGAGCACGCGCTAATCCAACACGTTGCTGCATACCACCTGATAATTGACTTGGGTATTGATCTTTATAAGCGAGTAATCCAGCATTTTCAAGAGCTTGTTCTGCTTTTGCTTGGCGTTCTTCCTTTGAAATGCCTCGGATTTCAAGTCCGTATTCGGTGTTTTGAAGTAATGTGCGATGAGGGAATAAACCGAAGTTTTGGAAAACCATGCTCATTTTGTTTCTTCTTACAGTCCGTAAACTTTCTTTACCCATTTTAGAAATATTTTCTCCATCGATATATATATTTCCGCTCGTTGGTTCAATAAGGCGGTTTAAGAGCCGTATTAATGTTGATTTACCGCTTCCTGACAATCCCATGATAACGAAGATTTCTCCTTCGTTCACTGTAAAGCTAGCATCGTATACACCAACAGTTGCACCTGTTTCTTTTAAGATATCAGTCTTACTTTTTTGTTTCTTGACGAGTTCTAGTGCTTGGGGAATATGTTTGCCAAACACTTTTGATACGTGTTCTACTTTTAATTTTTCCATAGAAGCACTCCTTTCGTAGATTATTACTATTTGAGGATAGTGATACCCAAAAATAAACAAGTAACAACCTTACTGTAACAAAGGGTTGTTACTTTTGTCAAACCGACCAATAAGAAAAAAACCGCTTAAACGCTGTGATACCAGCGCTTAAACGGTTTTTAATTTGGGTATAAAAAGCTTTGTACTCTAGCGAAACTTTCATCATTTCCAACAAAATAAATAATATCACCTTCTTCGAATGATACATAAGGACCAGGTGATAGTAATAATTCATTACCACGACGAATACCGACGATGGTACTTGATGTATTTTGCCAAAAATTTAAGGCTTGTACAGTTTGATGAATGCCTGGACTTTCAGCCGTCATTTCTAATTGATAAGGGATAAATGGATTTACTGAACGGAAATGCTCGGTACGACTAATTAGCTGCTTTGCCTTGTCTTGTAAATTAATTAATTCATGCTGTTGCTTTTGAATACTTGTCAGAAGTTCATTTTGTATTTCATGAATGGATTGAACGTCATGAAATTGTCGGACAAAATGCGCTGCTTTTTCATACGACTTAATAATTACACCGCTGCCTTTCGATGCCTCTACAATTTCTAAGTCTTGTAAAACAGCGATTGCTCTTCTCGCAGTCTCAGCAGACACATTATATTGACTTGCAAGAGAAGATCTTGCATATATTTTATCGCCGATGCGGTATTTTCTTTCTACGATCTTGGAGGCAAGGTCGATAGCGATTTGTTGATATTTAGGCTGCTTCAGTTGCACAGTTTTTTCTAAGTTCATTTTAAACTTCCTTTCGTCATTACAGGTACCACAGCTTATTATAGACTAGCCTGCACAGAAAAAATAGCATCTCCATAAGCTAGTAGTATATGATGAAAAAGTAATGCTAAAATTTTTGTATATACTATTAAAAATAATAGGATAGTAGCCGTTGTTTGACACTTTTTAGTTATTATTATAAACTAAGTTACGTTATGTAAGTGTTGTGAAAATACATGTGCTCAGTTGGTGTTTTTAACCAACTGTTTCCTATAGAAGGTTGGAGATTAATATGACAATTACTACTAAAATTATGGACATAGTGAAAGATAAAATGACAGTTATAAAGCACACGAATACAGAAAATATTTGCCTAGTTGGTCCTGTGAATTTGCCCGTTCAACAAGGTGACTTTTCTGCTACATTTCAGTGGTATAACTGGCTTACAGTAGATGTGAATGTATCAAAAGAAGAAATCATTGATGGCTTAGCTACAGCCAATTTGGCTTTTTTACAGCAATCATCAGTTCTTGTATATGGTGATTTTACCCATTCAGAAGATGCTTTAATCCGCATGCATAGTATTTGTCACACTGGTGACATATTTGGTAGTCAGCGCTGTGATTGTGGCTATCAATTGCATGAATCTATGAAAATGATTGTAGAGCACGGCTGTGGAGCTATTTTTTATTTAGCTGATCATGAAGGGCGAGGCATCGGACTATTCTCTAAATCACTCGCTTATTTATTACAAGAAGAAGGGCTAGATACAGTAGAGGCAAACCATGCACTTGGCTTCCCTGACGATACGCGTTCATATGAAGAAGCACTCGCAGTTTTAACTACTCTACGTGCAAAGCCTGTGACGCTTATTACAAATAATCCTAAAAAATTGGCTGCTTTACAGGCTCGAGGCTTAGCAGCAGAAGGGCATGTTCCTTTATGGGGCGGCTTAACAGAAACGAATCGTTTTTATTTGGAAACGAAGGTTGAGAAATCTGGACATTTACGAGAAAAACAATAAGTGGAGGTGGCGACCATGACTAATAAAGACGAAAAATACATGCAACTAGCTCTAGATCTAGCGGCTAGTGCAAAAGGTAATACAAACCCTAATCCACTTGTCGGGGCGGTAATTGTCAAAAATGACATTATTGTAGGTACTGGTTTACACAGAAAAGCAGGCGAACCACATGCAGAAGTTCATGCTTTTCGTATGGCTGGCGAACATGCAAAGAATGCTACATTATATGTCACACTTGAACCTTGTTCACATTTTGGTAAAACGCCTCCTTGTGCGAATTTAGTGAAGGAATCTGGTGTTAGTCGAGTGGTGGTTGCCATGCAAGATCCTAATCCTACTGTTGCAGGTCGTGGCATTCAATTGCTACGCGATGCAGGTATAGCAGTGGAGGTCGGTGTTTTGGAGCAACAAGCACGCCGTTTAAATGAACGCTTTATCCATAACATGCTCACTAAAAGACCGTTTGTTATTTCGAAATTTGCTATGACTGTAGATGGGAAAATTGCTACGCATACAGGGCACTCTAAATGGGTAACGGGTGATGCTGCACGTGAGGATGTCCACCATATTCGCCATGAGGTAGATGGCATTCTAGTTGGTGTTGGTACAGTTATCGCTGACAATCCATCTTTAACAACAAGATTAAGTAATGGCTATGGGAAAAACCCAACACGCATTATTATGGATAGTTTATTACGCACACCGCTTAATGCGAATGTGATCAATACGGAAGAAGCCTCAACAATTCTTGTTTGTAGCAATGAGGTAAGCCAAGAAAAGGTCGATTCATTTACTAATAAAGGCCTCACAGTTTTATCTATTGAGACGAACGAACATGGGCTAAATATTGATGAAATGCTTGCAGGACTTTATGAACACGGCATTACAGATATTTTGCTAGAGGGTGGTAGTAAAGTGAATGCTTCATTTTTACAGCAAGGTGCCATTGATAAGTATGTAATTTATATAGCGCCAAAGGTTTTAGGAGGAAATTTATCCTTAACGCCATTTGCGGGTTATAACCCCTCTTTCATGAATGAGGCATGGGATATTGAATTTGCCTCATTTGATAAGGTAGGCGAGGATTTACGTATTATCGCATATCCAAAGCAAGGTGAAGGAAATTGAACTATGAAGCGGATGTTTGTATAGTAGGGGCTGGACCAGCTGGTGCACTTTTATCTTATTTACTAGTCAAAAAAGGGCTATCGGTCATTCTACTAGAGCAAAATGCGGCCCTAGGTAAGTCTTTTCGTGGCGAACATTTAAATGAAGAAGGCGAGGCTGTTTTAAAAAGTCATCAACTTTTCGAAGCAGTCGAGTCGCTCGGCTTATTACGTATGGAAAAGCTAGAATATTATGCAGATGGTAATGCCTTTAAAACAATTTTTCCTAATGACTCTGTCGGGCATCTAGGAATTCATGTTCCTCAAGCTAATCTATTAAAAGGTATTTTACAAAAAACACTGCTATTTTCTCACTTTACTTGTCTGCTACATACGAAGGTAACGGAGCTCATCCAGGACGCATCAGGTAATTATAAAGGCGTAATTGCCATAAAGGATGGAACAACTATAACGATCAATAGCCAACTAATAATCGGTGCTGATGGACGCTACTCCACGATTCGTAAGGCAGCACATATAGATGTTCAAAAACAAAAACATGGCTTTGACTTATTATGGGCTAAAATTCCAGCTCCTTCAGACTGGGAGCCCTCTATTAAAATGGCATTAATCGGAGATAAGCAACTATCATTGTTCACGCAAGTTGGTGGCTTTATTCAAATTGGGTGGAATATTGAACAGGGGAGCTATCCACAGCTCCGAAAACAATCATTTACACCTTTTATTCAACAGCTTACGATGCAATTTCCTGCATTATCTGAGCCAGTGAAGGAGCATATTCAGTCTTGGAAAGATTTTGTGCTGTTAGATGTTTTCAGCTGTCACTGTAACTGTTGGGGTACGCAAGGTCTTGTGCTATTAGGCGATGCGGTTCATACGATGACACCGACCGGAGCATTTGGCCTGAACAGTGCGTTAAAAGATGCTGATTGTTTGGCGTCTCTATTAAATAAGGAATCATTAGCGCATTTTAATGTTCAAGATTTTCAGCATATGCGAAAGCAAGCTATTGAGGATGTTTTAGCCGTACAAATAGAGAGGGAACAAACGTTTTCTGCTCATTTTGTCAATAGAGCATCATGAAAGGAAGTAACACCTAATGAAATTTGGTTTTGACATTGATGATACACTAATAGATTTACGGGCACATGCCTTTGCCATTTACAATAAAAAAATGGAGAAAAATATTCCAATTGATATTTTTCATACGCTAAAAAGAGTTGAAATTCATGAGCCATTTGGCTTATCGGATGAAGAGGGAGCAGCGATGTGGAACAGTTCATTAGAAGAAATTTATTTTACGAACTGTCCTTCTTTTGAAGGGTCATTAGCAGTTCTGCAAGCTTTAGCGGATCACGGCCATGATATTTACTACATTACCTCTCGTCCGAAGCAATTTTGTGCGCAAACAAAAGAATGGATGGGTGCACAAAGATTTCCGATAAAAGAGGGCCATTTTTTCTGTGGTATGCAAGATGCAGAGAAGGTAGCGATTATAAAAGATCTTGCTTTAGATGTTTATGTAGATGATAAACCAGCAGTGCTGGGGACACTTCATAATATACAGACAAAAGTAGTGTTAAAAAATCAATCCTATAATCAGCATGTTGAGTTACCAAGATTGCATCATTGGCAGGATTTTTTAGCACTTATTGAAGCGTAAGATATGGATGAACCCCCAAATTATAGTGACTCATAAAGTTACTATAATTTGGGGTTCTTTTTAGACTAATAAAAATGAAATAATAAATTGAATTAGAATGAACAAAAGTAACGTCGCTTATTTCCAAGAATGAAATTGCCGCCTTACGATCTGCTTTTATGATGAAGCATCCAATTAATGTCGTTCCCCACATGTATCCAAAATTAATGGAATCGACTAAGGTGGAAGCGTGTTAGATCCTGCTGACATTCACCATATAACGTTAATTCTGCGAGAGCTTCTCCAACGGCACTGCTAAATTTAAAGCCATGACCTGAAAAACCTGCCGCGATTATAATATTTTGATGAGTAGGTAGGAAATCAATGATGAAGTCTTCATCTGGCGTCATGGAATATTTGCACGTTTTCCCGTATTTTAACGCGCCATGCCGAGGCATAAATTGCTGAATGAAATGTTGTAAATCTGCACGATCCTTGTCATTGAATGGATGAAGAGGCCTATTTGGATTGATTTCTTCGCCACCATCATGTCGACCTAGCTTTAGTCCTGCACCATCAATGCTAGGGAAGCCATAGTAAGAGGAATCGGCGAATTCAAAGCAATAGGCTGGAAAGACCTCTTCACTATAAAGCTCGTCATCCGCTTCGAACCATGCAAAGGTTTTTCGCGTTGGTGTAACAGGAAGGGAGATGTCTAGCGTTTGCAGTAGCTCAGTTGCCCATGCCCCTGCAGTGACAATTAAATGCTTTGCCTTATATTCTTGATTGGCCGTTTGCACTTGCACCAATTCTCCAGCTTGGATGCTAACAACTTTTTCATTTGTTTGTAAGCGTGCCCCAGCTTCCACAGCTAGTTTTTTATAGGCTCGAATACATGCTTCAACTCGAAGGACACCGGCAGTCGGCTCAAAGCATGCCACCAAATTAGCTGGTAAAGATAATCCAGGCCACTTGTTCATTGCTTCAGCTGCTGAATAGTGTTCGAGTGCTAATTCATGAAGTGTTGCACTGGCTTTTACATTTTGAATAAAACTACAGGTTGGTTCTCCAATATTTACTACACCAGTTTGTAAAAATAAGTTTTCATCTGCTAAAGATTCGAGGTCCTGCCATAGCTCCCCAGCTCTTTTCACGAAAGGTACATAGCTAGCTCCCTCCCCGTAGGCAAAGCGAATAATTCTTGTTTCTCCATGATGGCTACCTTCCTCATGTGGGGGATTAAAAGCATCCAGCATTAATACATTTTTGCCTGCCTTCGCTAAATAATAACCTGCCGCCATCCCCATAGAACCTGCCCCAACTATAATGACATCATATACCATACTAATCCCTACTTTTTTGCTCAAGTATAACAGATTGCTAGAAAATGAAACAGAAATATTTGAAAAATTAAAAAAGCACACCCCTCGCTCACCAATAGTGAAAGAGGGTTGTGCATGAAATTGTTAATTATTTTGAGCGTGGTAATATTTTATTGAGGATAATGGCTACAAGTGCAGCTGTGGCAATAGGTGAACCGAATAAATATTGAACAGTTGTCGGTAATGAATACAAGAAATCATCTGGCAATAATGTCAGTGCTAACGTTAAAATGATTGGAATAGCAATTACATACATTTCCTTTTCGCCAATATGTTCATTTTTCATGACCTGTAAACCACTAATAGCAATGATGCCGCATACAATGACAAATACTCCTCCAATGACAGCCGAAGGAATGGCTGAAATGAGAGCGGCTAATTTACCAGAGAAGCCAAAAACAATGAACCAAATACCCGCAGCGATAAATACACGACGACTAGCAATTCCTGTAATGGAAATTACCCCTGCATTTGTTGAGTAACCAGTTACTGGTGTAGAACCTAGTAAGGAAGCAATAAAACAGCCGATCCCTTCACCGACAACACCTCGATTAATTTGCTTATCCGTTAAAGGTTTGTCGATGACATTACTAATAGCAAACCATGTGCCAGTTGTTTCCGCCATTAAGACAATATATATAATGACCATTGTAATAATAGCAGAAATATTAAAGCTAAAGCTGAAATCAACGAATGGAATTTGAGGCATACTAAACCATTTTGCTTGTGATACAGCTGATAGATCTAAAACGCCCATCATATTTGCAGCAATACTACCAACTATTAAAGCAATAATAACGGAGCCAATACGGAATAGGCGCCCCTTTTGATGAAAGACTGTACCTAACATCACACAAATCATTAGGATTACTGCTGAAATCAGCGCTAAATAAATATTTTGTTGAATGGATGCACCTGCTCCATTAAAAATATTATCGCTTAAACCGACAGGCATTAACGATAGCCCAACAACAAAAATGATTGTTCCCCCTACAATTGGCGGAATAAAGATTTGTACAATTTTATTGAAGATACCTGTGTAGCCTAAAATAATTACTAAAATGGCACCAACTAAGCTTGCGCCTAATATTGTGCTCCAACCTAAATCCCCACTGCCACTGGCTGCGTAAATACCAACGATGGCTCCTAGCGGAACATAGGAAGGGCCTTGTGCCATTGGTAATTTCATACAGAAATGTGTTTGTATTATAGTTGCAAGCCCTGCAGCAATAAAGGTGGATTGGATTAATGCACTGGCTTGACCAGTTTGTAAGCCAATTAGCATGGCGATTAAAAATGGGACAACGTAAACGTCCATTGCCATGACATGCTGTAAACCTAGTAACGCCGATTGACCAATCGAAACTTTTTCATCTGGTAGTACGGTTAATTTGGTTGTTTTTCTCGTTGTATTAGTTAGTTTACTTTGTTGCGTTTCCACGAAAATGTGCACCTCATATTGATAAATTTTTAATAGACAGTTGGTGAATCATTAGTCCCTTGAATGAACTTTATTCCCTTGGACCCAAACCTCACGGATATTTTCAGGGCGGACAAGATACATCATTTTTTGGAAAATATCGTGTAATGCTTCTTGGCTATCGAAAATCGGAAGCTTTGCAGAATGGGTCTTTGTATCAATGATTTGTACATCCCATGTATAGTTTTCCTGTAAACGACCAATTGGAAGGCTTAAGCTTTCGCCGCCGCCAGCTGTTGCTAGATAAAAGGCTTCATTAATCGTAATACGTGAATTTGGAACACCGCGTTTATTGGCTGGGATTGCTGTATCTACACCATCCTCAAGCATTCTCGAAGACATGACAGCTTGTCTTGCATTCTCGAAAAGGCTAGGGGAAAATCCGCCTGATATATCTGAACCTAATCCAATATCAACGCCGAGTGCATGGAAACGGGCAATGGGAATAACGCTATTTGCAAAATAGGCATTAGATATTGGGCAATGACCGATAGCTGTGCCTGTCTCAGCAAATAGACGTGCATCATCATCGCTTAGGAAATTACAATGGGCCATAACAGATTTTTCGCCTAATAAACCAAAATCATGGAGAGCCTCAGCATCATTTTTATGGAATCTTTCCTTGACGTAGCCATGTTCCCAGTCACTTTCGCTACAGTGAGATTGGATATGTGTATTGTATTTTGCTGCTAATTCCCCTAATCCCTTTAAAGCATTGTCGGTACAACTTGGAATGAAGCGAGGAGTGACAACAGGATATACACCTTGCTTAGTTGTCTTTGCTAAATCCTTTACAGCTAAAATGAATTCTTCTGTATCAGCAAGAGCTGTTTGTGTAGTAGCATCTCGGTAAAAATGAGGATTTTGTTCAGGATCATCCATCACCACTTTTCCGACTAATCCTCGTTGGCCTTTTTCAGCACAAATTTTTGCTAAAAGAATACTAGCCTCTTTATGAACCGTCGCGAAATATAAGGATGTTGTAGTGCCGTTAGCAAGGAGTGTGCTCACTAAATCTTCGTAAACCTCTTGAGCAAATACTAAATCCGAAAATTTTGATTCGATAGGGAAGGTATATGTGTTCAGCCAATCATAAAGTGGAATGTCTAAAGCTGTACCAGATTGCGCCCATTGTGGAGCATGTACATGCAAGTCGACAAATCCTGGTAATAAATATTGACCTTCATCTAATGGATGAAAATGTTTATGGTGTTGGTATGTAGTTAATAGTTGTTGGTAATCAGCATGTTCAGGAGAGACTGTTTTTTCAATCATGCCATCTGCATTAATGAAAAATAAATAATCTTTCAAAATCTGAACTTCAGTAGCAGACTTACTAGTAAAAGCTGTTCCTTTGAAAATTTGCGTATATTCAGCCATAAAAACCACCTTAATGTTCGTTTATTGATAATAACACGGATTATTATAGGCTATTTAAACTATTAAGTCTATAAAAAAACGAATAATAATAAAAAGTGGTTAGAGGTGAATAAATGACTCAGCCTACAATTTTACAGCTTTGACAGACGCTGAAAGATAGAAAAAAGCACTCTTTTTTAAAGCCAGAGTGCCTTTTTTCTAAGAGATTGTTTCATGAATGATATGAAGAAAATTATTAAAAGAAGAAGAATGAGGTTGTTCATTTTTCCGTGTACAAAGATAAATCGGGCGCTGAATGTCAATGTTTTTAATAAACACTCGTGCTATTTGTTGCTGCTGGATAAAGCTGGATGCTGCTATAGATGGGGCAAGCATCGTCCCGAAACCAGCTGCAATTGCATGAATGGACTCATTGATTCCATCCAGTTGTAGTCCCACTTTAGGTGGGGGTATCTTATGTACTTTACATAATGCATTTAAATATTCCTTTGTGGAGCTACCATCTTCTCTTGTGACAAAGGGCTGTTGCATGAGCTCGGAAAGTGAAACCGTTTGACCGGCTAATGAGTGATTGTATGGCACAATAAACCAATAATCTAAATTCATTAGAAATTGGTAATGAATATCAGGGTGATGACCATCTTCTTTAACGATAAAGGCTAAATCTGCTTTATAATGGAGTAACTCCTCTATTACTTGCTGTGAATTAGCTGTTTTTAAATGAATATGCGTAGTTGGGTAGACTTGTTTAAAATGGGCTAATAATTTAGGTAATAGAAAATGAGAGGGCACATGTGTGGAAGCAATTTGTAATTCCTCATGACCTGTATTTTTTAACTGCTCTACTTTATTTTCGATATCTATTTCTAAATCAAATAAGCGCTGTGCTTGTTTATATAAAAAGGCGCCGCTCTGAGTTAGTGTAATACCTCTACCTTTCGATTCTAGCAATGTTAAACCTAGTTCTTTTTCTAAATTTCGAATTTGAATGGTTACAGCGGGCTGACTAATCATAAGGGCTTGGGCAGCTTTGGAAACACTATCGAGCTCGGCTACCTTTGTAAATAACCGCAGTGCATGTAGATTCATGATAGACACACCTTTTATAAATTATTTTTATGCATTTATATAGATTATATATTAGATTTATTAATTTTTGCTCGGTATCCTTTTAATTACAATAGGGGAAAAGGGGGGACACTATGAATCGCCAACATATGGGGGTTGTTTTCGGAGGAATTTTATTACTCGTCATTGCTATGGGCATTAGTCGATTTGCTTTTACGCCGATTCTACCGTTTATGCGACAGGATGTAGGATTTTCTTTAGAAGTTGCTGGGTTTTTAGCGTCAAGTAATTATATTGGCTATTTCATTGGGGCACTATGGGCGGGCTTTATTCATCGTCAGCGTAAACAAATTTTAATGGTAAGTGTTATTTTTAATGTCCTATCAGTTGGATTAATGGGCTTGATGGAGCTGTACAGTATGTGGTTAATTCTTCGATTAGTCGCTGGTATTACAGGTGGACTGATTTTTGTTTTAACGTCTAGTATTGTCATGGATTATTTGGCGAAACATTCACTATCCCGATGGTCGGGCTATGTTTTTAGTGGTATAGGGCTAGGGATTGCTATTTCAGGCATATGCGTTCCTCTTATTGAAGCGAGACTTGCATGGCAAGGAACATGGTTGGGACTAGGCATACTGTCAGTTGTTTTTTTACTGATTACTACTATTTTATGGAGAGGTTTAGAGATTCAAGATACGTTAAAAGGAGCGAATTCATCTAATACGAGAATGACAAAGGGCTTTATGCCATGGCTTATTTTGTCATATGGACTTGAGGGACTAGGGTATATTATTACAGGTACTTTTTTAGTTGATATTATTCATAATATTCCTTCTCTCCAAGCGTACTCCTCGTATAGCTGGGTCATTGTAGGATTAGCCGCAATCCCATCAGCACCTGTTTGGACGATCTTATTAGAGAAGTTTTCAGCTATAAAAATTTTATTTGTGGCATACATACTTCAAGTAATAGGCATCTTGTTACCTGTATTTTCACAAACAGTTTGGAGTGTATTAGTAGCATCATTTTTATTCGGCCTAACCTTTGTAGGTATTGTGACACTGACTACATCCTATGCACGACAACTTTTTCCGACACAAAGTGGATTCGTTGTATCATTACTAACAACGTTTTATGCGTTTGGACAAATAATTGGACCTATTGTCGCGGGTCAGCTGGTCGATATTTATAATAGCTATAAGGCAGCACTAGTCTTTGCGGGTATAATCGTCTTTGTGGCATTACTAGTGATGTTAGTAGGCAGATGGCTGACCATAAAAAAAGAAGCCGTTGCTGAACATACTATTTCCATATAAAGCATAAAAGCCAGAAATCCTATAAGATTTCTGGCTTTAGTCATTTACTTAAAGAAGGCGTGCCTCTATCTACATGATATGAAAAAATTAAATAAAAGTCTATATATTTTTTTCTTTATATGGAAAAATAGACAAGTGCACAAGGGACGTAACGTTACGATTTTACATTGAAATGAGGTATTTTTATGAATACAGAACAAGCCATTAAGCGTTGGAATCAATATGCAGAGAGGTATACCGCTAATTATCATGAGTATGGTGATATTCATCGTGAAGTACTATTAAATCCCACTATTTTTTCTCTACTGGGAGAGGTGGATGGAAAGCTTTTATTAGATGCGGGGTGTGGCGAAGGATACTTAAGTAGATTACTAGTGAAGCAAGGGGCTATCGTAACGGCTGTTGATTTTTCACAAAAAATGCTAGACATTGCTATGGAAAGAACACCGCAACAGTTGCCAGTTCAATTTTTTCATGGTAACTGTGAAAATTTAGCATTTTTAGCAGACAATCAATTTGATCGTATCGTTTCGAATATGGTTCTTCAAGATTTAGAGGATTATCGTGCAACAATACGTGAGATGTATCGTCTTTTAAAGCCGAATAGCACTTTTGTTTTTTCAATATTGCATCCCTGCTTTGTCACGCCAAATAGTGGATGGATGAGACATGAACAGCTGGATCAGCAGTATTGGAAGGTACAGCGTTACTTTTATGAGGGTGCTTATCAACAACTAGCTGCTGACCCACCTATTGTATTGTTTCATCGCACATTAACAAGCTATGTGGAAGCAATTACGGAAGCAGGCTTTCATATAGAAAAAATTGTAGAGCCGAGACCGTCACAAGAAATGCTTGAAAAGTACCCTCAATTTGAGGAAGATTTGCATTGTGCTGATTTTATTGTATTTAAGCTAAAAAAATAAGGAGGAGAGACCGTGAAATTATTTCATGTTAGTGAAGACCCTACGATAACGATTTTTCATCCTCGTATACCCGAACGCCCAGATTTAGATACAAGCAAAGGTCTTGTATGGGCGATCAACGAGAGATGCCTGCCTAATTATTTAACTCCGAGAGATTGTCCGCGTGTTTGTTTTCATGCTGGGAGTCAAACGACAGAGCAGGACAGACAGCAGTATCTCACAACAGCGCCTCATGTAGTGGTTATTGAACGCAAATGGGTGGAGGTATTGAAAAGTACAAGACTATACTTATATGAGTTTGAGGGAAAAGGATTTACGCTACAGGATGAAATTGCGGGCTATTCGGTTAGTGAAACGCCTCAAATTCCTATTGCGTTATTTGAAATCGATGATATATATAGTGCAATGCTAGAACGTAATGTCGAATTGAAAATAGTCGATAGCCTATGGGACATTCATGATGAAATTCAGCATACAACGTTACATTGGTCAATGTGTCGAATGCGTTGCGCTCAGCCAAGATAGTAAGTAAACAAGCCTCGTCATGTACTTTTTACATAGACGAGGCTTAGATATTTATTATACGTTAGATGCTTGTTCAATTGGTGTTGAAGAAATATGGACTAATTTTTTATCTTGATAAGTAAAGATGTATTCGTAGTTCGTTGTTTCCTGAAGCATTGTAGGCAAATAATACTTTAAATCTGCAATGCCTACATTTTCAGGGTGGAAAATCCAAGTAAGCTCCTTCCAATCAAGAATGCCCTCTGCAACCTTTATCGGTGTAACATATGTAAATGAATCAGGAATTTCTGCTATAAACGCATACATACAGCCATAATCAATGACCCCATCTGTCCATCTGATTTTACCTTTATAAGTAATATCCTCAACCGTAATACCAGTCTCTTCTTTAATTTCTCTTAGGGCACCAGCTAAAGGTGTTTCATTTTGTTCAATTTTTCCACCTACACCATTCCATGCGCCCATCCAAGTTGGGTAGTCTCTATTAAGTAATAGGATATGCTCACCCTTTTTTAGAAAACAAATCGTAAATTCCACGACAATCTACTCCTCCGTCTTTTCTATATAAATTCCATTTCCACTTCTAAGAAACTAGAATGGCTTTGATACGTATTGTATCAGAGAAAATGCTAGGGCACTTAGTAATTTTTCAGAGACACATGTTAAAATGATGTTATTCATATAGACGATAATCGTAAAGGGGAGAGGAATAGCAGTGATTTTAATAAGTGCTTGTTTAGCAGGATTAAATGTTCGTTATAACGGTACGAACTGTATAGATGATCGAGTACAAAAGCTCGTGTTAGAGAAAAAGGCTATTACCGTTTGTCCGGAGCTGATGGGAGGTTTTTCAACGCCTCGTGAGCCTGCTGAAATAGTGGGAGGCAATGGAGACGATGTTCTTGATGGCAAAGCTACCGTTATTGAAAGGTCTGGCCGTGATGTCACAGAGCTATATATGAAGGGGGCGTATGCGACCTTACAGAAAGCGTTAGAGGTGGGGGCGACACAGGTCGTCTTAAAGGAAAATAGCCCGTCCTGTGGTAGTGCAGCGATTTATAATGGCGAGTTCAACGGTACTAAAATAGTCGGGGAAGGCGTAACGACTGCCTTACTTCGAAGAAATAATATTGTCGTGCTATCAGAAGAAGATATTTAGTGAATGACGGTTCCTCCCACCAATCGTTTACGACAAAAGGGTTATGAACATCATCACCCATTGAATCAAAATGGGCTTTTTCAAAAATATTGTTCGTATTTATTAGTATGGTTACAGAAGTAGCGAGTAAAAGCGTTGATAGGAAAATAAGGACAACCATCAGACCATTTTGCAATTTTCTTTTTCTTAAATAGGAGGAACAAAGAGTGACAATTGCGTACAGATAAAGAAGCGTTGACTTACCAGAACCGGAATTTCCCATAATAACAGTGAAATCCCCCTTATAAATATCAATATTCATATTTTTAATGGCATGGAATTGTTCGCTACCAATTGAAAAGGTTTTACATACATTTTGGGCACGTATCAGTACTTCTTTTTCCATAGTATTTTCTTTAGTGTAATATGTAATTATTAGTAGGTACTTATGAAATTATTAATAAATTTTTACAGTCGAAGTAACCTTTTGAACAAAAAAACGTTGTAATAATCGATTTGAAAGATGTCATAAAAGGAGATGGAAATTATGCCATTAACATTTGCTCATCCAGCAGCGGTCCTACCTTTTTCTCGAAAAAGTAAATATATTCATTTTTCTGCCTTGGTATTAGGTAGCATGGCTCCAGATTTCGAATACTTTTTAAGGGGACGGCCAATAGGGGAGATTGGCCATACATTTGCAGGGTTCTTTTTATTCAATCTTCCACTCGTTCTAATCATCTACTTGATTTATCATCGGTTTATCCATCAGCCAATCATGAGCCATTTACCAGAATTTTTACAGGATTTTAATAGCTATCAAATTTCAGGGACTAAAACATGGAAAACTATTGTTTTTAGTTATTCAGCATTATTAGGTATGCTAACCCATGTCATATGGGATTCGTTTACACATCAAAATGGGCTTATGGTGACCAATCTTCGTTTTCTTTCTCAAACATTTACTTTATTTGGATTTCATATCCCCATTTATAAGTTTTTACAGCATGGAAGTACCTTGTTAGGCATTACGCTTATTTTGGGTTATATGTATTACAGGGCATCTTTGATTAAACAGAACAAAGTGCCGGCGGTATCTCCTCAGAAAAAATTAGCTTTTTGGAGTACGCTAGCATTCTTAACGTTTGTTTATGTATGTCTTTGGCAGTGGATCAATGGTATTCCGTTAAGCAGCTACGGCGTATGGGTTGTCCGTATCATCGATTCATTTTTTTGTAGTGTACTGACCCTTTCCATCTGTTTTGCCTATCGGAACAAAACGATGAACGATAAAAAGACTACCTAAAATGGGAGTCTTTTTACGAGATAGGGAGTGTAAGTGTAAAGGTAGTGCCTTCCTTGTGCTTGCTATGAAATGTAATTGAACCATAGTGTTTCTCCATATATGCTGACAAATGGATAGGCCAAGCCCGCTCCTTCCTGCCTTCGTAAAGGAGCAATAATTCTTGCCACTAGTTCACTTAGTGAAAATGGTTTAGTCATATAATCATCCGCACCAAAACCTAGTCCTAATACTTTATCAGTATCACTCCCTCTAGCACTTAAAATGAGTATTGCCACATTACTATGTTCACGGAGCTTACGACATATTTCGATCCCATCACTATCGGGTAGAGAAAGATCAAGAATCACGAAATCTGGAGCGGATTCTTGCAAATAAAGGATAGCTTCCTAGCCAGTTCTTACAATATGTGAGTCGAACTGATGAACGCTTAAGTAATCCTTTATAATATTGGCAATATCATTTTCGTCCTCCACAATTAGAACGTTGATGTTCTTCATTAAAATAATCACTCCTTAATAAAATGTCTAAATCATGTTCTTCTCCGATTAACGAGGAAGAAAAATAAAGCAATGGTAAGGAATGCGTAAATGATTATCCAAGCAAATTGCCAGTAAAATACGTTAGGGACTACTTCTATTTGATCGCCAACGCTCATAATTTCTAGTGAAAAATGAACAGGCGGTAGTAGCCACAGGAGACCCGCTTGGATATTATTTTTCAAAGTAGCGATAACGACAGCAATAATTAGAATACTTATGACACCCCACCAAGTATTTTGCCTATTGTTCACAATCTCTCTTGTGAACAAGGCAGTGAGTGCAATAGCAAGAATCGATAAACTAAAATGAGATAAGAAACCCAATCCTATATGTAATGGTTTTGGCTTTTCGAAAAACGCATCAATGAGAATCGGATAGAAGACTGAAACACAACTTAAGCTAAAAGCAATTAAACCACAAATAATGAAAACGCCAATATTGTAGTGTGTTGGACTTTTGGCATGAAGAGTAGTAATCAACTTTTGCCCCTCCTCCTCTGCATGGAATAATGTAACAGTAAACCAGCCCATTAAAAAGAACAGAATAAGCGAAGTAAATGAATAGCTATCTAATATTGGATTAGGCACAAACGCATAGTTAACGACAAGACAGAGGATGAAAATTGTAAAAGGTGGAACGTATTGATAGGTTCTTAAATAATTAATAAATTGATAGCGCAATAAACTGCTCATCTTTTTCGATACCTCCTATTAAAAATGAGAAGAGAATTGTTCTTTTTTGTGATGGACATTAGCTAAATATTTAATAGAGGCATTTTTTTGTAGTAGTTTTAGCAAAATTTGATCTGAATCCTTTGCCTGCACTATCGATACGATTTCAAAATGTCCATTCGCTAAAGGTTGTTTTTGTTGAATTTCCATCAAAGGTACAAATTCATCGAGTAATGCTAGGCTTGCAATATCAAAGATTAGTCGATGGACAGGGCGGTTAATCAAATCCTTTGCTTGAATGAGTTGATTTTCTTGAATCAGTAAAATTGAATCGACAAGACTATCGAGTAATTTCGTTTCATGGCAAGTTAGGATAATGCTTAGTCCTTTATCTCTTACTGTGGCCAATATTTGTTCGAAATCATTTTGTGCTTTAGCATCAAGCCCTGATAATGGTTCGTCCATTATTAGTAAATCTGTTTCCTCTAGCATTGCCTGCATGATCATTACCTTTTGCCTCATTCCTTTAGAGAAGTGGACGATCCTTGTGTTTTGAGACTCTTTTAATTGAAACATCTCAAGCAATTCTTCTATTTTCTGCAAAAGACGCTTTTTAGGCATACCCCGAATCCGCCCCATATGATAAAGATATTCTAGCGGTGTAAATAAAATTTGGGAAGGGGTGACTTCTGGGACATAACCGACTTTTAGCGAAGTTTTATGCGCCACAATTTTACCGCTGTCTGGTTTAATGAACGCGGCAATAATTTTGAGTAAAGTGCTTTTTCCAGATCCATTTTTTCCGACAAGCGCAATAATTTCATTGGCTGCAATCGAAAACGATGCATGCTCTAAAACTGTTTTCCCATTAAATTGTTTACTAACGTTTTGTACTTCCAAAATAGTAGCCATCTTCACTCACCTTTATTCTTTAGATCAATCTCGACTATAAAATGATTATAAAGAAATTAGACCTTTCACTTCAATGAAATTGGATAAATTTCCTGTATTTAGATATTATCATGCCCACAATAAAAAGTTCTGCCGAATGGAGCAGAACTTTTAACGCTTAATTATAACGAGCGATACTTTTTTAAACTAATGATATTTAAAGTGATGAAAACAATGGCGAAACAAGCAAGTATGCTGAGATTCAGGATAATATCCGGGAAGGTATACCCTTTATACATAACGCCATTCAATGCGTCTGCTGCATAGTAAAGGGGCATGATGCGGCCAATATTTTGAAGCCATTCAGCCATATTATCAAGTGGGAAAATGCCCGAAAAGAATACTTGTGGAACAATAATTAAAGGTATAAATTGCATCATTTGAAATTCGGAAGCAGCAAAGCTTGATAATAGCGCACCCAATGATAAGGACACAAGAGCGACTACCATATTAATGAGTAAAACAAGCCAGATAGAGCCTACATGGACAATATCAAGTACATAAATACCAAACAACACGATAATAATCGTTTGTAGAAAGGCAAATAGACCATAGCCGACCATATAACCTGCTACAATTTCTGAACGCTTAATCGGTGTGGCGAGTAAACGTTCCAATGTTCCAGAGGTGCGTTCCTTTAACAGGGCAATGCCAGTAATTAAAAAGACAAAGAAAAAGACAAAGAAGCCAATGAGCATGGGACTAAAAATATCGAAAATGGCAGTATCTTCATCACCATACACATAGTCTGTTTTCAAGCTCCCCATTGCGGCTTGTGATGGCTGCAAAATTTGGGCAAGCTGCATGGTTAAAGCCTTTGACTGGGAAGGATCATCATTTAATAAAGTTAATTTACTACTATTTGGCTCTATTGCTAGCCAGCCGTCATACTCTTTATCCTGCAGTTGTTTTTTCGTAAAATGATTGTCTACAACAATCGAAAAATCCGCATTTTTAAGTTTCTCTATTAAGGGCGTGGGGGCATCGGAGACAACTAGAGTAATCGTCGCTTCGTTACTATTAAAAATAAAGTACATTAACGACAGTACGAGCAGGGGGGCAAAGAACAATAAGGCAAGTGTCCGTTTATCTCGTTTCATCTGTTGGATGATTCTTGTTACAATTGCACCCATTCTCATAATACGTCCCCTCCGGCCATTAAAAATACTTCATCAAAATCCTTTGCTTGGTAATGATCCTTTAATGCTTGGGGTGTACCCTGTGCAATAATTCGGCCATTTCTTAACATAGCTAATTGATCACATCTTTCTGCCTCATCCATTGCATGAGTCGTTACTAAAATCGTTTTCTGTTCTTGATCTTTTAAACGAATAAGCTCTTGCCAAATTTCTTTTTTGAGGACAGGGTCAATACCTACTGTCGGTTCATCTAAAATTAATATCTTAGGATCTTGAATAAGGGCAATCGCTAACGATAATCTTCTTTTCATTCCACCCGAATAATTCCCCACTTTACGTTGTAAATCATCGGTAAGACGGACAAGATTGGCAGCATAGGCAACACGCTCCACTCGTTCGGCTTTCGATAAGGGATAAAGCTTAGCGAAGAAATGTAAATTTTCCTCCCCCGTTAAATCTGTATAAAGAGCATCTGATTGTGCCATATAGCCGATATCTTTCAATAATTGTTGGTGGGGTACAACCAAATCTAATACTTCAACAGTGCCGTTATCAGGTTTCAGCATGCCCATTATCATTTTAATTAACGTTGTTTTACCACAGCCGGATGGACCAAGTAAGCCTATTAATTGCCCCTTTGGAATCGTTAAAGAAAGGGGGGCAATAACCTGCTTATGTTGGAAACTTTTTTCAAGGTTTTTTATTAGGATGGCATGGTTTTCCATACAAATTTCACTCCTTCACTGAACACAATGTTGATTTGATAAAAATTTTAAGGTAGCATGTGAGCAAATACAATAAACAGTTTGCCAGTATGTGTTAAGTATATGGAGGGAAGTGCATTGTCCGTACATGACAAGATGAATTTTGAAACAAAACAAGCGATTAAATCGGCATTGATCCAGCAAGTAGAGGAGGTGGGCTTTGAACGTGTGACAGTAAAAAAATTAGCACTAATAGCACAAATTAATCGAGGAACCTTTTACTTGCATTACTCAGATAAATATAAAGTAATGGAGGATTTGCAGCAGGAACTGTTGATGGAATTAGAACGCTATGTGAAGCATGTACAACCAGTAGATGCTTTTCAAACATTGAAAATGGGACAACTCTATCAGCCGTTCATCAAGGTTATCACCTGCATAAAAGAGCATGCACCCGCCTTTCGTATGTTATTAGGTGAACAGGGAAGTCCTAGCTTTACACAAAAGATGAAAACCATTTTTGGCAATCATATTTTGGACAGTTTATCGATAGTTCGCGAGGAAGTGAAGGACCCGGAATTCCAGCAATACTTACAAGCCTTTATAGCATCTGCCATTTTAGGAGTGATTCAAGAATGGTTGGAAAAGGGCAATGACAATTTAACGGTAGAAGAAATGGTCAAAATGCATTTTCGGTTAATGCGATTTTTAGGGAATGTAGTAGCTAGCAGTTAAACACAAAATTCTACATAGCGTAGAAAGGGCATGTAGATTTTTGCCCTGATAAAAACTGGAATAACGCTAAGTATGCGAAAAAGAGACCAATGGGAAAATGAAAAAGAACATGATTGGCATCATTCACATCGCCTACCTCATGTTCTAATTAAGCGTATTCAAATTTATTTTCCATAATAATCATTCAATGCAACTTCCAAGCGTTCTTCTAAGTGTGTAGAAATATAATTTAAAACGAATTGCTCTTTTTCCATTTCAATTTGAGAGGATCTGAACATCCTTTTGAAAAAACTAACTTGAGTATTCATTGAAAATTGCTGTAATGCTTCTGTACGTAAGGTAGAAACGATTTCATTTTCGATATGACGCTCTCTAATTTTCTGTACTATTTCCTTGACACCATTTTCTTGTAGCTCGGTAATCTGTTGTTGGAGATTTTCATTTTCCTGTTTTAATTCCGAGGTTTCTTTTTGAATTTCCTCAAACTGAAGGGCCGAATCGGAGGATAATCGTTGAATGTTCTCGGCAAGAAATTCCTGATTAATGTTAACTTGTAATGTTCCATGCTTCTCATCCGGCAAAATCTGAAAGAGCCCTGTTTGGATCATTTGCTGTAGGACATTCCCAAGAACATCAATTTTATTGGATAAATCTCCAGAATCCATAGTCGTTGCCGTAATTTGATGCCTCAACAGCTGACCATTATCATCAATACCAAGCAATAATTTTATACCCTTCACACGATATTCATCCTTTAATAATAAAATCATTCTTAGCCTCAATATAGCTGGTAAGTCTAAACGGATATTCCCATGCTCGTTCGGTGTAGCATTGTCGAAAATGTACTGCTCAAACGGCTTTAAATAGTAGCGAAGCATGGCATCTGTAATATCGAACCAGCCAGCGATTTCTGCTATCGTATAGTGATTAGTTTCATCGATGTCCGCTAAATAATCATCATTGTAGAGGCTCTCCTCTAAAGGCGTATGCTGTAGCGCAACAAACAATGGGTCATCTTGCACAATTCCAAGTACCATCTCTTTTGCATCATTTACTTTAAGCATCCTTTCACACCCCACTTTATTTTTCCCATAACAAAATGTTCCCTATATAGGTTTCTATTCGATTGGTAGCAATTGTATGCCTAATTTGTGTAGGAAATAATCATTAGAACAATGTACCTTTTAACCTTTTATGACTCTTTCGAAAAAAAATAATTTGTCCTAAGAGGAGGTGTGTGGAGTTAAAGTGGGAGGGGATTTATTGGATGGTACAGCCGATTTATAGCCTACCTATCCAATAAATCCATATGGCTTCCAGAACTTCGCTAAACATAATGATTAGTGATCATATCTATTAATTCAGTACATTTTTTCTGCTTTTGCATCTAATTCATGCATAAATTTATTGTTTTTATACTGTTCTAATCTTTTATAAGCAAAATCCCATTCAACATTGAATAGTTCTTGAATTAATTGAATGGCTTTATCCTCAGTCCCTGGCAAGGTTATGTTGTTTAGCATAAACGTTGGTACACATGCTTGTACCATAAAATTATTGGCCTTCCACTCTTGATACTCAATCCATGAGTAGGGCATTTTTTCCTGGCTACCACTATGTAATAAAACATGACAGAGCTCATGACAAAAATCCTGCCATAGCTGTTTAGGTGATAGCTCTTGATTTAAAAAAATATAAGCTCTTCCGCTTAAAAACAAAACTTGACTGGGATTATCCCAGAAATAAATTAATATGCCTAACTTGCCAGCGATTTCATTGACATCTAGCTGATGTGGTAATAAAATTCCTATTTTTGTATAAAGGCTTTCAATATAATCTTCAGTGTATGTAGTATTTGACATAAAATCATCCCCAAACTCCATGTAATGAAACGTATGTTCTTATTTAGTTTACAATAAAACCCCACTTCTAGGAAGAAGGGCTAAAAATATACATATTATTTCTTTTCATGTTTGATAATTTCCCAAATGTCACGTAAACGACGTACCGTTTCTTCATCTGATTTAGGAAGCTCTTTATAAAAGACTTGTAATTCTGGATCGTTCGCAAATGCTTGGAAAGCAGCCTCTTCTTTATCTAACGGCTGTTTTTCATCTGTTTCACATAATATATACGCTACACTTACATCGTATTTTTCAGCTAACTTTTGAACACTTCCTATGGAAATTTCATTGCGGCCTTGTTCATAATAGCCGTACGCACTTTCTGAAATATTTAAAAATTTGGCAACATCTGCTTGTGTTAATTTTGCTTCTTTTCTTAAGTCTTTAAGCCTTTGCGATACATTGGACATGATTACACCTCGCTTAAATATGTATGGTTATTATACAACAATTTGTTGGGTTAGTAGTTAATTAAAATCAAAAAACAACAAAATGTCTAGTTTTTATTTGACTAACAACAATTTGTTGGGTATTATAAAGACAACAAAATGTTGGGGGTATAATTTTGAAAACAACAAATCATCGGTTAATACTTAATAATGCTAGAAAACTGAATAACTGCTCACAAAAACAGTAGTAGAAAAACTTGAGGAATCAATTGGTATCATGATTAGTAAGGGCTAGTATGGAATGATTGAATAAGGAGTACGCACATCATCTTTAGCAATTGCTTACTATTTGAAATGAGATTGATCAAAATTTTTTATGTAATAAAACAACAAAATGTTGTGTATATAAGGATCTGAATGGAAAACCATTTATAAATTTATTTCCAACTTTTAACTATCTAACAACATCGCTCCAATTGTTGAAATGACTATTTCTAATTGAGGGTACGAAGACAGACTTACTATTCTAATAAGCAAACTGGAAAACTGATTTAATAACGAGTGGTGGGCACTTAAAGACCAAGGAAGAAAAAGATAAAAATAAGCGGCAACAACTTTTATTTAGCACAATATAATTGCTTGCTTCCGTTGTAATAGTCAGTGGTGGAATGATAGGGCAGAGAGAATTGTAAGGACACTTAGGAGGGCAAAACTTTGATAATAGAGAAAATAAAACTAAATCGTTACCAACTGGACAAGGCCATTAAAAAATACAATGACAATATGAGCAAATACTTGAGAATGAAGAATGAATTAGATTCATTAACAGCTACAGCATCTACAGCAAAGTATGGCTTTGAGGCAGCAATGCCAAAAGCTATTGGAAGAACAAGTGACCCAGTTCATGCACATGTTCAAATGAGAGCTTTACGTGAAGAGCGTATGAACAAGATTAAAGATGAGCTACTATTAGTTCAAAATTTAGCTGGCAAAGTAACTGGCGACCTCGAACAGGAAGTACTTTTCTGGTTACTAGAAGGTATGTCATTCCGCGGGATTGGTGCAAATCTAAATATGAGTCATACTAGTGTACAACGTGTACGTGAAAGAATTTTAGATATGATGCTGAGGTAACCTTTGGGTTACTTCTTTTTTTGTGTGAATCTTTAAATAGTTGGAGAGCTTTTCTGGGGTTAACAGAGTTGAAGAGCTGTTATTTTGTTTCCATCAGGAGGATCATTTAGTATCAGCTGTTTAATACTAGTATTCACTGGAGAGTACAGTGCAATATAAAAACCAATAGAATGACCTAGAAGTTCATAATTAAATAAATGTAGAAGAATTGGTTTATAGGGTATTACATTTTACTTGCCATATGTTCCAAGTGTGACAGATGTTCCAAACGTTCCAAACATATCATTTTAAGTAATTGATAGTGTAAACTTGGAAGTAGGACGACGAGGTAAAAATAATAAATGAACAGGAAACGAGACCGTCGACCGATCAATATGCCTCATCAATCTGTTTGAGGCATAAAAATACCAATCCTTATTTTTCAAGAGATTAGATATCTTATCTCGATGGAAAAAAAAGGGGAAATGGGGTGGTTTCAGTTGAAAGATTTGTAGTAGCTAAATAGGCAAGGGTAGTGGCTACAGAAATCTCTTCAATATAAGAAGCACTTATTCCAAGCAATCAATTACAAAGGAGGCTATGAGAAATGGCTAACATTCAAGTAAAATGACGCTTTCCTATACGGTATAGGGAAGGCGTTTTTTAATTGGAGAAGAATAAGCGATTGACGGTTAAGGTTTGAACGATTTGATGAGTCGACTATCGAAATCTGAAAGTGAGTGATTCGTATGTATATAATGCCATATCCATATGTTTATTAAATTAGTTGAAGGAGGCTTTTCGTGGAAATCTATGATATTCAAAAAGCGTTATCTATTAAGCTCCATGAAGCTTTCGGAGCGGAATATAAAGAATATATTGATGATTTGCCGCAGGAGTTTAATACGCCTGCTTTTTTAATTCAATTTTTAAGCCTAGAGCATATCCGACAAATAGGTGGTCGATGGAAAATAACAGCACGTTTTAATGTGAAGTATTTCCCGAAAAATGGCCTATCTGAGGTGTCCAATATGACTTTGAAGGTTCAACAAGCAATAAAAGAAATAACGCTATTAAATGGTTTACTACTGCTTGGTACCGGAGCAACTAGTGAAGTAATTGAAGGTATTGGCAATAATTTTATTCAATATAATTTCTTTTTACAAGAAATTGAAGAGAAAGCTTTTATGGGGTCAATAGATCATTATATAAACAAAGAAGAGGTGGTTTCGATTGGCGAAAGCAATTCAGAAGAAGGTTGAGTCGACGGAAAGTAAAAATACAGAAAGGGTGATTATTTCAAAAATGCCCAAATTTACAAAAGGTCAACTTGCGAAAAGTCAAAAATATAAATATCGACGTGATGCACTCAATGCATTGTTAGAGTTAGGAAAAACCTATTCGTTCGCTCAAGTGGATGAAATACTGAAAAAATTCGATAAGGGAGGTAATTAATATGACGTTAGGTGGAGGAGTATTTTTATCACAAAACAAAGTATTACCAGGGAAATATCATAATTTTATTAGCGCTACTCGAGCGTTTGTAAATCTAAGCAATCGCGGTTACGTTGGTTTGCCAATTGCACTTGACTGGGGCGTAGATGGTGAGGTATTTGCTGTAACGGAAGAGGATTTACGAAAGGATTCTCGCAAAATCTTTGGTTATGAGTATATGGACTCAAAATTGAAAGGTATCCGTGATGTTTTTAAAAATGCGATTACGGTTTATTTTTACAAACTTGCTTTGGAGGCGGAGGCAGCAACAAATGAATTTGCAACCGCTAAATACAAAGGTGCTCGAGGGAATGATATTACGATTGTTATTCAGGCAAATGTTGATGAGCCATCGAAATTCGATGTTAAAACATTGCTAGCTAATGTGTTAGTAGACGAGCAAATTGCGGTAGCTGCTGCTACAGACCTAATCGCCAATGATTTTGTCGTATTTAAAGCGAATGCGACATTAGCAGTTACAGCTGGTACAGCATTAGCTGGAGGTTCCAATGGCTTAGCCATTACAGGTGGAGCACATCAAGAGGCACTAGATGCTTTAGAAGCATATGGTATTAATACACTAGGATGCTTATCTTCCGAAAGCTCAATTAAATCGTTGTATGTTGAGTATACAAAGCGTATTCGAGACCAAATCGGTGGTAAATTCCAACTTGTAGGTCATAAACTTGGCCTCACTGACCATGAAGGTATTATCGATGTACAAAATGATGCTAAAGGAACGAATGAAGAAGTGTTCGCTGCTGTATATTGGGCAACTGGAGCACAGGCTGGAGTTGCTGTAAATAAGTCGAATACTAATAAAACATACAGTGGTGAATTTACTCTTGATATGTCTGAAACAAAGACACAATCACAGCTCACAACTTTATTGAATGCTGGTAAATATGTTTTCCATCGCGTAGGTGAAGAAATTCGCGTACTTGAAGATGTGAATACATTTACATCATTCACAGCGGATAAAAATGACGATTTCAGTATGAATCAAGTCATTCGTGTACTAGATCAGCTTGCGATTGATACAGCTCAATTATTTAACACTCGTTATTTAGGTCAGGTGCCAAATGATCATGATGGTCGTATTTCTTTATGGAATGACATTGGTAGTCATCGAAAGGAAATGCAGCGTATTAGAGCTATCCAAAATTACAACAAGGATGAACTAACGGTGGTGCAAGGTAATTCAAAGAAAGCTGTTGTAGTAAATGAAGTCGTGATTCCTACGGTTGCAATGTCACAACTTTACATCACAACAACAGTAGCTTAAGGGGAGGACAAACAGATGAAATCAAAATCAAACAAAACATTAATTCCATTGAATCTACAGTATTTTGCAGATGCTACAATGCATGCTCGTAATGCCATTCATGGTGCACAAGGTCGAGCATACGTGACGGTGGAAGGAAGTCGTTATTTATTTGCTCAATTAATTAATTTAGAAGCCCGTATGGATAAAACTAAAACGCAAGTTCCTATTATGGGGCGTGTAGCTAAGGGTAATAAGGCTACTGGAGCAGAATATACAGGCAGCGCTACTTTCCACTTTAATACGTCAATATTCCGTAAGTTATTAAAGCGATACAAAGACACTGGGCAGGATATTTATTTTGATATCCAAGTGACTAATGAAGATGGCTCAGCGTCAGTAGGTCGCCAAACAACTATTTTAGTTGATTGTAATATGGATGGAGGTATCATCGCTGCATTAGATGCAGATGCGGAGTACTTAGAAGATTCCATTGATTTCACTTTCGAGGATTGGGATATGCCAGAAGAATTTACAACTTTACAAGAAATGTTATAGGATGAGAGCTCATTATGTGAGCTCTTTTAAATATAAATAAAAAGGATATGGTGATTAATTATGTCAAACTTAACCGCATTTTTTGCACACAATAAAAAACAAAATGAAAATATTAAGCATGCTATTTCAAAGAAATTTGTGGATGAACAAGGTCATCCAATTGAATGGGAGTTCGCGCCAATTTCGCCAGAACGGGACGAGGAATTAAAATCTGAATCTACTAAGCGCTCTATGATCATGCAAGGAAAGAGAAAGGGGCAGTATAATACTGATTTTGATCATTTTAAATACCAACGTTTATTAACTGTTGAATCTATTGCATATCCTAATTTAAATGATAAGGAACTACAGGATTCTTATAACGTAATGGGGGCAGATGCTTTACTTGGAAAGATGCTGACAATCGGTGAAATTGCAGATGCCTCAGCGGTAGCACAGGAAGTCAATGGCTATCAAGCGGAGTTAGAGGATATGGTTGAAGAAATAAAAAACTAATAGACGACGGTGATGGTGAAGCTAATATAATGCACTGGTGGGTGCATAAAATGCGTCGCCTTCCGTCTGAATATGTGTCTCTATCCTTGGCAGATAAAGCTTGTATTATAGCGTCTCTACGGATCAAAATCGAAGAAGATAAGAAGCAAGAACGCGAGGCAAAACGAGGGTCTAAAAAAGGTCGAAAGCGTTAGAAAGTAGCTAATTAGCCTAAATGGCTATTCTAAATACGTATCTTTAAATAAATGATCTTGTAAAAAGAGACATTTATTTATTTAATTTTTGTCAATTTTGGAGTCTTGCAAATTCGATTATGCTGGATACTATATAGTTGGAAATATTATAAAACGTATAGCTTTACTTGTGAATAGGGAGAGTTAAAGTTCAAACTATTAAACATAGCCAAAAAAGTATCCTTTGAGAAGGATGCTTTTTTTTATAAAGAGGTGAGAGTTCATGGCTACAATCCGTACGGCAATACAAGTTGAAGATCGCTTAAGTAAACCAATTAAAGCCATGCATAATATGGTTTCCAGGATGGTCAATCAGTTGGAAGCTATGCATGCAGCCTCTGGTCAAATGATGGATATCTCTAGTGTTCAACTAGCTCAAAGAGAATTAGCTAAAACTGCTGAGCAATTTAACAAAGTTGAAAATGAAATTCGTAAGGCTGATCATACTCTACAAAATTTTAGCAACAACATTAGGGATGGAACTATTGCAGTTAGTGGGTTATTAAATAAAGTTAAGGAGTTAGTAGGTAAATATTTTGATTTTCAAGTAGTTGGGCGAGTACTCTTGTCCAACGAGACTAATACCACATCTAGGTTAATCAATAATGATTTACAAACAACCGAGCAACCATTTACACAAGCAATGGGAAGTGGAAGCCTTCAAGGCGAAGGTTTAAACGCCGTATTACAGACTACGTCAAGTGGTGCCCAAAATACTACGAATTACCTTAGTGTATTAATTGATAAAATCAGAGAAATAGGAAGTAGTGGTAAGATTTCTGCAGATAGTATAAGGAATGCTGTGCTTGGGATGGCTATTGATGGTATCTTAGTGAAATTAAGTGAAATTGCAAAAAGCGATCCATTTAAGGACCTCATGCAAAATGTGACCATTGCTATGGAGAAATTATCTTCAGTTGTGTCGAGTACATTGAATTTTCTTATACCTGATGGAAGTTTAAAGGATAGTTGGTCATTTATAGTTCCTATAATAAGTACTGTTGCAGCAGCAATGTTAGTATATGAGTCTGCTTTACTACTAGTAAAAGCAGCTGAAATAGCCAGTATAATTTGGACTGGTCTAAGAACGCTTGCGATTGGATTATTAACGGCGACTACATGGACGAGTGTCTCTGCAACATCAGCGGCAACAGCTGCAGCATGGGGCTTAAATGCAGCGATAGCAGCCAATCCAATATTTATTTTAGTAATAGCCATTGTTATTCTTATTGGTCTTTTCTATTTAGCGGTAGCTGCTTTCAATTATTTTGCTGGGACCTCGGTTAGTGCTACAGGAATAATAGCTGGGGCATTCATGGTGTTAGGATCATTGATTTATAATAGAGTAGCCTATATGTGGAATTTGTGGGCCTCTTTTGTGGAATTTTTTGTAAATGTATCGAAAAATATGACGTATTCCGTAAATAAATTATTTTATAATCTAGCAACTAATATGTTAGATTTAATTATTTCAATGGTAAGTGGATGGGATGGATTTGCTACAAGCTTTGTTAATGCTATTGTTGACGCAGTTAACTTGGCGATACAAGCTTGGAATTGGTTTGTGAATCTATTACCAGAGAATATTTCATCTTCTGTAGGTTTAAAAATGGGTACAGAGTATAGTCACCGAGAGTCCATTACAAGTGATCTAAAAGGTCTTAGAGGAGTTTTGGATAACTGGATTGGCGAAGCTCCTGATGATTATTGGGAAGCACCAAAAATGGAATTTAAGGACCTTGGTAAGTCTTGGGATAAAGGCTACGATTGGGGGGCCAACCTATTCAAATCGGGTGAAGAGAAAAGCAATAATATTAAAGATGACAAGATAAAAAATGACATTGATAATGCGTTAGCTTTAGGTGACAAACTCGATAAAGGGAATGAGTTAGGTAAGAAAACAGCGGACAATACTGAGAGGGCAACGGAAGGTATTAAAATAATGAATGAGGATTTAAAGTATCTCCGTGATATAGCTGAACGTGAAGCAATCAATCGTTATACGACGGCAGAAATCAAAGTAGATATGAAAAATGAAAACCGAATTAGCAGTGAATTAGATATTGATGGCATTATTGATAGATTTGGTCAACGTGTTGAAGAAGTTTCAGGAATGCTAGCAGAAGGGGGTTCAATCGAAGATGTATAATTTTTTTCTAGATGACTTACAGTTTCCTATCGCACCTTCCGAACTCACTCTGAAGATTAATGGCAGAAACGAAACTGTAGTGTTAATGAATGAGGGAGAGGTAAATGTAATAAAAAAAACAGGACTAACGAATATAGAGTTTGAGGTATTACTGCCCAACGTTAACTACCCATTTGCTGTTTATCCGAATGGTTTTCAACCAGCTGCCTTTTACCTTAGGAAACTTAAAAAATTAAAAATCTCTGACAAACCTTTTCGATTTCTCGTAAATCGTATGATGCCTGCAGGTAATTTATTATTTGACACAATCATGACTGTATCCATTGAGGATTATGAGATTAAGGAATCAGCCGATAATGGCTTTGATGTAATTGTACGAATCCAGTTAAAGCAATACAGGGAGTATGGCAATAAAAAAATCAACTTGAAACCAGCTACAAAAGCTAATAATGCAGGAAATACAGCAAAGATCGCATCGAAAGCTGTAGTAGAGCAGAAGCGGCCAACTACAGGAAAAGAAACCCCGAAAACGCATACTGTTAAAGCAGGAGAAACATTATGGGCCATTGCTAAGAAGTACTTAGGTGATGGCTCTAAATACACCGAGTTAGCAAAAATTAATAATATTAGTAATCCAAACGTTATTAAGCCTGGGCAGGTGATAAAACTTGGCTAAATCAAAACTATTTATCAAGAGTAAGGGGCAACTATATGAATGTGCCGTAGAGGAAGGTATAGTGTGGGAAACCCATCGAAAAGGCACTCCAGGAAAATTGACATTCAATGTAATAAAGGATGGTATGCTCAGCTTTCATGAGGGTGATGAAGTCATATTTGAATATGATGGACACAAGATTTTCAAAGGTTTTGTTTTTACTAAGAAACGTTCGAATAACAGGATCATTACTGTTACTTGTTACGATCAGCTGCGCTACTTTAAAAATAAAGAAACCTATAGGTATGAGAATAGAACAGCTACTCAAGTACTTCAATTAATTGCAAAGAACTTTAAGTTAAAGACTGGTACTATAGACAATACAAAGTATGTACTACCTTGTATGGTTGAAGATAATCAAGAATTGTTCACGGTGATGGCTAATGCCTTGGCTGAAACGACTCTCAATACTCAAAGGCTATTTGTGCTCTATGATGACTTTGGAGCTTTGAATTTACGTGAAGCTAAGACACTTCAAACAGATTTACTGATAGATGAAGAATCAGGTGAGTCGTTTGAATACACTTCATCCATTGATGAAAATACGTACAACAAAATCAAGTTAGTACGTGAAAATAAAGAAACAGGTGAACGTGCTACTTTCATGGCCGAAAGTGAAAGCAGAATGACTGAATGGGGTGTACTTCAGTTAACAGATAAGTTCGATGAAGGAGTAAACGGCAAAGCTAAAGCAGAAAGCATGCTTAATTTTTATAATCGTAAATCGAGAAAGCTACACATAAATAAAGTATTTGGTAACCCAATTGTACGTGGTGGTAGTCAGGTAGCGGTACTGTTGGATGTTGGTGACTTATCAGTGGCTAATTTCATGATGGTTGAAAGTGTGAGGCATACCTTCAAAGAATCTAATTATAGTATGGATTTATCGCTGATTGGCGGTGATTTCATTGCGTAGTATGGAAGATATATTAAAAGAAATTCAAAAACTTGTGTTGGGAGTTCTGAATGCCCAAAAGCTCGCTACGGTTATTTATGGCAATGTATTAAGTGTAAATCCGCTAGAAGTACAAATTGATCAGAAACTGATTTTAAAAGGAGAACAATTGAAGCTCACCCGTGCTGTAATGGATTATGAAGTAGAGATGGGTGTGGATGGTGGAGCAGAGCAGATATACAAAGTCTATAATGGCTTAATTACGGGTGACAAGGTGACGATGATCCGCGTGCATGGTGGTCAACATTATTTAATCATAGACAAAGAGGTGATTTGATGATTCCACAGGTCATAAATGATGGACTGACATTCGATTTTGAGGAAGAAATTGAACCTTCTAAGACATTTAAAATAAATAAGGAATTAGATCGCTGTTATGGCACCATTGATGAACTAGAGGCCATGAAACAGGCGATTTTTTTTATGCTTAATATCGAGCGATACAATCATTTAATTTATAGTTGGAACACAGGTTTTGAAACCAATGATTTGATCGGCCAGCCAACAGTATATGTCGCCAGCGAAGTAAAACAACGCATCCAAGACGCTTTATTACAGGATGATCGCATTACGGAAGTCGATTCTTTTGAAGTAACAATCACTAAAAATAAAGTGCATGTTCAATACGTAGCCCACACCATTTTTGGTGAAATCACTGCAGAGAAAGAGGTGGATTATTAATGGTAGCACTTTTCGATTTAAAAACCTCCTATGAGGATCTATTAGTTCAAAAACTTTCTAATGTACCCACACAGGATAAACGGGAGACATCTTTGATTTATCAGGCAACAGCTGCTAATACTGCCGAGACAGCTCAAATTCTTTTTACATTGCTGAACTATGAAAATCAAATGTTCGCAGATACGGCATCACGACAAAATTTAATAAGACGAGCAGCTGAACGGGGGCTTAGTCCAACGCCTGCAACGAAAGCTATACGCAAGGGAGTATTCAATATCGATGTTCCCTTAGGTGCACGTTTTTCGCAGGAAGAATGTACTTACGTAGTCCTTGAAAAAATTGAAAAAGGTATTTTTAAGCTGGAGTGTGAAACCGTAGGTGAGATTGGAAATTTCGAGACAGGACAACTAATACCAATTGATTACATGGCAGGTCTTGAGATAGCACAGTTAACGGATTTGTTGATTCCAGGAGAGAACGAAGAAGATACAGAAGCTTTTAGATCGCGTTATTTCAATAGCTTTGAAAGTATTTCGTTTGGAGGGAATCGCGCCGATTACAAAGAGCGAGTTGGACATATACCTGGGGTTGGAGGTGCGCGTATCTACCGAGCAAAATATGGAGGTGGCACTGTTGGCGTTACGATTATTGATTCCACTTTCGCTAAACCATCCAATGAATTAGTTGGGTTAGTACAACAGTTGATGGATCCATTAGATGCGCAAGGTGACGGAGTTGGACTTGCTCCTATTGATCACAACGTTACTATCACCGCTGTCAATGAAACGATAGTGAATATCATTACAACAATTACCCTACAATCTGGTTGGTTTTTTGAAGATATAGAGAATGCCATCCAAGAGGTAATTGATGGATACTTTAAGGAGCTCGCGGAACTTTGGGCATCAGCAGTTACAAAACAAGAAGATGAAACAGGGTTGATTATTCGGATAAGTCAAATTGAAACACGTATTCTTGGTATTAATGGAGTCATCGATATAGCTAACACAATATTAAATGGCAAGGCAAGCAACCTTGAACTTGATAAAGAAGCGATACCAAAGAGGGGGACTATAAGTGGCTAGAAAAGCAGATATTTTAAGCTATCTCCCTCCTATCCTTCACGAAATTAAGGAACTTCAAAAGATCGCATCACTTGAAAATCCATCGATAGAGAGAGTATGGGAACTAACCGAATCGTTGTTTAATAATCAATTTATCCTAACCCTAGATGAACGTGGTGCCGATCGTTACGAGAAAATGCTTGGTTTAATGACTAATGAATCTGAAACACTTGAAACACGTCGTTTCCGCATTTTATCAAGATATCAAGAACAAGCACCCTATAGTTTTCCCGTTCTGAAACAGCTACTTGATAGCCTACTAGGGGAGGGAAAATATGAGCTTACTCGCAGCACATCTGAAAAGTGGGTACGAGTAAAGTTAGAGCTAACCGTGTCTAGAGAATTTGAAATTGTCGAGGTATTACTAGAGCGAGTAACACCACAAAACATGTTGGTATATGTGGAAATCAGATACATCCAACATAGTGCACTGGCCCACTTTACACACGCTCAATTGGCCGCCTATACACATAAACAACTGAGAGAGGAAGTGTTATCGTAATGTCCACTGACACTGCTAATTATGGTTTTAAAAAGGATAATGAAGATGAATTTTATAATGTAAATGTGGTTAACGCCAATCTTGATAAGATTGATACGGAAATGAAACGTATTGAGGATACCATTCCGCCTATTAGCCCGACTGATTCAGTCAAATGGCTGGGAGCTGTCGCAGGTACAGCAAATGCTTTAACTGCTATTCATGCAGCTATTACAAGTTACAGTGACGGCCTAGGAGTATCCTTTGCGGCTAATGCTAACAGTACGGCAGCCACAACATTAAAAATTAATGGATTAGGTGCTATCCCTATAAAAAAAGCGAATGGCACAGCGTTTAGTAATGCAAAGGTTAACGGTGTGTATACTGTTCGCTATCGTGCAGGGGCTTTTATCTTACAGGGTGAAGGGGGTGAGTACGGAAACGCTACGGAGATTGACGTCGCAAAGGGTAAGACTTTCGGTACAGACGAAGGGTTAAAAACAGGTACAGCAACTATCAGTAAGTTACCGTCATTTATGCCTAATAAACAGAAGGTTTATACATCGGGTGAATTAAGATCGTGGAACTGGTTAAGCTCACCCGTTTATGCCCGTGATGGACTCTTTGCTATTTCGGCGACTAACACACCCGATAGCGTATATGCTGTCAAGGTTTATAGGCTAAATACTGGCGGGTACACAGTAGTCCTAGATTCTAACGTATACCCATTCTTAAACGCTACGGTGTTCCGCGATAGCTGGCACTACGATAATGCCGCATGGACGTTGTATAGTGGCACACTGTCAACAGGCATTAGTATGTGGAACATCACATCAACAGCTATGACTCACGCGGGTAATGTAACCGCGGCAAAGGCTTGCGGTAGTTCGGTTTCGGGTATTATGTATGACGGCTTCTTATATACAATAGAGCGCCAAGCTGGAATCACATACCTGCATAAAATGAACGCACCTCTCGCGGGGAACCCAGGCGGTCTTGTGCAATCATACAGCGTGCCCTTAGATGCGTATACTAGCACTATTAACGTATCTTATACATGGCGTGTGCAATTAATAGATGGCTATGTAGTATTCACGCGGACAGACTACGGAGAAGTTCGAATATATGATCTGAAACTCACGCTAGTTAAAACGATTACTGCTAACTACGGCGTAGGTCAAGACGCCCTATTAGTAGATGCTAATATCTATGGGTTAATGTCGTCTTCTATCGTATACGACCGAAACACGGGCGCACTAGGACTCAAAAATACAGGGTTACAGCCTTATTACGCCAATGTCCACACATACCCGTACAACTGGATAAAGGAAAACAACTAGGAGGAAAACACATGGACACTATTTATTTAAAAATCACGGATAACCTAGAGGAAGTCGTAGGAAATGCCACTGCATATATTTATGGCGGTGTCGACATGAATAAATCTGTCGGTAGTTTTATCGACGATAAAAAAAACCCTAAGGTCGGTTATGTGATCTATAGTGGCACACGCGAGTCCCTTATGGGCACAGATACAAGCGAGATAACAAGGGAAGAATATCAAGCAACATATGATGCTTATAGCGTTGTCATTGGTGAGGAACAGAGCAACGGCGGACATCTACAAGAACGTATTATAGAGCTTGAGCGTCAAAATGCAGAATTGAGAGTATCACAAGCAGATCAAGATGAATTAATCATGACAGCGTTACTAGGAGGAAACTGATATGTCGAGTGCTGTATATAATCTTTTCTTACGTAATTGGTGTAATTGCAGAGCAACAGAGGAACAAATTGATTTAGCTGTTACAAAAGAGTTATTAACCGAAGAAGAGGCTATCCAAATTAAAGCCACTGAACAAAATAACGAATACAAGTAAACGCAGCATAAGCTAGCGTTATTTTTTATGTGTTATTTAAGCTATGAAAGCAATCGGGATGAACTACTGAATCTTGATGCTTTTCATAGCTTTTTATTTGAATCTAAAGAGAAAAGGATTGATGTCATGGGAGATGAATTAATCAGAAATATTTATGAACGTCTTGGTGGTATCGAGGCAAAAATTGATGATATTAGAGATATTCGTCAAACGGCGGATAACGCTAAGGATATCGCAGAGGAAGCATTAGCGAGTACTAAAAATGCTCACCACCGATTAAACAAAATTGATAAAATCGTTTGGTGGGTATCTACAACTATTATAGGCGCTGTAATTTTAGGATTGTTAACACTTGTTATTAAAACCTACTAGGGGGATCATACTATGGAATTTTTATATGATTATATTATTGAACAGGCGCTAATTGTGGTGCCTGTTTTATTGGTTATAGGACAGGCTTTAAAGAATACACCTAAAATGCAAGATTGGTTGATTCCCTATATTTTACTGGTATTTGGGGTTGCGTTTACAATCGGCGTTATGGGTATCACTATGCAAAGTATTGTACAAGGGGTTCTTGTAAGTGGAGCTGCTGTTTTTAGCAATCAATTATATAAACAATACTCACATAAAGGGGGTAATGGAAAATGAGTTATGTCATTGAAAAACGCTTCATGACAGGACTACCAAACTATGCTTTAACTGCGGTCAAGTACGTCATTGCCCATGAATCGGGCAATGCAAATAATTGTGGCCCGAATGCTTTAGAAAATGAAATAACCTATATGAATCGTAATAAAGCAAATGCCTTCACTTCCCATTGGGTAGGCAGTGGAGGACGTATTGTACAAATTGCCCCCGTTAATCGCGTGCAATATGGTTGTGGTCCTAAAGGGAATCCATTTAGCTATGCCCAAGTAGAGCTAGCTCGAACCAATAATAAGGAACAGTTTGAAAAAGATTATGCGGCATATGTTTGGCTATTAAGGGAGCTTGCAAAAGATGCTGGAATCCCTATTTTACTTGATGGTAGTGGCAATGGTATTAAGTCACACCGCTGGATCACAGATCATTTAAAAGGTACGACGCATAGAGATCCATTCTCATATTTGATGAGCATGGGGATATCAGAGGGGCAATTTAAAAAGGATATTTTGAATGGTATGGATATACCACAACAAATGGAAAAGGATGATGATTGTATGAAATTTACAAATGAGACAACAAAAGCTGCAGTACGTGATTTAATTAAACAAACAGTAGACAAGAAATTAATAGACAAATCATGGCTAGATAAATTCGATGCGGGTATATTGACAGGCGGAGATTTTGAAGGATTAAAAATCATCATTACACAACGGAGTATGTAACTAGGCTCAGGCTTTCAATTGATTTTGAGCCTGAGCCTTTTTCTTTTTATATAAATATGATTATTTATTTGTACCTCAAGTACCCCCCATGTGCTCCATACCTCGCAGCAGCATCAAATACAACTTAATATGTAAACTCTTAAGGAAATTTTAAGAATTCTCCTCGCAATTCTTTAAGAAATGCTCATTATAGTTAGAACCATCAACGATTAAAGCAAAGCGGGGAGAGTATATATGAATTTCATCACGTTCCTTACTGAATTTATAAAACATCCAAGAACAATTGGTGCCATTTCACCTAGCTCCAAAAAATTAGCTTATAAAATGATACAACCTATATGCTTTGAAAATGCACAATGTATTGTTGAATTGGGACCAGGGACGGGATCTTTTACAAGGGAGCTTGTGAAAAGAAAAAATCCAGAAACATTGCTTGTTCTCATTGAACATAATACAGCTTTTTGTGAAAAACTACGGCAAAAATTTGCAAATGAAACGAATGTTGTGGTCATTCATGGTTCGGCAGAAAATTTGATGAAGTATATGGCCGAGTTCCAAGTTGAAAAAATTGATTATGTCATTTCAGGACTCCCCTTTACTTCCTTGGAGGCTGAGGTATCCTGCAGTATTTTAAAAAATGTGCAGGGTTGTTTGCACAATGGAAAATTTATTACGTTCCAATATTCACTTGTGAAAAAATCATTTTTTCAAAAATATTTCGGTGATATCTCCCATGAAAAGGTTTGGATTAATATGCCACCAGCCTATGTATTTAGCTGTAAATTAGGGAATATGAGGATCGTTTAATGGAGCTACAGGATCTTTTATTAGTTATTGAACGATATGGGTATTTTTCGTTGTTTTTTAGTTTATGGCTAGGCATCATCGGCATGCCTCTACCAGATGAAATGATTGTGATGAGTGGTGGTTTTTTATCAACCTTAGAGACGATGAGTATATGGAAATCTTTTTTGGTTACCTATTTAGGTGTCGTTTCGGGTCTATCTATTGGGTATGTCCTAGGTAGACTATTCGGTTATCAAGTACTCGATAAATTGCTTAAAAGGAAAAAGGCAAAATATTTATTGAAGTCCAAAGAACTGCTTGATAAATATGGCAGTTTTGCATTAGTCTTTAGTTACTTTATCCCGATTATTAGGCATATTCTTCCGTACTTGGTGGGGATGAATAATATGTCGTTTAAAACATATGCTTTGTTTTCTTACACAACAGGATTTGTATGGACATTGATTTATTTCACACTCGGTTTATTGTTTGGAAGTCACATAGAGTATATTTCTATACTGGCTACTAAATATGGAGTCTATTTGGGCATGATTATCTTCATTATCAGCTGTCTTTATTATTTTTATATACGAAAAATAAAAATATAGTTAAAATAAGGAACGTTCGTATTGGCAAATATTTGAATGGTGGGGTTAGATGAGTAACGAAACAATTCTAATTGTGGATGATGAAAAAGAAATTAGAAATCTTATTGCGATTTATTTAAAAAACGAAGGCTATCAAGTGATCGAGGCATGTGATGGTGAGGAAGGTTTGCAGCTATTAAAGAAACAGGAGATACATTTAATCGTTTTGGATTTAATGATGCCGAATGTGGATGGTATGGAAATGTGTATGAAGGTAAGGGAAATAGCAGAAATGCCTATTATCATGTTGACTGCCAAATCTCAGGATATGGATAAAATAATGGGCTTAACAATAGGAGCAGATGATTATGTCACAAAGCCCTTTAACCCATTGGAGCTAGTTGCAAGAATTAAATCACAGCTTCGGCGCTATCTAAAATTAAATGGCTTGAATAAAAGTAACAGTGATGAAATTGAAATTGGAGACTTACGAATCAACACAGCGACACATGAGGTCTTAGTTAACAATGAAAAAGTAAAATTAACGCCAAGAGAGTTTGCAATTTTAGAATTGCTTTCAAGTAATCCAGGGATTGTGATGAATGCAGAGCAAATCTATGAAAGGGTTTGGAAAGAAGAAGCTTTTCAATCAGAAAATACAGTGATGGTACATATTCGAAAAATTCGAGAGCGCATTGAAACGAATCCAAGAAATCCTCAATATATCAAAACCGTATGGGGAGTAGGGTATAAAGTTGAAAAGGATCTTTAGACTATTTTTCAAGCTAGTGGGGTTAATAACACACATTGGAGAAAGAATTAAAAGCAATATTCAGCGTAGTATTCGAATACAACTATTTACGACATTTATTTTATGTGCCCTTGGCAGTTTTTTAGTGTCCCGCGCAGTACTTCCACTATTTGAAAATATCAATGAGAGTGCCACAGTTGATTATAGTTTCAGTATGAGGGCGATGTATTTTCAGGCGCATGATATAGCGGAGTTAGCGATACATGAAAACAGTATTGATTCGTTACGTCAAACCATTGACCAAGAAAATGAAAAAGTGGAGAGCCATCAAAATACGTTAAAGATGATCGTGACGGATGAGGTCGGTGACGTTTTATACAAAACTAAACAAGTAAAAGAAGAACATATCGACCTGCATGAAGTCATTATGGATGCCATGAGCTTTACGGTGAATCAGCCGTTTGAAGAAGAGTTTCCAAACATAGTCATTTCACGTGAGGAATTTACTACTTTAGTACCGCTGACCTTGCAAGATAAAAAATACTATTTCATTGTAAGTGGACTTCCGCAAGGAGAAGTGATAACGAGCACTAGTGAAGGACCTATACCGTTTTTCATTGGGGTTATTTTGTTTATCTTATCGTTTTTCTATATAACGAAACGTAAAATGACGCAAATAGAATCCTTAGCAGAGGGGGTTATGGAAATCGCAAAGGGTGATTTAGCTTATCGTATTGAGAAAAATGGGCAGGATGAAATTGCCTTATTGACGGATAATATCAATCAAATGGCAGAAGAAATTATGTCCAGTATTGAAATGGAAAGAAAAGTTGAGCAGCAAAAGAATGACCTCATTACAAACGTTTCTCATGACCTAAGAACACCGCTTACCTCTATTATGGGCTACTTGCGTTTATTAAGAGAAGAGAAGTATGAGACAAAAGAACAGTATGACGAATATTTGAAGATAGCATTTTCAAAATCTGAGCAATTAAAAAATTTAATTGATGATTTATTTGACTATACAAAGCTAATGAATGATAAAAATACGTTAGTACGACAACAAATTTGTTTGAATGAGCTGCTTGATCAACTGATGGAGGAGTTAGTGCCCCTGGCAGAGCAAAAACAACGTCTTTTTATCAAACATTTTCCAGAGCATCGTATTTTTGCGGCACTGGATTCTGAAAAAATTGTTCGGGTATTTGATAACCTATTAATCAATGCTATAAACTACACCACTGGAGATGGAAAAATTTTGGTTTCACTTGAGGAGCAAGACGACCAGGTTCGAATTTGTGTGGCCAATGAAAGTGATGCGTTTACAGCAGAGGAGCTTAATAGTTTATTTGAAAGGTTTTATAAAAAGGATCAATCAAGAACAAATGTGACAGAGGGCTCAGGGCTTGGACTAGCCATCGCCAAAAGCATCGTGGAGCTTCACGGAGGAACGATTCACGCAAAATATAAGAACGAGACATTGTATTTTATTATCTCATTGCCATTTCCATCGTAACAAAAATCTGTCTAAAGTGGATAAATAGTAATAGCGTGATGTGTTCGTTCATGGCTTGCCAGCATGTCTTGCATGACAGCTAAAAAAGCAGTGTCTTTAATTAATATTTGAATTTCTGTCTGTTTGTATTGCTTTTGAAAATCAAAAATATAATCTCTAATGATCGATAGGTTGTAGTGACTTTTAATTTCTACCTCAACGAAAAATGGCAGTGTTAAATCAGGAAGCTTGGTACTACCCCCACGGCGAATCCAAACAGCTTCTTGCACATAATAACGGATGGGTAGTTGACGGTTACTGGCAATAAAAATATCCATAAAAAGCCCCCTTCTCAGTCTATTTCAAGCCTATAGGAAATTTTCTCAGTCGTCAAAAGAAAACATGTGGGAATCCTAATAGCGATTTCTCACATGTTTTTTCTGTTTGCTTTTTGTTGAATACTATTTGTTTTTGTCCGTTTTTTGGCTTAATTGTAAAGGGAGTGTAAACATTTATTTAATGCATTGTAAATGATATATACAGCAAGCTTAAAACTATCAATAATAAAGTCTGACAACAAGGAAAGGACTGAATAGATTGGATATCAATATACAGGAGATGATTTTCCAATTTCTTGGAGGGTTAGGCTTATTTCTTTTTGCTATTAAATTTATGGGGGATGGTTTACAGAAGGCTGCTGGTGACCGTCTACGCGATATTTTAGATAGATTTACAACAAATCCATTAATGGGTGTACTAGTTGGTATTATTGTAACCGTTCTTATACAGTCCAGTTCAGGAACAACTGTTATTACAGTAGGACTAGTTAGTGCAGGACTGATGAAATTGCGCCAGGCGATCGGCGTAATTATGGGTGCCAATATTGGAACAACTATTACCGCATTTATAATAGGGATTGATGTAGGTGCATATGCATATCCCATTATGGCAGTAGGTGCCATTTGCTTATTTTTCTTTAAGAAAAGTATGATTCAAAATATTGGACAAGTACTGTTCGGGTTTGCCGGTTTATTTATTGGTTTAGAGCTCATGAGTGGAGGGATGAAGCCACTTCGAGATTGGCAACCATTTTTAGATTTGACTGTCCAAATGTCCGATGTACCGATTTTAGGTGTAATAGTAGGGACGATATTTACGTTAATTGTTCAATCTTCTTCTGCTACAGTAGGTATTTTACAAGGACTTTATGCGGAGGATTTAATTTCTTTACACGGGGCATTACCTGTTCTGTTTGGAGATAATATCGGAACAACCATTACTGCCATCTTAGCGGCTTTAGGTGCTTCTATAGCAGCTAAAAGAGCGGCTGCCACTCATTTACTATTTAACGTGGTAGGTACGATTATCTTTATGCTGATACTTGGCTTATTTACGAACTATGTAGAATGGATTGCTGGGTTGCTTAATTTAGAACCAAAAATGCAAATAGCCTTTGCTCATGGAACTTTTAATGTCATGAATACACTTATTCAACTGCCGTTTATTGGCGTTTGGGCATATGTTGTAACAAAATTAATTCCTGGTGAAGATTCAGCCATCGAATATAAACCAAAATTTTTGGATCAAAATTTAATTGTAAAATCACCTTCCATTGCACTAGGACAAGCAAAAATGGAAGTAGTCCGTATGGGAGAATATAGCATTCTTGGTCTAGAAGAAACGCTAACGATCTTAAAAACAGCTGACACAAAATTGGTAGGCAAGGTGGAACAATTGGAAGAAGCTATCAATAATTTAGATCGGAAATCCACAGAGTATTTAATAGAGTTATCCAAGCAATCTCTATCGAACCATGATTCAAAACTACACCACGCTTTGTTTGACAATATTCGTGATATCGAGCGTATTGGTGACCATGTAGAAAATATTATCGAGCTTCTTCAATATAAAGATAGCAATCGCGTCCGCTTAAGTGACCAAGCACTGAAAGAGTTAGAAGATATGTTCATTTTCACATTAGAAACTGTAAAAGTGGCTATTGAATCTCTTGACAAACAGGATTTATCTTTAGCACAGCAAGCGATAGAAAAAGAAAATGAAATAGATAATATGGAGAGACGTTTACGTAAATTGCATATTAAACGATTAAATGAAGGTGTGTGCTCAGGTTCAGCGGGCATTGTATTTGCTGATATCGTCAGTAATTTGGAAAGAATCGGAGATCATGCATCCAACATAGCGGAAACGGTTATTTCTTAAAATGAGCTGTTCAGTAGAGTAAAAACTACTGAACAGCTTTTATTTCACATGTGACGGATAGAACCCCGAAAGTAGTGGATAAAACTATGAGAGTGACGGATAGAACCCTGAAAGTGACGGATAGAATCCTGAAAGTGACATATAGGACCCAGAGAGTGACGGATAGAACCCCGAGAGTGACGATAGTCCCCGAGAGTGACGTATAGCATCCCGAGAGTGACAGATAGCTCCACAAAAGTGCCGGAGAAAAGAAATACGAAAAATCCTAGATTCCCCTAAAAAGGATGATAAGCTTCTATAGCTTCTAAAAAATAGTGGAGGATGGGTGATTGTACCTCATCCTTACGATAAATAAACCAAGTAGAAATTTGGGCTTGCTTGGTTGTTATTTCATGTATTTTTAATGGATAGGCGGCCATATACTTCTCTGCAATGGCGCGAGGAAGTAGGGTAATGCCTAGACCAGCAGCCACACAGCCAATAATTCCATCAAGCGTACCAAATTCCATTCTATTTTTTGGCTGTACGCCGTCCTCATGTAACCAATGCTCGAAAACGGCTCGATAGGAGCAGCCATGTCTGAACGAAATGACTGTACTGTCCTCGATATCAAGCAAATCTCGGATAGGTTTATGATTGCTTGATGTAATGATGACAAGCTCTTCGTTGACAAATTCCTTAATCAATATATTTTCTTTATAAACGGGGCCAGTCACAAAGGCACCATCTATTTCATAGTTTATTAACCGGTCAATATTGTACTGAGATGGACTTGTTAAAATAGTAATATCGATCTTTTCATGAGCTTGATGGAATGTCGTCAATAGGGTAGGTAAATGCAAAGCGGCAGTCGTTTCCATTGAGCCAATCCGTAAAATACCACTTGAATTCTCATCCTCTTGTAAAAGTTCAAAGGATTTCTCATAGAGATGAAGCATTTTTAAGGCGACCTCGTAAAATTGTTCCCCCTTAGCTGTTAGCTGAATACCTCGATGTCCACGATAAAATAATGTTGTATTATACAAAGCCTCAAGACTTTGTATTTTCATAGATATATTGGATTGTGTGTAATTAAGTGTTGCAGCTGCTTTAGAAAAACTTCCTGTTTGTACAACTGTTCGAAAGATAGTCAAATCATTAATATTCATATGCCCTCCAGCTATCAATTTTATTGATATCAATTATAACGAATTAAGCATATTTGTGATACCTAAAATTCGATATAGTGAAGAAGAGAGGGAGTGGTACTATGCAAAAGCAAACGATCCACTATTTAATAGGTGGCATACTCGCTTTAATGATCGCGATGGGAATCGGACGTTTTTCATATACAGTCATTCTACCCTATATGCAAGAAGCATCTGGGTTTAGTCGAGCCACTGCAGGCTATTTAGCAACGAGCAATTATTTAGGCTACCTGATTGGGGCATTAGTGGTGGGACGATTACCAATTGAACAAAAACGTGTTCCCTTTTTGCAAGTAGGTCTTATCATCAGTATGATGACTACGGCCTTTATGGGTTTTACAGAAACGATTATTATATGGTATGTCCTCAGATTTATTTCTGGGATAATGAGTGCTTTTATTTTTGTAGTCATGGCTAGTCTTGTTCTCGATCAATTGGCGGATAATAATAAATCGCATCTATCAGGGCTTTTCTATAGTGGTGTGGGGATTGGAATAGCTATCAGTGCCATCATCGTTTCGCCCATTCATGAAGTCTTTAAGTGGAATGGAACATGGATAGCTTTAGCTTTATTGTGTGTGTTATTATTTGTCTTTATTGTTTTATTCATCAAATCCATCCCACACAGTAAAAAACAGTGGGGGAATCAATCTATACCAGTACCAAAAATGCCACCGAAGTCATGGTTGAAATGGTTAATTGTCGCTTATAGTTTAGAGGGGCTTGGCTATATTGTCACAGGAACTTTTATTGTATCGATTGCACAGGAATCAACAAGCTTTCATGGGAATGCAGCACTGGTATGGTTTGTAGCTGGTTTAGCTGCTATTCCATCGTGTATCATATGTTCCAAGCTAGCACAGCGCTTTGGTTATGTGAAAATATTACTGATTTCTATGGTTGTTCAAGCAGTCGGAATTGCTCTACCGGCAATAGCAACAAATACAATTACGCTTTATATAAGTGCCTTTATATTTGGGGCAACCTTTATGGGGATCACAACAATTGTTACAACTCTAGCAAGACACATTGTCCCAGTAAACAGTCATCAAATTTTAGGCTATTTAACAGCTGGCTATGCTTTAGGTCAGATGGTAGGACCTACTGTAGCAGGGGTACTTGCTAACGCTACTAATAGCTACCAATATTCATTAGTTGGTGCAGCGACAGTTGTAATCATCGGGGCGTTGAGTTTATTAGGTGGGGTAAAATACGAAAAAAGTAAGTAAGACATGTTGGCGTCTTACTTACTCTTATTTTAATGGATATCTCGTTTCTTAAAGTTCCCGCCACGAACTTCTGAAACATCAGAAATCACAACAAAGGCGCCTTCATCGATATCTTTAATAATAGAAACTAACTTGTTTTCTTCCATACGGTTAATGACACAGTTTAAAATTTCAGTTGGTTCATTGGAGAAGCCGCCACGTCCATGTGTATAGGTAACACCACGTCCGAGACGAGCTTGGATTGCGTCTCCAATCTCCTCAGATTTAGCACTAACAACACGGACTTCTTTTGATTTCTCTAAACCAACTTGGATAATATCGATAACATTTTTCGCAATATAATATGTTAACGCTGAGTATAAGGCGCTCTCTAAGCCAAAGATAAAGCTTGCCCCTAAGAAAATAAAGGCGTTGATAAATAAGATAATATCGCCGACAGAAAATGGAATTTTACGTGATAATAATACAGCTAAAACTTCCGAACCATCTAAAGCACCACCGTTACGTAAGACAATCCCGATACCTACCCCAAGCAGCATACCCCCAGATAGGACAATTAGTAAGGGATCATTTGGGCCTAAAATGGTTTTAACATCATGTAAAAGAACCGTAGAAATGGATAATGCTGCGATCCCAGCACTACTCATTAGGGCAAAGGTTTTTCCAACTTGCTTATAACCGATATAGATGAACGGAATATTTAAGACAAAGAGCAGTAAGCCTAATGGGAGTCCAAATAGGTGTGCCCCCATAATACTGAGACCCGTTACACCACCATCAATGACAGCATTTGGAATTAATACAGCTTCAAGTCCGTAAGCAGCAATTACTGCCCCGATAATAATCATAATGAATTTTCGAGTGTTTTCTAGTGACTTTCTTTTTTTCATAAATCTTCTCCATTTCTTTACGTAAAATACTACCTAAGGTTTTGGAATAATATTTATTGCAATTGTTTTAGTCTCCGAACCTTTACTTGAGTCGGCCATATTATAGTATTTAGTGAATAAGTCGTTCAATTCATATTCAAAGCTCTTGAATTGATCAGCTGTTAACGATAAGTCAATGAAAGAAAAAGTAGCTAAATCTGTAATACTTTCTTTTTCATCAAGTGAATGTAAATAATTTTGATATTGAGATAGTAGTGCTAATTGATAGTAGGAAATGTAATTTAATTTTTGCTTAGTTGTGAGCTGTGTCCAATCCTCCTTACTAAGTTTTGCTGCTCCTTCATTTAATGCATAAAACTTCTCTGTAACAGAACGGACTTTTCGCTCCTTCACAATTTTTATGATGTTTTCGTCCACTAAAATTTGGATATGTCTATATAAAGTAGCTTGCGGTACATCCTTAATGACCGAAATCATCTCCAAAGTGCTTAAACCTTCTTCTTTATTGTGCATCAAAGCTTGTAAAATTTTCATTCTCACAGGGTGCATTAATACCTCTGCTTTATTGCGCATAAACCGATCCTCCTAATAAAATAATGAGATGGTATCAAGGAAAGCATTAAATGTTATCAAAATGAGAACATTATCAAAAAATATACTATAGCTATTTTTTGAAGATGTACAGTAAAAAGGTAATGAAATTTTTTAACAACTCTGTTATCATTATTGATAATGATAATGAATGGAGGTTTTAGCAATGAAATTACACTATGGTTTTGATGAAATCAGTCAACTCGATTGGGCGAGTATACTTCCTATTCTTTTGCCATTTCTATTGGTGGGATCTATCCTCATTCTAATTGCATTAATCGATTTATACCGCAACAGAAATAGGAGAGAAAACGTACTAATGTGGACAGTTATTATTGTGTTTTTTAATACAATTGGTCCTGTTTTATATTTCATGATTGGTAGAAAGGATGTCAATACACGTGCGCTTAGAAATTGAAGGCATTACAAAAAGGTTTAAACACAAAACGGCAGTGCATGATTTTTCAATGATTGTTGATGCGAATGAGTGCGTCGGATTAATTGGACCAAACGGAGCAGGAAAATCAACATTGATTCAAATCATTGCGGATATTTTATATGCAGATGAGGGAAAAATTCTTCTTGATGGACAACAAATTACAAGGATGAAAAATCAGATAGGCTATTTACCTCAATATCCTAATTTTTTCTCCTGGATGACAGCATTTGAGACATTATCTTTTATGGGAACACTTTCAGGTTTACCAAAGAATGAATTACAAAACGAAATTCCTTTGCTTTTAGAAAAAGTTGGATTAGGAAAAGAAGCCCATTTTCAGGTTGGAACTTTTTCAGGGGGTATGAAGCAACGACTTGGTATCGCACAAGCTTTATTGCATAAACCAGCTTTGATGATTATGGATGAGCCAGTATCAGCTTTAGATCCGATTGGAAGACGTGAAGTGTTGAATCTTTTAAAAGAGATTAAAAAAGAAACGACCATCTTACTATCAACCCATATATTGAGTGATGCGGAGGAAATTTGTGAACGTTTTGTCGTCATTCAAAATGGTCACAAAATAGAGGACGCTACAAAAGATCAGTTGCAGGAACGTTACCAAGAATCTGCCATCTATTTGATGGTTCGCCAAGAAGACCTTAAGTGGGTAACAAAGGTTGAACAGTTATCCTATGTCAGAAAAATTGAAAATGAAAGAAATGGCTTTAAAATACACGTCCATCAATTGGAGGAAGACGCTCAAAAATTGTTACAGTATGCGATAGATTCAAATGTCATGTTGTTAAAGTTTGAATTGGGCATTCATGAAAGCTTAGAAGAAATATTTTTAGAATTGGTGGTGTGAAATGGTGAATACTTTTTTGGCATTAAGTAAAAAAGAAGTAACTCAAATGACGAAGGAATTTAAAATTGTCTGGCTACCAATTGTCTTTATTTTACTTGGGTTAACTCAGCCGATTATGATGTACTACATGCCGGTTATTTTGCAATCAATGGGTGGTGTGGAGGGTATTATGATTGACCCAACCTTGGCAAAGCCGGAGGGAAGCGAAGTACTGGCCACAACCCTAAGTTCGCAGTTTGATCAGTTAGGAATTATTATTTTGGCAGTTGCAGCAATGAGCATTATACAAGGTGAAAAAGCAAATGGAATGATGGCATTTATTCTTACAAGACCAGTGTCTATCTCATCCTACTTAAATAGTAAAATTATTGTCCATTATCTAGTAGCTGTTTTCTGTATAGCTCTAGGCTATGGTATGTCATATGGCTATACATCTTTTTTATTTACGGCAGTACCAGTGACGCATGCTTTGCTGGCTTTGCTATTTTATTGTGTGTGGCTATTGTTTGTTATTACGTTTGTTGCCATGATGAGCACGTTTTTTAATAGTTCGGCTTTTATAGCATTAGCAAGTATTGTCGTCCTATTTATCTGCCGTTTCATTGCTGGTTTACATCCGCTTTTGGATGCTGTTAATCCTGCTAGTAATAGCTTGCACGCTACTACTATATTGATGTCAGGGGATATGAAAGTTTGGTATGGCTTCCATAGTGCAGTTACCATGCTCCTAGTTATATGGATGATTGCAACCATGCGCCATTTCATTGCAAAGAGGAAGTTTTAAATGGGAGGGTTGGCGAATTTGTTATAGGTACTTTGTCAAAATCAACGGAAGCCATTATATCCATTCAACTGTAATAATACACTTATTATACGAAGCACCTATTTTCATAATCGACCATCTTACGTTTGAAAATACCTATAGATATGAGTTCTTAATATTTTTTCTTTGTACTCTGTATAATTACATCAATTTATAGAGTGAGCTCTTAAATGAAGGGATAGGTTGATCAATGAATCTGAAAGTAAATCGAAGAAGTAAGGTTCCACTATATCAGCAGCTAAACGAACGATTGCTACTAGCCATAATAACTGGGAATTTAAAAAAGGGTGACCATTTACCATCCATTCGAAACTTAGCTGCACAAACAAATCTTAACCTTCATACTGTTCATAAAAGCTATAAGGAACTTCAGAAGAGCGGGATCATCACCATTAAACCTCATTCAAAAGCAATTGTTATGGTTGACTCTGGGGAAGCAATAAGTATGTCCCTTCAACAAATATCTATTCGTATTGAACATATAATAATAGAATCTTCTATTTTAGGGATTAATGAAATTTACCTTAGGCAGATGTTTGAAGGGGTTTTAAAAAAATATTATGCTGAGCGTTAAATTAAAAAGAGATGGCTCCTAATTCTAAGGAGCCATCTCTTTTTGCCTTATTTAAATCAAAAACACCGCTACAATTGTTGTCACAACAAGCCCAATGATTACAGGGAGTAAGTTTCGCCTTGCGAGCTCAAATGGGCTCACATTACAAATGGCAGCTGCTGGAATTAATGCCCAAGGAATCAATGTACCTCCACCAACCCAAATGGCAGTAATTTGCCCTAAGGCCGTTAAAGTAGCAGTTCCTCCGCCTAGTGCATTGCCGAATAAGCTTCCGACAGAGCCCGCTAAGGATATTCCTGAGAAACCTGAACCATCTAATCCAGTAATGGCACCAACTACAGCCAAAGTGATTACTGCAATTTCCTTCGTTAAAGGGACTATTGCTGCAAGCCCAACACCGAGATCATTGACAATACCGTGTGAGGCAGCGGGTAAATGATCTCCGAGAATTTGTGTAAAGCCTGCATCTCCTAAATAGAAGAAAGCAGCAATCGGGATAACAGGTCCGAACACTTTAAAGCCGAATTGAAACCCTTGAATTAAATAGCTTGTTGTCTTTTCGAGCCCCTCTGTTTTATGGGCTACGATACTAAGCAAAAGTAATATGAAAACGGAGGTTCCACCAATTAAAGCAGTGGCATCGCCACCCTGTAATTTGAAAACCGACATGGCGATGACATCTAAGATAAAAGCAATAGGAATAAGCACAGCGAAGAAACGTTTTTGTCCAATTGACAGTAGATTTTCTAGCGTTTCTTGCTCACCGTTTTCTTCTGCGGAATTTGCTGTGTTTAAAAGTAAAGTTCCACGTTTCATATCTCGCCGCAAGAAAATATAAGCAACGATTGTCGTTACAACCCCCATAGTAATGACGAGCGGAATACTAGCAGACACCACATCCCCAACAGGAATGCCAGCAGCATCTGCTGTTAGCTTCGGTGCCCCCTGGATGACGAAATCACTTGATAATGCAATCCCATGACCAAATAAGTTCATCGCCATCGCCACTCCGAGTGCTGGCAAGCCTGCACGAATGGCAACAGGCAAGAGTACTGCCCCTAACAATGCCACAGCAGGTGAAGGCCAGAAAAACCAAGAAATAATCATCATTAATAAACCAATTGTCCAATAGGCAAGAGCGGGTGTTTTAATGATCTTCGTAAATGGCGCAACCATAACCTCGTTAATCCCTGAAGTCATCATGACCCGGCTCATAGCAACAATAATAGAAATGATAAGTATGGTAGATAACAACTCTGTAATGGCATAAATAAAGCTGTTAAATACTCCACTAATGGATGAAGTTAAATCGCCAGTCGCAACAATTGCTAGCATGAATATGCCTACTACACAAATGAGGGTGGTATCGCGACGTTTAACCATAAATCCGATGATAAGCACAATAAAAATAACGTAAATCCAATGGAGAGCGGTAAATTCAACCCCCATACGTTTCCCCCTCAATATTCAATCTGATTCTATAGAATATGAAGGGGAAAAAAGTTGGTGATAAATTTTAAAAAATTTCAGTCTGAGTGAAGGGGAATGTAATTAGCAAATAGGCAAAAAACAAACAATTCATATAGGGGATTACAGGGGGGACTTCTTTCAAAAGGGGCACTAAGTGTTTACAGCTTAGTGTTCTAAGCAATCCTCATAAAAGTAATCAGTGTAATAATCATTCCATTCGTGTTGAATTATTCTTATGCCCAAAACAAGATAATTGAAAGATATGGATTTTTATAATAGAATACCTTTATAGATTATCGATAATCTATAATCCATAATATATAACACCTGTAGCTAATCACTCTATACACTGAACTATGTTAAAATAAAACATATAAATTTATTGGAGTGGTTTAATGGGGTTTGATGAAAATTCAATTTCAAAAAAGACAATTTCTGAGCAAATAGCTGAACAATTATTATTTCGCATATTTTCTGGCTATTATGAACAAGGTCAGCGCTTAATAGAAGCGGAAATTGCAAAAGAGTTACAAGTAAGTCATGCACCTGTCCGTGAGGCGCTTTATCTTTTACAAAAAGATGGTGTAGTTGAAAAAGTACAGCATAAAGGTGTAAGAGTGAAGACCATATCGGATCAGGAATTGAAGGATTATTTGGAAGCGCTTTATAACCTTTTGGATTTTGCACTGACAAAGTGTGAAGCTAAATGGACGGATGATTTGCAAAGTGAACTTTTATTTCGTTTTGAAGCGATGAAGCAAAAAAAGTCTGCTGAAAATATTTATGAATATGTTGTTTCGTTTGCTCACTTATTACAATTGTTTTTTGATGTTTCAGGAAATATTGCGATGCTACGATTCTTTAATGAAACCATCTTTGTTACAAATGTAGCTGCCCAAACAAAATGGAAAATGAATCTAGTTGAATCCTACCATATGTCCATTAATACTTTTATCAGTTGTATAGAAGCGTCGGATTTTGATAATGCGCGAGTAGCTATTAAAGATGTTATTTTATGGTACCAATTTAAATAATTTTTTGGGGGTAACATAAATGAAAGCTGCAGTTTGGCATGGTGTAAAAGATATTCGAGTAGAAGAGGTTGAATTACGCACTTTACGAGAAGATGAAGTGACAGTAAAAGTAGCATGGGCTGGTATTTGTGGAAGTGATTTGCATGAATACGAAGAAGGTCCAGTTTTCGTACCAGTTGATGTAAAAGCAGAATTAACAGGTGAAGTTGCCCCACTGACAATGGGTCATGAATTTGCTGGTATCATTGAAGAAGTTGGCTCTAACGTGACCAATTTAAAGTCAGGAGACCGAGTTGTCATCAATCCTACTTTAACTTATAGAAACAAACATGAAGATGTTGATCGCTATGATGGATTTAACTTTATCGGTTTACATGGAGATGGTGGATTTGCGGAATATGTGAATGTTCCTGCAACAAATATTCACCGTTTAGCCGATAACTTAACATTACAAGATGGTGCATTAGTAGAACCAATGGCTGTTGCTGTACAAGCTGTCAAAGATGCTGGGGTTACATTAGGTGATTCGGTTGCAGTATTTGGGGCTGGACCAATCGGGTTATTAACAGTAATCGCTGCAAAAGCATCTGGCGCAAGCAAAGTTATCGTATTGGATTTATCTGATGACCGTTTAGAAAAGGCAAAAGAATTAGGCGCAACCCATGCGATTAATTCAGGTAAAGAAAATCCTGTACAAGCAGTTCGGGCAATTGTTGCAGATGGGGTGGATGTATCCTTTGAGGTTGCGGGAGTTGCTCCTACCTTTAAGCAAGCAATTGATGTAACAAAACCTCGAGGCAATATGATGATTGTTTCAATTTTTGCTAGACCAATCGAATGGAATCCAATGCAACTTACAAATACAGGTGTTAATATATTATCCTCGATTGTATATACACCGTCTATATTCCAAAGAACAATTGATGCAATGAGCTCGGGTCAACTAAATCCACAAGGTATTATTACAAGCCAAATTGAACTAGATGAAATTGTGGACAGAGGATTTAAAACATTAACAAGCGACAAAACGCAATCTAAAATTTTAGTTGCAATTAGCGGAGAAAACTAATAGATTCATCTATTTCTATTTTTAAAAAGGAGCATGGGTAAATACAGCCATGCTCCTTTCGTCTATTTTTGCATGCAGCCACCAGATCCTCACTAGTCTATTTCCACTTCTCCTCTCACACAAACTACAAGGTAATTGCACCTCCTATAAATGCGCTCCATACAAAGCAATAGGGATAATTTCATTTCATGACCATAGGTTTTTCTTCTTCTTCATTGAAAAGCCGTTGTTTTGGACAAGAATTGACATTTATACAAAGAAATCGTTGCGTTTTTTCCATTGTTTCACCTTTTCGCACAAATTATAATAATGTTGTAAATGATAATCATTTTCAATTAAAGGCCGAAAGGAGCAACAAGTGTGACAAAACAACATGGAAAGAAAATTATACGATGGGTAGGGGGGTTCCTCCTGTTGTTAATCATATCAGCATGCAATACTTCTAATGCTAATAGCGATGTGGCTGATGAACAGAAAGAGGAAGGTGAGAAAACAGTACAATATACAACGATTACTGATGAACAAGTAGAAATACCTGCGGATCCAAAACGAGTGGTTTATATTGGTCAGACAATTGGTGATTTCTTGGCAATGGATATTCCGGTTGTTGGTAATAATCTTCCGAAAGAGCCTGCTAGTTACTATGAAGGTAAACTCGAAGGGATCGTTGATATTGGAAATCCTGCTGATTTAGAGACGATTCTTACTTTAAAACCCGATCTAATTATTAATGGCTATTATAAGGCGGATCCAAACCTGAATGAAGAATTGGCAAAAATAGCTACCACGATTCCCTTCAATCCAGCTCTTCCTTATACAGAGCGTGTAAAGGAAATGGGGAATATCTTGGGCAAGCAGGAAGAGGTAGCTCAAGTAATTGCTAAATTTGAAACACGTTTTAAAGAAATGTTTGAAAAGTTTCAATTAGCAAAAGGGGAGACTGCAACAGTTTTCTATCAGTTAGGTAAAACGCTTTATGTTATGGGCGATCGTAGCCTTGGTGCTATTATTTATGGCGAAAATGGCTTTGCTGTCCCTCCAGCAGTACAGAAGAATATTATCGATGTAGAAGGTGTGTCTTTCGTTACGGTTTCAGAAGAAGTGCTTTCTCAGTTTGCTGGTGATCATTTGTTTGTAATTGTACAAGAGGATGATGAAAGTGAATCAGAAGCTGACCGGCTACTACAAAGTCCAATATGGGGAACATTGCCTGCAGTACAAAAGGGAAATGTCTATGTGATTGCTAATGAATGGAATACAGATGAATTGCTAGCTTTAGAGCAATTATATAAAAAGCTACCAGAATGGATGCACAAACAGTAAAAATTGTATCTATCCAATCCATTATTACAGCTAGTTTTCTAAAAAAAAGCATCCTTGATCAATAGTTGATAGTGAATCATTCTATGTTATAATAATAACGATAATGATAATCATTTTCAATTGTTGGAGAGTTGCTTATGAATTTTGCATGCCTATATACTAGGCTACAACACTATGATAGTTTTCAAGTTAATCAGCAGACGGCAGCGATGAGCTATAAAAAGAGGCATGACAATGAAACGAATTTGTGCACATTATTAATAGCACTTAGTCATGGCATACGCCTCTATGTAGACAAAATTGCAATCGATCTAAGACAAGGGAGCTGCATTCTCGTTTTACCAGGACAACGCTATACTGTGGAATCAAGTACTGGAGAGGCACAGCTTACACGTTTTACCTTTGAAACCTTTGAAGTAAAGGGAAGAGCTTTACATCCTATTGCTCATCCACCCTTGCTTTGTGGTTATCCATATAGGCTATTATATTCTCAAGTTAAGCAAGTACTAGGGAATGCAGTATGGACGAAGAGGCAATTTTGCTCTCCTCTAACCGCATCAGAAATGGCTATGATGCAAGGGAGACTTCAACTGATTCTAGGGATGATGGCCGAGTTAGATCAGCAAGCTGTCGATTTGCAAAACGAAGAAAAGACAAAAATGATTCAACATACTATCCAATATATGGAGCAGCATTATGATGAAGATTTAACGGTAGAACAGCTAGCGAATATGGCTGGCATGGTCAGGTGGCAATATAGTCAACAATTTAAAATTTTGACAGGCAAAAAGCCAACTGATTATTTAGTCCATGTACGAATAGGCCAGGCAAAAAAACTTCTATGTAATTCCACCGAGCCATTGAACAAAATAGCTCGACAAATAGGATTTAAGGATGAATATTATTTCAGTAGGTGTTTTCATAAATTAACTGGCAACACTCCACGTGAATATGCGAATAGCCATCTCCATGCGCAGCAAAGATCAGTTATCGATTCAATGGGTAGAAGGCTTCTTGTTCCTCAAGATGCTACACGTATTGTGACAGATGGCAAACATACACTGGGCGAATTATTAGTGCTAGGTATTTCTCCCATAGGAGCGGCTATCTCTATTATGAAAGAAAACGTAATTTATCATAATAAGCTACGCAATATTCAGAGTATCGGGTATTGGGCCGACCCAGATAAAATAGCACAGCTGCAGCCTGAATTTATTTTACTTAGCTATTATCCAAAAGATTTGCAGGAACTAAATGCGCTTGCTCCAACGGTTGTACTGGACAAAAAGTTTAGACTATTTGAGCGGTTACGGTATATCGCCAAACTTTTTGAACGCAGTAAGGCAGCGGAGAAATGGATTACTACATATGAAGACAAAGTAAGAATGGTGCGAAGACAATTAGCAGATGCCTATGTAACTGGAGAAACAGCTACTGTTTATCTCAAGTTAGGTGAAAAACTTTATATTATGGGCATGAATGGATTGGCGAGCTCTTTATATGAATCACTGGGCTTTCGTCCCTCAGAAAAAGTGATGCACCTTATCGAGCAAGAGGAGGCATGGATAGAAATTCAGCACAGTCAAATAAGCCACTATGCTGGAGATCGTAATTTTGTCTTAGCTTCTCGTAAGGAATTACATACGGTCTCTCACTGTCCATATATTTCGGCTTTAGCCGAGTTAAGTCCCGGTAAGACTCATTTTTTAGATGCTATATGGAATTATGATGATCCCATTACTCGAGGACGGTTACTAGAGGAACTACCATATATTTTTAAAAAGAAGATAGTATGACCTGGGTTAGTCCCCAGTATTCAAAGGCTTGAAATCATACAACTTTAGCTATCGAGGGGGCACCCACGATAGCTCTCTTTATTTTCTCCAACATAACTTTATGATGAAGTTGATTGGAACGAAGAGTCATGATTTTTGTCTTCCTCCTTCACCCACTAACGGGCGTATGTTTTAACGGTAGCCATATGCAAAAAAGGTGAGGGTGCCATATTATTTAATAGCACCTTTATCCTTTATGAAAACATTTATATTCAATTTTTCAATAGAATTTTCAGTAATGGTATTTAATTTATTGACAGTCCATGATTGGGGTCTGAAACGATAAGCCTTTTCTGAAAGATTGAAAATATCGGAGTCTATTTCCAACCCTTTCATAAATGTACTTTGAAACTGTGCTGAAATAATTTTTTTGACATCCTTTTCAATGGTTTTTATTCCGATGTTTTTTGGGTTTTCTCTAATGGAAGCTTTTACATCTAAATTTAAAATGTATTTAGGACTGGTGTCACCGACAATTTCTATATCATAATCTAAATTGTCAATAAACATGGAAACAGATTGATCCTTTATTGATAATTTCATGTTATTAAAATCCTTATTAAACCAATCTAGCCCTGAAAGTTCTTCTTCCTTTATCCAACCATTGAATTTTTGTTGTGAAAGAAAATAAGCACCACTTATTTTTAATATATTTTTAGATTTATTATTCTCCATCCAATAATCTTCACTAATTTTTATTGTAGGAACCATAATTGATCCAACTGGTTCATAATATCTTTTAATCATGTCTTGTACAGTACTGGTTGAGATGAATGAATTAAAGAATAATTGTTCATTTGGATCATAAGGAAATGTTAAGATAGGCGGTTTATAAAAGAGACCATGTACATTCATTATCTCTTTAATATCATCTTCATATCCATAAGCTAACGTATTGTAACGTAGATAATAATCCCTACTAAAAAAATCAAAAAATTCATTCAGATGACCATCCAATATATTTTTGGAAATAAAGAAAGTTTGTATATGTCCATAATATAAAGGGTTAACAGAATTCTTTTCTATATCATCGATTGCTCCCTGAATTGTTTCACCTTCTCCATGTCCAACAACAATTGGAGCTGGCTCAGATGCAATGCTAGGATCTGAGCCAGCAACATTCGTAAATCCGAAAGCTTGAAAATATAAATGATACATATCATTAGAATAATCAATACCAAGAGCGGTAATATAAACTTCACTTTGTATTTCCTTCGTACCTAAACAGCCGCCTAGAATAAATAATAAAGGAAAAATTAATGTTATTTTGAATGTGGACGTATAGTAATGGGACATTTATAATCTCCCTTCTGCTGAAAAAACAGTCAGTCTTTTATTTTATTTCTAAATGGCATTTTTAAAAAACCTTTAATAAGATTGGGTATACTAACTTTATAAAATGTAGAAAGGTAAGGATGCCCGAAACTTTCTAATGACGAGATATATGTTAAGAAAAATAAGACACTTAAAACAAAGCCATACATTCCAAAAAATGCTGAAATTATTAATGTTGCAACTCTTATTAAAAATACATTGCCTAGTATATTTTGATTAATTAATGTATAGCTAGATATAACGGTAAGTGCTCCAATTACTAATGTTGATGGTGATGTAAATCCCGCTCTTATAGCAGCATCCCCAACTATTAAGCCTCCTAAAACTGCAACAGTTTGACCTACAGCTTTTGGTAAGCGTATTCCCGCTTCTCGAAAGAGGTCAAAAAAAATGAGCATAATAAGAATTTCGAACGAAGAGGAAACAGGGAGTCCAATTTTAGATGCAGATATGGATACTAGTAAGGGAAAGGGTAGCTGGTTAAGTTGATGGACAGTTAATGCAATCCAAAACCCAGGTAAGAATATACTTGTTAATAAAGAGGTAATCCTTAAAATTCGTGAAAAACTCACAAATAAAAAATTCGTTTGATCATCTTCAGCTGCTTTCAAAATAAGTAATAAATTTACAGGTCCAATTAAACAGCTTGGACTTCCATCTACCAATATGACAAAACGGCCTTTATTGAGGGAACTTACTACAAAATCGGGCCTTCCTGAATAATCAAGGAGGGGAAAGAGTGTCAACTTATCATAAAGTAATTCTTCAATATGATAACTACTTGCAATATTATTTACTTTTATTTTATTAAGTTTGTTTTGTACATGCTTTAAAGTGTTTTGATCAATATAGTTCTCAATATAGAGCAATAAAACTTTTGTTTTACTGGTGTCGCCAATTGTAAAATCGTCACTTGATAAATTTTTACTTTTTAATCTCATTCTTATTAAAGAAAAATTTGTATCTATATTTTCAACAAACCCGTCTCTAGGTCCTCTTAATGACACTTCCATATTTGATTCTTCAATGGATCGTTCAGGTAGTTTAGCTAAATTGGTTGAATATAAGCTATTCGATGAAACATGATAAAAATATAAAAAACCTGAGAAAATTTTTCTATTTATTTCATCTGTCTTCATTCTGTACTCTTTGATCTCCTGTACTTCTAAATAGCGATTTATAATTTCCACATCAAATAAATTTCCTTGTTCAGCCAGAAATCTAATATTTGGTAATAATGAATTTAAAAAAAGTACACTATCAATTAAACTATGGCAATAGATAAATATAACTTCATGTTTTTCGTTATTAAACATATAGAATTTACTACTTACCGTTATATCTGATTGGTGGTCAAATTCTTTATAAAAAAAATCCTTATTTTCAGTCAAGATGATGAACTCCCTTTTGCTTTTTTTCTAATACGTAGAAAACAGTCATAAAAAAGAATAAAAATAAAAAAATAGAAAGAAGATAAGTGCTTTTTATAAATGACAAAAAATCAGAAACAGACCAAGGAATTAATAATCCTATTGTTAAGCTTAGATAACCAATAATTAATATAAATTTCCGATTTTTAAAGAAGGATGACACTATATACATAAATAAACATATACGAATAAAAGCCATTGATAATATTTGGAGAACAGATAAAGAATCTAATCTTGTAAAGTACTTACCAAATGACAAAACTCTCCATTGCTCGTTTATAGGAAAGAGCATTTTTTTAGTGAGATAAATGCCAAATTCAGATACAGAAGTCACAATAGCGATAAAAACTAATAGGACAAACATAATAGAGAAAACGAGTATTCCTGTCCTTTTCATTTGCTCTTTTACATAACTATTTAAAACGATTAAAATAAAGCCCATTTCTAAAATACCAATACATATGTATAATATTCCCCATAAAATGGACGGAGTATTACTTGTATTTACTGGTAATAATAGTTCGTATTCATTGTTCATTGAGTTCCCTAAATTGAGGAGTACAAATAAAAAAATGTATAGTGAACAAATAATCAATGACAGGATAGCAATAGTTTTGATCCCTTTTAGGGAACCATAAAAGCATAATAATATAAATAAAAGTACTGTAATAAAATATGGATAATCAGAGTTAAAACTTTCTTCTGCCCATATAATTGTAAATTTGAGTGAGACGAACGTTGATGAAATTAAATAAATGATATATGAAGTAATGATAAATAAATAAAGTGTTCTATTATCTTGTGAAAATTGTTGTTCAAAAAACGAGGTATTATTTAATTTATGGGTAATTCTAGAAATAAGGAATGCTAAAATTAATATTGGTATTAAACTTGCCAAAGCACTTACCCATGCTTCACGTTCGACGATTGTGAAAATGGTAGGAATTAAAACGAAATGTGCTAAAAAACTTACTGATAAAAATAACAAACAATATACATGGATTGGCTGTATAACTTTATTCATTTGATCTTAAACCTCCTTCTAACAATATTGCCCATATTGGTAGCCATCTAACCCCTTGGAGCTTCTAATGAAATCTATACTCACCTCTCGCAATTTTTCGGCTCCTATATTACTCTCATTCAAGCTAGTTTCATAGAAACCTAGCAATAATTCTATTAATACACGTAAAAAAATAATCAAAAATAGGTTTCGATTGTTTTACACTGTATCCTCCTAATTTTGAAGAGTGGCCCAATAATTCACATACCTTTTAAAAGGCTGAAATAGTTTTACAAGGCATGGCATATATTGAACTTTAATTCTTAAATTAGGAGTGGGGTAAGTGAAGGATAGGATGTTATTTTTAAAAAAACTACAAAACTTTGATAAGAAATTTCAGTTCATTATCCAGCAAAATAAGGAGCAGCAACAGATTAATTATTTTGAGCTGTGTGAATTAATGGATGAATATTCTTCTTTTATCATAAATCGTGACAATGAAGAACAGTGGGCAAATATGAAGGAATCGATAGAGATCCTATTACTAGCCGATAACTTAAGAATGAACGCGTCTGTTTGTGTGCAAATCTTGGAGAAATATCGAGCGTTATTATTAAGTCATGAACAGGAACCAGTCACGGATTATTTTCGAAACATAGAAAATTGTATTGGCAAGGAATTTGGCGATTTTGAAATAACTAGTCAGTCGAAGGTACTCTTAATTGGATCTGGGTCCTTTCCGATTACCTTATTAATGGTTGCGGAGAGCAGCGGAGCAGACGTTTTTGGAATAGATATTGATGACGAAGCGATTCGATTAGGGAAACAGGTAGTTAATAAATTAGGAGAGCATTTATCCATTCAAATTGATAAAAAGACGGTAGCGGAGCTCGCAGTAATCAAACAAGTTAGTCATATTATATTTAGCTCAACGGTCAGCAATAAATATGACATTTTAGATCAACTATACGATGTAACTAATAAAGATGTACTTGTTGCAATGCGCTACGGAAATGGATTAAAGTCTCTTTTTAATTATCCTATGCAGCAGGTAGACGATACCAAATGGCATATAGTAGATGAGATTATGCACCCTCAGGATGTATTTGATGTTATTTTATATCAAAAGGTTTAACGAAATTGATAACTGTGTAGAAAGCAAACGTATTGAATTTAGCAAGGGTTCATATATGGAAAATGATTAGAGAGGCATTTAGAGATTACAATATGTAGTTTTATAGTTTTATAAAGCCGCATTAGCGGACGTGTGAATTTAAAGAAATGGTTCTATGTTCAAGCTTTTCATACGTAGTGGAAGCCACCAATTAGTAGATGGGTGGTTATATTTCAAATTGACAATGATAATCATTATCGATAAGGTGGGGATAGGCGAAGGTCGTCAACCCACTTTTTTGCATTTCAGGGGTAGAGGAATTGACCTGACACATCGGCTTTTTATGTCTGTATCCCTTAGGTGGAACAGTTTGTAGTCAAACTCCATTACAGGCGGTAAATACAATTTTGAAATGAGGTAATTAATTTGAAAATCGATGTTGAGCAATTAGCAGAGCATTTAGCACATATTCCATTTCAAGTACAGGGGGTATACCGATATGGTAAAAGCACTGGTCTACCCTATGCTGAATATACAGATTCTTTCCCTGGATTCGTCTTTCCTCTTACCGGAAAAATACAATTTCAATTTAATGGAACCCCGTATATCTTTTCACCAGGAAAAGTTGTACATGGTGGTGCAAATATGAAGCTAGATCAAAATTTTGAATATGCAAACTGGGAATATATTCTTGTTCAATACCAAATATGTAACACAGAGCCACAAGAATCCAGCTTTTCACATCAGCATTTTGAATTATTGACTGGACAATCTCCTCGCCTTATCGAATTAATTTTGCGTCTTTGGCAGGTGTACAATCAGCGTGGAGGCATTTCAAGGTTTCAAACCGAGATGCTATTTCGTGATGTACTGAATGAGGCTTTATTATGTGTGGTAAATAGTCAAAATAGCAGTGAATCACATACTTTATTCGAACGGGTATGTAACTATATTCATGAGCACTATTATCAAAGCCTTACGATTTCTTGTCTTGCAGAACAAAATCATGTTAATCGAAATCGACTTTCATATGTATTTAAAAAACATGCAGGGTTAGGACCAGCAGAATATTTATTAAAATATCGAATAAGCATGGCGCAACAAATGCTATATACAAGTGATGCCCCAGTCCAACAAATTGCACAGGCTGTTGGAATTGAAGACCCTTTTTATTTTAGTAGAGTGTTTAAAAAACAATTTGGTATTCCCCCTAAAGAGTATCGAGAGAAGTTCATCAATAATCCATGTTAGTTTCAACAAGCATCCATTCAAAACGATAAATGATTTTACTATACTAATGGCATATCAAGATCATATGTTGGAGGAATTTTGGATGCAAAAGATGAAAGGACTATGTTTCTCAATATTATTATTAGCAGGCATATTAGGAGGTTGTAATGAAACACCTGCTGTAAATAAAGAATTATCTACAAAAGAAGAAGCATCTATGTCAACAGTTCCAGTGGATGCAAAAGAGTGGCCAAGAACAATTAAGGATGCCTTAGGTAAAGAAATTGTGATTGAGAAGAAACCTGAAAAAATAGCTTCCCTTTGGTATTTTTACCCCGAAATATTAGTGGCATTGGGTGAGCCTCCTACAGCTTCTACTGATAAAGAATATTTATCTTCTTTAGCATACTTAAACGGAAAGCTAGATTCAACCGAGGAATTAGGAGATAAATTGTCTCCAAGTATTGAAAAAACTCTATCGATTGAGCCTGATTTTATTTTAGCAACAGAACATCATGAAAAACTGTATGAATCACTAGAAAAAATTGCGCCAGTCATTACATTAAAATCCCAGGATATTTATGAAGATTGGCAATATGGTCTCCGTACTGTAGCTGAGATTATTGGTAAAGAGGACGAAGCTGAAAAAGTAATTGAAAAAATGATGCAAGCAATTACAACTGGTCGACAAGATTTAAAAACGATTGAAGGAGAGTCAGTAGCACTTATCGTGTCATGGGATGGGAAAACTTTTAATGTTTTAGGTGAAGATAATCCTGTTTATACACTAGCGTTTGATAAAGAAAGGGGGTTGGGGCTTACACCTGATACCACATTTAATGGGAAGAGTAATCAATTTTCTGCGTTCGAGGGAATTTCAACTATTAAGGCAGACCACATTTTCCTTATAGGTGACATAACAAAAAAAGAAACATTAATGAGTGAGTTAAATCAAAATAATGTTTGGAATAATATGAACGCAGTAAAGAAAGAGAATATTTATTTGATGGATACGTCTGCTATTACGGGTGGTCCATTAGCAATCGAATACGCTTTGCAAAATATAACGGATGCTCTGCAAAAGCACTAACAAATAAAGTAGAGTTCATCGAAAACAAATAAAACAATAGGGAGAGATGTCTATGAATTATCAAGCTATTAATCTGAATGAGAGTGCAGCTCAAATAAAAGAACTTTGGTCTCCGAAAGTTGTGGGTGAAATACACGATTTCCAATTCAAAGTGGTGAAGATTGATGGAGAATTTATGTGGCATGAGCATCAAGGTGCCGATAAAGTATTTATTGTGCTCGAAGGAGAGCTATTTATCGCTTTTCGCGATGGCCAAGTGAAGGTTTCTCAAGGGGAGATGGTTATTATTCCCGGAGGACCCGAGCACAAGCCTTTCGCCGAAAAAGAATGTCATATCATGTTAGTGGAACCAAAGGAAGTAGTAGACACGGATAGTCATTAACGTAACATGAGTATTGAGCTGCATTGTCAGCTCTTTTTTTATTGAATAAAGGCGGTGATTAATAGTTGTAGATAAATATCGAACTTCTGAAGGATAGTTTTATAGGAGTAAAATACCAATAAAATAGAATTTATTATGAGGAAAAAAATGTTGAAAAATACTTATTTTGTAATATAATTATTTGGTAGGGTATCATACTATAGTATTTATTAATTTATCGGAGGTATTTAAATGTCAGACAAAAGTTTTGTAACAACAGTATTACTTTGTTTCTTTTTAGGAGGTCTAGGTGTTCATCGTTTTTATGCTGGTAAAATCGGTACAGGTATTTTAATGTTTTTCACACTAGGTGGATTCGGTATTTGGACAATCATTGATTTAATTATGATTATTCTTGGTAAATTTACTGATAGTGACGGGAACCTTATTAAATCTTAATTGAACATAAGTAGTAAACTATTAAAATAAAAAAGCGATAGGCTTGTACATATAATTTTTTCAGCTTGTTGATTTTATCTATAGTAATAGGATTAAAGAAGGGAGACTTTTCTATATGTCTACCCTTCTTAATTATTTAGTGGCTGATTGCGAATTTTATTACTTTAATAAAGGTAATAATATACTGCACTCTTTTTTTATTAGTAATAATAGCTATCATCCATCATTTCTACTGCAAACCCTATTACAAATAAAATAACCAAGACAATAATTGAAATAGCTATACCAAACAAAGCATATATTAATGCTGATTTTGCAGCTTTAGGTTGTGAATCTTTCCAGACAACATAGATAATAATTCCAAGTATAGGGGCGCAGCATAAACTGAGTACATTAATCCAAATGTTTGGTGTATCACCTTTTGCCGTAGTTACTTGACCGCTAAATTTTAATACGTTAACTCCACAATGTACACAAATTTCGGCATTCTCGTTAATGCTAGAACCACAATTAGGACAATACATATTTATACCTCCTGCATCTTAAAAAATGCCCTTTTGCAACTATCGCCTGCTGTTTTAGCAATAGGTTTAGTACTGATAACGTATGGATGTACGCCTCTTCTAGTGTAATTTCAACTAAATCCAAACTATGTTCACTACAATACTTATAATACATATGTAATCCCTCGTTTTAGTAACTCAAAAATCCAATAAGGAGCATGGCAATATAGAATAATATGATAATTCCTATATTAATAAAGAAGAACATTAAAGCTGATTTAGCAGCAATTGGTTTTTCGTCTTTCCAAACAAAGAACAGAATTAATCCCACAAGTGGAACGCAACAAAGTGTAATTATGTTAACAGCCCAGTTTGGTTTGTCTTCACCACTTGCATTTTTTACACGTACACCACAGTGGATACAAATTTCTGCATGCTCCGAAATTTGTTCGCCACAATTTTTACAATACATAATAGTACCTCCAATATCCTGCTATAGATTCTTTCCAACATATTGACCAAATAAAAAAAATTGGTAGCCAATAGTGTAGAAGAGATAAATAATACCGATTCCACCAGGTAATCCAGTGAAGAACCGTCTAATATTATTACTTGTCCATTTACCAAATAATTGTCCTATACCATCGATAGCCATTGGTAAAATTAATAAGGCTATAATCCGTAAATCAAATCTTCCAAAACATATGACTAATATTACGGATAAAAAATAGCCTACTGCCATACCAGTACATCTTGCACATAGGGGGAATTTTCTCCCATTATAATGAAATGAACGGTCTGGCATTTGATGGCAAAAGAAAACAACCTTCAATAAAAAATTAATACTATTTACCAAATTTGTAAACTCCTTTATTATTCTAGCGTATAGTATATAACATAAATAGAATTTATGGAATATACTACATAATTTAGTTTTTAATATAAAATATTTCAAATAGGAATTGGGTAGATTTTAGATGTTCTGAATAAATGTTTAAAAGTGTATTTGACATAGAAGAATAAAGTTTATTTAAAGCTAACGGAGAACAATATCATGAATAGCTGAGGAGTAGATGATACTCATCAGTTTTTTTACAGTTTAAGAGATTATCACATTGTAAAAAAATTGAGTTGAAAGTGTGCCTATGTCTTGGTAACAACCATCGAATGTATGTTGAAACTAGGCGGTACATTTACGGTTTTGTTCTTATTTATATAAGCCGAAATAGTTGAAGGAAACGTTACGGGATAAAAGCCCTGTTTTTACTGCTCTTATTCATATTGTAAAAGTTTAGACTGGATTATTTTACATAGTATTTAGAATATTAATAATAAATTAGAATGTTTTTATTATTTATCTGTTAAAATTATTATGTTAACCAATATTTTGGTAGTGTTAATTGGTTTAAAAATTTTCCTTATTAAATAGGGATGGGGAGGTATTACTCTAAGTATGAGTAAACGGAGGAAATCGAAGTATTTACAAGCAGTAACGGCAATGGCGTTAACAGCTTCAGCAGTAGTAGTGGTAGCACCAATTGTATCAGAAGCAAGTAGCTTCAAGGATGTACATCGAACGCATCCATTTTATGACGACATTAAAATTTTAAATGATCGGGGCATTATTAATGGGTTCCAAGATGGCACATTTAAACCTGAACAAAACTTAACACGTGGCCAAGCTGCTAAAATTATTGCAAGTGTATTAGGGCTGGAAACATCGAATGTGAGCAATCCCAACTTTAAAGATATTCCTACTACTCACCAATACTTTGGAGCTATTGCTGCTTTAAAGCAAGAGGGGATTATTGATGGCTATGAAGATGGCACATTCCGTCAGGGGGATTATATAGAGCGTAACCATATAGCAAAGATTTTAGCGAACGCCTTTCATTTAAAAGCTTCGAATGCAAATGCATTACCATTCACAGATGTGCGCGCTGATGACAAAGAAGCGATTGCTGCTTTATATGAAAACAACGTAACGACTGGTAAGACAGCAACTTTATTCGATGGTTCTTCAAATGTAACACGAGGGCAAATGGCTGCATTTATTACTCGTTCAGAAGCTGTTGGTCATCCGATTTCTCAACCTTCTCAAAGTGTAACGTTTAAAGTTGAAGAATATGCGGCGAATGAAATTGCTATTAATGGAAAGATATATTATTTTGATGCTTCGGTAAAATCGATCTTTACTACTGAAAATAAGACTGCACTTACGGGGGCAGAAATTACAGCAACTATTAAAAATGGTGTTATAACAAAAGTAAATAATGTTGTTTTAAATAAGGCAGGTTCTGCAGAGAAGGAAGTTGTATTCAAGACAAATGCAACGCTCGATTCAATAACGATTAACGCAGATGCTGTGATAGTTAAAAATGTATCAATTACAGGAAATGCAATTATTAGCTCAAACGTTAAAACAAAAGTGGCATTTGATGGTGCTACAATTACTGGCGATCTAATAGTAGAAGCCATAGATGGAGCAAAATCTTCATTAGAAAATAAAAATGCAAGTCAAACTACACCTGTATTGACAATCAAAAATTCGCAAACAGGGAAAGTCTATGTCAAACGCAATAATATCTCAATTATGTCGAACACGGTTATTCCAGAAATCATTATTACAGCTACGATTTCTGCTATAAATATTGAGGGAGCAGTAAAGAAGGTAACAATAGAATCTACGGCAAAACTGAAAATGACAGGAAATGTAAATTTTGAACGACTATTTCTTTCAACGGCCGTGGAATTAGCGTTGAATGTTGGTGGTGTAGTTAATTATTTATCGGTTCTAAATGCCGATGCTCGGATTACAATCGGTTCAGGTTTACTGATCAATACGTTGTCGATTCCAGCGGGTTCAACTGTAACAAAAATTATGACGAACTATGCAGCTGTTGCTTCGCAAATTAAGGCCGTTATTGGAGGTTCTTCACCAAGTACTGGGGTTCCAAACACTGGCGGAGGAAATGTAGCACCCGATCCAGTTATTCCACCAGAAAAAGTGAATGAATTTAATGTCAAGAATGCTGATGAATTAAAACAAGCATTAAAACAAGCAAAAGCAGGAGATTTAATTAAGTTAATGGCTCCAGTGACTACAGATATAATGTTAACAGATTTAGTAATGTTTGATTTGAATGGTCATACCTTGACTGGAAATGTATCGATAACAGCCCCAACAGCTAAAGGGAGATATACTTTCATGCCAGCTGGTAGTAAGGGTACGATTTCAGGAGATTTAATCATTGATGCACCCAATGTAAACATCAGTTTAGATGGATTAACTGTTGAAGGACACACAGTAATTGAATAATAACTTTCACGTAAATTCCTTTGCAAAATGGAGAAAAGGATGAACGATAAAAAATCATAAGGAGCTTAACGAATGAAGAAATATGAATTTAATTTCGTTTCTAAAATAGCTTTATCATTTTTACTTATAATATCTATGATTTTGCCATACTTAACAGTGGTAAAGGCGGAAACGACAGACTTTGTTGGAACTGATCCAACGGAACAGACTGAGCCAGCTAATTCTTCAGTCACAGAAGGAACAATTGCCGAAGCTCGTGCAGCTGTTGGAAAAGACCAAACATATCAAATTCAAGGGACGGTTACGACAAAACCTGGAAACTGGGGAGGCAAGGCCTTCTATGTACAAGATGAGTCTGCAGGGGTTTATGTTTTCTCTAATTCTACAGAAGCAGGGAGCTTAGCTGTTGGAGATAGTGTCAAAATCATAGGGAAAACAAGTTCATTTAATGGTGAAGTTCAATTTAATTCACCGACAATTGAACAGATCTCTACAGGGGCAGCACCTGCACCGCAAATAGTGAATCTACCACTTGAAGACAGCTTACAAGGTACATTAATTACACTTAAAAATGTGAAGATTAAAGATTTAGCGTCATCTGGTACATATGGAACATATGAGTTTAAAGCCGTTGATGCAGAAAATAACGAGCTAGTAGTTCGCCATGATAACCGTACAGGCTATCAGTTCTCTCAATTTGAAGCAGATGGGTTCAATAACAATGATGTGATCACAGTGACAGGGATTGCTTCCATTTTTAACGGGACCTATCAATTAAAAACGTTAAGCGCGGAAAGCTTCCAATTAGTAGGAAACTATGAGCCGACACAAGTAGCGAATGTTAAAGCTTTTCCAGCAACGGGTGAAGTTTTTGCAGGGTCAAAAGTAACATTGTCAACAGATACACCAAATGCAACAATCTATTACACGATAGATGGTTCTGAACCGTCAACAGCTAGTGAGGTTTATGATGCAGCAGCGGGCATTGTTGTAAATGAAGCAATGACGATCAAAGCATTTGCTACAGCAACTGGCTTAAACAATAGCGAAATTAAATCCTTTCATTTTACAGTTAAAGATGCACCAGCCACTATTTCAATTACGGAAGCACGTAATAAAGAAATAGGACAAGTAGTAATCGTATCGGGTATTGTAACAGCAAAATTAGAAACTGCTACTGCTCACATTCAAGATGAAGAGGGTGCGGCGATTGCAATTTACCCTGTAGATAGCCTTACTGCAAATGTCGGCGATTTGGTGACGGTGCAAGGTCAAGTTGCTGAATATAGCGGACTAAAGCAATTAACGAATATTTCGCTTGTTGGCACGCCTATTCCTTCTACACTACCAGAGGCAAACATTATTAAAAGTATTGAGGTTGCAGAAGACCATGAATCGAAATTAGTAACGATTAAAAATGTAGCCATTACTGGTTCAGGTCAAAATTTTACCGGAACTGACGATGTAGGCACATTTGCTATTTACGACAAAACACGTGACTCAGGTTTAGTAAGTGGAAAAACATATGGCGAAATTACTGGTATTGTTGGTCAATTTACAAATCATCAACTACTCCCGATTCGCATTATTGAAGATGTAACAAAGGTTCAGGATATTAAAGCTTCTCATGTTGGTGGGGTAACAACTGGTACAAACATTACACTTTCTACCATGACAGAAGGTGCAACGATTTATTATACAGTGGACGGCTCAGCACCAACTACAGCTAGTACAAAGTATACAGGGGAAATTCAGGTTAATAAACCGTTGACGATTAAAGCGATTGCAGTGAAAGAAGGTTTAACGAATAGTGCGATTGCTACATTTGTTTATGAAATTATTAATACTGAAAATGCCACAATTAGCGATATTCAAGGGGCAAGCCATATATCACCGTATGTCGATTTAACAGTAAGTGATGTAGAAGGAATTGTAACATTCGTTATTAATTCAAGTAGCTTCATTATGCAAGAACGCGATTCGACATTCGATGGCGTAAAATCAACAGCGATCAAGGTAAGTAAGTCGGCACATAATGTAGCGGTAGGGGACGTTATTAAAGTATCAGGGAATGTAACTGAAGTAGGTGGAAACTCTCGTTTAAGAGATACGCAAATTTCAGCAACGAATATTACAAAAACAGGTAAAGCAGAAGTTCCAAAAGTACTTGTTATTGGGGAGGACCTATCCCCACCAAATAAAATTATTGATAATGATGGCTTTGCAATTTTTGATCCACAAGAAGATGGTATTGATTTTTGGGAATCTATTGAATATATGCGAGTATCATTCCCGGATGCGAGAGTGATTGGACCGATTTATAATAATGATTCACCAATTGTTGTACCGAGTACAACAAATAATACATTCAATGTGAATGGCGGTTTAAATATTGCAGCCGACGATTATAATCCAGAAAAAATTATGCTTGAAGGGGTAGCAGGGAAAAATTATGATTCGGGTGATCGTTTTAATGATCCACTTATCGGATTTGTAGAAAACTTTACAGACGGCTATCGACTGAACACGAATAAAGTCTTCCCTAATGTGACAAAGGCAAATCTTCAGCAAGAAGTGACGCATCTTGAACCAGTAGCGGACAAGTTAAATGTCGCTTCCTATAATATCGAAAACTTTTCGAATAATCCTGCCAATACATCTAATGAAAAAGTAGACAGAATTGCAGCGACATTTGTGAAAAATATGAAGTCACCAGATATTATTACATTAGTCGAAGTACAAGATAATGATGGACAAGATGATTCAGGAAATGCTGATGCATCTGAAAGCTATATGCGATTAATTAATGCGATTAAGGCTGCAGGTGGACCCGCTTATGATTGGATTGACGTAATGCCTATTAACAATACAGTAGGCGGTGCGCCTGGTGGTAATATTCGTGTAGGCTACTTATATAATCCGACACGTGTTTCATTAGTGACTGGTACAAAGGGAGCTGGTGACCAAGCGAATGGGTGGACAGCAGATGGCAGCCTTGCTTTAAATCCAGGTTTTGTTGATCCAACTAAATTTGCAGATACACGGAAACCAATTGCAGCGGAGTTCGAATTCCAGGAAGAGCATGTGGTCATTATAGGAGCGCACTTAAATTCTAAAGGAGGCGATGGTTCACTTTGGGGGCCAACTCAGCCGCCAGTGTTAGAATCAGTAACAAAACGTCGTCAGCTTGCTCAAGCCATCAATGATTTTATCGATGAAGGTCTTGCCATCAATCCGGATATAAATATCATTGTAGCAGGGGATATGAATGACTTTGAATTCACACCAGCACTTGAAACATTAAAAGGTGATGTTTTAACGAATATGGTGGATAAAGCCCCAGAGACTGATCGTTTTTCGTACTTCTTCCAAGGGAACAATCAAGTGCTGGATCATATTTTAGTTTCGAATAATCTTGCTAATGTTACGGCCATAGACATGATTCATATGAATGCGAACTTTACAGAAGCGCAGGGGCGAGCATCGGATCATGACCCTGTATTAGTTCAAATTGATTTGAAAGCAGAAAAAGAAGAAATACCAACACCAATAGTACCTGAGAATGTATATAGCTTTAATAACTATAAGACCGGTAAATTAATAATGAATCGTCCAAGCATTTCTTTAACGTTAGGAAAAAATACTAATATTAAAAATGGAATTGCAGTATTTAGTCAATATGCCGAATTCCATGGTGAAGGATTTGCAGACAAAACTGTAACAATCAGTCCTAAAAAAGGAAATGCGATTATTGATTTTAAAGGTACGGAGATTGGTGAAATTATTATCGAAGGAAAAAATGTAAAAGAAATTCGTGATTTACCTGCTGGAGCGACTATAACGTATACAAAAGGGGCTTCGGCTGAGGAAATTAAATTTAAATAATAACTACTTGCCGTAAAAATGTTAGGCATATGTCAATCGTTTAGGGGCTTGTTAATTATTTAAACTGTATGGTTCGTATTCATGAAGATCAGTAAGCCATTCCAAAACAGTTGGAGTGGCTTTTACTTTTCTCATCTCATAAATATCTATGTAAAATGGAGAGTGGGTTCATTTTCATAAAATAGATAAAAAGAGTTACTTTTAAAAAGTGAATAGATGTACTTCAACTAACGATGCTTAGTCGGTATATCAACCATGAAAACGAAAAATTTGACGAGAAAAAACTTAATAGATATTATAGATATGTTAAGTCCTTAATAGAGTGATTAGACCCAATCAGCTAAACTGTATCTTTTTTTATTGAGATCAATGCCTCATATATTATTGGCTTAACAAATGAAAAGAAAAAGATATCATACATATAATTTACGATGTCTTTTGCCTTAATTACAGATATTGAAGGTCTGTAATATATTGTGATGTGGAGGGAAATAATGATGAATCAATACGATTGTATAATTATAGGTGGAGGCCCTGCTGGGTTAAGTGCTGCCTTAACATTAGGAAGAGCGCGCAGAAAGGTTGCACTAGTTGATAATGGAACAAATAGAAATCGTGTAACTCAGGAGTCACATGGTTTTTTAACAAGAGATGGGATAAAGCCACAAGAATTTAAGAATCTCGCAAGTAATGATATAGAATCTTATCCTTCTATAACAATGATGGATCAAACCGTCATCGAAATAATTAAAGATGATATAACTGGTTTATTTCTAGTCAATACTTCGGAAAATAAATCTTATGTATCTGAAAAAATACTGTTAGCTACTGGAATACAAGAGGAATTTCCACTCCCACAAATCAAACAATATTATGGTAAAAGTTTGTTTAGCTGTCCATATTGCGATGGTTGGGAGCTGCGAGACAAGCCATTGGCTATCATTGCAGAAAACGAGGAGCATATTAGTCATATGACGAAATTGGTTTTTAATTGGTCACAGGATTTAATTGTTTTTACGAATGGTCATCAACTTTCTGAAAAGGTTCAAAATGATTTTGAACATAAGAAAATTAAGGTGTATACAAATGCTATTAAAGATTTACATGGGGATGATGGTAACTTATCTAGTGTTGAATTAGAAACAAGTGAGAATATTTTTAGAGCTGGTGGATTTGTTGTGCCAAGTTTTTATCGTCCCAATAAATTTGCTAAACTACTAAATTGTCAAGTTGATGAAAATGGAACAGTTATGACTGATGGTGCTGGACGAACAACTGGGGCTGGAATATATATTGCAGGTGAAACGGAAAAGGGTGGTCCCTCTTCTTTAATGATTGCAGCTGCGGAAGGCTTTAAGGCTGCTACAAGCATAAATATGGATATAACAATAGAAAGATTTTAAATGATGGTTAGCTGATGAGTCATATAAAATTCATCAGCTATTTTTAATAGAACTAATCGAGCTGGCGGAGAATGAACTTGAATATGTTATACTATAAATAACTAGAAAAGGTACATATTCATTGTAAATTAGTTGAAAAGGGTAGAACGGTTGAGCACATTTTAGTAGTTGTCGTTATGTTTTGTCGAACGAAAATGTGTCATTCTCGTAAGAGAGGGGTCCTACTTTAGACTAGTACAATAAAAAAATCTACGAAGATAGGATGTATGGAGTAGGATGCGAGATTTACATCATACTCAGAGTTTTACACATAATTGCATCTTTACTGTAAAGGAAAGATGCCTTTTTTATGTATAAAATTACTAGGGTGGCTACGTTTTTAGGTAAATAAGTGACTATTATTTTATTTTCTATTTTTTAATAAAAAAATGCTATCGCATTCATGCTTATATTTTTAGTTGCTTATATTTTAGTTCGTTCTTACAAGGTGATGTCAGAAAATATGAATAGTCTCAAATTGATGAACTTTTATTTCTCGATTTACTTTTTATACAAAGGATGGTACACTTAAAACTATCGAAAAACAATATATTGTGTTCGTTTTGTGTAGGTACTACTATATGTAGTTTAATAGGGAAGTTCGGTACTAGTCCGACGCTGTCCCCGCAACTGTAAAGCTGACGATGATTGTAACCACTGTGCATACGCATGGGAAGGAAATCAGAGATTGAAGCAAAGCCAGGAGACCTGCCTATATAAAACAAATTTATCATTTCTTCGGGGATTAAGAGATGGGAACGTCCGTATTTTTAGTATGTTAACGTTTCCATTTAAGCTATCTCTCTAGAAGAGGTAGCTTTTTTATTTTGTGAAAAGAGGGATTACTATGAAACTTTATACGAAAACAATCTGTCCAAAATGTCTATGGGTAAAATCCGAATTACAACGAGCAGGACTTGAAGCAGAAGTTGTTAATATTGATCATGATGAACAAGCGAAACAAACAATTATAGATGCAGGTTTTTTAAGTGTGCCTGTTTTAGAGGTGGATGAAACATTTATAGGTGATGTTCAGGAAATTGTTTCTCGTATTGAGATGATCACACTATGATCGTTTACGCTAGTCGTACAGGAAATGTCCGTAATGTTGTTTCTAAATTAAGGGCAGAATCTATTGAACTCTCTGAGGAATTAAGCTTGAATAAGCCTTATCTTTTAATTACATATACAGATGGCTTAGGTGATATTCCAGCAAAAGTGCAACGTTTTTTAGAAAAAAATAGAGATTTTTGTAAAGGGGTAGTTGCTAGTGGCAATAGTAACTTCGGACATACTGTATTTGGCGGTGCTGGGGAGAAAATTGCTACTACCTATCATGTACCCTTAGTGAGGAAATTAGATTTGCGTGGCAATCAAACAGATTATGAAGCAATACAAACGTTTTATGAAACGAGGGTAATGGGATGAAAACTTATTTAAAGCTTAATAATGACGTACTGAATCGTTATAGTACAACGGGACTACTAGAGCTAGAAAAGGACCGTGAGGCTACTCGCCGCTATTTTTTAGAATATGTCAACGTACGTTTACGTTATTTTATAGATATAGAGGAAAAAATCCGCTATTTAGTGGATGAGGGTTACTACGAAAAAGATTTTATCGACATGTACGAGATGGATTTTATAAAGAAGCTGTACAAGAAAGCATATGATTATAATTTCCGCTTCCCATCATTTATGAGCGCAAGCAAATTTTATGACAGCTATGCTATGAAAAGTCGTGATGGAGAAGAAATATTAGAAAAATATGAGGACCGTATTGTCATTATTGCCCTGTACTTAGCACATGGGAACACTGTATTAGCCAAACGTTCTGTTGAAGCAATGATGGAAGCCTATCAGCCAGCAACACCTACTGCATTAAATAGTGGAAAAAAAGCCCGTGGTGAATTAGTAAGCTGCTTTAAATTATCAATGGATGACTCTATGAATAGTATTGCTGAAAATATTGGCTATTGTTTAGAGCTTTCACGCCTAGGCGGAGGGGTCGGGGTTAACTTAACCGATTTACGTCCTTTAGGTGATCCAATTAAAGAAATACTAAATCGTGCAAGTGGTGTTATCCCAGTTGCAAAATTATTAGAAAACTCATTTAGTTATTCGAATCAGCTCGGTCAACGAAATGGCTCAGGAGTTGTTTATCTAAATATTTTCCATGCAGATATAGAGAATTTCATTTCATCAAAAAAACCAAATGCTGATGATAAAATTCGCCTCGCAACACTATCAACAGGAATTATTATTCCAAGTATTTTCTTCGATCTGATGAAACGCGATAAAGATATTGTGTTATTTAGTCCATATGATATTTTTAAAGAATATGGTAAACGAATGTCGGAAATTTCAATTTCAGAAATGTACTATGAACTACTTGATAATCCTAAAATCCGTAAAATTAAACGTTTGAATGCGCGTAGACTCTATACTGAGGTGAAAAAAGCTCAATTTGAATCAGGTTATCCTTTTGAAATTTTTGATGATAATGTCAATGAAGGACATCCACTAAAAAATATCGGTCGCGTAAAAATGTCAAACCTATGTACTGAAATCCTGCAAGTTCAAGAAACTAGTGTCATTACAGATCAAGATCAGCCTAACGAATATGGGTTAGATGTGTCATGTAATTTAGGGTCCATTGATATTCATGCAGCGAGTAAAGTAAATGATTTTGAAACATTAATCGATACAGCTATGTACTTATTAACAAATGTGTCACAAATGACATACATCAAAAATGTCCCATCGGTTGCGAAAGCGAATCGATTAATGCACTCAGTAGGGCTAGGTTGTATGAATCTTCATGGACATCTTGTTACGGAGGGCATTATGTATGGCTCGAAAGACTCTATTGATTTCATGGACCGCTTTATGGAAGCAATGAACTATTATTCTCTTAAATCATCGATGGAAATGGCTAAAGAAAAAGCAGAAACGTTCTACCGATTTGAAGATAGCGATTATGCTTCAGGTAGCTATTTTGATCAATATGTAAATAAGAATGATGAAGAGCTATCGCCAGCAGTGTTAAAAGCCCTTGGCAACATTCCAATTATCACTAATAAAATGTGGGGATTATTAAAGGAAGATGTTATGGAATTTGGTCTATTTCATTCCTATCGTTTAGCGATAGCACCAACCGGCAGTATTTCGTATATTCGTAGCTGTACGGCATCCATCTCTCCTTGTACAGAGCGTGTAGAGGTTCGTGATTATGCAGATAGTCGCACGATTTATCCAATGCCACATTTAACAAATGAAAACAGTCATTTATATGTAGAGGCCTATGATGTTGATCCTTATGATTTAATTGATTTATACGCAGCTTCTCAAAAACACGTTGACCAAGGTATTTCAATGACTCTTTATGTCACTGACAATTGGACAACAGAACAACTAGCTAAAGTATACATTTATGCATGGGTAAAAGGGATTAAGTCCGTTTACTATGTTCGTCAACGATTACAAAGCTTAGAGGAGTGTGTAGCATGTCAAATATAGTGTATGAGGCAGTCAACTGGAACAAGGCAACAAGTGAACTTGCCCAAATTTTCTGGGACCAGCAATGGAAGCAAATTTGGTTTCCTGAAGAAATTGCAGTGAGTAAAGATATTAAGCAGTGGAAAAGTTTTGAGCATCAGGACACATATAAAAAAGTGTTTGCGGGACTAACTTTGCTTGATACCGTTCAGACGAATATAGGGATGAATCGTGTTGCTGCTTATACAGACGATTTACAGGAAAAGGCTGTATTAACCGTTTTTGATGCATTTGAGGCAATACATGCTAAATCATATTCTTATATATTTACAACGCTTTGTACAAACGAGGAGATAGACGAGCTCTTTGAATGGGTAAAGAAAAATGAATATTTACAATATAAGGCAAATAAAATTGCGGATATTTATAATAGTATAGAAGAAGGGGACTCTGAGAGCTTATGGAAAGCGATGTTTTCATCCGTTATGCTTGAATCTTTCCTTTTCTATTCTGGATTTTTCTACCCATTATATTTAGGTGGGCAAGGTTTTTTAAGAAACAGTGCTGAAATTATTTCTCTCATTTTGCGTGACGAATCCATTCATGGCGTAGCGGTAGGGTTTTTCGCTCAAAATCTATATAAGCAATTTTCTAAAGAAAAACAAGAAGCCTTACAATTATGGGGTTATGAATTATTGCTGGATTTATATCAAAATGAAATGAAATATACCGAGGATATTTATGCGGAGACAGGATTATCGCCTGAGGTAAAAGCCTATGTGCGATATAATGCTAATAAGGCCTTAATGAATGTCGGATTTGAAGCCATGTTCCCAGAAGAAGAAGTGAATCCGATCGTCATGAACGGGATTCGTAATGAGGGCTCCACATATGATTTCTTTTCACAAAAGGGGGCTACCTATGCCAAAGCAAAAGTAGCGCCAATTACAGATGACACATTTAATTTTAATCGTTAGGATGAAGAACAATGAACGTAGAAGTAAAAATTAAAAGAATGCATGCAGATGCAATGCTACCAATGCAAGCTAATCCCGGTGATGCTGGGATGGATCTCTATTCCATTGAAACTGTAGAAATACCCGCTGGTGGGACTAAATTAATAAAAACAGGCATTCAAATTGAATTACCTAAAGGAACGGAAGCACAAATTCGCCCAAGAAGTGGACTAGCCTTAAAACATAGTATTACAGTGCTCAATAGCCCAGGAACAATCGATGAAGGCTATAGAGGCGAAATCGGTGTTATTTTAATTAATCATGGTCAGGCTACGTTCTTAGTAGAAAAATCTATGCGAATTGCCCAAATGGTGATTCAATTTGTCCCTACTATTCAACTACTGGAAGTCAATGAATTATCTCAAACGGTTCGAGGAACTTCTGGATTTGGAGCGAGTGGTACAAAATAAGAGTAAGTTTTAAATAGGCATATGTTAGGATTGAGTTTGTTACTGAACTCAATCCTTTTTATTTTTTTAAAATTGTCACATTCATGTAACGTAGGTTCAGTACGATTTACATGAGGTGATAATATGAGAGAAATAAATCATAGGAAAAGAATGAAAAATAAGTTCAACATGATAGTTTCCCTTTGGTGTGCTTTAATAGTCGTCTTTGCTACTGGCTGTAGTTCTGTGGAGCAAGAAGAAAAACAAAAGAAACAAGAGAAACAAGCAACGCCACAGATGCAAAATGGTTTTTGGGATGAGCAAAGAAAAGGTACAAATTTTATGAATTCCACTTCTCTGCCAGAAAGTTATGAAGAGGCTAATGAATTCAACATTGAATTTATCCGTTTAGCGCCTGATAAATGGGCAAAGGAAAGAGATTTCTTATTTGATGATAAACCTGATGCTACGCCTAATAAAGATTTTTTAATCGGTAATGCAGATCAGTATGAGGGAATTGTTGAAAATGATTTTAAGATGTTAAAAGAAGATTTAGATGCAGCTTATGCAAGAGGATCAAAAGTTGTACTAACTGTTCTTAGTCTTCCGGGAAACCGTTGGAGACAGTTTAATAACTATGAAAATGATGACCGAATTTGGCAAGACTTTAACTATCATGAGCAAGCAGCGCTTTTTTGGAAAGATCTTGCCATGCGCTTAAAAGATCACCCCGCAGTGGTTGGATATAATGTAATTAATGAACCGCATCCTGAAACAGCCACAGGTTTTAATGATTTTTGGACAGAAGACTATGATAAATGGTACGACAAGATAGAAAACACGCCAGCAGATTTAAATAGACTTTATGGAACGATTGTAGATTCTATACGATCTGTAGATGCGGATACACCTATTATTTTAGATTCGGGTTTATTTGCTACGCCTTGGGCAATAAACTATTTAAAACCAATAGAAGACAAAAATGTGCTGTATGCTTTCCATATGTATGAACCGTATGAAATGACAAGCCAAAATCGAAAAAAAGGATTCACATACACTTATCCTGGTAAGGTCAAAGTCGGGAATGATCAAAATGAAAAAATGTTTGATAAAACTTCATTAAAAGATTTTTTAGAACCCGTTGCTAAATGGGCAGAAAAGCACAATATATCAAACAACCGAATTATTGCAGAAGAGTTTGGCATTAACCGAATGGTTGATGGAGCGGATCAATATATGAAGGATTTAATTGATATTTTTAATGATTACGGCTGGCACTGGGCATTTTATGCATTTCGTGAAGACACGTGGGATGGTATGGATTTTGAATTAGGTAATCAACCTGTCAAAGAGGCCTATTGGGATGCGCGGGCAATTGGAGAACTACCTGATAGAAAAGCAATAGAAGTAGATAATTCTATTTGGGATGTCCTGAAAAAAGATCTGAACAAGTAACATGATTGTTCTCTGCTAAGATCAAATAGAAATTATATGTAGTAGTACAAACGATCGTTTGTACTACTTTTTTGCCTGACATTCGGCGCTTTAAATCAGTCCATCTTTCAATCAATAGCTTGCTGTTGCAGGTAATAAAAGATAGTAATTGCCTGTCATTTAGTTTCGAAAATAGTTACGCGCTAGTAGAGTTGCAGAATTATATTCATCAGGCAATTCATCCTCAAAAAAAATAGCCTCTACGGGGCAAACTAATTCACAAGCGCCACAATCAATACAAATATCAGGGTTAATGACATATTGAGTATCCGTATTCACAATGCAATTTACGGGACAGACATCTAAACAAACGGCTGCTTTTTCATCCCTACATAATTCTGTAATTACAAAAGCCATTATAAATCCTCCCATAATTGATGTTTTAATTCTTCAGGTGAGTGTGTCCAATACAGTTCATTAAATTCAGATAAAAATTGGGAAAGTAGTTTTTTTGAATTTGTATCGACATGATGGAGGAGAAAATTCCCTTTAAGTGCTTTATCTAAATAATTTACTTGCTCTGGCAACGATTTATAGCCAAGTTTAATGCGGCGTTCTTCTTTCGATACCCGTACTTCACTTGCGGTACATCCTGCATAATAAGGTCCATTTTCCCCGACCTGAAGCGCTACCCAAACAATCCAATACCGATTATAATCGTCACTAGCATGCGCTAAATCTGGTGAAAAACGCACTTTTTTTTCAATAATACTTCGCCCATGTAAGGCTTCTAGGTCTATAAATACGTGTTCTTTTTCACAATCTATAATAATAGGCGTTACATTATTTAAATCAAGGGTACCTACTCCATACCCTCCATCTCCATCTGTTGAATCATTACTTAAGATAGTAAAATGTATCTTTTCTTTCATAGAAAACACCCCCACACTCTTTTTACAACATTTACAGGTGTCGCAAATAGAAACAATGTATAGATTAAAATAGCAATCTCATTACGTATAGCTTTTATAAATTAATCTAATTGAACGTTTTAGTAGTAATTTTTATACTATACGTAATGGTTGCCAAGGATTTCTCCTCATACTTTTTTAATTCAAAAGTATAACTGAAATATACAACTTATTATCCTTTGTTGTCTTCGGACTTACGTCTGAATTGTTATGATATGGTAACTTAACTATATACAGTTATTGATGTTCGCTTACATTTTTATGGAACTTTATATAAATAAGAAGATTGACAATGTCTATCCGCTAAATAAATTTCACTGAATGATACAGAAAGAGTAGAATGGGTACTATATAGATTGGAAAAGTTTTACGATTCCAATTTAATGAGAGGAAATGAATAGGGTCCGTTAAGCTTTTATCGAATTTGCATCCTTCTATAATCTCAAAACCGTCGTCTGTCCCTTGGAAAGAAACGACTGGTATCTCGGCGGCACATATTGCTTCAATGTTTCTATTGCTAAGCTAGAAGCTGACACTAGTTCATGCTTGAGAAGCTTGAAGATAATATAGTAATCGTTCTAATTTCATTAATAGCAACCTGATAACCATTAAACTATAAGTCCTTTTTTAAATAAATCATACCATTCCTTTAGTTCTTTATTTTCAATTTGATAAGTCCATTTCTACCCAACCTTCAAGATAATAATTTAAGAATAACCTTCTACATCTAAGGATAGTAGGAGGTTATTTATTTCTTTAGTGTTATATATTTTTTATATTAATCTATAGCTAATAATATATTATCCGTAATAACACGTGGCTTTTATAATGAAGATACCATATAAAAGGAGGGTCTAGCATGGAGTTTAATAAACTTGGCAATAGTGGATTATCCATCAGTAAGATTGCCTATGGAAACTGGATAAACCATGGCGGGAAAGTGAATGAGGAGATGGCACATGCATGTGTAAGAGCAGCATTAGATGTTGGTATTACAACATTTGATACCGCTGATGTTTATTCAGACACGAAAGCGGAGGAAATACTTGGTCGCTCATTACAAGGAGTGAGGAGAGAGAGCATTGAACTATGTACGAAGGTGTGCCATCCGACTGGTAATGGGCCAAACGATAAAGGCTTATCTCGAAAACATATTCTAGAAAATTGTCATGCTTCTTTACGTCGGTTACAAACTGAATATATTGATGTCTATTATGCACACAGGTACGATCCAACTACTCCTCTTGAAGAAACGATGTTAGCATTCTCAGATCTTGTAAGACAAGGTAAAATACTTTATATCGGTGTAAGTGAGTGGACGGCAGAACAAATTACTAGGGCTGCAACTCTTGCACGAGAATTGCATATTCCTCTCATCGCTAGCCAACCACAGTATTCCATGCTATGGAGAGTTATCGAAGCTGATGTAATACCGACTTGCCAACGTGAAGGGATAGGGCAGGTCGTTTGGTCACCTCTAGCACAAGGTGTTCTTACAGGTAAATATTTACCACAAAAACCAGTGCCAGTGCAGTCCCGTGCTAACTCTGATGCGGGCAAACCTTTTTTCAACAAACTTGCACGACGTTGGATGGACGATAATGTACTCACGGCTATACAAGAGCTTAAACCTATTGCACAAGAGATTGATCTTACTCTTGCTCAACTTTCAGTGGCTTGGGTTCTACAAAACGAGCATGTTTCCTCAGCGATAATTGGTGCATCAAGCCCAGAACAGGTAAGAGAGAATGCATTAGCAGCTAGCGTCAAACTAGAACCTGCAATCATGAATCAAATTGATGGAGTTCTAGCAGGTATTATTGAGTACGATCCAAGTAAAACAGGTTAATTTTTTGTACAATACTTTTCATACTTTATGACCCATCCCGTTATAGGATGGGTTTTTATTATTGGTCATTCATTTGGGACATGGAGTAGAGCTCTCTAACAATATTTAAGAAATGAGGAACGACTGTAGATTTTTCATCTTGTCTCCAGCCAACGTATAGGTTTATTTTCGGTGTAGTCTCTTTGATTTTTTTATAGATTACTCCAGGACGGTTATAGCTTTCCAACGATGAGGGAACAACAGAAACACCCATCCCCGTTGCCACTAGATTAACAATCGTTTGCATTTGTATAGCCTCTTGCACGACGTTTAAACTTACCCCGTGATCCCAAAAGTAGCTAATGATTAAATCATAAAAATGGGGACCAAAATGCCGCGGAAACATTATAAACGGTTCATCCACTAGTAACTGTAATGGAATTTCGGGCAAAGAGACTAAAGGGTGATCTTGATGTACAACTAATCTTAAAGATTCCTCAAAACAAATTTCTGAAGCAAGTGCTTCGTTGTTCTGCTCAGAACGTATAAATCCAATATGAATTTGTTTTTCATAGAGTGCTGCTAATTGCTGTTCTGTTGTCATTTCACGTAAGGTAAGATGAACTTGTGGAAAGTGTGCCCTAAATTTAGTAAGGATTTTTATAACGATTTCTGTTGAATCAACAAAACCTATGATTAAGCTCCCATTTTTCCCTTCAGCAGCAAGTTGTGTTTCCTCTATAGTTTTTTCTAATTGAATGAGGATTTGTTTAGATCCTTGTAAAAATATCTTCCCTGCGTCTGTTAGCTCAACCATTCTCTTTGTCCGATGAAAAAGTTGAACGCCCAGCTCTTCTTCTAATTTACGAATTTCTTGGCTAAGTGGAGGCTGTGCCATCCGAAGACGTTCTGCTGCACGACTAAAATTCAATTCTTCTGCCACCATTATAAAATAGCGCATCTTTCTAATATCTATTTTCAATCACCCCTTCTAAAAACGATATAGTAATGATTGGCGAAACAATGAATATAGTTAATTTTAACAATTTATATTTTATTAGCATAGAATTTAACCTGTTAATGCTTTACATTTATATCGTTCTATAATTCATTCAACATACTATTATACCAAGAAAATAAATGGAATCTGAAAAATGGAATTTAAAGTTTCCAGCTAAAAATAAATGTTAGTATGTGCATTTTGTCTTCAGTTCTCTAATTATTGGAAATTAGTTATGTAATAATTACCTATGCAACCAATTGAATAGTAAAATTACCTTATTTTTAGCGTTTATTTATTGGTAATGTAGTTATATTATTGTCTTGTAAAGCAAATTTAAGATTGATTGGTATTTTTCATCATGAAAAATTTTGAAGGCTGCTTTATCCATAACTATTAGTAATTATTATTTGAGAGAACGTATTATACATATCTTTACAAGTTAATAGAGCGGTAATATTGTTCTCACAGAATAATATAATTTTATTTGAATTCTGGAGGAATATAAAATGACGAAACATAACAAAGGTCGTAAATTTTTCGTAACTACTGCTACAGCAGCACTTGTAGCATCAGCAATCGTACCGGTAGCATCAGCTGCTGAATTTAATGATGCAGATAGCATTTCATCTTGGGCAAAAGAAGCGGTGCAGTTTTTAACTGACAAAGGTTTCATCCAAGGTGATGAAAAAGGAAACTTCAACCCAGCTGGTACACTTACTCGCGCTGAAGCTGCTGAAATCTTATCAAAAGCATTAGACTTAAAAGCTACTGGAACAGAAGACTTTACAGATGTAAATGAAAATGACTGGTTCTATAATGCAGTGCTTGCTACTTCACCAGAATTATTTGACGGTATGGGTAATGGTAAATTTGAACCAAAAGCACAATTAACAAGAGAACAAGCTGCTAAAGTTATCGTTCAAGGTTATGAATTAACTGGTAAAGCAGACCTTAGCCAATTCTCAGATGCTTCTAAAGCTTCTAAATGGGCTGTATCTTACTTAGAAACAGCTGTTGAAAATGGTGTAATCAATGGTAAAGGATCATTATTAGCGCCACAAGATAAAATTAGCCGCGAAGAATTCGCTACTATGGTTAAACGTACAATTGATGCAGTTAAAGAAGTAACACCAGCAGTAGAATCTGTAAAAGGACTTAATGCAAAAGAATTTGAAGTGAAGTTCAACACAGCTGTTGATGCAAAAGATGCTGCTGTAACAGCGAAATATGCGATTGACGGTGTAACGATTACGAACGCTAAAGTATCTGAAGATGGAATGACTGTTACTTTAACAACTGATAAAGAAATTAAGTTAACAAATGGTAAAGTGACTGTAAACCCAATCAAAACAAAAGCAGATGCAAAAATTCTAACTGAAGAATTTAATAAATTAATCACATTTGCTGATACAACTCCTGTTAGCGTAAATTCTGTTGAAGCTAAAGGCACAACAGCCGTAATTACTTTCGATGAGCTTGTCCAAAACGAAGGAACAGTAAGCTTAAACGGTACTGAACTTGCTAAAGATCGTTATACTTTATCTGGAAAAACATTAACAATCAAAGGTTTAACTGCTGATCAAACTTATAAAGTAGACATCGTAGGGGCAACTGACTTCGCTAATAATATTGCAAATCCAATTGCAGTGAACTTCACGGTTCTAAAAGCAGACGTTGATAATTCTAAACCAACTGTTTCTACTGCAGTGAATGGAACAGAAATCACATTTGATTTCTCAGAAGAATTAATGAAACAAAATCTTGATGCAGATGCTGGTGCTACTGCTGCAGAATATGCAAAAGTAACGGTTGGTTCTACTGTTTACTACTTAAAAGATGCTGATATGAAAGATACAGAGGATAAAACTGTATTTACTATTGATGCAAAAGCTGCATTAGGTACAGCTACATTCATTAATGCGGACGTGAAAGTAGAAGGACAAAAAGATTTAGCTGGTAATGCTGGAGATGCATTTGAGTTCAAAGCTATTTTATCTAAAGATTTAACGCCTGCTACACTTGTATCTACTTCTACTAAAATGTTAGTAGCTGATGATGTGAATGCTACTACTGATGTAGATGCTCTATACCTTACTTTTAGCGAGCCAGTAAAAGTAGATGGTAAATTAACAGTTAAAACTCAAAATGGTATTGCTTACACTACTGGAAAAGAAACAGCTGTAAAAGCAGATGCTGGTTACGATGTAGATGGTAACGGTAAAATTGAGGGTGCAGAGAAAAACACTGTGAAGGTGGACATTGATTTAGATAGCAATTCAACATATACATTTGAATTATCTGCTAAAGCAGTTGCTGATTTAGCTGGCAACGTAACTGCAGATACAATCACATTCAATGTGACAACTGGCACGTATGAAGCTACACCTGAAACTACTACAGATTCATTAGTATTTGGAGCTACACCAGTTGTAGTAACAGATAACAATGTATTCACTGTTGAATATGCTGCTGATGTGACTGCAACAGCAACAAACGCTTCTAACTACACACTTGGAGGAAAAGAGCTACCTGCTGGCACTCAACTTCAATTTGTTGATGGTACTAAAAAAGTACGCTTCACTTTACCAGAGGGTTCTATCACGGCAAATGGTAATTATGTTCTTGAAGCTAAAAATGTAGTAGATACTAAAGGTAACACTCTTAAAAATGGCAAAGCGACAACTTTAGTTGCTCTTAAAGAAAATATTGTGCCTGTAGCTTCTAAAGTAACTGTAGTAGATAGCAAAACATTTACAGTTGACTTCACTGAAAGCATTGCTGATCAAGCTACACCAACAGGTTTAACAGTTAAAATTGCTGGCTCAACTGTAGAAATTGCTTCAGCTTCTGTAGCTAATGGCAAATTAACTGTAACAACTAAAGCTGACTACGCTTTAACGGATAGCCTTGTAGTTGAATTTAAAGCTACAAACCTTGTTGATGCAAATAACAACAAAGTAAAAGACGGTTCAATTTCAAAATAATTAAGCTGGTTATGTAAGAAAGCCCTGTGGATTTCCACAGGGCTTTTTTGTTAGTCCATATAGTTTCTACTATTATAATAGGCAACATTTATTTATAAGGAAACTCTTTCGGAATCGGTCCGAATGCAATCCAATGATATTTAATATATTTTCCCACCAGAAATACTACAATCCATGTAACAAATAAAGCAACTATAAAGCCTCCCACACTCCAAACATGAAATAAGAGACTATTGCCACTTACAGGTATTTGACGATAAAGGAAGAGGAAAAAAGGATGTAATAAATAAATGCCAAATGATAGTGTCCCGAGGTTAATAAGGGTATTTACAAAGGCTTTATTTCCTCTATCATAGAGCCAGAAGGAAAGCTGTAACACTATAATACAGGCCGATAAAGACTGTAGCTGAAAAACTAGTTCAAATACGCTACTGTTGGCTAAATAGGTTTGGGATGAGTAAACAAAATAATATAGATAAATATTATAAATAGTAGAAACTAACCAAATAGCCCAAATGAAATATAGAGAAACAGGGAAGTTTTCTTTTGTTAGCTGGAACCATTGTTTATACTTTTCAAAATAAATTCCTAAAAACCCACCAGCCAGGAAATAAAGTATATAAGAGAATGAAATACTCCCTCTGTATGGATACTGCCAAAACTCAGCATTTAATTGGATAAAAATCCATTGAAGAGCTAGTCCTATCCATATTAGGTGAGGGGATAGGGTGGGTTTTTTCTTTAAAATATATAAGAATAACGGGAACAATAGATAGAACTGCACCATAATAAATATATAGTATAAATGAGTATATGCTTTTCCAATTAGTAGTTTCTCAAGAAAATCAACACTAAAGAGGGCGTGCCATGTTAATGAAAAATCGTGTGACACATAAAATTGCATGGCCGCATAATAAAAGACGGAAAAAAAGAGATAGGGAATAAGTATTTGGGTAACTCTTTTTTTATAAAAACGAACAATCAGTGTTTTTGTGAAATCCTTTTGTATATAATTGTAAAATAAAACAAACCCACTTAAAAAAATAAAAACAGGGACAGCGAATTTGGGGAAAATATTCAAAAATACGTAAATGGAGTAGAGTCTTGATTCGCTGGATAAAGCTGTAACAGGTGTACTAGTAGAATGGATAAGAAGTACAGCTAGTATAGCTAAGGCTCTAGTAATATTTAATTCATCAATATGTGCTCGTTTCATATGATCATCTCCAAAAATAGTTGATAGTTTTTGAGTTCCCTAAATTTAATGCTCATATACATTAATGGTATGTTTGAGAACACGAATTTAGACAATTTTTTATAATGCTTGAATAGAAGCAACTAGTGATATGTTCATGGCTTACTATAAAGAGCTTTTATGTCAGGCCGATGTCAAACAAAAAAAGCTACCATGCTAAGGCATAGTAGCTTGTAGGAATGAAAGTAGTATGATAAAAGCCTTCCTACATTCATTTGTAGGAAGGCTGTCGTTTAACTTATTTATAATTTCACAAGGAATCTACCTCTTGCTTGACCTTTCAGTAACATAGGTAAAACATCTGGAAGTTGCTGCAATGTGACCTCTTGATGAATGAAGCTTTCAAGGTTTGCTGGTTTAAAATCTGTCGCTAAACGATTCCATATTTTCAATCGTACATCCATTGGACAATAAACAGAATCAATTCCAAGTAAATTCACGCCTCTTAAAATGAAGGGGAAGACACTTGTAGGAAGGTTTGTTCCTGCTGTTAGTCCACTGCTAGCAACCGCACCTCCATACTGAATTTGGCTCAATAAAGAGGCAAGTGGTTCTCCTCCAACAGAATCGACAGCTGCAGCCCATTTTTGTTTGCCTAACGCTCTAATTTTCCCATCAAAAACCTCTCCACGGTCTACAATCGAAGTGGCTCCAAGGTTATTCAAGTATTCATGCTCTGAATCTTTTCCTGTACTTGCTTCTACTTGATAACCTAGTGTTGAAAGAATCGAGACAGCAAAACTGCCTACACCCCCAGTTGCACCCGTAACAAGGACTTTCCCTTTCTCAGGATTAATGCCATTTTCTTCGAGTCTTTGAATAGACAAAGCAGCTGTAAAGCCGGCAGTTCCTATAATCATCGCCTCTTTGAGAGATAGACCGTTTGGAAGTGGAACAATCCATTTAGAAGGAATACGAGCGTACTCACTAAATCCTCCAAAGTGGGCTACGCCAATTTCATAGCTTGTTGCAATTACCTCGTCACCTTCATGGAAACGGGGATCTTCAGAGGATACAACAATCCCAGCTAAATCAATACCAGGGACGAAAGGATAGGAAGTAACGATTTTCCCATCCGGCATAGTGGCCAAACTGTCTTTATAATTAATGCCAGAGTAGCTTACTTTAATTAATACCTCACCATTTGGTAGATCATTTAAAGTAAGATCATTAACTTTCACTGTAAAATTCTCATCTTGATTGACTACCAACGCTTTAAAGTTTTCTAATGTCATCGTAAACATCCTCCTACAATATAATTCCATTAAACAGTATCAAAATTATTCTGACCGGTCAATATAAAATTGGAAATGGCACTCTGTTCATGTATAATGACTTGTATCAAGTCATTGGAGGCTTCTATGAAAAAGAAAGAGGAAGAACGGAAGAAACAAATTATGAAAGCAGCCTTTGATGCTGTTTCAAATTTAGGCTATGATAATGTTACATTACAAGATATTGCCGATCATGCAGATGTTTCGAAAGGTGTCGTTCACTATTACTTTACGAGCAAGCAAAACATCTTATTAGAATTACTGGAATCCACAACAAACAAAATCTATAGTTTTGAAATAAAAGAAATTGCCAAATACGAGAAGGCAATAGAAAAACTTCATGCCTATATAAATGCTGTTTTTGTATCCCCCCAGGACAATAAAAAATTTTACAGAGTGTATTTAGATTTTTTAGCCCAAGCCAACGGAAATGAAGCGTATAAAAAAATAAACTTAAAATTTTATGAGAATTGTTGGGGGATTGGACAAGAAATTATTAAGTTAGGTCAGCATGAAGGTGTGTTTTGTGAAGAGATGGATTCCTTAGCAAGTGCAAAAATGGTGAGGGCGATGATTGATGGTTCTTTGATACAATGGTTAACCGATGATGTAGAAGAACAACATCAATATTATAAAGAAACGTGTTTGAATAGTATTTTAAAATTATTAAAAACTTAGCAGTTTTAAAGCCCTACTAGCTACGTCGTAGGGCTTTTTTTCTGTCCAAATAATCGCCTAAAGCTATTTTATATAAAATTTTTAGTAGAAAAAATGAGTGTCTAACATAAACAAAATAGTATTTATTTTCAATTTTATGACATTAAATAGTGTTGAAACCTTAAATTACCTTGAAAATTTTCAAAAAAAACTATAAAAAAAGAATAGTTTTACTGTTCTGTTTTTGAAATTTCTGACAATAAGTGATGTAAAATTGTAAAATATTGTTTTTGTATTCATTACTTTGCTGTTTATGCATTCATTTATGCATGATGAAATCTATGTTTTTAATAATCCAAACTGTATAAAAATTAAAAATAATGTCGAGTTGAGTCAATTTTTCATTTTCTTTATACTGTGAAAGTAATTATTGGAGAGGAGAAATTTATTATGCGCAAAGAAGTGACAATTATTGGGGTGCCAATGGATTTGGGTCAAACGAGAAGAGGAGTTGACATGGGGCCGAGTGCAATTCGATATGCTGGTCTAACAGATCGACTTGAGGGTCTTGGATATTCCATTCAGGACGAAGGTGATCTGACTATCGAACTCGTTCATAAAGATGTAGAAATAGAGGCAACAACTAACTTAAAAAATTTAAAAACTGTAGCTGATGCTAATGATAAGCTTGGTCAAAAAGTAGATCATGTTATTTCCTCAAAACGTTTCCCTTTAGTTTTAGGTGGAGATCATAGTATTGCCATTGGTACATTAGCAGGTGTTTCTAAACATTACGAGAATCTAGGCGTTATTTGGTATGATGCCCATGGTGATTTAAATACAGGTGAAACATCACCTTCTGGTAATATTCATGGAATGTCTTTAGCAGTAAGCTTAGGAATTGGGCATCCAGCACTTACGAATATTGGTGGCTATGCGCCAAAAGTGAAGCCTGAAAATGTTGTTATTATTGGGGCACGTGATTTAGATCCAGGTGAAAAACAACTAATTAAGGAAATTGGCATTAAGGTGTATACGATGCATGAAATCGATCGTTTAGGCATGACGACCATAATGTCCGAAACGATTGAATATTTAAAGGAACGCACTGACGGTGTCCATTTATCTTTAGATTTAGATGGCCTTGATCCTAATGATGCTCCAGGTGTAGGAACTCCAGTGGCAGGTGGTATTAGCTACCGAGAAAGTCACCTTGCTATGGAAATGCTATCAGAAGCAAATATTATTACTTCTGCAGAGTTTGTAGAGACAAACCCAGTTTTAGATCAATATAATAAAACAGCTATCGCTGCCGTAGCTTTAATCAGCTCACTCTTTGGCGATACATTAATTTAAGCAAACGATTGGGAAGATGAATGAGCCTATAAGGAAGAACTTTTTTAATAAAATTAGGTCCCCACAACCGAATATTAGAAAATTGCTCTCCCTCATTATAGTTTACAATAGAACGAATTATTGCTCTAGACTAAACGGGAACTTTTATTTGTCAGAAAATTGACTGTTCACAAAATAGATTAAATTTTATGAATCAAATCTATTGATATTTCTACTAGTTATCTTTTTGTATTTACAAAAGTAAGTGCTTACAAGGTAATAGCATAAGGGGTTTTTTTATGGCATCAGAACAATATGAATTAAAAAGAAGTATGAAAGCTAGACACTTGTTTATGATTTCACTTGGGGGTTGTATAGGGACGGGGTTTTTCCTTGGATCAGGCTTTACCATTAATCAAGCCGGACCAACTGGGGCCATTCTTTCTTATTTAGTAGGCGGGTTAGTGATGTATCTAACGATGCTTTGTTTAGGTGAATTATCAGTGGCTATGCCCGTATCTGGTTCATTTCAAACATACACGACGAAATTTATAGGTCCTGCTACTGGCTTTGCTGTTGGCTGGCTGTATTGGCTAGGCTGGGCAGTAACGGTTGCCCTTGAATTTTTAGGCGCTGGACAACTTATGCAAAGATGGTTTCCTGAATCGCCAGTATGGATGTGGTGTTTAATATTCGGGGCTCTGCTCTTTTTGTTAAATGGTTTATCAGCAAAGGCATTTGGTGAAGCCGAGTTTGTCTTTTCTAGCATTAAAATTTTGGCCATCATTATGTTCCTAGGAGTTGGGGGAGCAGCTATGTTTGGCTTGATCGATATGAAGGATGGAACGGAGGCCCCATTCCTTACTCATTTTTATGAGGGTGGACTATTTCCAAATGGTGTAACAGCATTGCTTATAACGATGATTACTGTGAATTTTTCATTCCAAGGAACCGAGTTAATTGGTATTGCTGCAGGGGAAAGTGAAAATCCGGAAAAAACGATTCCTAAATCTATTAAACAAACCGTATGGCGTACGCTTTTCTTCTTTGTTCTATCCGTGGTTGTGCTTGCAGCTATGATTCCTATGGATAAAGCGGGAGTTGTTGAAAGCCCATTTGTAGTTGTATTGGATAGTATAGGTATACCTTATGCGGCAGACATTATGAACTTCGTTATTTTAACAGCGTTATTATCGGTTGCTAACTCGGGTCTATATGCAGCAACGCGTATGTTATTCTCTCTTTCCGTTGAAAAAATGGCTAGCCCAGTTTTAGGGAAGGTTAATAAGAGAGGGATTCCTATGAACGCATTATTAATAACACTTGCTGTAGCCGGATTATCACTTCTGTCTAGTGTATTCGCTGCAAAAACAGTTTTTGTTTGGCTTTTATCGCTAGCAGGTTTAGGCGCTCAAATAGGCTGGATTGCAATTACAGCATCACAAATCGCCTTTAGACGATCCTATGTACGACAAGGGGGAAAAGTGGAGGATTTAAAATTCAAAGCTCCACTTTATCCAATCATTCCAATTATCGGTTTAGTCGCAAACTGTATTGTTATGGCGAGCTTGGCATTCGATCCATCGCAACGATTGGCACTTTATTGTGGTGGAGCATTCTTTATCGGCTGTTACATCGTTTATTACTTAAAAGTGAAGAAGACTAAGGTAATAAAAATAAGTCAACAAGAAGTACAGTTAAAATTAGATCAAAAAATGTATCTTTAAGTATGGGGAGTAGCTACTAAGACGGCTACTCTTTTCTATTTTTCCTCCTCAATCCCACAAGTTTAGAAAAATGAAGGACGTATTTCTTAAAAAATTGTTCCAATAAAAAAAGAAAAAATTTATCGTTTTTCGATAAAAAAATATTGAAATTAGATAATATATCGTATATTCTTCAGACAAGAAGAATTTAGTTTTGCACACTAAGTTCCTTATACTTTGTATCATTACTGAGGTGAATGTATGATGAAGAATTTTTTGAAAGACTTAGGTTTCTTTACGTACCATCAATCATTATCTTGTATTTTTCCAGTCGTAATATTTATTACTCTCGCACTCTCAAAAGTAATTCATATACCAGGCGTTGCAAGATACGATTTCATTTTAATAATCTGTCTTGTGACACAATACTTGATGTATAAATTGGGTCTAGAAACGAAAGATGAACTAAAAGTGATCTGTCTATTTCATATTATTGGGCTTGTTCTTGAACTCTATAAAGTGAATGTTAATTCTTGGTCTTATCCAGAAGAGGCTTGGTCAAAAATTGGAGGTGTGCCATTATATAGTGGCTTTATGTATGCAAGTGTAGCCAGCTATATTTGCCAGGCGTGGCGCAGGTTTGATTTAAAGATTGTCAATTGGCCAAAGAGTTATATAGCTATTCCACTAGGTGCCATGATTTATTTGAATTTTTTCACACACCATTTTATTTATGATTTAAGATGGCTGTTAATGGCGTTACTTTTCATAGTATTTTACCGTACAGTTGTCAAATTTACCGTGCGCAATAACATCTATCAAATGCCGATTGTCGTATCATTCTTTTTAATAGGGTTTTTTATTTGGATTGCTGAAAATATTGCTACATATTTTGGTGCATGGTCATACCCTAATCAAGAGGTAGCTTGGACGATCGTTCATTTTGGGAAAATCAGTTCTTGGTTTTTACTTGTCGTTATTAGCATTATGATTGTGGCACAGCTAAAGTTAATTTATCGTGATCCGGGTGAATGAATGAGGAATTAGAGTCTCTTTACATGAAATAGTTTGAAGTTGTACCCACAGGTTTTCATCAAACTGTCCCTTTTGTAGGCGCCCTTCCTGCTGTAGACTCCTCTGTAGAAGAGAAATAGGGGGTTAAAAAATGAAAACGGACATTCGAATGCATCTAAGAGCCTGTACAGATGACAACCAAGTAAAACAATTTTTAGAGGACGCACAAACTGCTTTTCTTGGGTTAGTGGATGAACAAATGCCATATGTTATTCCATTTAATTATGTCTTTCAAGATGGATATTTTTATTTTCATGGAGCAAATGAGGGGAGAAAAATAAATATTATCAAGACCAATCCACATGCATGTATTACAGTATGCGAAACGTTCGGAACAATGGTAGACCCCATTCCTGCTGAAACGGATACAGCATATATGAGTGTGGTTGCGAATGGTCAAGTGGAAATAGTAACAGATTTACATGAAGCAACTGCTGCCATGCAGGCAATGCTTGATAAATATGTACCGAGCTATTACCATACTCGATTATCGAAAACACATATCGAAAAGTATCAATCTTCTTTTGGGAGTAAAACACTTGTCTTGAAAGTGAAACCAATTACGATAACCGCAAAAGAAAATAAATTAAATGAACAAATGCAATTTTATCCAGGGAGAATAGTAAAACAAGATATGTCCCAAAAATCTTCTCCTATTGCCATCCATTCTTCCAATTAATGCGCTATAAAACAATAAGCATTACAGAATGGCTATCGTTATAAAAGGGATTTGGAAATATGTTATTTCCGAATCTTTTTTTAGTTGGTTTCGAAAATAAACTATTCTTATTTATAGATATAGCAATAAGGAAGTGCTATAATGCGTGTGAAAAAACGTGGGAAATTCGAGGATAAAAGGAGGAGCAGTTTGTTTGAACATTTTAGTAGTTGACGATGAAAAAGAAATTGCAGATTTAATAGAGCTTTATTTAAAAAATGAAAATTATCATGTATTTAAATATTATACAGCTCAGGAAGCATTAGCTTGTATAGAGCGTGAAGGTTTAGATTTAGCTATTTTAGATATTATGATGCCACATATTGATGGTTTTACCATTTTACAAAAAATACGTGAATCCAATCATTTCCCTGTCATTATGCTGACGGCTAAGGAAGAGGAAATTGATAAAATAAATGGATTTTCTTTAGGAGCAGATGATTATATTACAAAGCCTTTTCGACCATTAGAATTGGTCGCTCGCGTTAAGGCACAGTTACGAAGATTTACGTTATACAACCAAAGCTCGAAGCCACATGAGGATACGATTGATTTTGCAGGTTTAATGATGAACAAGAATACGAGACAAGTCTTGTTAAATGAAAGACAATTATCCCTTACACCTACAGAGTTTTCTATATTATGGTATTTAGGCTCGAATAGAGGAAAGGTGATTAGCTCAGAAGAGTTGTTTCAGGAAATATGGGGAGAAAAATATTTCAATAGCAATAATACAGTTATGGTTCATATTCGGCATTTGCGCGAGAAAATGAAAGATTCTGTCGAGAACCCTAAATTTATTAAAACGGTTTGGGGAGTGGGGTATACAATTGAAAAATGAGTTTGGAAGACTGAAGAGGAAAATGGTTTTACAAATTATTTTTATTCTTGCCGTGGCCATTATATTCGGTTTGATTATCAACTTCGCCCTCATCGATGGTGTTTTGCAAGCGCCTTTCGCTAATGCTTTTATGTCCTTCTGTGAAAATGTTTTACAATTAGATTATTATGCAGCCCGACAAGCTTATTTTGTATTATTCCAACAAAATAAACCCCTTTTGCTAACAATAGGATTCATTTTATTACTGCTAGTTATTTTTTATATGGCCTTATCTCGTTTTACTCGTTATTTTCATCAAATTAGTTCAAGTATTTCCATGCTTTCTGACGAGTCAGAACAGGAAATCCACCTACCTCCTGAGCTAGATTTTTTAGAGAAAAAATTAAATGATGTAAAAAATAAATTAGAAAAACGGGCAAGAGATGCGCAAGAAGCAGAGCAACGGAAAAATGACCTTGTTGTTTATTTGGCACATGATATTAAAACCCCTTTGACTTCGGTTATTGGCTACTTAAGCCTTTTAGATGAGGCTAAGGACATGCCTGTGGAGCAAAAAGAAAAATATGTAACGATTACGCTAGAAAAATCTTATAGGCTTGAGCACTTAATCAATGAGTTTTTTGAAATCACTCGATTTAATTTACAATCCATTATTTTAGAAAAAGATTCAATTCCTCTAAACTATATGTTGATGCAAGTCGCCGATGAATTTTACCCATTGTTAACACCTAGAGGTCAAAAGGCAATCGTCCATATCGATGGAGATATTACTATTTATGCAGATGGTAATAAATTAGCAAGAGTATTTAATAATATTTTAAAAAATGCCATGGCCTATAGTGATCCTAATAGTACAATTGAAATTAGTGCTAAAAAAGAAGATAATGAGACATTTATTTCGTTTTCAAATACCGGAAAGACGATCCCTCCTGAAAAACTAAAGATGATATTTGAAAAGTTCTATCGTTTAGATAATGCAAGATCCACACAAACTGGTGGTGCGGGACTAGGTTTAGCTATTTCAAATGAAATTGTACAAGCCCATGGCGGAACAATTACAGCTACTTCTAGTAACGAAAAAACGATCTTTACTGTCATGATTCCGGGAAATTCTTAAGAAACCTTAAGAATTCACTAATAGTTAATTAAAATAAAGCTCCTCTTTTTATGTTTGAATAAAGACATAATGAGAAGGAGTTGTTTTTATATGTTCAAGAGAAAAGGTATTTTTACTATACTATTCATTTTCGTCATGCTGTTTGTTTATTTTATATGGGCTAAAGAAACGCCTGTATCCTTACAAGTCAACACGCAATCGTTTGACACGCCAACAAAGAGTGGCGATATGATGAATGTTAATTTATATAGCTCGAATGCTATTTTAGTGAATTTAGATGAAAATAAAGTTCTGATAGATAAAAATAGTGAGGAAGTTATTTACCCTGCGTCATTAACAAAAATGATGACGGTTTTAGTGGCTATCGAGCAGATTCCTAATTTACAGGAAGAAATTGTTTTAGGGAATAATATATTTAATAATTTATACGAAGCGAACGCATCACTTGCTGGCTTTCTCCCAAATGAAGAGCTTACGTTAGAGGATTTATTATATGGTTCTATGCTGCCATCAGGCGCCGAGGCTTCCATCGGTTTAGCTGAATATATTGCTGGCTCGGAAAGAAAATTTGTAAATTTAATGAATGAAAAGGCCCAACAGTTAGGCATGAAAAATACTCATTTTATGAATACTACTGGATTGCATCATACAGAGCATTATACGACTGTCAAAGATATGTCTTTACTTTTGCAATATGCATTAGCAAATGATGAGTTTCGTCAAGTGTATACAGCGGAAAGATATTCTATCAAACCTACAAATCGTCATCCAGAGGGAATAACCTTTACAAATAAAATGTTTCAAAATATGACAACAAGAGCATTACCAGGTGGAGAAATTTTAGGTGGGAAAACAGGCTATACAGATGATGCGGGTTTATGTTTAGCAAGTTTAGCTACAATAAATGGACAAGAATACATCTTAGTAACAGTAGGGGCTGAAGGGAATTCTCGAACAGAACAATATAATATAACAGATGCATTTTCCGTGTATAGTCAATTATAAATTAGTTTCATGTAGCTTTAGAGATTCATCTGAAATCATGCAATGTTGAATTGATAGAAAATTAATAATTATTTTATTTTTCATCTTATCAAAAATGCTTTATAGTAAATGTATTCAAACATATTTGCTTCGAAGGAGGATACAATGGGGAGATTGGTTCATTTTGAAATTCATGTAAGTGACATGGAGAGAGCAAAGAATTTCTATGGGAACGTATTTGGTTGGTCATTTCAAGATTGGAGTGACTACGCAGGAATGCCGTATTTTGGAGCGGTAACAGGTGTTGAGGATGAGCATGGCATTGATGGCGCTTTAATGCAACGTCAAGGTCCTCCTCCAGAGCCTAACCAAGCTATGAATGGATTTGCTTGTACGATGGGCGTAGAAAGTTATGATATAACGGAAGCCAAAATTCTAGAAAACGGTGGCCAAGTAGCTATGCCAAAGTATGCATTACCAGGTATGGCATGGCAAGGATACTATATCGATACGGAAGGCAATGTATTTGGTATTCATCAGCCAGATAAGAATGCAAAGTAAGAATGATGTAGCATTTGCTATGTAAATAGGGAAGAGTGCATTAAAGCTAATTGCATCTCTGAGGCAACCCAACCAAACTAGTAGACTTATGTTCTTTTATGAACATAGGTCTTTTTTTGATGGGCGACATCGCATTAACAAAAGGAGGGGAATGGTGAAATTTTCAAGTTAATGATGTATTATTTCGGTAAATTTGTTATGGTAAATAAAGGTATTTGAAATGTACCATAATGATCGAGGAGTAATCGTGATGAAAAGAAGACAACGAATGTTATTTTTGGTGGCACCCCTATTATTTTTAAGTGCTTGTAATAGTGAGATGGAGGGGAGCACGAACAATGAGAAAAAGTATATATCGTCTATTCAAAAAAAGGAAACTTATGAAATTCAACATCCTACTAAATTTAATATTGCTAGAGGCTCCATAATCATGAATATGAATAATGCATTAAATATGAATGAATTAGAAAGAGGTTTAATGGAATTATCCATCCATCAATTTCCAACTGACAAGTTTTATTTGCAGGAAGGTCAATATTTAAGTGATGAAACAATTAGTCAATGGCTAAGTAGAAAAACAAATGATGATGTAGGTTTAAACCCTGCAATCGAACATAAAACCGATAATGTTTTAGAGGATGAAAAAAGGTATCCCTTAATCCTTTCCCATGTATTGGAACAAAATTTTATTAATAAAGAAACTAGTACAATAGAAGGTATGTCAATTGCTATATCGTTAAATGAATATTATGACATACGAGTAACTGATGGTGAAGGTTTAATTTACACTGGGCAAGTAAAAGTAGACCAAAACGATGATGATGTCGATGATGTCAAAAACTTTGGGAAAAAAGTAGCTGAAAAGATAATTAAAGATATTAGGGGAAATGTAAAAATACCGAATGTTCCTATTACCCTTACGTTATTTCAAGAATCGAATGTAAATGATATTATTCCAGGGGTATTTTTAGCAGAAACGTTTATTCCTCAGGGGGAAGCTAGCATTACAAAATGGGCTGAAATAGATAAGAAATTTTATATATTCCCCTCGGAAGCGTTATATAGTTTAGATCAAAATATGTATACTAAATTATTGCTTTTCAAAGAGGACATTCAGGAGGGATTTAAACATGTAAACCTAAAAATATTTGGCAAGCTACGATATGAAGAAGGTAAATTAACAGATATTCAAATAGAGATGAACGCTCCACTTATAAATGAACCAGAGCTGATTGGTCTATTACAGCTCATAAGTACCAATTTAAATAGGATATTAATCGATTACATTCCCATTACAGTTCGGATCATTGATCAGCAACAAGATGTAGGAATTGTCCTTTGGGACCCTATTGAAAAACAAATTTTTGCAAAGCCTATTTAACTTCTCGACATCGTAATTGTTTAGTGATAACTAGCATTTGCATTAATTGAAATAGGGAACTACCCACACTATTAAAGTCTAGGCTAGCTGTTAATAAAGAGGTCAAACTTTTCATGGATACCACTGCGCCTTTGGTGATATCTTTTATTATGATAACAGCTATTTTCCTTTATAGTAAGTGTTTTAAATAATAACGTCTAGGTGCCCATTCAACGGAGGCACCTCTTTTTTATGGCAAATGGCATTGCAATCTTATACATGAATGAGTATGATGAAAATGATAATCATTTTCATTTAAAAGGAGTGGAGTATTCATGAAAAGACATCTCATTATTGGTATGCATCTAGCTGTGCAAAACAAACATGGTGAGAAAGATGTGTTGATGGATGAGCATATTGCATTCGCGAAGCGTGCTGAGGCGGCGAAATTAGATTTTTTATTTAAAGCAGATTACTTAATGGCTCATCCAGAATTAATGGCTAAAACAAAAGGTACAGTTGGGTTAGACCCTAGCTTTTTATTGACAGCAGTGGCAAGAGAAACGAAGCAAATAGGTTTAGTAACTACCATTTCTACATCCTTTATACCACCCTATTTGATTGCCCGACAATTACAATCCTTGAATTGGATTAGTGGGGGACGTGTAGGATGGAATATCGTGACCTCCATTGATGGTGCCTATAATTTTAGTAACGAGCCTATGCCTTCCTCAGAGGAGCGTTATGCTAAAGCGGCTGAATGTACTAAGGTTGTGAAGCAGCTATGGCATAGTAATCCGTATGAAATGTTAGAAACAGATGGCAATATAGAGAAAATAAAAGAACTTATGAAACCAATCAATCATGAGGGAGAGTTTTTCCATATAAAGGGGCCGTTAAATATACCGATGCATCCGGCGGGTGAAATTCCATTATTTCAAGCAGGTGCATCGGACGTAGGGCGACAATTTGCAGCAACCGTATCCAATGCCATTTTTGCGGCGACTCCAGCTATGGAGGTTGGTATTGAAATGCGCAATGATTTACGGAAACGAGCTGTTAACGTGGGACGTACAGCAGATGATATACGTTTATTACCAGGACTCTACTTCTTTATTGGCGATACATATGAAGAAGCTTTAGACATGTACCATCATGCACACGCACATTTAACCTTGGAGCGTCGTTACGATGCTTTAGAGTCTGTCATTGGTTTGAATGTTCGACATATGGCGCTACATGATCCTGTAACAGTGGATTTGTTACCACCCGAGAATCAAAAAGTGCGCAGTCGAACACATGCTGATCTAGTTCGTCGTTACATCACGGAGAATGAACCATCTGTTGAAGTACTGCTTGCTCGTCCAGAAGTAATTGGTTCAGCACATCTTGTAGCAATCGGCACACCACAGCATATTGTCGATCAAATTGTTACTTTTTATGAGGAGGGGGCATTGGATGGCTTTATTGCTGTTCCAGGTGGTCCGGCGAAATCTTTGGATTTATTCTTTAGCGATGTTATCCCTCTGTTAATAGAGCGTGGATTATTCAGAGCTGAATATGAAGGTAGTACATTAAGTTCCCATTTAGGCTTAAACGTGCAATTATCTACTAAATAAACGAAAAAGGGCAAACAAATAGTTTTGCCCTTTTTTGCTAGAAGCTCATCCGAACATTAATAGGATAAAGATAGGGTGATTCGGGTTGTTCAATTGTTACCCAATTATCAATATGGATGACTGGTAAGCTTGCCCCCTCATATGTTGTTTGACCAATGGTACCGACTACTTCGAGCCAAGTATCTTCTGTGAGGGTAGGTGCCTCAGGAAATTCTGTAAGAAAGCCTACGATACTTGCATCAGCGACACAATGGGTAATAAGAAATCTTGAAATAACTAGTTGCTGCTCTGTAAAGCTTTCCTCTTTTAAAACAAAGCCCTTTATTTGAATTTTCTTCCCTAAATAATTAGACAAATTTTGATTGATTTCTTCATAGTAAATGGTATAGTCTTCATCGGTCATTTTCAGCATAGGCTGTTGTGAGAGCCGTTGCTTTAATTGTTCATATTGTTTTTTCGTCATCTCCTGTTTTTCCTCCAGAAGTCGGGGATCAGCATCATGCTCATCGTAAATATTTTCATCGATCATTTCATTTGAAGTCAGGTAATCCTCTATTTTAGATGATTGATTTTGCTGAGTGATCATAAAAGCACCACCCTTTTTATCAGCGATGGCAGCATCCAATATTTTGGCTGGTACGAAGAAGCCTGTCATGATGGGGGTTATGATAATAAGGTAGGCTAGCCATTTTTTTCGTGTAGAGGAAGCGTGAACATGGTCGTGATTAGAGCAGCAAGCTTGTCCGATTGGATGACATGGATGGGAAGTCTTTGGGAAAGTTAGAACGGTTGTTAATTGCACAAGAAAAAGTATAAAAAATAAAGCGGCAGCTGTTTGACTAAGGCCCTCATATTTAGGGTTGATGAGTTTTGTTAGTTCTCCGGTCCAATGCAGATTGGCTATCATAGCCGAAAAAGCGAGGAGCATTAAGGCTCTTAGTGCTTGTTGCACGTGAAATTTCATAGTTTACCCCCTTAGAGATACGCTGAAAGAATCCATATACTAATGTAGACAACTGTAGCCACTAAGGCGATTAACGAAAAGACAAATTTTAAGCGGAATACGCTCATCAACATGATAGTATTTTTCAGGTCAATCATTGGGCCGAAAATAAGAAATGCAAGAATGGATGGTGTGGAGAAAACGGCGCTAAAGGATGCGCCAATAAAGGCGTCGGCCTCCGAACAAAGGGATAAAATGAAGGCTAAGCCCATCATGACCAAAATAGAGGAGGATACACCATCTCCAATTTCAACGAGTGCTTTGGTAGATACATAGGTTTGCACAAAGGCAGCTAAAAATGCCCCAATAATGAAGTATTTGCCCACATCAAAAAATTCATCAATGGCATGTTTAAACATCGTCATTAGTTTTGTGACGAAAGATGTTTGTTGAGTAGTAGGTGTCAATGAATAGGGCTGTAAGGAACGTTTAAATTGTGAGCCTTTAAAAAACAAGCTGATGAGTAATGCGACTACAATGGCAATGACAAAGCCAATTAGCATCCGAAGGCTAGCTATTCTTAAATCATTGCCAAATGCCATATAGGTAGAAAGAATAACGACTGGATTAATGAGCGGGCCAGTTAACATAAATCCCATAGCTGCATGAATAGGTACCCCTTTGGCAATCAATCTTTTAACAATCGGAACAATTCCACATTCACAGGCTGGAAATAAGGCTCCTATAAGACAGCTCATAACAACGGCCAACAAAGGGTTTCGAGGGATCCACCTTTGGATATGTTCCTCTGTAATAAAAATTTGAATAAAGCCAGCAATGAGTATCCCAATTAAGACAAATGGTAATGCCTCAATTAAAATACTTAAAAATATGGTGTTCAAACTGAGTAAAGAGGAGCTTAGATTGTTCAGAGCAGAGATGTTGAACAAGATTAGCGATAGAATGCTAATAAATAGAATGAAGAGGAACCAAAAATTCAATGCATATTTAGAGAGAGCAAGACGTTCCACAAGTACCTCCTTAAAGTGTAATGATTACGTTTTAATACAAGGTATGTAATAAAAGTTTCTGTTAGTACTTTCAAAAAAAGAGAAAATAAAAGCTAGTTCCCACCAACTTATTACTTTCTCTCCTCTATCAATTTATTGATGAGCATATTTAGTTCTATATTGCTTAGGGGTGATACCAGTAAATTTCTTGAAAACTTTAATAAAATAGCTTTGGTCAGTGAAATTAAGTAAAGAGCCGATATCTAAGATTGGATAGTTTGTAAATGTTAAGAGCTTCTTCGCCTCATCAATCCTTTGCTGCTGAATATATTCAGTAAAGGAAATCCCTACTTCCTTTTTAAATAAGGAGGAGAGATAATTGGGGCTTAAATGGCAAATAGCTGAAAGTTGATCGAGTGTTATATCTCCGTATAATTGATTTTCAATATAATGAATACAAGTAGTAATGGGAGCCGAATATTTCCTTGTTTTGGCTTGTGCTACACGACTTGTATAGTCGTAGATAGCTTCCTCCATTAACGAAAGAATGTCGATTAAACTATTTTGATCCTCTAGTTTTTGAATGTAAAAATCACTTAGTGTAAAGGCTGTTTCTTCGTTTAACCCACCTGCAATCGCTGCACGACAAATTAGGGCAATCCCTGTAATCATCAAATATTGTACACTTTTTAAATTATTACGCTTTGAAAGTACGCCTAGTTCGGCTTGTTCAACAATGGAATAGTTCAAGACTTCTGTTAATTTCTCCATACGCCCATTTTTCACATTGTCTAATAATATTTTTTCATAGTAAAGATTTGTATGAACAATATCATTTCTTCTGGCATACGAAAGCTCAAGCGCTGTATGTCCTCATGACGAATAAGTGGCTTTAGCTCTTGGTTGTAATGAATTACCGCTGTTTTATTTAATTTCCGCTGATAGATGGAATAATAAACAAATAAACTAATAGCTAAGCTCTGCTGATAATGAAGAGTAGGAATTGGCTCGTGCTCATGATATGTGGTTTCCTCCAATTGTGGTGAAAGAGAGGGACCGACAATTATGGCTCCTAAATGCTGTTTGTTTATGATGAGGTTGATAAAGAAAAAATTAACATTAGCGATAGTGAAAAAAATCGGATAGTCCGATGAAGACGTATGGTAAGGATATGTTTTCAATTGTTCCTTTATAGAATGATAGGTTGGATGACTTTGACATTCCGCTGATGCATATTCAAAAATTATTTCTCCCGAAGCATGAATATAAGAGACAGGAAGATGATGTGTTTCATAAACGAGTTGACTTATGTATTGAAGGTCGATAGTGGATATTTTCACGTGTTACACACCTCAGTTCTTCATGGTGCTTTCAAAATGAAAGCAGTTACAATTTTTATGGACAGACAATGGGAAAGTACTATTTTGTGTAAAATAATACAATAAAAAAGGGGAAAGTAGCAATAAAATAGACCATGTAGTCAACATACTAGGGAGGAATGGAAGATGGATCTTTTAAATAAAATTGCTGTAGTAACGGGTGCTGGAAGCGGTATTGGAAGAGCAAGCAGTTTAAAGCTTGCTAGCAACGGTGCAAAAGTCGTGATCGTTGATTTCAACAAGGAAACGGGAGAAGAAACATTAAAATTGGTGAAAGAACAAGGCGGAGAGGGAATCTTCGTTCAAGCTGATGTTTCGAAAGGTGAAGATGTAGAGAAATATGTGAATGCTGCCGTTGAAACATATGGTCGGATTGATGTATTTTTCAATAATGCAGGAGTGATTCAAAAAATCTCCCCATTAACAGAGATTACTGATCATGAATATGATCGCATTATGTCAATTAACGTAAAAGGAGTTTTTCTTGGCTTAAAACATGTCATTAAAGTAATGGAAGGACAAGGTAGCGGCTCTATTATAAATACAGCTTCAACGGCTGGTGTTCGTAGCGAGCATAGTATGGCTGTTTATTCTGCAAGTAAGCATGCAGTTATTGGTTTAACTAAATCTGCTTCATTAGAGTATGTGAAAAAGGGTATTCGTATTAATGCGATTTGTCCTGGTGGAGTGGAAACAGCGCTAACAAACAGTGTAACTGCTATGTTTGAAACAGGGGGCTATATTCCAGAGGAAATTCCAAATATGAGAATGGGACGTTATGCTAAACCAGAAGAATTAGCAGAAATGGTTGCTTTCCTAGCATCAGACAAAGCAAGCTATATGACAGGCTCTATCGTAGTAGTTGATGGTGGCTTAACATTATAAAATGAAGAAATCCAGTGACTAGTTGTTCACTGGATTTCTTTATGTTTATTTGACAGGCTATAATGTGAATTTTTTAAGCTCACTCATTAATGTATCCGTCATTTTTTGAAGATCGACGATTTTTGTATTTATTTTTTGGAAGGATACTAGTTGTTCCTGTGTTGAGGCTGAAATTTCCTCTGTACCTGCGGCTGTTTCTTCTGTAATCGCAGAAATATTTTCAATCGTACCATTCACTTGCTGGCTCATTTCATTTGTTTGCATCATTTCCTTAGTGAGATGCTGTAAATCATGATGGATATCAGTAATATGATTAGTAATGGCTGCAAATGAATGTTCCGTTTCTAGCATGGATTGTGCTTGCTCATTTGAAAGCTCATGCCCTCTTTCAGCCGTTGTTAGGATGTGATCTATACCATCTTGAATATGAGTAACCATTGAAGAAATTAAATTTGTCGCATGTTCCGTTTCAGAAGAAAGCTTTTTAACTTCATCGGCTACGACAGCAAATCCTTTTCCTGCTTCGCCAGCACGGGCTGCTTCAATAGCTGCATTTAAAGCTAACAAATTTGTTTGGCTGGCAATTGTATGAACAGCATTAGCGGCTCCTTCGATTTCTGTTGTAAATTGTGAAAATTGAGTAACAGCATTTTTAATTGCTAGTGAGGCACCTTGAATATCCTTCGCAATAGTAGATTGTTTTTCCAATGTATATTGCCCATTTTGAACGGCATCCAATGCCTGTTTACCATGTATAGCTGATTGCTCTGTTGTGTGAGCAACTGATTTAAATTGATCCGACATATTATTCATGAGAATCGCGACCGATTGAATCTCTTCTGACATTGTGTAACTACCCTTTGCTAATTCGTCCGTAGATACTGCTACTTGATTGCTACCTTCGTTAATAGTTTGCATATGGCTTGTTACATCCTGTGTAAATAAACTAACATCCTTGCCTATTTGATCGATGGACAAAACGGTACTCTTTAAATTCGTCATCATTTGTGAAAAACTTTCAGTCAATCGATCAATTTCATAACGGCTATTTGATTGATAGGAAAGGGTGGAGGTATCTATCGTGAGATCCCCAGTAGCCGCGCTCTGGGCACATTCTACAATTTGGTTGATAGGCTTCGTAATTCTTTTAGCAGCTACATAGGAATATACAATGGTTGCTAAGATTAACAGGACACTGCCTATGATAGCTGTAGTAATAATAAAACCAATTTTTTGCTTTGTTACTTGTATCATCTCTTGATACCAATCATTCGTTTCTTTTTTCAGCAAATACATATCATTTAAAATGCCTTTAATTCGAAGAGATTGCTTTTTAACTTCTGGACGATTGCCCTCTTGCAGGCCTGCTTTTGTAGCTTTTTCGAGCGCTACAAACTTATCTGTAATTTTACTAATTAATTTCTGATGTTTAGGAATTTTCGATAGGGATGCTAATGCATCTAAATTGACTTTTGTTTCTTGTAATATAGCAAGTGCTTCGTTTTTATTGGCCTCACTATCTAAATAGGTGTAGTTATTTAATGATTGGCTAGCAACTACGAAGCTTTGTTCAAGCTCTTTCACTGAGAGTAATAGTGCGGTATCATCTTGAGCCGTTGTTTGAATGGAAAATGTTTGAACAATAATAAAACCAATCATCCCCATTGCCAGCAAGATGGGGATCAATGTGTTCATAAATAATTTCTTTCGTAGTGTCACTAACTATCCCTCTTTTCTGCAGAAACTTTTATCGAGCCTGAAACAATTGCTTCACGGGCTTTTTCAATGGCGGCTTGTTGCTCAGACGTTAATGTAATCACACGGATATCAGCTAGTCCTACACCTTGCTCGGCTAGCCCTAGAGACAAGGATTTTTCAGTTAATTTACCTTCATCCACCAATGTTTTTGCGAGTTGAAAAACGGCATGGTCAACATTCTTTAACATAGAAGTGACGACTGTTTTTTCAGCGATATAAAATTGATCGATATCAACCCCAGCTGCATAAATTCCCATCTCTTCAGCTTTTTTTATCGCCCCAAAGCCTGTAAAACCAGCAGCGTGGTAAATAAAATCAACTTGATTTTGGACATATTTATCAGCGATTGCCGCACCAGCTTGTGTATCATCAAAGGTACCTGCATAGTCACTCATAATTTCAATATTTGGGTTTACATAGCGAGCTCCTTCTATAAAACCATTTTCAAAGTGATGGATAACAGGAGCATCTGCCCCACCAATAAAGCCGATTTTTCCTGTTTTGCTTGTCATAGCAGCCACCATACCAACTAAGAAACTACCTTCTTGCTCCTTAAAGGTAATGGAGATAATGTTGTTCACATCTGACTGTCCATCAATCAATACAAATTGTTGCTCAGGGAATTGCTTCGCAGTCTTTTCTAGTGCCTCTTGTACAGAAAAGCCGAGACCTATGATAATATCATATTTTTCTTCTACAAGCTCCTGTAGCTTTTCCTCATAATTTCCATCTGGTGCCTCTTTATAATCAAATAAAATACCAAGTTCATCCCGCGCCTTTTCAAGTCCTTTAAAAGCAGAATCGTTGAATGATTCATCTCCAAGTCCGGCATCCGATAGTAAAACTCCTATCTTATAACCTTCCGTTGATGTATCTGTCTCAGCCGATGAACAGCCTGCTATTAATAGAGCAATCAAAAGACAAGCCACCATTAATTTTTTCAAAATATGTACCTCCTGTTGTTTCTAGTTATAAAGTATATATCGGCAAAAATTTAATATTTTTAGTCGGATGTCAGACGTCGAATAAAATAAATTTCTGTAGGAGCTATAAGAATATATATCCAAATCTATATACATAATAAGTTAATAATATAAAGCTAGATGACTAATCAAGTAATATATTTATTAAAGTTTCCCACTTTTCCACGGATGTACAACAACAAAAAGCCCAACGCAATTTGCGTAGGGCTTTTATCTAGATTTAAACAGCTCCAAATAATTTTAATAAATTAATAATAATAATGCCGATAATCCCAAAGTCTGAATCACCAAAGGTCGTACCTTCGTAACCGATATCTCCCATAAAGATTAGAAGTATCGCGGGAATAAAGCTAATTAATAAACCGTTAGCAAAGGCACCTGACATGGCACCGATTCTGCCTCCTGTAGCATTGCCAAACACACCTGCTGCAGCACCAGTAAAGAAGTGGGGAACTAGCCCTGGCACAATTACTTTCAGTCCGATGAAAGGCAGTATAAACATTGAAACAAGTCCAGCTAAAAAGCTAAATAGGAAACCAATGATCACAGCATTCGGGGCAAATGGGAAAATAGTTGGGCAATCGAGTGCAGGCTTAGTATGGGGCACAAGTTTATCAGCAATGCCTTTAAAGGCTGGAATAATTTCAGCAATTAACATCCGTACACCAGCTAAAATGATATATACCCCAGCAGCAAATGTAATCGCTTGCATAATGGCGAAAATAATGAAGTTAGATCCACCAGATAGTTGAGCCTCTATATAGGAAGGTCCCGCGAATAGCGCTACAATGACAAAGAATACACTCATGGTTAAAGAGATAGCGACAGATGTATCACGTAAAAAGCCAAGGGACTTAGGTACCTGTATATCTTCTGTTGATTTTGCTTTATTACCAACGAGCTTGCCTATTTTGGCAGATACATAGTAACCAACACTACCAAAATGACCGACAGCAAAATCATCACTGCCTGTTATTTGGCGGACAGTTGGTTGCAAAATAGCAGGAAACACTACCATACAAAGTCCGAGTATAATAGAACCGACAATGATAAGAGGTGTCCCACTCATTCCACCAACAGATAAAGAGGCAGCGATTAAACAAGCCATGAATAATGTATGATGCCCAGTTAAAAAGATATATTTTAATGGCGTAAATCGCGCAAGTAATAAATTCATAATCATCCCAAATACCATAATGAGTGCAGTGGCTGTTCCAAAATTAGTTTGAGCAGCTGCTACGATAGCCTCGTTGTTAGGAATAACTCCCTGTACTTGAAAAGCATGATCAAACATTTTACTAAAATGATCTAAAGAGCCAATTAGGACAGTTGCTCCTGCCCCTAGGATCACAAAGCCCATTATCGTTTTTAACGTACCAGAAAGAATAGTGGAGCTTGATTTCTTTTGAATGAATAAACCAATAAATGCGAATAGGCCGACTAATATAGCTGGTGTTCCTAAAATGTCATGCATGATAACATCTAACATACCAACACCTCATCCTATCCAAATTTTTTTTGCTTAAAGCCAGGGTTCCAGCTTTTCCTTAATTTCCGATATATTCATCATATTGACGATACTCACAATGATTGTGTTGTCTTTCTCTAATTCATTCACAATATCAGCCGCACCTAAATAAATATCAGCTTTCTCCGCCTTTGCGGATGCTAAATCCGTATGTGTCACCTCCGCCTCTTTGCCCATAGCCTCTAATGCCTTCTTTACATTTAATTCTAAAATAAAGCTACTTCCTAATCCGCTACCGCACACGACTAATATTTTCATCCTGCTGCCTCCTTTGTCGTATATTGTTTGATCTTCTCTCGTATGTCTTCTTCATGCTGACAAGCAATAAGGCTATCAATCTGATCCGGATGTTGTAGCACTAAGGTTAGATCAGCCAATGCTTGTAGATGTGATGTATGGTCGATTGCAGCTAAAACAATAATTAAAAAGACAGGCTGATTAGGGCTGAAAAAAACAGGCTGCTGTAAACGTAGCAAACTTAGTGCTAAGGCATGAACACCGTCTGTTGGCCGTGCATGTGGAATAGCAACTTTCGGCGTAATGACGACATAGGGACCATATTGCTCAATGGATTGAATCATTGCCTCGATATAGCGTTGTTCAATTTTATGTTGCCGTATTAATGGGTTGGCGGCTAAACGAATGGCTTCTTGCCAGGACTGAACAAAGTTTGTAACTTGGATACAATCCTTTGTCAGCAATTTGGTTAGCACATACATTCCTCCTTTCTAATAAATATATCCCCATTGCATTTTATTACGGCGATCTGTGGAATTATGTCAGAACTGAAGACATTTTTAATCGCTGTGCTACTTCGTAAATCGACATTTTGACAAACTCATCAATGGCATTATCTAACCGCGTTTTAGGATAGATAAATTGAATCTTTCTGCGAAGCGTCACATCTTGTAAATCCTTTTTCATTAGTAGACCCGATTTCAATTCTTCTTCAATTAAGGCAGCGGAAACGAAAGCCAAGTTCTTTCCGAAGGTCAGCATTTTTTTTATTGTACTTACCGAATCCAATTCGATGGTATAAGTAGAAGGCTGAAAGGGGTCCATCCACTTTTCAATGAAGTGATTCGTGGAGCTAGATGAAGTATGCAATAACAGTTTATTTTTAAGAACATCCTCTCTCGTGATGTGCTTTTTAGATGCGAGTGCATGTGTTGGGCTTAATGCTAAAACAAGGGCATCTTCTCCGATTGTCTCGTAATGAAGGGCGGTATTTTCCTGTTTAGTCTCCATAATGAGCCCAAAATCTAATTCTTGAAGGGCCACTTTATGTTCAATTTCAGGAGCTGTTTTCACCTCTAACGAAATACGAATCTCTGGATAAGCCATTGAAACCTGATGGATTAAATCGGGCATGAAAATATGTGCGGGTAATCCACTTGCCCCAAGTCGGAGGGAGCCGATATGCCCAGCTAAGAGGTTTTCAATAAAGCGATTCATATCCTTTTGGAGCTGTACAATTTGACGAGCATAATGATAAACACCCTCGCCCGCTTCCGTTAAGCGGTACCCACCTGCATTTGTGCGAAATAAACGAATGCCATATTCCTCCTCAATTGAACGAATATGAAAGGACACGGTTGGGGCTGTAATACCCAGTTCTTTGGCGACTGGAGCTAATTTTTTAAATTCAACGAGTAAGCAAAGTGCCTGTAATTTTAAATTATTCATTTTATCCTCCTAAAGGAAATTAGAAAAAATCTTGCATTTACTTCAGTTTATTAGATTTTTTTTAACGAGTTATTAATAGTAGATTAATATTTTCTAAATATGTGGAATTTATAGTAGGTAGTAACGAGGAGGATACTTATGAAAATCTCATTAGCTAATATCGAGAAAAAATATGGGCAATCTCAAGCATTATGGCCTATTAATGTGGAGTTAGATCAGCAATTCATTACGATTCTCGGACAATCAGGCTGTGGTAAAACCACTTTATTAAAATTGCTGGCGGGCCTTGAACAGCCAACGAAAGGGGAAATTCGATTTGATGACACTGTCATTTTTTCTTCAGAATCCCGTAAAAATGTCAAACCGAATAAACGCAATATCGCCATGGTTTTTCAAGATTTTGCCCTATGGCCCCATATGACCATCTTTCAAAATATCGCCTTTGGTTTAAAGGGGATTATTCCAAAGTCAGACATTCCAGCACGTGTAGAGCATGTGATGCAATTAGTAAAAATGCAAGGGTTTGAGAAACGGAAGCCAGGGGAGTTATCAGGCGGTCAGCAGCAACGCGTGGCATTGGCAAGGGCTTTAGCTACAAACCCACAATTGATTTTATTTGATGAGCCATTATCTGCCCTAGATGCGGTACTTCGAGAGCAAATGCAGGATGAAATTATGCAACTTATCCATGAGCTTGATTGCCAAGCCATTTTTGTTACTCACGATCAAACAGAAGCGATGACCATGTCAGATCAAATTATCATTATGGAAGCGGGAAGAATTGCACAAATCGGCTCCCCAGAAGAAATTTATCGTGCACCAGCAACACCTTATGTAGCCGATTTTATTGGAAAAGTAAATTGGTTACAAAATGGACAATCTATTGTGCGCCCTGAAGGTGTTTCTAGAATACAACGTCCAGGCACGATTGCTAAGCAAGCGAAGATTGTGAAAAGTACGTTTGTTGGAGACCGTTACTTAGTACAGGCTCAAGTGGAAGGAAAAGCATGGAGCTTTTACGAGAATCAGCCACTCGAACATGGAAAACGACTGCAAGTATTTATTGATGAAAATCAAATCTATCAAATGGAGGGTATACATTGAAAAAGCGACGTTTAAAATTATGGGCAACTGCGGGGATTCTACTAACATTGGCATTAGCTGGCTGTGGGAACAAACAGGCGGAGGAGGGTCAACAGGTAAGTGCAAAGACGCAAGAGGAGCAAGTATTAACAGTGTATTCTGCGGGCCCTGATGGCTTAGCCGCAAATATTCAGCAAGCTTTTGAAGAAAAAACAGGTATTAAGGTTGAGATGTTTCAAGGTACTACAGGCAAAATTCTTTCTCGTTTAGAAGCGGAAAAAAATAATCCTGTAGCCGATATTATCGTACTAGCCTCGGTAGCTTCTATGGATGGTCTTAAGGCAACTGACCAGCTACAAAGTTATAAAGATGCAGAAAATAAAGAAAGCATCAATCCTACTTGGTCAGACGGAGAAGGGTATTATTTCGGCTACAGTGCCTCGGCCTTAGGTATTGCCTATAATACGAAAAATACAAAGCAGGCACCAACAGATTGGGCAGATTTAGCAAAAGCTGAGTGGCAAAACAAAATTAATATACCGGATCCAAGTTTATCAGGTTCAGCTGTCGATTTCTTATTTGGCTATACGGAGGCAGAGAAAACGGCATGGGCAACAGTCGATACGTGGAAGAACAATGGATTACAAGTCAATGGCGCAAATAAGGAAGCGTTGGATGCAGTCATTACAGGTGAGAAAAATGCGACAATCGCAGGCGTTGATTATATGGCTTACAAAGCAAAAGCAGATGGAGAACCAGTGGAAATCGTCTATCCGAAAAGTGGCACGGTCGTTAGTCCTCGTGCTGTTGGTATTTTGAAGGATGCGAAACATGTTGAAGCTGCAAAGGCATATGTTGACTTTTTATTGTCAGATGAAGGACAAAAGCTTGTAGCAGATGCTTACTTATTACCAGGCAATAAGGAGATTGCGGTAAAAAATCGTGCGGCATTAGATGAAATTCCTCAGCTACAAGTTGAATGGGCAGGTGCTGAAGCCAAGCAACTTGATGTATTAACAAAGTTTATCGATTTATTTCGTTAAGCGATAGGGAGGTATATAGTTCTCCGTTGAGTTTTCATATAGAAGGGTTGAAGTAGTCATGATCATGGAAGGAAGACGAACTTTTGGATTATTAATGACAATTGTCGTCGTATTTGCTATCGCTCCTTTAATGGCGATTTTGTTCTATACGTTTACAAAAGAGGGGCATTTTGATTTTTCACAGTTTAGCCGAATGTTTGCACATGAACGATTATGGCAGACACTTGGGAATTCAATAGGCTTAGGGATTTTCGTTATGTTAGGTACAACGTTAATTGCCTTTCCTATGGCATTTATACGAACGAAAACAAGCTTATATAAACATGAATGGCTCGATATTGTTTTGACCATTCCATTTATGACACCCCCTTATATTGGTTCTATGGGTTGGATATTGTTTATGCAGCATAATGGTTTCCTTCAACAATTAGTGCCGAGCGCTGCTTGGTTAACGGATTCATTCTTTTCCTTATTTGGAATGGTAATGATTATGAGCTTACATCTATTTCCGTTTTTGTATTTAATGTTAAGAAATACATTACTACGAATGAACGGTTCCTTTTTAGATGCAGCATTGATTTTCGGACGGAATCCTTGGAGAAATTGGGTGAAAGTTGTTTTACCACTTATTCTATCAAGCTATGTTTTAGGAAGTTTACTGATTTTCATCAAAACGCTTGCGGAATTTGGAACACCAGCTACATTTGGTAGTCGTATTGGTTTTCAAGTATTTACTACAGAAATTCATTCATATTTATCCAGATGGCCGGTCGATATTAGGATGGCGACCTCTTTGTCTTTATTTTTACTTTCGGTTTGTTTAGTCATTTGGTATTTCCAAAATTTAATGGGACGCAAATATACTTATGGCGTGCTTTCAGGGAAAAGTCCTGGAAAACGTGAGGTCACAGATAAATGGTATATAAAAGTCATATCATGGACCTTTGTCGGGTTGATCCTTTTATTATCTATTGGCATCCCTTATTTTTCGATTATCATCACCTCTTTGCAAAAGGTGAGAGGAGATGGTTTACAAGCAGGGAATTTTAGCTTTGCCTCCTATCAGGAGCTATTCACGGTTGGCAGTGCAGGATTAACAGCATTTTTAAATAGTATTGTTTTCTCTATCCTGACGGCGGTGATCACAGCGATTATTGGCTTGCTCATGGCACTCTATATAAAAAAAGGGGCGACAAAGAAGCAGCAAGTATTAGACTTCTTTAGCTTAATGCCTAATATTATTCCTGGTATTGTCTTTGTCGTAGGATTGATTATGTTTTGGAATGCTCCATGGCTTCCCGCAACCATCTATAACACAAAATCCATGGTTGTGGTGACATACTGTGTTCTTTTCTTACCCTATTCTGTACAGTATATTAAATCTTCGTTTTCTCAGTTAGATGCTTCCATATTTCAATCGGCAGCAATTTTTGGTCGTAGTAACTGGGATATATATCGCAAAATCATCCTTCCGTTATTAATGCAGGGCATACTTACCGGTATGATGATGACCTTTATTATTTCGATGCGAGAGTTAGTGGCCGGTCTCTTAATTTTGCCACCTTCTGTCGAGACAGGCGCAACGTTTATTTATAGTCAATTTGAGCAAGGAAATGTAGGTGTTGGGATGGCTGTTGCTGTCATTACTGTCTTCATTACGGTGATTTTTATGTTTTTACTCAATTGGCTGCAAAAACGTGGAGGACAAACCCATGTTTAAGATTGAAATTTTAGGCGGGGTGGGGGAGTATGGGCGCAATTGCTTTTATATCGAAAATCAAGGGAAGGCGATTTTACTGGATTGCGGGGTGATGAAAAATTCACAAAAAACCCCTCCCACTATAGCACTTAATCATATAGAAAAGCTAACGGCAGTTTTTATTTCTCATTCCCATATTGACCATGTGGGCGCACTACCGCTACTTGAAGAAATGGGCTACAAAGGGCCAGTTCTAATGAGTCATAAAACTTCTCAGCAGCTTCAACAACCTATTTCGCATATCCGCACTTTCCATTCAGATTCGAGAGGGACATGGATAAGGGTGAATGATTATTTGGCCTTTCAATGGGGATATAGTGGCCATTTAATTGGAAGTGTCTGGTATAAAATTCGCTTTTTTGAAAAGGTAATTTTTTTCTCAGGTGATTATGTTCGTGATTCCTATTTACTCAAGGCTTCCTTACCAGTAGAAGATGGGACGATTTATGATATAGCATTCATCGATAGTGGCCATATTGAAAAAAATATTGATAATCATGAGGTATTACGTAAGCTGGAAACTTATGTAAATAAACATCCGAACAACACTTTTATTTTTCCATCATCCTTTTCAGGGAAAACCGTCGATATTGTCACCTATCTTGCTCAGCGAACTTCGCGTGCCATTTGTATAGATACAAAATTACAGTCCCTGTTTAAACAGTATGAGGAAGAACCTGAAAATATTTGGCCGCACAGAATGACGTTACAAGTCGGTCACAAGCAATACTCTGGCAATGGCCATACACTCTATTTTGTTAGGGAACAGGATGAAGCTCGACTTGAAGAACTAGTAAAGGAGCATCCGACGGCCATATTCATTCAAACAGGGTATTCGCGTCCGTCATTCAGTCAGCATGTTTTAACGCAACCTTCTAAGGAATTTTTTTATAAAACCCATCCCGACTATCAGGATACAATTTCGCTATCGCAAAGTATTCATGCACGACAAACTATTTATTTTCACAGTCCACATACACATTTAGAAACAACCATACAAAAGGAGGAAGTAAATAATGGCTAAATTGAAGAAATGGGCATTTTATATGTGCTTCATGGGTTTGACAATTATTAGTATGATGTATATCCATCCAACAGAGGCAAAAGCAGCAATAGAACCAGGGCATGAAATTAAATTTAATATCAAATCAGACATTTTTACAGAATCAAATATAGCAAATGTTTTTCAAGCAACAAAAAAAGACGATGTAAAAATTTATTTCTATGATACTTCTAATAAAATGTTTCTCCAAAATGATTATATTCATCGCTTACGTGTATACAAGGGCAGTAATAAGATGGATATTACCTATAAAAAACGTTTTCTTCATACACCGTTGAACGAAGCGATTGCTGAGGCAACAGATCATGGCTTTACGGGGTCAGAATCCAATTATAAATTTGAATTAGATATAAAGGGCGACCAGCGTACATTTACGATTAGCCGTAAAGAATCCTTGAAAACGACTTCCAATGTATCTTACGATTCTGTAGATACAAGTGCTGCTAAAAAACTCATCCTTGATTATTCGCCTAAGAAAATTTTAAATTGGGATGCTGAAGCCTGGTATAAACATGTATTATCTCAAGCTGTTGTCTACGGTCCTGCCAAAGCTACTACCTATAAGGGAAGCTTTTTAGGACATGACGCCGATATTGAGGTTTGGGCGTATAAAGGAGATATAATGGTCGAGCTTTCTACAAAAGTGGATGATAGCGCTCTAGCTGCTGTTATCGAACAGCAATGGTATGACCAATTATTATCCGCAGGCTATTTAAGTGAGGATCAACGTGGGAAAACAACATTTGTAATGGAAAAATAACAAGCATATTCATAAATTCGCTACATGTTGAAACAATGAGAAGGATAGACTGTTCTCATTGCTAGAAATGGAGCGAATTTTTTCTTGTAAAAAACAGATGATAAAAAGTCGGTCCATATTTGTTCTAACTTTGATAATTTCGCTTACACTTACTATAGGACGAACTTTGGGTAATATGAGGGGGAATTGACATAGCTAAAAAAATGGGCATTGTTGCGCTATTACTTTTCGGTGTTTACGTGCTTTGTATGTACTGGTATATATTCCATAGCGGAGGGGGCAAAATACCAAGTGCCTTACAGGGAACTGTTGCTGATCCAGTAATGTTTATGTCTGGTAAGGAACTTTTTTTAAGTGGTGAATATTCTAAAATACGGAACTTTTTATTCTTTGTAGCTACTCCTTTAGAATGGCTTGTTTACTTCTTGATATTACTGCTGGGTGTCTCACGTTATTTAGAGAAAGTGAGCACATCCCAAACAAAGTGGAAGCTTTTGCAAAATGCAGGCTACTTATTTTTATTGTCATTATTAGTATATGTCGTATTATTCCCGATGGACTATTATCGCTATTATCTCAGTAAAAGCTATGGCATTAGCACACAAGCATTTGGATCGTGGATGAAGGATGGTGTCATTGATTTTTGGGTGAACTTTGGAATGACCTTGATCATAGTGACAGTGCTCTATTGGCTCATTAAAAAGAGTGAGAAAAGATGGTGGCTCTATGCATGGCTATTAACGATCCCATTCACAATGTTTGTGATGTTTATCCAGCCAGTTGTGATCGACCCTTTGTACAATGACTTTTATCCGTTAAAAAATAAAGAGCTGGAAACTAAAATATTATCACTTGCTACACAGGCACATATCCCGGCAGAGCATGTTTACGAGGTGAATATGGCTGAGAAGACGAATGCCCTAAATGCTTACGTGACAGGGATTGGTAGCAATTCAAGAATTGTTCTTTGGGATACTACATTAAACAGACTGACGGATAATGAAATTTTGTTTATTATGGCGCATGAAATGGGACATTATGTTGAAAAGCATATTTATTTTGGCATTGCTGGCTATCTTTTACTCTCTTTAGTTGGTTTATGGCTAACAGCTAAAATTATGCGACGCTTCGTTACACGATATGGACAGGTATTCAAAATTAATAAAATTAGTAATATTAGCTCCTATCCATTATTTTTACTAATTACCTCCATATTATTATTTGCTTCCAATCCCATTTCTAATTACGTATCCAGATACCAGGAATCAAGGGCAGATCAATATGCGATTGACTTGATGAATGATCGCGCGGCGGCTGTAACGGCATTTCAAAAGCTAACGATTTCGGGCTTAAGCGAGGTCAACCCACCGCTTTTGGTGAAATGGTTCCGTTATACACATCCTCCAATGCTAGAGCGTATTAATAACGTTGCTGATAAGGGCGAATATAAACAAGAGGGTCCCTTAAAGGAAGAACAGAAGAAAAATAAGTAAATAGGTTTTCCCGGTAAGTAAGTTGGGTAGTCTATGGAAAAGATGTATCAAAATTTGGTCGTTTATAGGGGACATCAATATGCGTAATGTGATTATTATTACACTTTCTTCCATTTTAGTGGCCTTTGCTTATAATTTTTTGTTAATTCCCCATGAAATTTTAAGTGGGGGATTAAGCGGTATTGCCATAATGCTTGGGATTATTACTCCGCTGAATACCGGGGTGTTAAACCTACTACTGAACTTGCCTTTACTTATTTTAGGTGTGATGAAGCTTGGGAAACGATTTATTAGCTATACGATTTTATCGGTGGCTGTTTTATCAGTGAGTTTATATATTATTCCGATTTACAAGGCGACACAAGAGCCAATCCTCGCTTCCTTATTTGGCGGAGTCATCGTAGGTGTTGCGATGGGGTTAATTTTCCGAGCAGCAGGTTCTTCAGGGGGCTTTGATATTATTGCCATGCTATTAAGTCGTAAACGTGATTTTCCGCTTGGTACTTTAATTGCTGCTATGAATGGTATCGTAGTGGCAGCTTCGGGCTTTGTCTTTAGTTGGGATGCAGCGCTATTAACGCTTGTTTCCATTTATGCAACAGGAAAAGTAGTGGACACGATTCATACAAGTCATATTAAATTAACCCTTATGATTATTACGAATAAAGGCGAAGAGGTCAAACAGCAGTTATTAGAAAAGCTTCATCGTGGGGTAACAATTATCGATGCGAAAGGAGCCTATTCTGGCGAAGGCCGTCAAGTATTAATTACGGTTATTACACGCTATCAACTGGCTGATGTGAAAAGTACGATTAAAGAAACCGATCCTAAGTCATTTGTGAATATTTTGCAAACAACTGAGGTGATGGGAATGTTTGATCGTGGTACAAGTAAATAACGCTATTCTCAACACATGTTTTCGATTATACTTACTATAATCGAACGTGTGTTTTTTATTTTAGGGGTAACTAGTTGATGTTGGAAGGGGAATGAGAATGAGAATGGAAAAGGAAACGATACATGCAAATTGTCTTCAGCTACAAGGAACAACGTATGACTATAAGGAAGAATGGCAAGCAGAGCGCTATCATATAGGTGGAAAGCTGTATGCCATGATTGGAGGAAATGCTACAGGTCGGCCAGTGCTAACGTTAAAATGTGAGCCTGCGCGAGCAGAGGAATTACGAGAAGCCTATGCCAGCGTTATACCTAGCTACTATATGAATAAAACGCATTGGAACTCCATTTATATGGATGCTGAAGATGTCCCGATGGATTTGGTAGAGAATCTTATTAAGCATTCGTATGAACTTGTTTTCAGTAAATTAACGAAAAAAGCACAGCAGGAAATTGTATAGTGATGTATTAAAAGAAAACAAAATATACAACCCGAGAGGTTATGTGAAAATTTATTGGCTCTCAAATTAATATTCAAAAGTTGTTATATGATAAAGGTAAAGGATGTTTTCATATTCTTTACCTTTTCTATTGGAATACATAGATATTAAAGGGGATATAGCTATGAAACATATTCAATTGGATTAAAAACAGTTATTTAGCTTGTTATAGGGTGGGTGAAAATATGAACAAAACCTTGTTACTAATGATAGTTATTGTAAGTGTTTTATTATTTCTATCAGGTTATCGACCTACGGCATTAAGCGCAGCAAAAGCAAATTTTTTTATGACACCTGAGTATAAGAATGTTGAAAAGATTCAAGAAGGACACGATATTTTTTATTTGTTTAAGAGTGATAAAAAAGAAATCTATCAAACTGTTTTGGTACAAAAAAAAGTATTTCTATATAAAAGGGTTTATGCTACAGGTATCTCCTCCACGAATGATTCTTTAGAGACAATAGGAGGCATGAGCTATCGTTTGAATCATGAAGGAACTTTGTTTGTTGTATTATCTCAAGATGAACATGTTTCATATATAACAATTAACTCAAAGCAAGGAATAATCAAAAAATCCATTGAACATAGTAAACTAGTTTCGTTTTATATACCTTATGCGCAGCAAATTGATTTATTAGAAGCTGTTGCTTATGATAAGAACGATCGCCCCAACTATTATTATGGCTATGATGATGATGATAATTTAAGATGGAATCGTGTAGATGAATAAAAAATAGCTGAGGAGACAGTTAAATTTTCATTTGCCTGTTTACTCAGCTATCTATTGGATAAATACTAAGAATTATAACCTCGCTCACCATAAGGATTTAGCGTGTCGAGCCATTTTTGCTCTAGCTTTTCAAGCTCTTTTTTGGCATCAAAATAACCCTCTTCCTTCTTCTTTAAATACTCAACGATTTTCACCTCGAAAGCATCTTGACCAAATGAATTGTAGTCCGCTTGAAGCTCCTTATTCATATGTGTATTCGTTTTGAGCATAAATATAAAACCATTTAAACGCTTCAAATTATTAAAGCTACCTACAAATACTTTATCTGTTTGTGTATTCGTCATAGTAAAAACGCCCGCTTCAATTTTCATGTCCTTATACATTTCTTTTAGTTCTTTTTTATGATCCATTTTAATGACCTGCTTTCTTATTTTTTAACCCAATAAGCACTACCGTCAGCTTGGCGGTCCAGAAAACCGTATTCAATTAAGTAGCGGCGTATATGGACATAGTCTTCATACATAGGCTTGATAATTTCATTCAATTCTTTTTCTGTATATTGTTTTTCTTTGTCAAAAAGCATTGTGATGGCACGAAGTACTATAATTTTTTGTTTTTCACGCTTAGGAAAACGAACTAGCTCCTTGCCAACACCGTGTGGAAATAATTTCGCTAATACTTGTTGTTCTTCTGAGAGGGTGACATTATAGCGATCGTCAACCATTGTAGCTGTTTTATGAATAGCCACAAACGTATCCTCCTTTCGATCTTGTTCCTTCAGTAATTCCATCATGACTAACAACGTTTTAGCTTGGCGCTCTTTTTCCTTTAAAGCAAAACGGTGATGACGAATAGTCGTGGCACTGCCAATTTCTAATTCCTCTTTTATTTCCTGATCTGATTTACCTTCATAAAATAAGCGTAAAATATGACTTTGATGTTCAGTTAACCCAGTCATTTTCTTATTGAGACTATTTAAGTAATGAAAAACAGACTGGTGTTCAATCGTAATATGGTGCTGCATCATTTTTTCGGCTTCATACAGTAAGCCATCATGAGGGTAAATAATTCCTTTTTCTATTTTTTTCCCACATAGCAGACAAGTGAAATGTATCTCATCGTCGATATAACCCTTTTTTAGATTATCGATAGGCGCTTGCCAAAATAGTTCATTTACATCCATTAGGAATCCTCCGTTAAAAACAAACTATTTTTATATTTGTTTGCTTATTAATTATTAAAATAACAAATTGTTTGTTATAAAGCAATAAAAAACACATCGTTTTCTAAACGATGTGTAAAAACGTTGGCAACTATTTATTTATATTTTCTTTTAAACATAAGGAGGGAGGTAATCGCTAGGACGAGTATTGTACCAACGATAATGAGGATGCTCGTTGAGGCACTAAGGGTATTACCATGAAGCTCGTAGACAATCCCGTAATTAATTTTATAATCATGCACATAGGAGACCGGTGTACCCTCAAAGACATTGGCAATGGAGCTTTCCATAAATGTGTTTCGTAAGAGTAATGTAGTATGACTAACTGGAAAATACATAATTACATTTTGTGCAAAGCTTGGTAGAGCACCAAGTGGGACATACACACCGCATAAAAATCCGAGCAGTGTACCGACAATAGTACCTAATGTTGAGAAGGCATTTTGTGTCGACACAAACAAGGAAAGAAATAGATTCAAGACACTTGCGAGCAAGACAGATAATAGGATAATGCCAAGTACTTGAATAAAATGTGCAAGGCTTAAAAGCTTACCGCCTGTTGCTACGATAAAAATTTCACAGCCAATTAATGCGATAAAGGAAAAAATACTGCCAATTATTAATGCATTGAGTACATAGCTCATTTGTATTGTGGCGCGGGAAAGAGGGGCAGTTAAAAAATCGGCCATTGCCTTTGATTCCTGATCCTTTATGGCAATACCATATGCACCAAGTGTTGTTGAAACGGCAATCATCGATAGTAACCCTGCTACAACCCATTCGTTCACCATGGTAATCACTTCAGGTGTGGCTTCCGTGATTCGTTCAATTGCATCTACCTGCATTTTTTGGAGGAATACGGCGTAAAGCACGATGACGATAATTACCGATAGTAGAGAGAAGAACACTTGTGTTTTATCTCGCCTAAATACTTTACTATTTCGTTGTACTAAGCTTATTAGGGCTTCCATTATGCTACATCCTCCTCTGCCATAATATGAAGGAAGACATCGTCCATCGTTCCTTTAATTACTTCAAAGGAGGCGATGAGTGGCTCCGCTTTCTTTAAAAGGGAGAGAGCTTGTAGAGTGGACTCCAAACGGATTGTATAGATTTCCTGTTTCTCGGTATAGGAAATGGCGTGTTCTTCCAGCCATTTAACACCGTCTATTGGGTTATTGAAAACAACGGCCATAGAGTCGTAGGCATACTTTGTTTTTAACGCATCAGGCGTACCTTGTGCGACAATTTTTCCTGCCTTTAAAACAAGGACCTGATGGGCGACTGCCGCTTCCTCCATGTAATGGGTTGTTAAAAACACCGTCATATTCGTTTCGAGTTGAAGCTGCTTGATGGCTTGCCAAACTAATTGTCGTGTTTGGGGATCTAAGCCTGTTGTTGGTTCATCTAGAAATAAAATAGTGGGACGATGAATAAGTGCACGTGCAATGTCTGCTCGTCTTTTTTGACCGCCTGATAATGTTCCATATTTTTGCTTTTCAATATCCTCTAAATGCAAATAGGAGGAAACAAATTGATAGTTTTCAGTAAGCTGTGTTTTAGATAATCCATATGTTCTGCCTCGGTGTAGAACGTTTTCCTGCACAGTTAAACGATCGTCTAATAAGCTTTGTTGGAACACAACACCAATGGATTTACGGATATCTGCGTTATGATTGCTGACATCTAGTGTAAAGTTATTGATAGTGACATTACCGCTGGTTTTTTTTAATAAAGTACAAAGGATTTCAATTGTTGTCGATTTGCCAGCACCGTTTGCTCCTAAAAAAGCAAAGAGAGTACCTCGTTCAACCGTAAATGAAATATCATTCACCGCATGATGATCACCATATTGTTTACGTAAACTCTCAACTTTTATTGCGAAGGTCATCTAGATTATTCCTTTCTCTTTCGGATTTCTCGATTTATTTTTTCAATATCATTTAATTGAAGGATATAAAGAATACACCAAACGATGATGTAAATAACGGCTTCAGAAAGCAGCACATATTTCACACCAGAATGCATAAACCAGCCACCAAAATAGCCAGCAATTAAAACACAGATTGTCACAGCGATTAAATGCAAGAGTAGCTGCGCCATAAAAGGAATTGATTCAATCTCAAAAATACCAGATATAAGTCCAATGGCAATGCCAAGTATGGCTGCAATTACAATTTGCTCTAGTAATTCTGTGCCTGACACCATCGCATTATTTGATAGGACGCTAAATGTCACTAAGACATAAGAAGAGCTAAGGGATATGAGTAGTCCGATAATCATCATGCTTACATATTTCATGCTATAGTTCCCTCCCAATACCTAAGTGTCGCTTCAATTCTTTTATATACTTACGACTAACATGAATGGTTACATCATTTTCAAGCAGTAATTGTGTTGAACCGATTTTGCCCATTTGAATAGAGGAGATTTTATGGATATTGACAAGTGTAGATTTACTTACTCGTACAAAGTCCTTTGAAAGCTGTGCCTCTAGTTCATATAATTTTCGTTTAGACTCAAACTCTTGCTCATTCGTTTGTAAAAATACTTTGGCATCCTCTGCATAGATGGAATAAATATCAGAAATTTTTAGTAGATGAATTTCTTGTTGAAAATACCCATCTAGCATAGTCGTTTGGGACGCTTGTAATTGCTGCATGAGTCTTTCAATTTGTTCGTTGTATTCTTTCGCATGTATATGAACCTCTGTTTCTTCAAGTTCATGGTGAATAGTTAAATGAATTTTCATAGGAGGCCTCCTTTATTTTCCCCATCAAAGGGAAAACACTGAATCAGGTAATAATAATGTAGCATAGAAAATTTTAGCAAAGGTAAATTATTGGATAAGAGGTTCAATTTTAACGATAACAGGTTATTTTTGAACGATAGCAAACCATACAAAAGTCGCTTCAATAGAAAAAAAGGTTAAGAAACGTCATAATATAGTTATCTAGTTGTAAGGGGTTGCTAGTATGTTTGTTTTTGGTAGGCATATGTTGATTACATTATGCATTGGCCTCATAGGTGCTGTCGTTTTTCAACTACTTCATATTCCAATGCCTTGGTTGCTAGGCGCTATTACAGCGGTACTTATCGTTCAATTGTCGACCAATGTTCAATTGAGATGGCACTCTTCCTTCCGTAATTTTGGCTTAATCGTAGCAGGGTATTCTATCGGCTTTGCCTTTACTCCAGAAGCGGTGCAGGATATTAAGCTTTTTTTAGGGAGTATTGTCGTTATAAATGTAATTTTTATATTATTATTTTTTGGTGTCAGTTATTTAGTAGCCAAGCGTACAGATTTGGATTTTGCAACGGCATTGACATGCTGTGTACCTGGTGGCATGGCACAGGTTGTTGCTTTTGCTGAGGAGCAAGGCGATATGGATATGGTGGTCATTACGTTCTTTCAAATCCTCCGTGTTCTTTTAATCGTCGGCTTTGTACCGCTAATGTTGACAGATGTTGGTGGAAACAGCACTATGAACAACGGAATGTATACATGGGGCCTTGTCGGCATACTAATCGTTTGTGGCTTAGCAGGGTGGATTGCTCAAAAGCTTAAAATTCCAACAGGTTATATGCTTGGCCCCGTATTTTTATTGATGGGAATTAATATGGTGGGGATAGAAGTGCCTAGAATCCCCGTATCTCTTCTACATATTGCTCAATTGATGGTTGGAATCCATATCGGGTTATTGTTGAAAAAAGAAGATCTACATTTATCAAAGAGGCATATTTTTTATGCATTTGTATCAGCTGGCATTTATATAGGGGCAGCGTATGGCTTAACATTTTTAATGAAAAGTTTATACAGTCTCGACTTTAGGACAGGCTTTTTAAGTATTGTGCCTGGGGGACTTGATCAAATGGGGATTATTGCGGCTTCTGTACATGCCAATGTGACAATCGTCACAGCTTTTCAACTCTTCCGAATCCTAGTGATTTCAATTTTCCTTGTGCCTGTCGTCAAAATGTTTGTAAAAAAAGTGAAAACATGAGGGATAGTGATCAACTAATCCCTCATGTTTTTTTTGCTGGTCGTTTTAATATTTAAATTGATGGATTAAATCTTGCAATGTTTCGGCATTCGCTGTTAGCTGTGACGCTGCCTGATTAATATCATCCATTGATAGAAGATTTGTTTCAGCAATTTGTGTGACAATTTTTGATTGCTCACGTGCATCCATAGCAATTTCAGCCATAATTTGTGTTGAAGCATTCGCCTGTTCAATTCTTGCATACAGCTCTTCGGCAATGCCTGACACCTCTTGAATTTTGATTGTTACAAGAGACACCTTTGTAGTAATGTCTGCAAAAGCCCTGCTAGTTGTATAGACTACCTCTGCACTTGTAGTGGCCTCTTGCTTACTTTGCTGCATATACACCCGTGCTTCCTTAGACAATTGTTGCATCGTGTGAATCGTCTCTGTAATTTCAGCTGCGGAGGTTTTGGATTGTTCGGCAAGCTTCCGAACCTCTTCTGCAACAACTGCGAAGCCCTTGCCATGTTCACCTGCGCGAGCCGCCTCGATCGATGCATTGAGGGCTAATAAATTCGTTTGATCAGCGATGGCATGAATAACCTCCACAATCTCATCTATTTTATTAGCATGTGTATCCAGTGCTGCAATGGCCTCTGCACTTTCCTGAACGGCATTGGTCATAGCAAGCATTTGAAGTTGCATATTATGTGCGGCTTCTTCACCATCCTTAGCTGTATCGAATGCCTCCGACGCATAGGAAGATACCTCACTATTAGTTTCTGTAACTAGTTGAATTCCACCTGCAATATCTTCCATCGCTTCGGCATTCTCATGAGCACTATGCTTTTGAGTACTTGCACCACTTGCAAGCTCCTGCATATTGGCTGTTAATTGCTCCGTTGTTGTCGTGGTAGAACCTGCCGTTGCAGATAATTCCAGTGAGGATGCAGACACTTGATTGGCTGTTGCATCTACTTGTTGCATCATACTACGTAAAGTTGCCAGCATGGCATTAAACGACTCTGCCACATGACCGATTTCATCCTTTGATTGTACTAGTAGCTGCTGTGTCAAATCACCTTTACCAGCAGAGATCGTTTCTAGCTGGATGTTTAATTGCTTTAAAGGTCTGACAATGCCACGAATAAAGAGCATGCCTGCAATGACTGCAATAAGGGCTGAGATGACAGCGATAATCCCAGTCTTTAATAACATCTTTTGTGCGACTACATCAATATCAGCGGAAGGTACCCCAGCAAAGAACATACCAATCGTTTCGCCGTTGTTATTTTTTAGGGGCTCGTATTTTGTAAAATAGGGGTTGCCTAGCACTTCGGCAGTACCAGTGTACGTTTTCCCTTGCTGTAAAACAGTGTCAGCTACTTTTGGGTCGACCGTTGTTCCAATAGCACGTTGTCCATCTACGACAATATTTGTATTAATTCTCGTTTCTCCAGCGAAAATTGTAATGGCAGCCTGTGATAATTCTCCTAAAGTATCAATCAATGCCGTTTCATTGGCTATTTTTACATTGCCTTTATAAAGCTCGCCATTTTTTAATTGCCATTCACCAGGTAATGTTTGGTCGAGGTTAAGTATACTTAAATCTAAAATTTGATGGAGCCTTGTATTGTACTCATCTCGTAATGTTTTTTTCATTTCGGTTGTGTTCATAAGACCTATAGCAATAAGTACAAATCCAATAATAACCACAATTAATAAGCTCATTTTCTTTTGAATACTTAGCTTTTTCATGAAATGTCCCTCCACATTCTCCGTCAAAAACCCTATTACCAATCACCTAAATATTGATATAATTTGGGAAAAAATTTCTATTTATTATTAGTATATAACTAGCGTGCGAGTTTGTATATTTATAAAATAAAATGATTGTTCATTTATCCCCTTTTCAAATAATCTGAAAAATGGTATTATATGTTTAACTATATTGAACGGAGGTGAAAAAGAATGAATAAAAACGCTACGGACACATGTGTAAAAGTGGATACAGCTATGTATTTTGCACGTGTCATTACTTTCGATTTTGCGAACAACGGGATAGGTCTGTCCATTTTTAAGCAAAATCAAATAACAAACGTAGCGAATTAACCATTCTTTTTCACACATTTTAATGAGAAAAGGACTGCTTGTTAATGAGCAGTCTTTTTTGTGTTGTCAGGATGTTTTCGCGCGTTTCATTGGAGGAAAAAACGATGCAAATGAAAGCTGAGCAAATACAAAAAATTATGGGTGGCAATATATTATTTGAGAATTTACAACTGGAGGTAAATAGTGGGGAGCATGTTGCTATAGTTGGTGTAAATGGCAGTGGTAAAACAACTTTATTGCAGCTTCTATCGGGTGTAGATTTTCCCGATCGGGGACGTATCATAAAAAGTAAAGATGCAACAGTCGGATATTTACATCAAATACCAAATTATCCAGATCATTCAGTGAAGAAAGTGCTAGAAGAGGCATTTGCTGATATTTATGCATTAAGGGCTAGAATGACGATACTTGAGCAAGAGATGCAGTCAAACGTAACGGATAAAATTTTATGGCAATATGGGCAAGTACAGGAGCAATTCATGCTACAGGGGGGCTATGAGGTGGAAGCCCAATTGGCGATGATTGCAAATGGGCTAGGCATTATGGAAATGTTGGCACAGCCATTTAGTAGTTTAAGTGGTGGAGAGAAGACGAAAGTAATGCTTGGGCAAATTTTATTGAGCCAGCCAGCTATTTTATTGTTAGATGAACCAACGAACCATCTTGATATGCAGGCAATCGAATGGCTTGAAAATTACGTAAGTAGCTTTGAGGGTATTGTCATTGTCGTCTCTCATGACCGTCATTTTATGAATCAGATTGCACATAAAGTCATTGAAATTGAAGATGGAGAGGCCTTTACGTATACAGGTAATTACGATGCTTTTATAGCACAAAAAGAGGCAAAGATTGAACAACAATTTGCTGATTATGAAGAGCAGCAGAAGAAAATTAAGAAAATGCAAGAAACGATTAAACGATTAAAACAATGGGCTAATGAAGCAAATCCACCAAATGCTTCTATGCACAGACGTGCGAAAAGTATGGAAAAAGCATTAGCACGTATCGAACGGGTAAAGAAGCCTATATCAAAAAAGAAAATGAATCTCGCTTTAACGATGGCTGAACGCAGCGGCAAAGAGGTCGTGCAATTACAAGACATTTTCCACGGCTATGAGAAGCCTTTATTGATAGACAGTAACTTAGCTGTCTACTTTGGAGAAAGACTAGCGATTGTTGGGAACAACGGTAGTGGTAAATCAACATTATTAAAAATGATGTTAGGGGAAATCATTCCTAATCGCGGTGTTTGTCATGTAGGTAGTAATGTGAAAATTGGTTATCTATCACAGCAATTGGAACATAAAAATCCAGCTATCCGATTGATTGATGCGTTTCGTGAAAATGTAGCGGTGTCTGAGGCTGAAGCACGCCATATTCTCGCACGATTTTTGTTCTATGGCTATGATGTCTTTAAAAAAGTGAAGAATTTAAGCGGTGGAGAAAAAATGCGCCTTCGATTAGCTCAATTAATGCATGAGGATATTAATGTGCTCATTTTGGACGAACCCACGAACCATTTAGATATTGAGGCAAGAGAGGTATTGGAGGATACGCTAGAAACCTTTGAGGGAACCATTATTGGTGTGTCCCATGACCGCTACTTCTTACAAAAAATATTTACCAAAACAGCATGGTTAAAGGATCAAACTATTCATGTTTTTGAAGGAGACTATGAGTGGGCTAGACAAAAACTTGAGGAAATCTCGAAAAAAATAGTAGTTGAAAATGAAGCGGCACCTAAAATACAATCTGTCAAAAAAGAGCTATCGATTGAGCAACAAATTGAAAAACTAGAGGCAAAACTAGAGGAACCTTCACTTGCTAAAGAGCAACGGCAAAAGCTTAAACAGCAGATAGAGGAATTATATGAAAATTGGATGGAAGAGGGAACGGAACATGCTTAATTTAGAACGCATTATGCAGCTTGATATAGATTATGTAAATAGTTTTAGTGAAATGGAGGCATGTAAAGAAGGCATTTTATTCTATAATAAAGCAATTCCAACCTATTATGATGCTAATCATGCACATGTTTGGCGACAGATTGAAAAACCTGCTCAATTTTTAGAAGAGATAAAAACGTTCTACCAAACTAAGTCGCTTATCCCACGGCTGTATTTATATAATCTTGAGGATAATCAAGCGTGTATAGAGGCTTTAGAGATGCATGGCTTTCAATATGAGCAGTTTGTCAATGAAATTCAGTGCTGGAATGGTGAGTTTCGTCAACTCTCATCACATCCAGCGATCCAAATTGAACGGGTAACAGATGCAAATATGAACGAAGCCTTGGCAGTGGAAATGAGCATTTCTGCTTTTGGAGATCCTGAATTAATTAAAATGGCCTTTGAGCAAGCGTATTATTCGCCAAGCTTTACGTACTATTTATTAAAACTTGATGGGGTGCCATGCTGCTCTGCTAGTATATTTATGTCAGGAAATCAAGGAAGGATTGAGAGTGTAGCAACCATTGAAAGCCATCGAGGTCGTGGTTTAATCGGCTATATGTTGCAGCATATCCAGCAGCAGTCAGTAAATCAGAAGCTTGAGCAGCTTTGGATATGGCCAATTAACGATCAAGTTGCTAAAGTCTATGATAGAGCTAATTTTAAATCGGTTGGTTCCATTTCCTCCATTCATGCATTTACAGAAGGTAAAAGCATTCAAGATATACGACAAAATTCTTAATCTAACATTTATAAAAACCCGCCAAATTCCTGTGAAATTTAGAATTTGGCGGGTTTTTTAGTATTGTACTTGCCAATTATGATTACATGTTGCTTGGACCCTAGGCTGCTTTAACAGATAATCGGCAATTAGCTCGGTCATATCAATCTGAATTTCTTTCACAACAGGGCGATTTCTTAAAAAGTCAAAATTTCCTGCTCCAGTCGCACGATAGCTACTCATTACGACATCGAACTCTTCCTCCCTATTTATAGCTGCGCCATGATACAACAGTTTGGTAACACGTTCACCAATAGGCTTTGAAATATCTAAGATATACTCAATACCTTCCCACATATCATAATTATAAGGTTGCGCCTTTGGGAAAAGGAAGGAATCTGCTACATGTAATTGACCTGCTGTTACCGTAAAATAGCTAGCGGATTGTTCAAGGGCAAGTAAAATGTCCTGTCCTGAGAGTCGAAGTACTTTTAATGTATTAGCGTAAATATAGTTTGTCACAATGTCACGCATTGTAACGGCTTGTTTGAAGCCACCTGGTTCATCATGAAAAAGAGCTGTACAGGAAATAGATGCCCCCGACACAGCCATTTGAATGCGGTTAATAAATTCAATATAAGGATGTTCCTGAATGCGGGCAAGAAATGGATCTTCAATTTGTAAATCTCCTTGGATCATGCCAATTGTTTCATCTAACCATGCTTCGGTTTTTTCAAAGGTTGGTGAAATAATCTGACAAACAGCATCATGAGGTTGCGTATGCTCTGAACTATAAATGAGCGATGGAGTATGACAAATCGATTGGATTTTATGCTGATGATCCAAGTCAATTTCTAGCTCTATTTTAGCAATACAAATGCCCTTCGTACCAGGTTGAACGACTGATTTCCCCATAATGGTTGTGCTAATTTCACGATGCTGGTGGCCGGAAATAATAATGTCTACTTCTTCTATTTCAGCACACATACGGTATCCTTGATTTTCGCCATCCTCAGCTTCAAGTAGTTCTCCTGTTTCAAGATCTCTCTCAAATCCACCGTGATAACATAAAACTAAAACGTCAATTTGTTCATTAGCACGAATCCATTTTGCCCAGTAGCTAGCACTTGAAAAGGCATCTTCAAAATGAAGCCCTTCAATGTGAAGAGGTTCCTCCCACTTAGTGACAAAATGTGTTGTCACACCTAAAAAGGCTATTTTAATGCCATCTATTTCTTTCGTGATATACGGCTTTGTAAATGGTCTCCCATCCTTGGTCACGATATTGGCGCCTAGCCAAGGGGAATGTGATTGGTGAATCACCGATAGTAGCGTCTGAAGTCCATAATTAAATTCATGATTACCGAATACGATGGCATCATATTGAAGCTCATTGGCCACCTGAATCAAAGGATTCCGTTCCTGCGTTTGAAATTTTTGATGATAAAAGGTCATGGGACTACCCTGAATAAAGTCACCATTATCAATTAAGATGGTTGGCATTTCAAGCCTTTTTTCTTCAATAATTGTAGCAAGCTTGGCTAACCCAAGCGCTTCATTTCGATCATGTCGAAAGGTTGTGGGCATGATATAGCCATGAATATCACTAGTTGCAAGTATTTGTATCGTTTTCGTAGACATAATAGATCCTCCGATCATTAGTATATCCATAGTATATAAAGTAATTTCGTAAGAAGTTAGCTTATTTACACTATCAAAATATTATTTTACCAAGTAGATACATTAATTTACGCGCTATTAACACTAGGGAAATATTTACTGTATATACTGAAAAAGCATTTCAAAAAGGGAGGATAACATTTTGAAGAAACTATTATTTTTCACGTTAACATGCATGCTGGCTGTGTTCCTAATGGCATGTGGAAATGAAGCTTCGGACACATCAAAAGATAATAAAACGATAGATGTGGATGCAGAGGCAAGTGGCAATGAGTCTATAGATAAATTATCGATTGGCTTTGTACCTTCTCGTAATCCGGATGAAATTATTACGGCAACGGAACCTTTAAAAGGTTTGTTAAAGGATGAGCTTGCGAAACAAGGTTTTGATGTAGGTGAAATTGATATTACCGTTGGAACTAATTTTGAAGCAGTAGGGGAAGCTTTGTCTGCTGGTACTACAGATATTGGCTTAATTCCTGGAGGAACTTATGTGTTATATGATGATGGCGCAGAAGTGATTTTAACTGCAACGCGTGCTGGATTAAATAATGATTCTGATAACCCAGTGGAGTGGAATAACAATAAACCAACAGCACCAACGACAACACAGGCTACATCATATAGGGCTATTTTAGTGGCAGGTCCATCTGAAAAAGGTAAAGCATTAGCAGCGAAAGTAAATAATGGTGAGAAATTAACGTTTGAAGATTTAAATAATGTCACGTGGAATGTTATGTCCTCTTCTTCACCAGCAGGCTATATTTACCCTACATTATGGTTACATGAGAATTTCGATAAAACCATCCCTGATTTAGCAAAAGTTGTTCAAGCGGATTCTTATGGGAATGCCTTTGGACGTTTAGCTGCTGGACAAACAGATGTCTTAGTCACTTATGCAGATGCACGTCGTGATTATGAGGAAAGCTGGCAAGGAGATTTCGGACGTACTGCTTCCATTTGGGATGAGACGGATTTAATCGGGGTAATGCCTGCCATTTATAACGACACAATTAGTGTAAGTAAAAATTCCAAGGTCATGACTGACGACCTGAAGAAGGCAGTTCAGCAGGCCTTCATGAATATTGGTAACACAGAGCAAGGTAAGGAAGTAATTGCTATCTATAGTCATGAAGGCTATCAGGAGGCAAAAGACAGCGACTATGACAACGAGCGTAAGGCACAGGAATTAGTGCAAAACCTCGGTTCGAAATAAGGGAATGAAGAATCTGCGTGGCCTGCGGTTTACTCGCAGAAAGCAGATTCTTCTTTTATATTTTCTAGATAGGGAGCGGTTCAATGATTGAATTTAAAGAGGTAGAAAAACGTTATCCGAATGGCTTTCTTGCCCTAAATCACATTAATCTACAAATTGAGCAGGGCGAATTCGTGGCCATCATCGGTTTGTCGGGTGCTGGAAAATCAACATTATTACGCTGTATTAATAAAATGCACGACATTACTGAAGGTACATTGCGTGTCAATGAAGTCAATGTGCAGCAACTGAAAGGCAAGGGCATCCGTCGTTTACGTAGAAATATTGGCATGATTTTTCAATCTTTTAATCTTGTGGCACGTGTGTCGGTCTTGAAAAATGTGCTCGTATCCTTTGTGCCGAATATGCCAGTTTGGCGAAAAGTTTTAGGCATATTTACGCAAGAAGAAAAGCGACAAGCATTAATGGCACTCGATCAAGTCGGTATTTTGGATAAGGCGTATGTCCGTGTCGACCAATTATCGGGGGGGCAGCAACAGCGTGTGGCATTAGCTCGTACACTAGCACAAAATCCACAAATTATTTTGGCGGACGAGCCTGTTGCGTCACTTGACCCTGTAACAGCTAAACAAGTGATGGACGATTTTAAACGAATTAATCAACAGTTCAACATGACCATTATTATTAATATTCACCATGTCGACTTGGCATTAGCCTATGCGACACGCGTTATTGGTGTGCGCAGCGGCGAAATTGTCTTTGATGGGCAGGCAAGTGAAATAACGGAGGAAACGCTTGCCTTCATTTATAACACTACGAACCAAGGGAGAGGCGAAACAGAACATGCCATGGAAGATGCGATCACCGAAAAAAATAGTTTTGCCTAACGGAAAGGAAGTGCTGGAGAAACGCTCCATTTTGCCTGTGTTATGGCTATTAATGCTTGTACTATTTTTTCTTTCTATTCGTATTACGGGCTTTAGCTTAGAGGTGCTTGTCCATCGAATTCAAGAGTTCTTTGTCATCCTGCAGCAGATGATTCCACCTAATTGGGACTACGTATCAAAGCTATGGCAGCCGCTATTTGATACGATTAAAATGTCCTTATTTGGCTCTGTAGCAGGTGCTATAGTTGCGTTACCTTTTGCCATGCTTGCTGCCAATACTATTACGAAAAATAAAGGAATCGTCATGTTAGCTAAATTTATGTTAAGTCTACTACGGACGTTGCCGACCTTGATTGTTGCCTTAATTGCGACATTTATTTTTGGGCTCGGAACGATGGCTGGTACAGTGGCGATTTTTTTATTTACTATAGCGTATGTAGGGAAACTATTATATGAACAAATAGAAAATGCCAATATGGGTGCGTATGAGGCAATGCATTCTATCGGTCTCACGACAATTCAAGCATTTCGTTATGCGATTATGCCGCAAATTTTACCCAATTATCTCTCCACCTCGTTATTTTGCTTTGAGGGAAATGTTCGTTATGCGTCAATTTTAGGGTATGTAGGTGCAGGTGGAATTGGGTTGCTTCTGAATGAAAGTTTGGGGTGGCGAAGCTATGAGAATGTGGGGATGATCCTTCTCATGCTGGTTTGTACGGTTTTTCTAATTGAAACAACGAGCGAATATTTCCGCAAAAAATTCATGTAGAGGTGATGTAATGAATGCTATCGACAAGCAATTACAACTACAACCAAATCGACGCATGTCATACATCATGACAATGATCATACTTAGTTTATTATTTATTTGGTCTATAACCGCCATTCATTTCGAAAATGTTTCGGCAAGTGGTACGAAAATTGCTAAAAATATCTTTGTAGGCTTGCTGAATCCTGATTGGTCATTAATAATGAATGTGACAACTGAGGGTATACCGTATTTATTAATCGAAACAATGGCCATAGCGTTTTTAGGTACAATTGTAGGGGCATTGCTAGCAATCCCTTTAGCCTTTTTATCCGCTTCTACTATTGTGCCTAAGCCAATTGCATTTATTGTTCGCTTTCTATTAATTATGATTAGAACCATACCGGCCATCGTCTATGGACTAATGTTCATTCGCGTAACAGGTCCTGGACCATTTGCAGGTGTATTGACTATGTCTTTAACGTCTATCGGAATGCTGTCAAAGCTATATGTGGATGTTATTGAGGACTTAGATAAAAATATACTAGAGTCGATGGAGGCTATAGGTTGTACGTTAATGGAGAAAATTCGTTTTGGTATATGGCCACAGCTAACGGCGTTATTTACATCTATTGTCATTTATCGCTTTGATATGAATTTGCGAGATGCAACTGTACTCGGTTTAGTGGGAGCAGGAGGCATCGGTGCACCCCTTATTTTCGCTATGAATTCGTACAAATGGTCAGAGGTAGGTGCCATCTTATTAGGGCTAGTTGTTCTTATTTTACTAGTGGAGTATATTTCAAATCGTGCACGAACTAAACTGGTTAAAGGATAAAATTTTTAGAAGGTAATAGTTAGTAAAATTCCTGAATAGTATCGACTATTCAGGAATTTTGATTTATTCTTATAAAAGAGGAATTTTCATTGATTATAAGTTTTTTACTTGAAAAAATACCGTATTCGATTTATTGTCTTTAGAGATACTTGTTTATGGACTTGGAGGATATGGAATGCACGGAATTTATATACGCTATAATGTCTCAAAAGAAACTTCAGCAGCAAAATGGCCCCAAAAAATGGATGCATTTGCTTATGTTCAACGAGAAAAACCACAACAAGATAATGACAACTTGCTGTCACCAGAAGAGCTAAAAAACCATGCAATTCGTTATATTAAAAGCTTAAAAGACAATGCAAGTGAACATTTAGTAGAGCAACGCAACGGAGAAATAGAGCATTTTGATCGCCGCTATTTGGAATCCTTAAAATTAAAGGAAAGCATTGATTCACAGCTGATTAATCTAGAAGAAATCCGTTTATTGTTGCAACTAATGAATGTTTTAAATTTATCGCATGCCTTCGGAGAAAATGCTGGAAAGCTCCTACGTCAAATTACACCCTATGCAAAAGAGGTAGAGCATCCAACATTCCAAACTACTCGTGTTGAGCGCCATTTTTATTCAGAATTAATCGAACCAATAGAAGTTATTTACACACGCATTATGCGTCAGCACAACCCATCAACAACAGAAATGCAACATTCAGAGAAGCTCTGGACAACAGTCTGTGAGCAAGCGATAGAAAAGGTAGAAACCCGCATTGAACGCTTATCTTCTATCAAATTAAAACATGAAAACAATTTATTAGAGTTTAATCATTTAAAACAACAAAATATCGAGGCAAAGGAACGCCTAGATTTAGCCGTTCATGAATTGGATGAGATTTTAAATGTACTAGAATCTTAAAAAAGCATGTCTACCGATTGAAATTTCAGTCGGTGACATGCTTTTTATAGTATAGACAGATAATAATGAGGGCACTCTTTATTTTTTCTCAGGCTGATCGCGTTTAGATTGGCGCGAAATACGTAATAAATCCAGCCCAAGCAATACAATAATGATATAGAACAGTGGGCTAGTAAACGATAAACCAATTTGTGACTGACCACCCAGCAATGTTAGTACAATCCATAATCCAACTGTATACAGAGTCAAACCAACATAGGCCTTCTTAGACATTTTTTTAAATTGACCTTTATCTAAGGCTAGCTGTATGATCACTAGCACGACTAATATGAGAAGAATTATCTTTTTAGTCAAGATCGATGCAATTGTAGTGTCAGGGAAGAAATCATTTACAAATAATAATGTGAAAAATACTAGAATAAAGAAATTTAAGATCGTCGAGAGCTTCATGCTATATCTCCTTAGTTGCCAGAATCCATTCTATTGTAACATGGTTCTATTAGATGGGAATGAATTTATGTTATATTAGCGGGAAAATTATAAATTGAGTAAAAATATGAAAAGATAAACCTCGATAATTTCTTGAGTCTGCGTGTAAGGGCAAAATAATATAAAAGGCTAAATGAATCTGGACCTCTTGGTCAGGAAAGATGCTTCCTTGATACCTTCCTCAATCTAAACTTTTATGACTTTTATCCTCAATCACTATAAACATGTAAAAAATAGGAAAGTATAAAAAGTTTGAAAATTTTTGAAACTTTTCCTGAGTGACATCCGTATAGTAGGTAATATGATGAAAAGGGGTGAGCAACTTGACGCTATTTGGCTATTCACTCGAGCAAATCTTTTTGGTGGTTTTGATTTTTGCCGGTCTTGCCACAATACTAGTTATGTTTTTTGGTGATGCAGTCGAAGGTATTGGGGAAGGACTGCCCATTTTTAATCCGAGTGTCATTCTTTCTTTCATTACGTTGATGTCTGCAGCAGGATTTATTTTAGAAAAACTAGCCTGGTTCTCTAGCGTTTGGAACATTATTGCTGCATGTATCATCGGCGCTATTTTAAGTACATTATTTTATTTATTTGTTCTCGTTCCACTACGGTCAGCGGATGTTTCATTAGCTTATACGGAAGAATCACTAGGTGGGCAATTGGGCAAAGTCATTGTACCAATTCCTGTAGATGGCTTTGGAGAAGTTGTTATCGAAACAACAAGTGGTATGATTTCGAAACGGGCAACAGGTTACGATAATGAAGCCATTGACTATGATGAAACTGTCCTTATCGTGGACGTGAAGGAAGGTACACTTTTTGTTAGAGTATATGAGAAAAAATTTGTCTAAAGGGGAGATAAGTCTATGTCTATCGATATACTAATTGTTTTAGGAATTGTAGCATTTGTCTTAATTGCACTAGTAGGTTTATATGTAACAAAATATAAAACAGCAGGTCCGGATGAAGCACTGATTGTGACGGGTAGCTATCTCGGCTCTAAAAATGTACATAAAGACGAGTCGGGCAATCGCATTAAAATTATTCGCGGTGGCGGTACATTTGTATTCCCTATTTTCCAGCAAGCAAAGCCATTAAGCTTACTATCTAGCAAACTAGAAGTAACAACGCCTGAAGTGTATACGGAGCAAGGTGTTCCTGTCATGGCTGATGGTACAGCCATAATTAAAATTGGTGGTTCTATTTCAGAAGTTGCGACTGCAGCAGAGCAGTTTTTAGGAAAGCAAAAGGCAGAGCGTGAAGGGGAAGCACGTGAAGTGTTAGAAGGTCATTTACGTTCAATTTTAGGCTCCATGACGGTTGAGGAAATTTATAAAAACCGTGATAAATTCTCACAGGAGGTTCAACGTGTAGCTTCTCAGGATTTAGCTAAAATGGGTCTGATCATTGTTTCCTTTACGATCAAGGATGTACGTGATAAAAATGGCTATTTAGATTCACTCGGTAAACCGAGAATTGCGCAGGTAAAACGAGATGCTGATATTGCGACAGCGGATGCGGAAAAAGAAACACGTATTAAACGTGCAGAAGCATCGAAGGAAGCGCAAAAGGCAGAGCTAGAGCGTGCGACAGAAATTGCAGAAGCGGAAAAGGAAAATCAATTAAAGGTTGCTGAATTCCGCCGTGAGCAAGATATTGCCAAAGCGCGTGCTGACCAAGCCTATGAGCTCGAAACAGCTCGAGCTAAACAGGAAGTGACGGAGCAAGAAATGCAAATTCGCATTATTGAACGTCAAAAGCAAATTGAATTAGAAGAAAAAGAGATTTTACGTCGTGAGAAGCAATATGATTCTGAGGTAAAGAAAAAGGCTGACGCTGATCGTTATGCGGTGGAACAAAACGCTGCTGCCGAAAAAATGCGAGAGCTTGCACAAGCAGATGCAGAAAAATACCGTATTGAATCTTTAGCAAAAGCGGAAGCGGAAAAAATCAGATTAGATGGTCTTGCCAAAGCGGATGCAGAACGAGCACAAGGGGAGACAGAGGCAGATATTATTCGCCTTCGTGGTCTTGCGGAAGCTGAAGCTAAACGTAAAATTGCCGAAGCCTTTGAATATTATGGTCAAGCAGCTGTACTGGATATGGTTGTGCGCATGATGCCGGAATATGCAAAAGAGCTAGCGAGCCCACTTGGTAATATCGATAAGATTACAGTCGTTGATACTGGTGGTGGGGAAGGTAGTGGCGCGAATAAAGTAACGTCCTATGCTACTAATTTAATGTCTACGCTACAAGAGACATTGAAAGAAACTTCTGGTATTGATGTGAAGGAACTGATTGAAAGCTATGCTGGTAAGCATACATTGCGTCCGGAATTAGAGCAAATTGCTCTTGGGCTTGAAAAAAAACAAGCAGCGGTTGAAGCTGAGGAAACGAAAGAAACCGTGGAACAACCATAAGTAAAAGCGACCTGATGATTCATGCATCAGGTCGCTTTGTTATTTTTGTTGCTGCCACTCACTTAGAAGCATGCCATATACAACATGATCTACATAATGATCATACAGCCATTCTGCTGCTCGCAGGGTGCCCTCTTTTATGAAGCCGAGGCGCTCTGGAATAGCGCTGCTTTTTTCATTGCCAACAGCCACTCGAATTTCTACTTTGTGAAGGTGTAATGTTTCAAAGGCATATTGTAATAGAGCTTTTACAGTTTTGGTCATAATGCCATGCCCCTGTGCACCTTCACTAAGCCAGTAGCCAATCGTACCGATTTTATTAGTAGGATGAATAGTATTAAAACCAGCGATGCCGACAATTTCATTTTTAAAGAGAATGACAAGAGAAAGGCTATTATTAGCTTCATGCCCTTTGATACAGCCTTCAATATAGGCGATTGTATCTGCTACTTCCTTTGTATAATCCAACCATGGTAGCCATTCCTTTAAATGCTTTCTTGAAGCATCGGTACATGCAAAAACTGCCTCTGCATCCTCTAGGGTAATTGTACGTAAAGATAAATCATCGTTAATGTAAATATCCATCTCATCACCTCATTATTATTTTAGGGCATCGTGCATGAAGCCTTTCATCTCTCGGCTTAGCACTGTCAGCTCTTCGATAATTTCGCTAAAATCCTGTACGAGCTGTGCTTGCTCATTCGTTGCATCATTGATTTGACCCATATTTTGTTTTAAATTTTCAAGATTTCTATTAATATTTCGTAAGGAAGCTTCGATATTTTCGGTTGCGCTAGACGTCTCAAAGGACAATTTTCGAACCTCCTGTGCCACGATATTAAAGCCAGCACCATGTTGCCCAGCTCGAGCCGCCTCAATGGAAGCATTTAAACCGAGTAAATTGGTTTGGCGAGAAATACTTTTAATTAGATCCGTTACGTCATTTGTTTTTTCCGAATCCTCTAATGCATGCTGTGCTTGCTTATTAATTTCCTCACTCGTAGCCGCTAATTCCTCTGAATGTGAAGCGATTGTATGTACTTTATCTTGAAGATTGTTAACAATATTGTCCATTGTACTCATATAATCTTCGAGTTTTAGTTCATTATCAATAGGTAGTCCGAAAGCCAATGCTCCCACGACTTGACCGTTTTCACGAATGGGGAAAGAAAAAGCATTGATGGCTACGCCGTATACATCCTTAGGAATGACCACATCTGCATTTTGTCCAGTAAAGGCAATGTAAACATTTTGATCATTAGCATTTACTTTTTGTCCATCCTGGTAGCCTGAATCCACACGTTTACCTGCTAAATATTTGATAACTGTTTCACTTTCCTTTTCAATGACAGCAACAATAGCTTCTTGTTTTAATGCTAGATGAATATAAGGTGCTGAAAGGGCTAAAGCTTCAATAATTTTCATAAAATTTCCTCCAAGTCTAGGCAATGAAAAATGGTTGGCTCATCTGTTTTCAATATGACAATGGTGCTAGATGATTACTTTTAATGTAGCACAATATTTGCCAAGTCAAAATAGCAAATTCTATTTTTATTTTTGGTGAAACTAGAAAATGTCTCTTTTTTATTGTCAATGAAAATTAGTCATTTAGTGGAAAAAGGTAGGGAGAGTTTGTCCATTTTTTGACGAAGGGGTGTGTTTTTTATGGAATATTGTATTAGAATAATAGACGTGTAGTAATGAAGGAGAGATTTTTATGGAATATATACAAAAGGGGACGAAGTCGTTTCATAAAGCTAATTGGGCTTTGTTTTTAGCAGGCTTTATTACGTTTGCAAATTTATATAGTACGCAACCCTTATTGCCAACCCTCGCGGAAGTGTTTAAAGTATCACCAGCCGTTGCTAGTTTATCTCTTTCAGTAACGACCTTTGCTTTAGCGGTGAGTTTAGTCATTGTTGGTTCATTATCAGAGGCATGGGGAAGGAAATCGTTAATGACTATTTCGATTTTTGCTGCTTCTATCTTTACGCTTGCGCTAGCATTTTCTCCTAATTTTGAAACAATAATTGTGCTACGAGTACTGCAGGGTATTGTTTTTGCGGGATTACCTGCCATCGCTATGGCTTATTTGGGAGAGGAAATGGAGCCAGCAAGTTTAGGGGTTGCCATGGGTTTATATATTAGTGGAAATTCAGTAGGCGGTCTTAGTGGCCGAATAATTATCGGTACAATAACGGACCACTATAATTGGCATATCGGGATGTTTATACTAGGGGGAATTAGTTTACTTGTGAGTGTGTTGTTCGTCTGGATATTACCAGGCTCCAAACATTTCAGCCCCCGTCCCTTACAAATAACGGCATTATCCAAAACTCTTTTTCAGCATTTGAAGGACCCTTCGATGCTTTGTCTATATGGAATTAGCTTTGTTTTAATGGGGAGCTTTGTCACTCTTTATAACTATATAGGCTTTAAATTAATGGCACCCCCCTATCATCTAAGCGCCACAATTGTTGGCTGGATATTTGTTATATACTTAGTCGGCACATTCAGCTCAGCATGGTTTGGCAGTTTAGCTGACCGTTATGGGCGACAACGCATGCTATTACTAGCGATTGCCATCATGTTAGCAGGTGCCATCGTGACGCTACATAGTTTTCTAGCTTTAAAAATATTAGGGATCACCGTTTTTACCTTTGGCTTTTTTGCAGCCCATTCAATTGCTAGTGGCTGGGTAAGTAAACGGGCATCTCATGATAAAGCACAGGCGTCCTCCCTCTATTTGTTTTTTTATTACTTTGGCTCTAGTGTTGGAGGGACTGTAGGTGGGCTATTTTGGATGAAATACGGTTGGGTAGGTGTCATAGCAATGATTGCCGTATTTTTAATGATTGCTTGTGGCCTATCATTTTTATTAAAAACTATTATTACTAGACAAAGAATTACAACGACTTAATGATGTGAGGTGTTGTTTTGCTGGAATTAACGTTTTATTTTTTTATTATTTTAACCGCTGCCATTTTGCAAACAAGCACAGGATTCGGCTTCTCTATTATGGCTACACCATTTTTACTGTTGCTTTTCTCACCACCACAGGCGATGCAATTGAATATTATTTTATCCCTTGTTATTTCATTTTCGTTGCTATGGAAGGTTAAAAAAGATATTGAGTTCGCGTTGCTAAAAAAGATTATGATTGGGAGTATTGTAGGCGCACCTGTTGGTAGTCTTTTATTTGCCATCGTGGATGTCACTACATTCAAGCTGCTCATAGCAATTCTTTTAATTGGGTTAACAATTATGCTGATAAAGAACCTTTCCATTCAACAAACAAATAGGAGAGACTATGGTGTTGGCTTTATATCCGGGATGTTTACAACAAGTATTGGGATGGCTGGACCGCCACTGCTCCTCTATTTTGCAAGCACACATAAAAAGAAAGAAACGATTAGGGCAACGTCACTAGCTTATTATATTTTTATTTATTTGATTAGCTTACTATCACAATTAACAATCGAAGGTACAAGTAAAATCGTTTGGCTCTACAGTTTATATGCCTTGCCGATTGTTTTGATTGGTCTGATAGTAGGACAACTATTATTTCGCAAGCTCAATCAGAAGCTATTTTTAATATTTATTTATGTACTATTAGTTGCCTCTGGTATTATGCTATTTATACAATCCATTTGGGCGATGCTATAAACGATAAAAAGGATGGAAGAGACCTAGTCTCCCATCCTTTTTTTATTAACCCATAATATTGTAGCCAGCGTCGATGTAAATAGTTTCTCCAGTGACACCGCGTGATAGGTGAGAGAGCATAACAATTGTCATATCTGCTACTTCATCTTGTTGAACATTTCGTTTTAAAGGAGCTGTTTCCTCGATTTTGTGTAAAATTGTATTAAAGGAAGGGACACCCTTTGCAGCAAGCGTACGAATAGCACCAGCTGAAATTGCATTTACGCGAATATTGTCTTGACCAATATCAGCAGCAAGATAGCGCATAGAAGCTTCTAATGCAGCCTTTGCAACACCCATCACATTATAGCCATCAAGCACTCGTTCCGCCCCTAAGTAACTCATTGTAACGATAGAGCCACCCTCTGTCATATACGGATGAGCTGCCTTGGCTGTTGAGATTAGAGAGTAGGCACTTGTATCTTGTGCAAATGCATAGCCTTCACGTGTTGTTTCTAAGAAGCGGTTGTGTAAATCTTCAGCATGAGCAAATGCTACGGAGTGAACAATACCGTGAATAACGCCAACCTTTGAGCCAATTTCATCAAATGCTGCTTTTGTACTTTCATCACTATTAACGTCACATTGAACAACAAGGGAATCAGTTTGGCCAATATTATCTAATTGCTTTTGTAATTTTTTCAATGAGCGTTCTTGACGATAAGTGAAAATAACGTTTGCACCTACATCAAATAAACGTTTTGCAATGCCCCATGCGATACTACGATCATTCGCTACACCCATGACAACAATATTTTTATCTTTTAATTGTAATAAATTATCCATCATTATGAAGAACTCCTTTGTGAGATAATATCTGTTATTAGTACCAACTACTAAAATCTTATCATACAAAAAAAACGGTTGCAATAGAGTAGCTGATTATCGGGCAAAAAAAATTCATCTCTTCTATGTGAGAGACGAATAAAAAAGCGCGCTAAAGGGCTATATAATTTTCATACATATCTACTGCTTGATAAACAGCACTGTTGATAGTGATTCTAAAGCAATTTTGGCTGCGAATGGTTTGGGCAAGAATTTTGATGGCTCTTGTTTGGTCTTTATGGAAAGGAGTGTTGTCCGTTTGCAACCCATCATCTAAATATGCGAGAAAATAAGGTTTATCTTCCTGCGAATTTAATAAATCTGCCTCAGTACTATTTCCAACGGTCTTATAAACCCATAAATCAATGGCATTTCCTAATTGGAATGCAGCAAAATATTGTAAATCATCATTATTACACTGATTTATTTTTTGAATTATTTGAATTTTTTTGAGCTCTTCCAGCAAAAATGTATTGATAGAGTAGTAGATGGCCTTAGAGGGATTGAGTATCAGCTCATCAGTATGCTGAGATTTTAAAAATACCCAATTATTTAAAACTATGGCCCATGAATCGAGTGAATTTAAACATTTTGCATAAACCTCTGGGAAAATCATTTGCCATTTTGCCGCAAGATTTTTAAATTGATCAATATGGTCTTGATCGATATGAAATAAACTATGCTCTACTTGTAACTGCTCAAACATCATCATCATTCCTCCAATAGATTGGTCCGTATAGAAAAGAGCTATATGATGGATTATCATGTTGCAAAAGGTAGCAAAATATTTCATTCAAAAGAAAAGGCACCCATTGAAGGATGCCTTTTGGGTATACATACAAATTAAAGGACTATTCGAATTTTAATGAGTCACCATCAAAAGTTTCATCTGCTACTTTGATAGAGTCAGTTGGACACCCTTCAAATGCGTCTTGCATATCCTCTAATAGATCTTCTGGCACTTCAGCAGTTCCCATGTTATCATCTAAAATAACGAAGGCAATACCTTCATCATCATAATCATAAATGTCTGGCGCTGCGGCTCCACATGCGCCACAAGCGATGCATGTATCTTTATCAACTATTGTGTATTTAGCCATTTTTTTCTCTCCTTTAACGATGTTCCTACAAAGCTTCATACTCATTTTAAAGATGTTTATCTTACATTTCAACTTAAATACTATTAAATTGGAGGAATTTGCGTCAATGTTTTATCAAATTCTATTGCAAATCTTTCAAAAACTCAATACGGAACGGACGATTTCGGCTGCCTATCATGTCCTAAGAGGAAAGCGTTCAGGTCAGACCATTCAAGACATTGGCCTTTTTCAATTACATCAATATTTTGGCTTATTACCTAAACTACAGCGTACTACCTTTGATGAGGCTGTAACGTTATTTATGCAATATAGTTGGTTAAAAGTGCAGGATTCTGGTCATTTTTACATGGAAAAGCTAGGTGTACAGCGAGCACAACAAACGCCAACATTTTTCTTTGATGGATGGCATTATCGAGGAAATGAGCATGTATTTTTTGCACGTCTTTCATTAATTGTGCAAAGTTTGTCACATCAAACTGCAGTTGTTCGTTCTTTTTCGCCTATCAGTAGAGATCCTGCGATTCAAACTTGGGTGCGATCCTTTTTGCAGGGTCATCATTACCTACAAGGTCAGTTACAACAACAATTATTAGACGAATGTACCAGTGCGCTAAAGAATCTTCCAGTTTCAGATAGTAGCAAACAGCTTGTCCTTTACCGTTTAAGTGGATATCGCTTACCTGGATGGACATGGCAACAGCTTGCCGATAAACGGGAGGAAACTGTGCTTGATAGTCAATTAGCTTTTATTGAAACACTACATATATGGTTAAATGAAGTGCAACAAAGCAATGATTACCCATTGCTTAAACAAGTAGCACAAGGACTAAGAGTGAAAATATTGCTAACCGATTCTGCACAGCAAACAGCACAATTATATGAACAAGGATATTCAATTGAACAAATAGTGAAAATAAGAAAGCTGAAGCAAAGTACTATTGAGGACCATTTTGTGGAATTAGCGATGTATGAACCGAACTTTTCTATTGGTCCATTCGTCTCATATAAGGAAGCTGAAGAAGTTTGGCAGGCATCAAAGCATTTTCAAACGAAAAAATTGAAAATCTTACATGAGGCTTTACAGGAATTGAGTTATTTTCAATTAAGGCTTGTCCTTGCGAAGGGAGAAGTATAAATGGAACTGGAAGAACTATTGCATAAACATTTTGGTTACTCATCATTTCGACCAGGGCAAAGGGAAGTCATTGAAGCAATACTTCAAGAGAAAGATGTAATGGCCTTATTGCCTACAGGAATGGGAAAATCATTGTGCTATCAGCTCCCGGCCTACATTTTAGAAAAACCTGTGCTAATCGTTTCTCCATTGCTTTCTTTAATGCAAGATCAGGTAGAGGAATTGAAACGTTTTGGGGAAAAGAGAGTTGTCGCCTTAAATTCCTTTTTATCTCTCACTGAAAAACGGTATGTATTACATTATTTAGAACAATATCGTTTTATTTTTACCTCACCAGAGATGCTACTTCAACAGCAGGTGCAAGACAAATTAGCGCAAGTGAAATTAGGGTTAATCGTAGTGGACGAGGCTCATTGTATATCGCAATGGGGCTATGATTTTCGACCAGATTATTTACGGATAGGTGAGTGGCTATCAAGGCACAATCGACCTCCACTGCTCGCACTATCCGCGACTGCAACAAGCAAGGTCATGCAAGATATTCGGGAAACATTATCGTTAAAGGAACCATTTGAATTTATGTATAATGTGGATCGGCCAAATATTCATTTAGGACGCATTGTTCTAGAGGATAAGGCAGATAAAGCGAGCTGGCTTTTGCGACATGTCAAAGAAACTGCAGGCCCAGGAATACTGTATGTTTCCTCACGCAAACGAGCGCAACAGTATAGTGAGGCATTTTTACAAGCGGGTATTCGTACTGCAGCCTATCATGCAGGCTATGGGGCTGAGGATCGCCAATTTATTCAGCAGCAGTTTATTGATGGCGAATTGGACTGGATAGTGGCAACAAATGCTTTTGGTATGGGGATTAATAAACAAGATATTCGTCAGGTCATTCATGAATCAATGCCTGCTAATATTGCAAATTATATGCAGGAAATTGGTCGAGCTGGTCGAGATGGTGAGTCTGCGCTGGCCATTTTACTCTATAGTGAGGGTGATGAAGAGCTAGCGAAGTTCGTTGTTACGGGTGATCTCCCGAGTCCACAGCATGTTGATCGCTATGAGGAACTCATTTCCCAGCAGGTACTGCCAGCACAAATGGTGAAAAATGGGGAACTAGGTGAGACGGCATTTCGTGTGTTAGACTATTGGATGCAACAAGAAACGAAGGAGCAGGTAAAGGCTCGACTAAATCATTTAGCCCTAGAAAAATACCTTGCAGTCGATGAAATGCTGAAGATTATACAGACAAAAGACTGTATTCGTGAACATCTTGTCGGGTATTTTGGGCAAAAATTGCAAAAAAAACCGGAAAACTGTTGTGAAAACTGTGGAATCCATTATGATGAAATCAAGAAAGAGCGCTTAACAGCCGAGAAAAGGATAGAAATGATTTCGTGGGAACGTCGATTGCAGCAACTTTTACTGGGTAATTAGACTAAATCTGACGGTCATTTACTTTTTTCGTAAAATTCGTCATAATAGAATGACAGAAAGCGTAGTAAGGTTTGGGGGAAAGACGAATGAGTAAAGAAGATTATCGCGATAAAATAGAAGAACATCGTCAATCATTTGAAGATGAGCAAAACGAACAGCAAACATTGTCGAGAGTTTCTAGAATGAATAAAAATGGAGATAAAAACAAAAAGCCTAAAAATCCGAAACGAAGAACACCGTTAATGACTATCCTTTTTGTGATATTTATCCTTATCCCATTAACTATTCTTGTTTATTTTTGGAAGTTTTACGAACCAGGGAAATCAATAGAGCAAGCTGAGAAGGACTCAGCTGAACAGGTCGTAGAAATGGATTCTTCAGAGGCTTCCGCAACTGACAAAGACAAAAATAAAGACAAAGGCGATCAAGCTGATCAAAAATCAAACGAGCCATCTAAAGAAGATGCTGATAAAGTAACGGCAGATCAAAAAGCAGCTGAGGCAGCGAAAAAAGCTCAAGAGGCAAAAAATGCTGAAGAAGCAAAAAAAGCGGAAGAAGCACGTAAAGCTGAGGAAGCGAGAATAGCTCAGCAACAGGCAGCGAAAAAGGCTGAAGAGGCTAAAAAAGCAGAAGAAGCGAAACAAAATGCTAAAGCAAGTACACACACTGTCAAAGCAAATGAGAACTTATTCCGTATTGCATTAAATCATTATGGTGATGGTAGTGAAGCGACTTTAGCTAAAATTCGTGCTGCTAATGGTATGTCTTCAAATACCGTTATGGTTGGGCAAGTAATTAAACTTCCTTAAATAAAAACCATATAATGGTCATATAGTTTAGCAAGTATAAAATAAAGGACAAACGTTCACACCAAAACGTACGTCTGATTTAGCAAAAAGACGATTCTTCATAAGAAACGAATCGTCTTTTTGCTGTCGTAAGGAGAAGTGAGAGAATGCTTTATATAGGGCTATTGCTTATCATAGTGGTCATCTTTTTGCTTTATATGTGGAAGGTGGCGCATGAGAACAATGTTTTACATCACCAGCTACTTTTAAAGGGAGAGCCAGAAAAGGTACGTTTATTTTTTATTTCAGATGTTCATTTGCGTAAAATTAATAAAAGAATGATTGCACAGCTAACAGAACACTTTGATGCGGTCATTATTGGTGGAGATTTAGCAGATAATCGCACACCTATTTCACGTATTCATGATAATTTACAATTATTAACTTCCATTGGACCTACTTATTTTGTATGGGGAAATAATGATAGAGAAGTGGGAGAAGAACGGCTGAAGAGTATTTTGCGGAAATATCATATTCAAATTATTGTCAATGATGCGGTGCTGTTACCTACGAAAAACCGCTTCTGGCTTAGTGCAATTGAGGATACAACGATTAAAGAATATAGCTTTGAAAAAGCCTTTGAAAAAGTTGGAGAGCATGATCTAGTTGTTTTTATAGCGCATAATCCAGAGGTTTTTGCAAAAGTCCGCGCTAAGTACCGTGCTGATTTAATGATGGGTGGACATTTACATGGAGGGCAGATTCGATTTGGTCCATATGGTGTCCATCCTAATGGTTCTTATCGAGAGCGAGATGGTGTCATGACTTTAGTAAGCAATGGTTATGGTACTACATTATTACCAATGAGACTTGGTGCCAAACCACAATGTCATATAATCGACATTGATATTTCAAGTAAATAAACAAACAAAACTTGCTAGAAGGCGTATAATATAAAGGAATCGTCTATTTTCATAATGGATGTAAGCAAGGAACAGCAACTAAAGCTGTCCAAATTCGATTGGAGTGTCAAGAAATGCAGCAAGCAGATGCCATTATTGTTGGAGGAGGCCCATGTGGTTTAGCAGCAGCAATAGCTTTGCAAAATATTGGATTAAACCCCATTGTCATTGAAAAGGGTAATATCGTCAATGCGATTTATCATTATCCTACACATCAAACTTTTTTTAGTACAAGTGAACGATTAGGAATTGGTGATGTGCCATTTATTATTGAAGGACGTAAGCCCAAGCGGAATCAAGCGCTTGTCTATTATCGAGAAGTTGTTCGATTAAAAAATATTCAGGTTAACCGCTTTGAAAAGGTGCAAAGTGTCGTGAAAAATAATGGTATGTTTACTGTTACTTCAGACAAGGATAAATATGAAACACCTCATGTCATTATTGCAACAGGCTATTATGATCATCCTAATTTTTTAAATATCACTGGTGAACAATTGCCTAAAGTTTTCCATTACTTTAAAGAAGGGCATGAATTTTTTGATACGGATGTTCTTGTTATAGGAGGCAAAAATTCAGCTGTAGATGCAGCGTTGGAATTAAATAAAGCAGGTGCTCGCGTAACGGTTGCCTATCGAGGAAGTGAATACTCTCCAAGTATTAAGCCATGGGTATTACCTGAATTTGAAGGGGTAGTCAAAACGGGAGAAGTTGACATGCATTTTAATACGAATGTGTTAGAGATTCGTGAGCATGAAGTGGTTTTAGAAATAGATGGCCAAGAAAAGGTGTTGCACAATGATTTTGTCTTTGCTATGACTGGCTATCACCCTGATCATTCCTTTATTAAAGCCATGGGTGTCGATATTGACGAAGAAACGGGCCGCCCTTATTTTACACCGGAAACGATGGAAACAAATGTGGAAGGCTTGTTTATCGCAGGCGTAATTGCTGCGGGGAATAATGCCAACGAAATTTTTATTGAAAACGGGCGTTTCCATGGAGATTGTATCGCTCAAACTATTGCTCAAAGAAAAGGATAATGGTGAGGCTGTATAGGCGTGTAGCTTATACAGCCTTTTTAGCAAGGAGGAATATGATTGATTGGTTTGTACTGGCTCTTCAGTTATTTAATAGGAAACTTCATGACAGCATTTTTCGTTGGAAAGATATATGGTGTCAATTTGCAGGAAGAACGCAGTAAAAATTTAGGTGCGCGTAATGCAGGAAGCGTCCTTGGTAAGAGGGCCTTTCTTCTGACATTTCTAGGAGATGCCTTAAAGGGTGTGCTAGTGGTAGGCATAGGCCGTTTATGGTATTTAGAAGAATGGGTGATTGTTAGTGGTGCAGCCTGTGTGATTGCAGGTCATTTATATCCTTTCTGGCTAAACTATAAGGGAGGAAAAGGAGTTGCAACTTTTATTGGAGTTGGTCTTGCATTATCACCAGGCTTGTTTTTATGGATGATTGCAGGTACTGCGGCTGTAGTGATGTTGACAAGGAGCTTAACATTAGGCATGGTTGGAGGTTTTATCTTTTATGTTGGCGCCATCATTCAGGCTGGCCAATTAAAGCCCTACGCACTTTTGATGATTGCGATCGTGTGTATGCTCATAAGACATATGTCTAATATTAAGGAGTCATGGAAAAGAGGGAAGTAAAGAGATGTATTGGTGTAAAATAGCTCAAACAAATGAAGAGTATGAGGCGATTGCGCGATTGAATTATGAGACATTTGTGGAGGAAATACCACAGCATGAGCCCAATATGCAAAGACTAAAAGTTGACCGATTCCATGAGCAAAATACATATATAGTGGTGTATAAAAAAACAGAATTAATAGGAATGGTAGCATTTAGAGATCAAAGACCCTTTTCAATTGATGAAAAAATTGGGAAGGTGGAGCAATTTTTACCGCAAGAGGTTTGTGACAAGATTTGTGAAATACGCTTACTTGCTGTGAAAAAAAATTATCGAACTGGGCGAGTCCTATTGAAGCTCACTCAAGCTTTAAACACATTTGCCTATGAAAAGGGCTATACGGCAGCCGTAATTTCGGGAACAACGCGTGAAGAAAAGCTCTATAAGCAAATGGGTTTTCAACAGTTTGCTCCAGCTGTTGGCGCAACGGATGCCCAGTTTTTACCTATGGTGCTTACTAGAGATGTATTTGAACAGGACCTCCAACGTAGGCTTGCAAAAGATAACTATACTTTTTATCCTGGACCCGTTAAGCAATTAGAGACGATTGGATATACCAATTTATCGCATCGTTCGCTAAGTTTTAAGGCAATCTATGAACGAGTACAGCAAAAGTTACTACATTTAGCGAATACCAAGCATGTTGGAATAATCGTTGGAACTGGAACATTGGCCAATGAGGTGATGCTTGCTCAATTACAGGCACAGCAATTAGGGAAAGGTCTTATTCTAACAAATGGGGAATTTGGTGAACGGTTGAGAAAACAAGCAGTCCGTTGGTCATTAGATTTTGATGTCGTTGAACAAGAATGGGGAACATTATTTGATTGCGAGAAAATAGCGTTATTATTAGCAACTGGGGCATTTGAGTGGATGTTGGTCGTGCATGGGGAAACCTCGACGGGGACTTGTAATAATTTAGATGGTCTTAGTCAATTGGCAAAGTGTTATAATGTGAAGCTATGTGTAGATAGCATCAGTACGTTCGGTGCTATGCCATTTTCGTTACAGGACTGTTATTTGGCTACTGCAGTGAGTGGGAAAGCAATTGGGGCAGTAAGTGGGCTCGCATTTGTATTTTCACAATACTTAGCGCAATCCGCCACTACATTGCCTGCATACTTGGATTTAGCAAAGTACCAGCAAGGTGCCATACCTTTTACGCTTCCAGCCGTGTTGCTTGGTAATTTAGATGAGTCTTTACAAGCCTATCCTGTCCGCTATGAGCGGCTACAGCAACGTTTTGAGGCACTGCTGCAGCTACCCTATATGCACTTTCAATTACCAACAAATCGGTACCCAATGCTTATAACCATTCAACTGCCAAAGACACTTTCAAACCTACACATCGATTTAGCCCTTAATGGACTATTAGTTCATGGTGATAGCCCATATTTACGTCAAAGAGGATTTCTTCAGTTTGCGGTCATTCAGCCAGATTTCGAAGATGCTTTTGTGCGTCTTAATGAAATGCTGCACTACTATGAACAAATAAGCGAGGCATAAGCAAGTGCTCAATATGAATACATTGACTTTACAGGAAAAAATCCTTTAAATTTAAAGGCTCTCCAGTTGTGTTAAGTCCAATTAATAATTTTAATCGTGCCTTTTGACCATTTATTCCTGTGGCAAATATCGCACCTAAGTCTTCCAGCATTTTACCACCACCAATATATCCATAGACACCTTCTGCAATTCCATTAAAGCAGCGGGAAACGAGCACCACAGGAATATTTCGTTGGATCAGACTCTCGATGCCTTTAACAACAGAAGGTGGGACATTCCCTTGACCTAATCCTTCAAGCACAACACCCTCATATTTACATGCGAGCACAACATCTAGTAGATCTTCTTCCATACCAGCATAAACTTTTAGCATGGCTACGCGTTTAGATAAATTATTAATTTCTACGTATTGACGACGAATTGGTGCATGGTGGAACAAAATACGTGATTTTGTAATTAGCCCAATTGGTCCATATTGTGGAGATTGGAAGGTATTGACCGAACTTGTGCTCGTTTTCGTTGTATTGACGGCAAGGTGTACCTCATCGTTCATCACAACAAGAACGCCTTTGTCGCGTGCTTCATCATCGACCGCTACCCGAATTGCCTCCATTAAATTATAAATACCATCTGCTCCAAGCTCATTGGATGAGCGCATCGCCCCTGTCAATACAATGGGGATGGCTAAATTTGTAGTCAGTTCTAAGAAATAGGCAGTTTCTTCTAATGTATCTGTACCATGTGTAATGACAACGCCATCGATTTGCTTTGCTGTAGTTTGCTCCATAATCAAGTTGCGTAATTGAAGCATTTCTTTTGGCGTGATATGTGGAGAAGGTAGGTTAAAAGCTTCTATTTCAATAATGGTCGCTAATGAATTAAGTTTATTGCTCTCTTTCATAAGCGGATTTTCTTTATTGGGCATAACTGCTCCTTCAGCACTCATCGCCATGGAGATTGTGCCGCCAGTATGAATTAATAAAATTGTTTTTTTCATAAAAAATAAAATCTCCTTTTAAAAAGTTTTTTTGTCATTACATGGTATAATAATAGCAGTCTATTGTTGAAAGGAGCCGGCATCATGATCATTTTATTATCTGCTGCCATTGCTCCCGGTCTAGCGCTTTTTAGTTATTTCTATTTGCGCAATCAAATGGCTACGGAGCCAAGAAAAACTTTATTACAAACATTTTTATACGGTGCATTTTTAACGTTCCCGATTCTGTTTTTACAATATGTACTAACAGAGGAAGGGGTTTTTCGATATTTTTACCTTCAAGACGTACTTTTCTCTAGTGTTGTTGAAGAATTTTTTAAATGGTTTGTGCTATTAATTGCCATCTACAATCATGTTGAATTTGATGATCCATATGACGGTATATTGTATGGGGCAAGTATATCACTTGGTTTTGCCACAATCGAGAACGTACTTTATTTATTATCCTTTGGCTTGGATACAGCATTTATGCGCGCCTTATTGCCTGTATCAAGTCATGCATTATTTGGCGTAGTCATGGGCTACTATTATGGACGTGCTAAGTTTTCAAAGCTTGCCAAGACGAAAGAAATGATTGCTATGGCGCTTTGTGCACCAGTGGTACTTCACATTCTATACAATACAATATTATCATTTAAAGGTCACTGGATTTATTTAATGATTCCTTTTATGCTATTTTTATGGTGGTTTGGCCTACGAAAGGTGAAACTAGCGCATTATCATCTAGTACAACATTTGCATATGCATAAAAAAATTTAAAGCGTAGAAATCGTCAAGATTTCTACGCTTTATTCTTTTTTATCATGTATAAATTGCCTCTTTTGTTTCAAGCTATAAAAAAAAGGAGTGATAAAAGTGCGTTTAGTAAGCATACTTTTTGCTTTGATATTAGGAATTAGTATAATTGCGATTCCTCAAAATGAAGTGATTGCCTTTAGTGACCAGCAAATTACTCGTGGTGCCTATGGAGATGATGTCATTGAATTGCAAGCAAGGCTACAATACTTAGGTTTTTATAAGAGTAAAATTGATGGGAAATTTGGCTATAACACATACTGGGCATTACGTAATTTCCAAGAGAAATATGGTTTACCAGTAGATGGTGTCGCTGGAGCGAAGACCAAAAAAACTATAGCTGGCTATTCTGATTACGATGAAAAATGGGTAAAAGCGCAATTAAATGCCGGTAATCAATTTACCTATTATGGTGGTGTTCCTCTTGATCAGCAAGTGAAAAAAGGGACTAGTACAGGTAGTGGTGCCGGTAGTGGTGGAGGAAATAGTAGTGGTACTACGAATAACAATGGAACACAAACTCAAGTTCCACCTAAATATACAGAGCGTGATTTACAGTTAATGGCGAATGCTGTGTATGGAGAAGCAAGGGGAGAGCCATATGAGGGACAAGTAGCCGTAGCGGCAGTTATTTTAAACCGTTTAGAAAGTCCCGATTTCCCGAATACGATTTCAGGTATTATATTTCAACCTTTAGCGTTTACAGCTGTAGCTGATGGACAAATTTGGTTAGAGCCTAATGATAGAGCAAAAGAAGCTGTTATTGATGCAATGAATGGCTGGGATCCATCTGAAAATGCTTTGTATTATTTCAATCCGAAAACGGCAACAAGTAAATGGATTTGGTCTCGTCCACAAATTAAACAAATTGGAGAGCATATTTTCTGTTCATAGAAAGGAGGAACATAGATGAAAACTTGGCTCGTGGTCTTAACGATAGCTGTTATCGGGTTAGGGGCATATAGTATAGATTTACATGGTGATAAAGAAGATTTACAACGTACTGTTCTAGCGCAGTATACCGATAAGCTAACAGATGCATCTGAAAAACTATCTCATCTACAGCGATCAGTTTCACAATCCCTACTGTTTCAAGATGAGCAAGCCATTCACAGTGAATTAGATTCCGTTTGGCGTTTAAGCTCAGAAGTCCGTTCTTCCATTGCTAATATTCCGATAGGGCAAGAATTATCTAATGAATGGATGAATTATTTAGGGCGACTTGGCGATGAAGCGAAGAGAACTGCAAAAACAGGTGATTATGATGCTTGGCGTGAAAAAATGCCACAGGTCTCTACGAATTTACAAGCTCTATCTGATGATTGGACAGCTGCAACCGTTGATTTTTATAAACATAATGGAAAAATGGATGTTTGGCTGCAGCAAGTCGATAATAAAAATCCAAACACGAACTTTGATAAAGTGAAAGACACGTTAAAAGGTTATGGAGAAAAAGATTTCCCGCTGACATTATCTGAATCAGATTGGCAGAAAAAAATTGCTTTAAAAGCTTTACAGGATGCTGAAATTACAGAAAAAGAAGCGTTGGAAAAAGTGAAGCATTTATTCCCAGTAATTAAAGATGCAACATTTACTGTCACAAAAAGTAGTGACACCGCACCATATCCTTTCTATCATATACAATTCCATCAAGGGATTCGTTTAGGGTATGTGGATTTAACGGTAAAAGGAGGACATTTACTATCCTATTTAGTAGAACGCCCTGTTGACGAAGCGAAGCAGTCACAAGAGGAAATTCTCAAAAAAGCCGAAGATTATTTAAAGAAATTAGGCATGAATGATTTAGCCTATGTGGAATCGCGTGAAAACCATCAGGCATGGCATGTAACGTTTGCCCGTGTACATCCAGGGGATAACGCATTAATTTATGCGGATGGTGTTCAACTTAAATTAGCAAAAGATACAGGTGAGCTATTAGGGGCAAACGCGATGGAATACATTCAAGAAGAAAATATTAAAAAGCAAACAGCAAAACCAATTGATTGGAAAACGTTCTTCCAGGATGATATTCAAGTGCAAGAAGTAAAAAATATTTATACAGATAATGGAGAATTTGAACAACGTCTATGCTATGAGGTCATTGCCTTGCGTGATGGTAAAACACAAGAAACATTTAGAATCGTCATTGATGCAGAAAATCATAATGTTTTAAAAGTGGAATATTTAACTTAATAATAAGAAAATACTACCAATTTTTATAGCCAAAATTTATATCTCATGAGATAATTAAACCATATTTATTGTACGGGGAGATGCTCATGGAGATTAAAATTGGCACACAATTACAACTTGAACCGACTTATACAGAGCGTGTGGAGAAATTCCGCTGTAAAGTTGTAGAGCAACAAGATCATATTCTTTATATTGATTATCCAATTAATATGGCGACAAAGAAAACAGCATTTTTGATAGATGGCTCTGAATTTAGAGCAACCTTTCGCACTGAGGACAAACAATCATTTGCCTTTAATACGGAGGTAATAGGCCGTAAAGCGGGCCATATACCTATGATTATGTTGCATTGTCCAAAGCCAGAGGAATTTATTAAAATTCAACGACGAGAATATGTACGAGTTGAAACACCCGTGGATGTGGCCGTTCAGTTCAAGGATCACAAATATCAATTAGTTGCTGCGGATATTAGTGCAGGAGGCTTGGCCCTCGTTTTGAAAGGTGAAGTGGCTTTCAATGATGAGGATGAGGTGAAATTAACGGTTGCCTTACCATTTGCCAATGGGGATGTGAAATACGTGATAACAGAGGCAACTGTCGTGCGTATTTTTGAAAAAGATTCTAAACGAATTGCAACAATCCAGCTAACGGATTCAGATGATGTTGACCAACAGCATATCGTGCGCTTTTGCTTTGAGCGTCAATTAGGCAATCGTCGTAAAGAATTGAATCCCTTTAATGCTTAATATTTTGCATAGTAATTTTTTAAAAGCCCTCTCCTAGCAGAGGGCTTTTTATAGGTTATATGATACAATATGAGGTGACAGAAAGTAGGGAAAAATATGAAGAAAAACATTCAAATTGCGATAGACGGGCCTGCTGGTGCCGGTAAAAGTACTATTGCAAAAATTGTTGCTGAGTCACTTGATTTTACTTACATCGATACAGGTGCAATGTATCGAGCAGTTACGTATAAAGCGATGCAACAAAACATACATTTAGATGATGAAGCAAAATTAGCTGAAATGTTAGCAGCAAGTACCATTGATTTAAAGCCATCTCCACAGGGCCAGCTTGTCTTTTTAGATGGTCACAATGTATCTGCTGATATTCGATCAAATGAAGTCACTTCATCAGTTTCTCAAGTAGCTGCTCATGCAAAGGTTCGTGAGTTATTAGTAGCTCAACAACAAAAGCTGGCAGCAAATGGTGGCGTCGTTATGGATGGCCGCGATATTGCTACACATGTATTGAAAGATGCAGAGCTAAAGATTTTTATGTCTGCAACGGTAGAAGAACGCGCAAGAAGACGATTGATAGATAATCAAAAAAGAGGAATCGACTCTTCACTTGAAAAACTTCAGGAAGAAATTGCATTACGTGATAAAAAAGATAGTGAGCGTGAAGCATCACCACTTATCCAAGCAGAAGATGCCGTATTTTTAGATACGACAGCGTTGTCTATCGAAGATGCAGCACAAGCTATTTTAAAATTAGCAGAAGAAAAAATGCTATAAATCCTAAAATTTCAGACATTTTTCAAATTTAAAGGATTTATTTTTGTCTTTGTCTTCAATATCGAATAAAATAGTAAGGGAAGATGCGAAGGAGGGTTACATATGTCTGAAGAAATGAACTATGCAGAACAAACGTTTAACGAGGGTGATATCGTCAAAGGTATTGCAGAGCAAGTTGATGAAAAGGCAGTATCTGTATCAATTCCAGGTGCACCATTTGATGGTATTGTCCCAATCAGTGAATTATCAAGCTTGCACATTGAGAAAGCTTCTGATGTCATCTCTGTTGGGGATGAGTTAGATTTGATGATTACAAAGGTTGAGGAAGAAAATTTTGTCCTATCAAAACGTAAAGTGGATGCTTTAAAAGCATGGGATACACTTGAGCAACAATTTACCGCAGGAGAAATTTTCGAAGCGGAAGTGAAGGATATTGTTAAAGGTGGTCTTGTCGTAGATTTAGGTGTACGTGGCTTTGTACCAGCATCGCTTGTAGAAGACTACTTTGTTGATGATTTTGAAGGCTATAAAGGCAAAACATTAAGCTTTAAAATTGTTGAGCTTGATAAAGAAAAGAATCGCCTAATTTTATCTCATCGCGCAGTAGTGGAATCAGAAAAAGCTTCACAAAAGCAAAATGTTATTAATCAAATTAAGGCTGGCGATGTTTTAGATGGTAAAGTACAGCGTTTAGCATCGTTTGGAGCATTTATTGACCTTGGTGGTATCGATGGGCTTGTCCACATTTCACAAGTGTCTCATGAGCATGTAAGCGATGTGAGTGAGGTTTTATCAGAAGGACAAGGTGTAACTGTAAAAGTTCTATCTGTTGATCCAGCAAATGAACGCATTTCATTATCAATCAAAGAAACGATCCCTGGACCTTGGTCTAATATCGAAGAACGTGCAGCTAAAGGTGCTATTTTAGACGGGAAAGTGAAACGTCTTACTTCTTTCGGCGCATTTGTGGAAGTTTTCCCAGGTGTTGAAGGATTAGTGCACATTTCGCAAATCGCTCACAAACATATCAATACACCACATGAAGCATTAAAAGAAGGACAAGAAGTGCAAGTGAAAGTCCTTGATGTCAATGCTGAAGACGGTCGATTAGCGCTAAGCATTAAAGAATTACTGGAAAATCCTGATGCAGAAGAAGTGATCGACTACGAATTACCTGAAGAAAACACAGGCTTCTCATTCGGAGACGTAATTGGCGATCAATTAAAAAACTTTAAATAAGAAGAACGCGAGGATACAAGATTGTATCCTCGTTTTTTTGTTGGAGTGTTGAGATAGGATTTGCAAAGTGATAGATGAAATGGGTGAAGACTTATAAAGTGCGGATAGGATTCAAAAAGTGGTGGATAGACAAAGCAAAGTGACGGATAGAACTCAAAAAGTGGCGGATAGAACGCGCAAAGTGACGGATAGAACTCAAAAAGTGACGGATAGAACGCGCAAAGTGACGGGTAGAACTCAAAAAGTGACGGATAGAACGCGCAAAGTGACGGATAGAATCCCAAAAGTGACGGATAGAACCCGCAAAGTGATGGATACAACTCGCAAAGTAACGGGAAGGAAGTTATAAATGGTAGATACATCTTACAAGGTGATGGTGAGGTAGCGAAGCGGGATAAACCTCCAATAGTGAGGGATAGAAGCATCGAAGAAGGAGCAGATACAAAAAGTGACGGATAAAGCATGCAAAGTGACGGATAGAATCCCGAAAGTGACGGATACAACTCCAAAAGTGACGGATACAGCCCGCAATATAACGAAAAAGCCTGCCAATTGATAGAATTTAAAACCTTCCACTCACGCACTCAAAACACATCATAAAATCGCGAAAATAAATCGTTTGGATTGGTAAAGCCATACATAGCGTTCTACTTTATGGATATGATATGATATAATGGCATTTTTCGTGTATAATAGCGAAAGACAAGAAGTTGGAAGGATGAAGTACAGATGACGAAACCAGTAGTAGCCATCGTAGGTCGTCCGAACGTAGGTAAGTCGACGATTTTTAACCGTATCGTTGGAGAGCGTGTGTCTATTGTGGAAGATATCCCAGGCGTAACACGTGATCGTATTTATAGTTCGGCAGAGTGGTTAACACACGATTTTAATATTATTGATACAGGTGGGATTGAAATTGGGGACGAGCCGTTTTTAGAGCAAATTCGTCAACAAGCTGAAATCGCCATTGATGAAGCAGACGTTATTATTTTTATGACTAATGGTCGTGAAGGGGTAACAGCAGCCGATGAGCAAGTAGCTAAAATTTTATACAAAACTAAGAAACCCGTTGTACTAGCAGTCAATAAAATCGATAATCCTGATATGCGTGAAATGATTTATGATTTTTATGCATTGGGCTTCGGTGAGCCTTGGCCAATTTCTGGCTCTCACGGGTTAGGTTTAGGGGATTTATTAGACGAATGTGCGAAACATTTCCCGCAAGAAGATGAAGAGCAGTACGGAGATGATGTAATTAAATTCTCATTAATCGGTCGTCCGAATGTGGGGAAATCATCTTTAGTGAATGCTTTCTTAGGTCAAGATCGAGTAATTGTTAGTGATATTGCGGGTACGACACGTGATGCAATTGACACACCTTATGCGTATGATGATCAGGAATATGTCATTATTGATACTGCCGGTATGCGTAAAAAAGGGAAAATCTATGAGACGACCGAGAAATATTCTGTTTTGCGTGCGTTACGTGCGATTGAACGTTCAGACGTTGTGTTAGTGGTTATGAATGCGGAAGAAGGTATTCAGGAGCAAGATAAGAAAATTGCTGGGTATGCACATGAAGCCGGAAAAGCAGTTGTGATTGTTGTCAATAAATGGGATGCTATCGAGAAAGACGAAAAAACGATGAATGTTTTTACGCAGCAAATTCGTGAGCATTTCCTATTTTTAGACTATGCACCGATAATTTTCGTTTCGGCTAATACGAAACAGCGTGTTCATCAAATTTTACCGATTATCCAACGTGTTAGTGAGAATCATGCGATGCGTATTCAATCTTCTATTTTAAATGAAGTCATAGAAGATTCTGTAGCACGTAATCCTGCGCCAACCGATAAAGGTCGCCGTTTACGTATTTACTACGCTACACAGGTTGCAATTAAACCACCAACGTTTGTGGTATTTGTTAATGAACCTGAGCTTATGCACTTCTCTTATGAACGTTTCTTAGAAAATCGTATTCGTGAAACATTCGACTTTGAAGGAACGCCGATTCGTTTAATTACACGTGCTCGTGCTTAAAGTTATCGTCATACACATACAATACGCCAACCCGACACAATTGTTGGGTGGCGTCTTTTTACAAGAAAATAAAGTAGTGTAGACAACCCACAATAAGGGAGGATTTTTTTTATGGAAAAAGTTTGTGTGTTAGGGGCAGGCTCTTGGGGGTCTGCGCTGGCAATGGTACTGGCGGAAAATGGCCATGATACGCTTGTATGGACACATCGAGCTGAACAGGCAGAAGAAATCAACCGTATGCATACCAATAAAAAATATTTACCTGAAACGGTCTTGCCAACAAATTTACATGCTACGAGTGATATTGCAAAGGCAGCAACACATGCTGAAACAATCGTTGTAGCTGTGCCGACAAAAGCAATTCGTGAGGTTTGTGAAAAATTGACGGCTGAATTAACTAAAAAAGTTTTATTTGTACATGTTTCAAAAGGAATTGAGCCTGACTCTTTAAAGCGAATTTCTGAAATATTAGCAGAGAGCTTACCTGCTGAAAAAGTGGATGAAATTGTAGTGCTTTCAGGGCCTAGTCATGCTGAGGAAGTAGTCCTTCATCATCCTACAACCGTTACAGCTGCATGTGCGGACATAGATGCTGCTGAAAAAGTACAGGATTTATTTATGAATCAATTTTTCCGTGTTTATACAAATGACGATGTGATTGGTGTAGAAATTGGTGGGGCATTGAAAAATGTTATCGCTTTAGCTGCAGGCATTACCGATGGCTTGAATTATGGGGATAACGCGAAAGCCGCATTAATTACACGAGGACTTGCGGAGATTACTCGTTTAGGGGTAAAAATGGGTGGTAATCCATTTACGTTCTCAGGGCTTACAGGCATGGGTGATTTGATTGTGACGTGTACAAGCGTTCACTCAAGAAACTGGCGAGCAGGTAATATGTTAGGACAGGGCATGAAGTTACAAGAGGTTCTCGATCAAATGGGGATGGTTGTAGAGGGTGTACGTACGACAAAGGCTGCCTATCAATTAGCAGAAAAGTATGGTGTGGCAATGCCTATTTCTACAGAGCTTTATAGTGTACTCTTTAATGAGGTAGAGCCGAAAGTGGCAGTAGACGCACTTATGATGCGCATGAAGAAACGTGAAATTGACGAGATGAAGCATTAATATTATTTTTATGATTAAATTTGTCATGAAACGGACATAAATAAGGTGTCTCGGTGAATCTACTGAGACACCTTATTATGTGCTAGTAAATGAATAGTTAAAGCATTTTAAAAGGTTGTCCATTTCTTGATAGTTATGGGACAACTATTTCTTTTTAACAAAGGCACATAGTATAATATACTTTGATTGTGTCTTGACATAGAAAGAAAGGTGGTTATTTGAAATGGGCCCGTTAGCTCATATGCCTGCTTTGGATGTAATGTGGGTATCGTTTTATTGTATAGGCTTTATGATAATATCAGTCGGCTTAATTTATTTAGCTCGTAACAAGATTTCGAATGTATTTTTACGAACAATCGTAAATTTATGTGCATACATACTGTTTGGACTTGGCACATTTTTAATGGTACTTATTGTTGCCACATGGCCAGCATAATAAATAACGAGGTGTTAGTAACATGAAAAAACTAAGTACTTTTCTGGTGGTAATTGCAACCGCCATATTGTTAGTCGGGTGTGCGTACCCAGAAGACGAGAAAAGGGCGAAGGTTACGCCTGATGTGGACCAACTAGCAGCTGTACAGCGTGCTGTTAATGAATACCGTGAAGCAACTGGTGGGCTAGTACCCATTAAAAATAGCGAATTAGATACAGATTTATATATCAAGTATTTAATTGATTTTGAAAAGCTTATGCCGAAGTATTTGTCGACGATCCCTGGAAATGCCTATGAAAAAGGCGGTATATATCAGTATATTATTTGGGATCCTGAGCATGAAGCGACCGTTAAACTAGTAGATTTAAATGCTGCAGAGCGCATTCGCGAAATAGGAATTCGGAAACTATCTACACAATATTTACCAATAACAGGTTCATCATCTGATAATGTATACCAAATTAATTATAAGGATTTGGGCTATAAAACTGAGGTTACTGTGAAAAGTCCCTATTCAGGCGTCGAATTACCGCTCTTTATGACTGGTGACGGTGAATTGCATGTAGATTATTCCATTGATTTAGGACAACTTCTAAAAGAAGACAAGCCGGATGTCAAACCGGGGGATGATATTCGCCAATTACTTGTCGATAAATTTCCTGTAGTTCCTGCCTACTCTGTTCCGTATACAGTGGACGAGAAGGGTGAGCCAGTTTATGATATGGTCACGTATAAGGCAGATGTCAAGAAGGCTCAAGAACGACAAAAACAAGAGGCAGAAGCCGCCAAGAAAAAAGAAGAATAATCAACAAGCTCCTTACATTTGTAAGGGGCTTTTTCATATTTGTCTACAAGCTCGCATATAGTGAAAAAGCGTAGATAAAGGAGGCAGAAACCTTGAGTGAAGCAGTATTTAGAGAAATTGCAGAGCGAACAAATGGCGATGTTTATATTGGTGTTGTCGGTCCAGTACGTGTAGGTAAATCAACATTTGTAAAAAAGGTAATGGAATCCGTCGTGTTACCAAACATTGTGGATGAAACAGAAAGAATGCGAGCACAGGATGAGTTGCCACAAAGTTCTCCGGGGCCAGTCATTATGACTGCTGAGCCGAAGTTTGTGCCTGCCCAAGCAACCCGTATTGTGGTCGGTGACGATGAAATGCCATTTCAAATTCGATTAGCAGATTGTGTAGGTTACATTATCGAAGGAACAAAAGGCTATGAAGATGAAAATGGTCCAAAATTTGTTCATACTCCTTGGCATACAGAGCCTATTCCGTTCCAAGAAGCAGCGAAAATAGGTACGGATAAAGTAATTCGCGATCATGCGAATATTGGAATTGTAGTGACAACTGATGGAACGGTTAACGGTATTAGTCGTCGAGCTGCTGAGAGGGCAGAAGAAGAGATTGTTGAGCAACTAAAGGAAATTGGCAAGCCTTTTGTCATTCTACTTAATTGCCAAATGCCAGCTAGAGAAGAAACTGTTCAACTGCGCAATGAGTTGTTTGAACGTTATAATGTTCCCGTTATCGCCATTGCAATTGATCAAATGAGAGAAACTGATATTCAGTATATTTTACAAGAGGCGTTATTTGAATTCCCAATCCGTACGATAGAGGTGGAGAAGCCAGATTGGTTAGATGTGTTAGATGCCTCACATCCATTAAATGTTGCATTGATTGATTCGATGGAAGAAGTACTTTCTTCTGTTATGAAAATTAGAGATGTGCAACAAGCATCCGATGCTTTTAAAGCTATTGATTTTATTGATCAAAGTGAAGTAGTCCATGTAGATGCTGGTATTGGCACAGCTGTAATTCGTGTGTCCTTACAGGGTGAACTATATAAATCGGTTTGTAATGAGTGGTTAGAAGAACCGATCGAGACGAAAAAAGATTGGCTACTGTTTATTAAAGAAGCAGCAGAGGCAAAAGAAGCTCAAAAACGCTTTAAAAGTGCCATTCATGATGCGGATACGACAGGCTATGGTGTTACATTACCAATGATGCAGGAATTTGAGCCAACAGCCCCAGAATTAATTAAGCAAAATAATTTCTTTGGTGTACGAATGAAAGCGAAGGCGCCATCTTATCATATTATTCGTGTCGATATGGATTCAGAATTTGCCCCGTTAATCGGCTCTGAGTTCCATAGTCAGCAACTTTTAAAAGATTTGAACCATGCTTATTTACATGATCGTGATGCTCTATGGAATACCCAACTTTTTGGAACACCATTACATGAAGTATTGAAAGAAGGTATTCGATATAAAATGGATGCAGTTCCAAATACAGCCAAAAAACGGATGCGTCAAACGATCGAACGTATGGTAAACGAAGGTGATCGAGGGTTAGTAACATTTATTTTATAGTGATAAAAAATAAAAATAAGTGTAAAAAATAGGAAAAAGGCTTTTCGTTTTTATGCGAAAAGTCCTTTTTTTTGATTTTTTGGGTGAAAAACTGATTTTTTGGTTATAATCATGAATGAATACAGTTGCGTAGCGGTTTTCTATGTGTTACTCTTTTTACAGAATTGGTTCATGACCCTTTGAGAGGAGGTGAATGGTGTGAATAAAACAGAATTAGTAAACTCTGTTGCTGAAGCTGCAGGTCTTTCTAAAAAAGACGCTTCTAAAGCAGTTGAAGCTGTATTTGATACAATTCAAGATGCTCTTGCAAAGGGTGACAAAGTACAATTAATTGGTTTTGGTAACTTCGAAGTACGTGAACGTGCGGCTCGTAAAGGTCGTAACCCACAAACTGGTAAAGAAATCGAAATCGCTGCTAGCAAGGTACCTGCTTTCAAACCAGGTAAAGCGCTTAAAGACGCAGTAAAATAATACTCGTCTAGTAGTTACATAGAGCAGTCTTCATGTGAACAACATGAAGACTGCTCTTTTTAACTTCAAGTTGACTATACATAATGATAATAAAAGCTAGATTTGCTAACTTGCAGCAATTTTTTTGTGAAACAAGTAAGTCATTTTGCGCTTACCTTTTGGATGTGCTACGATGCATAGGGAAATGTGTAATGTTTTGATACGCAGGAGGTTTTTTCGAATGTCGAATATAGATTTATTGAAAATAGAAGAAGCAGTAAAAATGATTTTAGAGGCGGTAGGTGAAGACGTAAATCGAGAAGGTTTATTAGATACACCAAAACGTGTCGCAAAAATGTATGCTGAGATGTTTAGTGGCTTACATGAAGATGCCAAAGACTATTTTAGAACAGTGTTCCACGAGGATCATGAAGAATTGGTTCTTGTTAAAGATATTCCTTTTTATTCGATGTGTGAGCATCATCTAGTTCCGTTCTATGGAAAAGCACATGTCGCTTACATACCAAATGACGGCATTGTTGCAGGACTAAGCAAATTAGGGCGTGCAGTAGAAACAATTGCTCGTCGACCACAGTTGCAAGAACGTATTACATCTTCAGTCGCTGATACCATTATGGAAATGCTCGCACCAAAAGGAGTTTATGTGGTGATTGAGGCTGAGCATATGTGTATGACTATGCGAGGGCTGAAAAAACCAGGCTCTAAGACAGTAACATCTGTAGCTCGTGGTGTTTATGAGCAAGATGAAGTGAAGCGTAGAGAAGTTCTATCATTTATTCAAATGTCTTAAATTGCTTGTCTAATTATGTTATGATGAACTAAGAATTTGTCGGATTTAAGGAGTGTACAAGAATGTCACAAGATTATATTGTTATTCAAGCTGAAGAAGATGGTGTACATGTCATTGGTTTAACGCGTGGAACAGATACAAAGTTCCATCATTCTGAAAAATTAGATGCCGGCGAAGTTATGATTGCTCAATTTACAGAACACACTTCTGCGATGAAGATTCGAGGGAAAGCACAGATTCATACAGCACATGGTGTGATTCATAGCGAAGCAAAAAAATAATAAATAGACAAGATATGGTTTCATCATAGTTTTTATCCCGTGCCATTTAGGCACATATAAAAGAGTGAGATGTGAAAAACTAATTATATGGGCAGTAGCATTCCCTTTACATGGGAAAGCTCTACTGCCTATCCTCTTGAAGAAAGCAAAATTTTTTTATTCCGCATCGTTGCGTATGCTATAATGACTCAGTAAGCAAACGTTAAGCCTTCAATAGGATTAACGTATTTGAAAGTGAAATGGAGTAAGGTCTATGAATGCAACATACATTCAAAATTCAATTGCCCAGTTAAAAACAGAGATTTTCATGGATGTTCGTCATAGAACTTTGCAAAAATACACAGGAATGCCTGTGTTAGATGAAAATCAATTGTTTTATTTGTTAGTCCCGTTTTTGAATGGTGAAGAGTGGCAACAAGAGCAACAAGAGGCTGCCATTACTGTAGGCATTGTGTATGCGGCATTGGCGGCACATGATCACATAAAAGAATTAGATGCTACTTCTAAAGAACAGCAGCTTACAGTATTAGCTGGGGATTTTTATAGTGGTCGTTATTACGAAATATTAGCGATGTCTGGAAATGTCGCATTGATACGAAATTTGTCACAAGGAATTGTGGCACGATGTGAAAACCAGATAAAGGTGTACGAGACCGAACAAAGAACAATCGAGCAATGGTATGCTTCGATGTGCAATATTGAATCAGGATTAATTGCTCAGTTTTTCGAGCTTTATTCCTTTAGTGAATATATACCGTTGATGGAAAAAAGTTTATTGATCTTACGTTTAGAAAAAGAAATGGCAGCTTATCAACGTGGACAAACGTCCTTAATAGGTAAGGCACTTGAAGAAAGTGTTCAACGTCATGGTACTACTTTTAATAGCGTCATCAAGGAAAAAATAGTGCATTTAAAAATAGAGCTGTCGAAGATGGTGGAGAGTGCATCATTTTTACAAAGTGATGTGAAACGAGCTTTACATGCACATGTAGAGGCTTCTATTGCTTCTACTAACGGATAAGAGAGGTTTTTCAAAATGGCTAAAACGAAAGCAGAGCATGTTCATGAAGTATTTGAGAGTATCTCGGATAATTATGACAAAATGAACGGTGTTATTAGTTTCCAAATGCATATTGGTTGGCGTAACGATACGATGAAACACATGGCTGTCAAACCTGGATCAAAGGCATTGGATGTTTGCTGTGGTACAGCAGATTGGACGATTGCATTGGCTGAGGCAGTTGGAGAAAGTGGAGAAGTAAAAGGACTCGACTTTAGTCAAAACATGCTTAAAGTTGGCGAACAAAAAGTACAATCATATCCACAAATTGAACTGATTCATGGAAATGCTATGGAATTACCTTTCCCAGATGATACGTTTGATTATGTGACAATTGGCTTTGGTCTACGCAATGTACCAGATTATTTGCAAGTCTTAAAGGAAATGCACCGTGTCGTTAAACCAGGTGGAATGGTTGTTTGTTTAGAAACATCTCAATCTGAAATTCCTGGTTACCGTCAATTATTCCGTTTTTATTTTAAATTTATAATGCCGATATTTGGTAAAATATTTGCGAAAAGTTACAAGGAGTATTCTTGGCTTCAAGAATCTGCGAATGATTTCCCAGGTATGAAAAAGTTAGCGGCATTGTTTGAGCAGGCAGGATTAGAAAAAGTATCGTACAAAGCATACAGTGGCGGGGCTGCGGCAATGCATATAGGCTTTAAAAAGATACGTTAATGGGGGAAGGTTTTCACACGTGGAAAAGATGAAGTTAAAACTACTCTATTCCGATTTGAAATCAGATATCGATATCATTGAACGAGAGTTAGAAAATGCGGTGGACTCATCTTCATATTTGATCAACGATGCTTCTCTCCATTTATTACAAGCTGGTGGCAAACGTATACGACCAATTTTTGTATTACTAGGTGCAAAATTTGGTGAATATGACATTGAGAAGATGAAGGATGTTGCAGTTCCTTTAGAGCTCATTCATATGGCATCACTTGTCCATGATGATGTTATTGATGATTCCAATATGCGAAGAGGACGCCCAACTGTCAAAGCGCAATGGAATAACCGAGTAGCAATGTACACGGGCGATTTTATTTTTGCACGTGCTCTCGAATATATTACAAAAATAGAAGACCCACTAGTTCATCAAATTTTAGCACGTACCATGGTTGAGATTTGTAACGGTGAAGTTATTCAAATTGAAGATAAATTTAGACTTGATCAAGGTTTAAAGGATTATTTTAGAAGAATCAAACGCAAAACAGCTCTACTCATTTCCTCTAGTTGTGAGCTAGGGGCTGTTGCGGCAGGCGTTGATGCTAAAACTGTACGTCATTTAAAACGCTTCGGCTACTTTGTGGGCATGAGCTTCCAAATTATCGACGATGTGTTAGATATTATGGCAACAGATAAGGAGCTAGGAAAGCCAGCAGGTAGTGATTTATTACAAGGCAATATTACCTTACCGATTCTCTTGTTAAAGGATGACCCGGAGATGCAACCATTCTTGGTAAAAGTATTTGCCGGTACATTAACAGAAGCCGAACGTCAAAATATGTTGCAGTATGTGCGTAAATCTCATGCAATTGAGCAAGCTAATCGTATGAGTGATAAATATTTGAAAAAGGCTTTACAAGAAATAGATGCTTTGCCAAAACATCCCGTAAAGAAAAAGCTACGTGATGTCGCATTGTTTATGGGTAAGCGCAAATTCTAGCTTTTTGTTGTACAAAGCCTCATTTTTTGTTAATATTTATCGGTAGGTGTAAAACCTGTTAGAAGAATTTAAGGAGTGTTTTAAACATGGCAATTGAACAAACTTTTTTAATGGTTAAGCCAGATGGCGTTGAGCGTCAAGTAGTTGGAGACATCGTTGATCGTTTTGAGCGTCGCGGTTTTGTAATGAAAGGTGCTAAATTAATGGTAATTTCAAAAGATTTAGCAGAAAAGCACTATGCTGAGCATGCTGAGCGTCCATTCTTTGGTGAACTAGTTGATTTCATCACTTCTGGTCCTGTATTCGCTATGGTATGGGAAGGCGAAAACGTAATTAAACTTGCACGTACAATGATGGGTGCAACAAAGCCTGAGGAATCTAACCCAGGTACAATCCGTGGTGACTACGCAACAACTGTTTCTCACAACATCATCCACGGTTCAGACTCTCTTGCTTCTGCAGAGCGCGAAATCGCTTTATTCTTCGGTGAAGATTTAGTTTAATTTGCGAATAGATTAGGCAATCTCAATATAATTGAGATTGCTTTTTTTTTTGCTTAAAAATGGAGATGGCTAGTAGGATATCAGTTGTTTAGATGGGCCAGTCAACTTAGTGAATCATCTATTTCTATAACCATATGGAATTGTTAAAAACTTCTTGTTCATGTACAATAAATGCTATAATATTCTGATAATTAAGTGAGGAATATATTAATAGTCTTGTCAATAAACTGTGAAGGATGACGAGGAAAAGGGGCAATGGAGATGAGAGAAGTGGTGATTGTTGCGGCTGTGCGAACGGCTGTGGGGCGAAGTAAGGGAGTATTAAGTCATGTTCGAGCGGATGATATGGCAGCCGATGTGTTGCAGGAGGCTGTACAGCGGGCAGGCATAAATAAGGAACAAGTGGATGATGTCATTCTAGGCTGTGTGACGCAGACTGCAGAGCAGGGAGGAAATATGGCGCGGACAGCCCTGTTAATGGCTGGATTTCCTGATAGTGTGCCAGGTGTGACCATTGACCGTCAATGTGGGTCAAGCCAGCAAGCCGTGCATTTCGCTGCACAAGCTATATTAGCGGGGGATATGGATATAGTAATTGCTGGCGGTGTGGAAAGTATGTCTAGAGTGCCTATGGGAGCTAACATGAAAAATGCTCATTTAGGTAATCGCTTACAGGGAAATTATAATATTATACATCAAGGACTATCAGCAGAGAAAATAGCCGAAAAATGGTCCTTATCAAAAGAGCAGCTTAATAGTTATGCCTACGAGAGTCATCAACGAGCACTAGCTGCCATTGAAGCAGGGTCTTTCAAAGACGAAATTCTACCTATTGAAGTCATTCAAGAAGATGGCACTGTCGCAACAATTGTTAAGGATGAGGGACCTCGTGCTGAAACTACGGTTGACATTTTAAATGGTTTAAAAACTGTTTTTCAAGAGGATGGCGTCATTACGGCGGGTAATGCTAGTCAGATGAGTGATGGGGCATCAGCAGTAGTGGTAATGGCATTGGATAAGGCACAGGAACTTGGGATTCAGCCACTCGCTAAAATTATCACAAGAGTTGTTGTAGGTTCTGACCCGACATTGATGTTAACGGGACCAATCGAAGCAACTCGAAGGGCGTTAGAGCGATCTGGCTTGAACATAGAGGATATTGATACGTATGAGGTCAATGAAGCCTTTGCACCTGTGCCTCTTGTGTGGTTGCAGGAAATTGGTGGGGACCCAAAGAAGCTCAATCCAGATGGCGGAGCAATTGCACTAGGACACCCATTAGGTGCTACCGGAACAAAATTGTTAACGACTTTGCTCTATCGCATGGAACGAGAAAATTACCGGTACGGCTTACTAGCTATTTGTGAAGGTATGGGGATGGCTAATGCTACGATTATTGAAAAAATGTAAAGGGGGGATGTGCAATGAGGAAGCATGAAGTAGTTGCAGTTGTAACAGGTGGGGCATCTGGTTTAGGAGAGGCGACTGTTCGTCACATCGTTGAACAAGGTGGCAAATCCATCATCTTTGATGTGAATGATGAAAGAGGACAAGCTCTAGTAGAGGAATTAGGGGAAAGTGCAATTTATGTACGAGTAGATGTAACAAAGGAGGAAGATATAGCAACAGGTCTTGAGCAAGCCATAGCAGCATTTGGCCCTATAAATGTAGCGGTGAACTGTGCAGGAATTGCAGATGCGAGCAAAGTAATTTCCAAGCGGGGAATTCATACGCTTAGTTTATTTGAAAAAATAATAACGGTTAATTTAATCGGTACATTCAATGTCATCCGTCTAGTAGCTGAGAAAATGCAGTGTAATGAGCCAAACGAGGATGGGCAGCGCGGCGTTATTATTAATACGGCGTCCGTAGCAGCATTTGACGGACAAATTGGACAGGCTGCCTATAGTGCGTCAAAGGGTGGCGTAGCAGCCATGACATTGCCAATTGCACGCGAGCTTGCGGAGTTTGGTGTGCGTGTGATGACTATTGCACCTGGTTTAGTTGAAACGCCTATGTTTGCATCTTTACCTGAGCCTGCAAGGGCGGCTCTTGCACAAATGACACCATTCCCTAAACGACTCGGCAAGCCATCCGAATATGCACTTCTGGTAGAAAGCATTATCCAAAATGGTTTGTTAAATGGTGAGGTCATTCGTTTGGATGGAGCCATTCGGATGCAGCCTAAGTAAATCTTTTTAATTGTAGCAGCAGTCAGCCTCGGTGTTTCGAAAATTTGTCAGCGAAGGGGAGCGGTAACATGCATATGATGGATACGCCTTTAATATTAACAAGTTTTTTGAATCGAGCAGAACGATTTTTTCAGTCAAAGAAAATATATTCCCGAACAAGCGCTACAACTATTCATGAATTTACGTATAAAGAATATGTCAAACGAACACGTCAATTAGCGGATGCCCTTACAAAATTAGGTATGCACCAGGGCACGAAGGTTGGGACATTTGCTTGGAATCATCATCGTCATTTGGAAGCCTATTTTGCTGTACCATGTGCAGGAGCAGTCCTGCATATGATCAATATACGACTAGCACCAGAGCATATTGTCTATGTTATCAATCATGCGGAGGATGAAATATTATTAATTGACGACAATTTAGTACCCCTTATCGCACCATTTGTTTCACAGTTAAAAACGGTTAAGCACATTATTATTATGGGAGATGCTGTGGCACTAGAATCAATACCCATTCCAAATGCTTTGTCCTATGAAGCACTAATTGCAGATGCCAATGAGCATTTCACATTTCCAGATGATTTAGATGAAAATACACCTGCTGGCATGTGTTATACGAGTGCAACGACTGGTATGCCGAAGGGCGTAGTTTATACACATCGCAGTATCGTCCTTCACAGTTTAACTGCTGGGCTTGCAGATAGTATTGCCATTTGTGAGTCAGATGTTGTACTACCTGTTGTACCTATGTTTCATGCCAATGCGTGGGGCTTCCCCTTTGCTAGTGTAGCCTTTGGTGCTACTCAGGTATTACCAGGGCCTATGTTTACGCCTCAGCTTTTACTTGAGCTTTTTGACGTGTATAAAGTAACCTTGACGGCAGGTGTACCTACTATTTGGCTCGGTGTTTTACAGGAGCAACGTCAACACCCTCGTGACCTATCGTCAATGCGATTAATTGTTTGTGGCGGATCTGCCTCACCTATTGGTCTTGTAAGAGGCTTCGAGGAGGAGCTGAAGATTCCTTATATGACTGGGTATGGGATGACGGAGACCTCTCCACTTGTAAGCTTATCAACGTATTTAACCCATATGCAGGACTACACGGCTGATGAAAAAATGCATGTTCGCATTACCCAAGGGATGACCATGCCCCTTCTTGAAACTCGTGTTGTGAATGAAAATGGCGAGGTCCCATGGGATGGCGAAACAATGGGAGAGCTAACGATACGGGGTCCATGGATCGCAAATGAGTACTATCAAGATGAGCGTACAGATGAAGCCTTTAAGGATGGTTGGCTTTATACAGGGGATATTGCGGTAATGACGCCAGACGGCTATATAAAAATTACCGATCGTACAAAAGATTTAATTAAGAGCGGTGGTGAATGGATTTCGTCAGTTGAGTTAGAAAATGCTTTAATGTCTCATCCAAAAGTCTTTGAAGCTGCTGTGATTGCTATCCCACATGAAAAATGGCTAGAACGTCCTTTGGCATGTGTAGTGCCAAAGCCAGAGTATAAGGATTCCATTTCTAAAGAGGAGCTCATCGAAAATTTACAAGCACAATTCCATAAAACATGGATTCCGGATGATATTGTTTTCATTCAGGAAGTACCAAAAACATCTGTAGGCAAATTTTTGAAGGCGAAATTACGAGAAGATTTAAAAGATTATCGTGTACAAGTTTAGTCAATTAGCTAGAATGAAGGTAGTGAAAAGCTACCTTCATTTTTTAATTGAAATAAATTCCTGAAAAGTGAAACTATTTTTTCCATTTTGCCGTATAATTTGAATAACGAAAGGAAGTGGACGTATTGTCAATTGCGATTGTAGCGATTATTGGTGGGGTTATTATTTCTTTAGCTGGGATTTTCACAGATTCTCGTACGAGACAGCAAAAAATTAAATTAAAGGCTATCGAAAAAGAAGTGGAATTAGAAAAACTTCGATTAGAAACCTATACGATTGAAACGGAAAAAATGCGCCTTGAATTAGAACAGTCTAAGGTGCTACTATTAGAGGAAAAACAAAACTCAAGCAAGTAGATGGGTATACATGAGAAAGACTATTTCAGGATTGTCTCTTTTCCGCTATAATGAAACTACGACGCTAGAGGGGAAGATGACCATATGTCTGATTATGTACAGTTTATAGAAGGTATCAAGCGCAAAACAGGAATAGATTTAGCGTTATATAAAGAAGCGCAAATGAAAAGACGATTAACCTCACTTTATGAAAAAAAAGGTTATCGAAATTTTGTTGACTTTCTAAAGGCACTTGAACAAGATCGTGATTTAATGAATGAGTTTTTAGATCGTATGACGATTAATGTTTCTGAATTTTATCGTAATGGCAAGCGTTGGGACGTATTGCAAAAGAAAATATTACCTAAGCTATTACAAACAAATAAGCGTTTAAAAATTTGGAGTGCTGCTTGTTCAACAGGAGAGGAGCCGTATTCATTAGTAATGGTCTTATCTCAATTAGTGCCTTTATCTCAAATTCAAATTATTGCTACTGATTTAGATGAAAATGTCATTCAAAAAGCGAAATTAGGTGTCTATCCAGAACGCTCATTAGCAGAAGTGCCAAATGACATTAAAGCTAAATATTTTGAACAAGAGGGGTCCTTCTACCGTGTGAAGGATGAAATTAAGCGTTGTGTGACCTTTAAAAAACAAAATTTGCTTAATGATACCTATGATAGCAATTATGATTTAATAGTTTGCCGCAATGTAATGATCTATTTCACGGAAGATGCCAAAGATCAAATTTATAACGATTTTAGTAAAGCCTTACGCAAGGATGGCATACTATTTGTAGGATCGACAGAGCAAATTTTTAATCCATCTCGTTACGAATTTGAAGTAGAGGATACATTCTTCTATCGAAAAAATAGTTAATAATATGAATGAAAAGCTTTGTACAAATGACTGGTTTCATCATGTACATATAGTAACTAAAGCATTAACATAGATAATTCGTACGCTTTTCGCTTATCCTAAGCAAAGGCGTATTTTTTATAAATTTTAGCACTTCACTTCAGTAGTGTAGTAAGGTTTTATGCAAGTCGTTCAGAATATTCGCATTTAGATTATGTAAATAGAATGAACTTAAAAGACATTTGCAAAAGGACTGTTTTTTTAAAGAATATATGTTATAGTGAAAAATACATACTTTAGCGAGTTGAAGGGAGAAAGCGTTTATGCGTTACTTAACAGCGGGTGAGTCACACGGCCCCCAACTAACAACTATTATTGAAGGTTTACCGTCACTCTTACCCATTACAGCAGAAAAAATTAATCACGATTTAAAACGACGTCAAGGAGGTCATGGACGTGGTCGACGCATGCAAATCGAAACAGATACAGTAGAGATTGTCTCAGGGGTTCGTCATGGACAAACACTTGGATCACCTGTCGCACTAGTTGTAACCAATGATGATTGGAAGCATTGGACAAAAATTATGGGTGCTGAGCCATTAGCAGAAGATGTGAATCCTGAGGATATCAAACGTCAAATTTCACGACCTCGTCCAGGCCATGCGGATTTAGTTGGTGGCATGAAATACGGACACCGTGATTTGCGAAATGTATTAGAGCGTTCTTCAGCTCGTGAAACAACTGTACGTGTAGCGGTCGGCTCCGTGGCGAAGGCTTTATTAAATGAATTAGGTATTTCCATTGTTGCACATGTTACGGAGATTGTTGGAATTAAGGCTGATACATCTTTAGTGGAAGGGAAAACAGTCGATGAAATTCGTGCCATCGTAGAAACGGATCCTTGCTATTGTGTAGATCCTGTCGCTTCTGCCAAAATGGTAGAAGCGATTGACGAAGCCAAAAAAGCTGGCGATTCTATCGGCGGTGTTGTTGAAGTCATTGTGGAAGGTATGCCAGCAGGTATCGGGTCTTATGTACACTATGATCGTAAGCTCGATGCTAAGCTGGCAGCGGCAATGCTATCTATCAATGCATTTAAAGGTGTTGAGTTTGGACTTGGTTTCGAGATGGCACGTCGTAAAGGCTCAGAAGTTCATGATGAAATTATTTGGACTGAAGAAGAAGGCTATACACGTGCGACTAATCGACTTGGTGGCTTAGAGGGTGGTATGTCTACTGGTATGCCTATTGTTGTACGCGGTGTAATGAAGCCAATCCCTACATTATATAAACCATTACAAAGTGTGGATATCGAAACAAAAGAGCCATTTAAAGCAAGCGTTGAACGTTCTGACAGCTGTGCGGTACCAGCAGCATCAGTAGTAGCTGAGCATGTTATTGCCTGGGAAATAGCGAATGTTATTTTGGAGCAATTCCATAGTGATCAATTACCACAACTAAAAGCTCAAATTGATGAACATCGTCAATATACGAAGGGGTTCTAATTTATGCGTGTTCCAGTTGCAACAAAATCACATCATTATGAGGTTGTACTTGGCCATCGATTTCTAACTAAAGCTATTCAAACATTTGCGGATCAGCTAAAAAAAGCAGATAAACTGTTTGTCTTTACAGATGCTCATGTATGGGAGGCACAGGGAGACTATTTCCAGGCAAATTTCCCATATGATTTTGAAGTGTTTATTTTGCCTGGTGGTGAAGCATGCAAAACCTTCGAGCAATATAATGCAGCTCAAACTTTTTTACTAGAGCAAAAATGCTCGCGGAAATCATTTATTTTTGCTTTTGGTGGCGGGGCTGTTGGAGATTTAACGGGGTTTGTTGCAGCAACCTATATGCGTGGAGTTCCATTTATTCAAATTCCAACGACTATTTTGGCGCATGATTCAGCAGTAGGTGGGAAGACCGCTATTAATCATCCATTAGGAAAGAATATGATTGGTGCATTTTATCAGCCAGAAGGCGTTATTTACGATACAGTTTTCTCTGAAACCCTACCTGTACGCGAGATCCGTTCAGGAACAGCTGAGTTAATCAAACATGCGATGATTTCTGATCCAGCATGGTTAGAGGAATTAATGGCAGCAGATTCTGTTATACATTTTAATCAGCAGGAATTAGTAAGTCAGTTAAAAAAAGGGATTGAGGTTAAGGCAAAAATTGTAGCCGAGGATGAAACAGAGCAATCTGTTCGAAAGTTTTTAAACCTGGGCCATACATATGGACATGCGATCGAAGCGGCTGCAGGCTACGGCAAAGTAGCTCATGGTGAGGCAGTCATGATTGGCCTTGTGTATTGCTTATTATTGAGTGAACGTTATGGGGAGCTTAATCGTTCGTTTACTAAAGGGTTTTTACAATTTGCAGTTAAAAACGGCTATCCTTTTGAGGCTGTTAAAAACTATACATTTGAACAATTAACAAGCTATTTAATGAAAGATAAAAAAGCGGAATATGGCATTTTACAATTTGTTTTATTAGAAAAAATTGGTAAACCGTTTGTGCGGGCAATTGATTTAGAAGAATGCCAAGAAGTAGATGCCGAATATAGACAGTTATTAGCGGAGGTGCTTGTATGATTCGTGGACTTAGAGGGGCAATTACAATTGAATCTGACAAGCCGGAGCTTGTATGGGATGAGACAGCAAGATTGGTGCGTGAGGTTGTGGCAGCAAATAAAGTAGAAATAGATGATATTGCTTCTATTTTAATTTCTACTACGCCGGATATTACCTCAGCATTTCCTGCTCGTGCAGTACGCTTGATGGAAGGATGGCAATATGTTCCAGTGATGTGTACACATGAAATGGATGTGCCGAATGCTCTACCATTATGTATTCGAGTATTAATTCATGCAAATGTAGAGGTAGCACAAAAAGACGTGAAGCACTTGTATCTCAATGATGCAGTGAAATTAAGACCAGATTTAGCACAAGCTAAATAAGTAGAGGAGATGTTTTAGATGAAGTGGAAACAACAATTGGACGGTATGCAAGCGTATAAACCAGGAAAACCAATTGAAGAAGTGCAACGTGAATATGGCTTAAAAGAAGTGATTAAATTGGCATCAAATGAAAATCCATTTGGATGCTCACCTAAGGTGACAGCATATTTACAAAATAATGCAGTGAATCATGCCCTTTATCCAGATGGCTATGCACAAAATTTACGCACAGCTGTTGCAAATCATCTAGGCGTTCAAGAGACACAGCTTCTGTTTGGTAACGGCTCTGACGATATCATTGCTATTATTACTCGTGCATTGTTGTATCCAGGGGTAAATACCATCATGGCTGACCTATCATTCTCCCAATACTGGCATAATGCTGAAATAGAAGGTGCTGAAATACGTAAAATTGCTTGTGTAGACGGTGCACATGATCTAGATGCAATGGCAGCTGCAATTGATGATCGAACAGCTGTCGTATGGGTATGTAGTCCGAATAATCCTACTGGTGTTGTAATTCCAGATACGGCTTTACGTGCCTTCCTTGCCAAGGTACCAAATGATGTACTTGTGGTATTAGATGAAGCGTACATTGAATACGTGACACATCCTGAACATAAGGATACGCTACCAATCATCGATCAATATCCAAATGTTCTTTTATTACGTACATTCTCTAAAGCATATGGTTTGGCATCGTTCCGAGTTGGCTATGCGATTGGGCAGCCAACTGTCATTGAAAAGCTTGATCCGGTCAGAGGTCCGTTTAATAATACGAGCTTAAGCCAAGCTGTAGCAGCTATTGCACTAAGCGATCAGGAATATATAGAAGCATGTCGTGAAGCAAATGAAACTGGTAAAAAGCAATATGTTGAATTCTGTGAAAAGCATCATTTAAAATACTTCCCATCTGATACGAACTTTATTTTCTTTGATACAAAGGCTGATAGTGATGTCATTTTCCAAGAGCTTATGAAAAAGGGCTTTATTGTGCGCAGTGGTAATGCTTTAGGATTACCAGGATTTATCCGTGTTACAATCGGTACTGAAGCCCAAAATGCAGCATTGCTAGTTCAACTTGACAATGTATTAAAAGAGCAAGGAGTATTTGCATGACACGCAATGTGCTCGTTATTGGGCTAGGATTGATCGGTGGTTCCATCGCCCTTGCCTTACAGAAGGCACCAGACACAAAGATTATTGGCTATGACATGGATGCTCAAACGCGTGAGCATGCACAAGCATTAAATATTGTACATGACACTGTGACGGATCCACAGGCAATTGCAGGTGATGTCGACATCATTATTTTCGGTACACCAGTTAATGCAACGCTTGAATGGATGGAGCAATTAAAATCATGGCCATTAAAAAATAAAGTCATCGTAACAGATACAGGAAGTACAAAAAAATTAATTATGCAAAAAGCTGGTGAACTACGTGAACTTGGCATTACGTTTATTGGTGGACATCCAATGGCGGGTTCACATAAAAGTGGCGTATTAGCCGCAAAGGCGCATCTTTTTGAAAATGCATACTATATGCTTACACCGCTTGCTGGTGAAGAAATTGTTCATATGGCACAGTTGGAAAGCATCTTAAAATTCACACATGCAAAAGTGGTGAGTGTTTCTGCAAATGAGCATGACCATATGACAGCTGTGGTGAGTCATTTCCCACATGTCATTGCAGCCTCACTTGTGCATCAATTAGGAGGGGAGAATGGGGAATACCCTATGACTCGCTCCCTTGCCGCGGGTGGTTTCCGTGATGTCACGCGTATAGCTTCTTCCAACCCGGTTTTATGGCGCGATATCACTTTACAAAATCGTGATGAGCTACTGACTCAGCTAGAAGGCTGGGAAAAAGAAATGGGCCGAATTAAGGAATTACTGACGAACGGAACTTCTCGGGATATTGAAGACTATTTTTCTATTGCCAAAGAACTGAGGGATGAATTACCAATTAGCGCAGGAGCTATGTATACAGCGTTTGACTTATACGTAGATGTTCCAGACTATCCAGGTGTCATTTCGGAGGTAACAGGTTTGCTGGCTGATGAGGCAATAAGTATTACAAATTTAAGAATTGTCGAGTCAAGAGAGGATGTTTTCGGTATTTTGGTCATTAGTTTCCAAAGCGAAAATGACCGTGAACGTGCCGCAGCATGTATTCAGAAACGTGCCAATTTTGAAACGTATATTTCATAGAAAAAGAAAGCGTCGGCTTTACGGCGCTTTCTGTCTTCATATTGGAGGGAAAAAATAATGAGTGAAAAAGTTTTACAATACAATAAGCCATCTTTACAGGGATCACTAACTGTTCCAGGCGATAAATCGGTCTCTCACCGTTCTGTGATGTTTGGTTCCATTGCTACTGGGACAACAACAGTAGAAGGCTTTTTACTTGGGGAAGATTGTTTAAGTACCATTGATTGCTTCCAGAAGCTTGGTGTGCATATTGAGGTGGAAGGAACGAATGTAACGATAGAAAGTCCAGGGATGAATAGCTGGCAGGAGCCTACAGAGGTGTTGTATACAGGTAACTCTGGTACAACTACGCGTTTAATGCTTGGAATTTTAGCAGGCTCTACAGTTCATTCAGTCATGACAGGGGATGCATCAATTGGCAAGCGACCAATGCGACGCGTCATTGATCCACTGCGTCAAATGGGAGCCCATATTACGGGACGTGCAGACGGTCAGTATACTCCATTAGCCATTCAAGGTACAAAACTACAGGCCATTGATTACAAAATGCCAGTAGCAAGTGCTCAAGTTAAATCTGCTATATTACTCGCAGGCTTGCGTGCTGAGGGTACAACGATTGTTAGAGAAACAGAAGTGTCAAGAGATCATAGTGAACGAATGCTGCGTCAATTTGGTGCGGATGTCGAAGTGAAGGATGGAGTCGTTTCATTAGAGGGTGGACAAACATTAAGTGGGACCCATGTTTCTGTACCAGGGGACATCTCATCAGCAGCCTTTTTCTTAGTGGCAGGGGCAATTTGCAATACTAGTCAATTAACACTTGAAAATGTTGGTGTTAATCCAACGCGTGATGGAATTATCGAGGTTCTTTCAAAAATGGGCGCAACGATGACAGTGATCCCAAATGATGATCGTCAAGCTGAACCGACAGCGACCATTGAAATTCAAACATCTACTTTATCTGGTACAACAATCGAGGGAGAGTTGATTCCTCGTTTAATTGATGAAATACCAATCCTTGCTTTACTTGCTACACAGGCACACGGTCAAACGATTATTAAAGATGCCGAAGAGTTAAAAGTAAAGGAAACAGATCGCATTACAGCAGTTGTAACTGAATTAAAAAAACTGGGTGCTAACATCGAAGCAACAAATGATGGTATGATTATTGAAGGGCCAACACCATTGAAGGGTGCAAGCCTCAAAACATATGGCGATCATCGAATTGGCATGATGGGTGCTGTGGCTGCTTTAATTACCGAAGGCTCAGTTACTTTAGATGATGCACAGTGTATTGCTGTATCGTATCCTTCCTTCTTTGAACATATTGAGGCAGTAAGGTAGCAATTGAAGATTGACTCTCCAAGTTTTTGGGGAGTTTTTTCTTGTTTCGGTGGTAAATGTTTTGTAGCATAAAGGTATCAAAGAAAGAATAGGTGAATGACTGTGAACAATGCGATGACTGAAATGATGCAAGCACTTGAACAGGGAGACTTAGCATTAATAGATCAGCTACTTGAAACATTTTTAGTGAAGGAGCTACCCGAGGAAATTTACGCACTTGCAGAAATTTTTATGCAATATGGGTACATGAAAGAAGCTGACCGCGTTCTGGAGCATTTACAATTTTTATTCCCAGAAGAGGCACAGTTAAAAATAGATCGTGCAAATGTTTTAATGGAGCTTGGTGATGAAGATGAAGCATTAAATTTATTGCTTGAAATTGAAGAAGCCTCACCAGAATATCCTCAAGCATTATTAGTTTTAGCTGATTATTATCAGATGCAGGGGTTATTTGAAGTAGCTGAAATACGTATAAATGAAGCACTAGCAATTTTACCAGACGAGCCATTACTGCATTTTGCCAAAGCCGAGCTGTTATTTGAAACAGGTCGTTTTTTAGAAGCTGCAAGATTGTATGAAGAATTATATGAACAACAAGCTGAATTTGCTGGTATTCATCTTGTGGAGCGTTTGGCGGAGGTTTATCGCGCCGGGGCTGCCTACGAAACGGCATTGGATTACTATTTAAAGGCCCTTGACGATGAGGTAAAACCGGATATTTTATTTGGTGCTGCGTATTCAGCCTTCCAATCCCAAAAATACGAGATGGCTATTAAACAATTAGAGGAATTGAAAGAGTTAGATCCTGATTACTTCTCAGCTTACTTATTGCTAGCAGAAAGCTATGCGATGACAGAGGAAAATCAAAAAGCCTATGCGGCAATCCAAGAGGGATTAAAACGCGATGAATATGATAAAACACTCTATTTATTTGCTGGGAAAATGGCATTGAAAAATAGTTTGCCAGTAGATGCAGAGCAATATTTACGAGAAGCAATAGCGTTAGATCCTGAATATATGGAAGCCGTATTAGCACTTATTTCTGTGTTAGGTCAACAAGAACGGAATGAAGATGTTATCGAATTATTTGAGACTCTACAGCAAAATGATTTTGAATGGAGCACGTTATACCCATTTGCGGCGGAGGCATATGAAAATTTAGAATTGTACGACCGTGCATACGAATTTTACCGTTTGGCATATAATGATTTTAAGGAAGACGCAACATTTTTAGAAAAATATGTGTACTTTTTATTAGAGGAAGGAAAACGTTCAGAGGCGAAAGTGGTTCTTGAACAATTAATGAACATTCAACCAGGTGAACCAGAATGGCAAGAGAAGTTAGAAGCCTTAGAATTTGAGTAAAGGAGGGAGTGGGTATGACTGCTTCTGTATCAGTTGTTGATAAAAAAGCATTTGTTCGATGGTTTTTAAAAAATTATCAATTGAAACGTCGTGAGTGTGTTTGGATTTTAAATTACTTACTTAGCAATGATGACTTATTAAAACGAATCCGATTTGTGGAAGAAGCTCACTATTGCCCGAGAGCAATGGTGATGTCAACAGTTGATTCAACAGGTGTTCCTTTTCGTTTCTATAAAGGCAATGTAATGACAGCAGACGCCGAAAAGTCTTTCCATGATTTACGCTTACACGAGCAAGAAGATATGTATATACAGTTGAATTTTCCAAATATACCACCAAGTGCACAATACTTAGCAGTTCTAGAAGAAAACCCTTATATGCCAGAGACACTGTTAGTTAGTGAAAAAGACCGTTTACTGGCAGAAGAACTGCTTTCCAATAGCTTACTCGTATTCCAAGAAGAAAAATTACTTGCACAAATTGATGAAGCCCTCGATCAGGGAGACGAAGAACGTTTTTATGAATTGTCTAATTTGTTACAAGCATTAAAGGAAACGGCTAATTTACCTTAGTTATAGGTAAAAATTGAATGTCCTTTACCCACTTCAATATGGTAACATTACTAGTGAATGAATGATTGTTTTCACTTTTAATTGGGTATCCTATTTGAAGAGTGGAAAAGGGCATTTTTTATTATGCGACAAAGGAGGTTTGTTGAATGTACTTTAATGCAAACGATGTGACATCGTTTTTGGGACAGAAGGATTTCATCGATACTGCGATAGTTCCGCTCATATCCATCGATTTGGCTCCTGAGAAAATGAAACAAAGTGGTGCTGAGGTAGATTTTCTAATGTCTTTAACTTCTTTCATAGAACAACAGTTTAAAGGCCGTTTACTAGTCATGCCACCTTTTTCTTATATGGCTTCTTTAAAAAACGAAGAATTACCGAAGCAATTTGAAACACAATTACATAATGCTGGCTTTAAGCATGTGTTCTTCATTACTTGTGACCACTCTTGGACAAATATTGGAGATATAGTAAATATTATTTGGTTACCAGCAATTCCGTTAGAAAGTATGGATGCAGGTGTGAAAAAATCCATTCTCGAAGATCAATTACGACAAGTGGTTCCGATGCTTTCGACCAAATGGGCACAGATTTAACAATTAGTTTCAATAAATGTTCACATTCTCCAGCTTTCCACAGAATGCTATATTGACCAAGCTATGGACTTGATATATCATATATATGTCCTAGTATTACTATTTGTAAAAGTATGTCCGTTGGACTGACCTTTAAGTTAGAGGGGGGAAAATAATGAGTAATAATCGAGTTTCACGTCGTCAATTTCTAAGTTATACTCTTACTGGTGTAGGTGGATTTATGGCGGCAGGTATGCTAATGCCAATGCTTCGCTTTGCAATTGATCCTGTGCTACAAAAGCATGAGGGTGGAGATTTTGTAAAAACAGAGCATAAAATCGCTGACTTGACTGAGGAGCCTGTAAAAGTTGACTTTTCATATGAACAAGTGGATGCATGGTACAAATCACAGGTTACAGATGTAGCTTGGGTTTATAAAAGTGGCGATCAAATCATTGCCCTTTCACCTGTTTGTAAGCATTTAGGATGTATGGTTGACTGGAATGGAGATTCTGCACACCCAGGTCAATTCTTCTGTCCATGTCACGCAGGACGTTATGAGAAAAACGGGAAAAACATTGCAGGTACACCGCCTCTAGGTCCGTTGGATGAATTTGAAGTACAAGAACAAGATGGCTATTTAATGATTGGTCCAGCTAAAGCAAATACTCTAGTTAAATAAGTAAGGGGGTACGACAACAGTGCTAAATAAAATTTATGATTGGGTCGATGAACGCCTAGATATTACACCTATTTGGCGTGATATTGCCGACCACGAAGTGCCAGAGCACGTTAACCCTGCACATCATTTTTCAGCATTCGTTTACTGCTTCGGTGGATTAACATTCTTCATCACAGTAATTCAAATTCTTTCTGGTATGTTCCTAACAATGTATTATGTACCAGACGTTGTGAATGCATGGAAATCAGTTTATTATTTACAAAACGAAGTAGCGTTTGGTGAAATCGTGCGCGGTATGCACCACTGGGGAGCTTCATTAGTTATCGTAATGATGTTCTTACATACACTTCGTGTATTCTTCACAGGTTCTTATAAGAAACCTCGTGAGTTAAACTGGATGGTTGGTGTAGGTATTTTTGGTGTAATGATGGGTCTTGGCTTTACAGGATACCTATTACCATGGGATATGAAAGCATTATTCGCTACTAAAGTAGGTATCGAAATTGCAGCATCTGTACCGTTTATCGGTTCGATGATTAAAGTATTATTAGCGGGTGACACTACAATTCTTGGTGCTCAAACGTTAACTCGATTCTTTGCGATTCATGTATTCTTCTTGCCTGCAGTATTGTTTGGGTTACTTGCAGCACACTTTATCATGATTCGTCGTCAAGGAATTTCAGGGCCGTTGTAATTGTCTTGACGGTTCGATGATCTTTAAAAGGAGGGGACACTATGCATCGCGGAAAAGGAATGAAATTTGTCGGCGATTCTCGTATTAAAGCGAATCACAGAATGCCGAATGTTCCAAAGGATTATTCCGAATATCCAGGTAAGACGGAAGCTTTCTGGCCGAACTTCTTACTGAAGGAATGGATGGTAGGTGCTGTATTTTTAATTGGATACTTATTATTAACTGTCGCTCACCCGTCACCACTTGAAGGGCCGGCAGATCCAACTAGAGCATATACACCGCTACCGGACTGGTACTTCTTATTCATGTATCAACTTTTAAAATACTCATTTGCTTCTGGTCCATACAATGTAATTGGAGCGATTGTAATTCCAGGTCTTGCATTTGGAGCGCTATTATTAATGCCATTTTTAGACAAGGGTCCAGAACGTCGTCCATCTAAACGTCCATTACCGACAGCGTTTATGTTATTAACTCTAGCTGCTATGTTCTACCTAACTTGGGAGTCAGTTGTTAACCACGACTGGGAAGCTCAAAAAGCTATGGGTGCAATCGTAGAAACAGTTGAATTCGATAAAGAATCAGAAGGTTATAAACTATACGCTGGTTCAGCATGTATTACATGTCACGGTGAAGGCTTAGAAGGTGGAGCAGGTGCACCAACTCTAATGAACACTGGATTAACAGCTGATGAAATTAAGGACATTGCTCATAATGGTCGTGGTAACATGCCACCAGGATTATGGACAGGTTCAGATGAAGATCTTCAGAAACTTGCTGAATTTATCGAAAGTTTAAAAGCTGAGTAATAGTAAAAGAGTCAGGAAACTGGCTCTTTTTTTTCGACCTTGTTATAATATTGGGACTGAAAGCTAGGCGAAAAGGTTCCCTTGTCCTAAGCAATTTAGCGAAAAATGTCGAAAAAAGATAAAAGTGAATGAATTCAATCCAATAGCACATATTGAAGTTGTGGAAATAATTTCACCTGAAAATAAGAATCATCCCTATACATAACAAAGAATTATTAGTAAAGCGCAAGGAGTTGAATTTATGCAAATAACACGTGCAAATCTTTGGTATCTTCTAAACCATAAGTCATTCTTAATAGCGCTGCTTATTATTAATCTATTAGGCACAATTTATGGCTATTATTGGTATGGATGGCAGCTTGCCATGACTAAGCCTATTTTTTATATTTTTGTTCCTGATAGCCCGACAGCCAGCTTATTCTTTTGCTTTGTGTTAATGGCTTGGATTATGGGGAAAAGATGGCCGCTAATGGAAGTATTAGCGCTTGTAACATTAGTGAAATATGGTTTGTGGGCTGATGTCATGAATATTTGGACATTAGTTGAAACGGGATCGATCGGTTGGCAAGGTTGGATGCTAGTTGGCTCACATTTTGCAATGGCCGTTCAAGCTATATTATATATGAAGAAATATGTATTCACTTATTGGCATGTAGTGATAGCAGCTGTCTGGACGCTCCATAATGATGTCATTGACTATGTGTTTGGCCAGATGCCTATGTATGGGGATTTAGTCAAGTACACAAGCTATATTGGCTACTTTACATTTTGGTTATCAATTGCATGTATTCTCCTTGCGATTTTCTCAATTAGGTGGCGCAAATATTTGCCGAATTAGGGTATAAATTATAGAATTATAGTATCGAGGTAGAAAGGGGTTAGAATATTGTCAACAAGCATGTATATTGTTTATTTTATTATTATTATGCTGCTGCCACTTTATGCACAAATGAAAGTAAAAGGCACGTATAATAAATTTGCGAAACAACGTACAATGAAAGGCCAAACAGGTGCAGAGGTAGCGCGTGCGATTTTAGATGCGAACGGCTTATATGATGTACGAGTTGTGCCAACACAGGGTGTGTTGTCTGATCATTACAATCCGGCAACCAAAACAGTTGCTTTATCAGAAAGTAACTTTTATGAAGCGAGTGTTGCAGGTGCTGCGGTAGCTGCCCATGAGGTAGGTCACGCCATCCAACATAAAGAAGCTTATTCTATGCTTACATTACGTAGTAAGCTAGTGCCCGTGGCAAATATTTCTTCGAATGCGTCTTGGATTTTCGTAATGATTGGTATTTTTGCGAGTAGTACGAATTTCTTGCTTTTAGGTATCATATTATTAGCAGCAGGTGTTGTTTTCCAATTAGTGACACTTCCAGTGGAGTTTGATGCTTCAAAGCGAGCATTAGTTCAAATGAATTCGCTTGGCATTATTACAAATGAAGAAGAACGACCAGCACGAAAAGTATTGAGTGCTGCAGCATTAACATATGTAGCAGCGGCAGCAGTAGCTGTACTAGAGTTATTACGTTTAATTTTAATTTTTACGAATATGCGTAGCGATGACTAAGAAAAAAACTTGTTATGGTGGTACACCACTATAACAAGTTTTTTATCTTCAAACCCTTAATGAAGCGGTTGTTTTTGTTCATCAAGAGTGAAGCCTTCTCCTGCTACATCGCGTACTTCTATAATAGAAACGAAAGCGTGCGGATCCACTTCATGAACAATGGATTTTAGGCGTACAACTTCGTTGCGACCGATCACACAATAAATAACTTCCTTCGGCTGTTTAGTAAAGTGTCCATGACCTTCTAATATAGTGATCCCGCGTTCCATTCGTAGGGCAATTGTTTCCGCAATAACACCTGACTTCTCGGATATAATGAGAGCACCACGCGCTGCATAGGCACCTTCCTGTACAAAGTCAATAACACGAGCCCCTACAAATACAGCGACTAATGTGTACATCATGGAACGAGCATCTAAGAATGTAAGCCATGAAAGGATGATGACAATGGCGTCGAAGACAAACATCGTTTTACCCATACTCCAGCCAAAATATTTATGCCCAAGTCGTGCCAAAATATCGACGCCGCCAGTAGTGCCACCAAAGCGGAAGACAATTCCTAGGCCAAGACCGACGAATATACCCGCGAACAGAGCAACGAGTAACATATCATCTTCTAAATGAATGGTAAACTGATATTTCTGGAAAATCTTTAGAAAAAGAGAAACAGATAAAGTGCCAACAAGCGTATAGACAAAAGATTTCTTTCCGAGTAATCGATAACCAATTATAAACATGGGAATATTTAATAATAGGTTCATTAAGGCGGGGTCCCATCCTAATGTAAAGTATAGTATGAGTGTAATTCCACTTAGTCCACCTTCACCTAGCTGATTTTGAATGTTGAAGTGAACAAAGCCAAAGCTAAAAATGGCTGCTCCGAGCATTATTGCGATAATATTACGTATTTTAATCTGTTTTAACATTTGACCTCCTGTAGTTCCAAACAAATGATGTAGTGATATCTATTATCTGACATTTTATTGGTTTTGACAACAACGGTGTAAATTATATAGGATGGTAAATAGGAGTGTGATTTTAATGACCGATCAACTAACTATGCAAGCATTACAACAGCGTGTTGATAATTATATAGGACAATTTAAAGAAGGATATTTCCCACCATTCGAACTGCTAGCTCGTTTAACAGAGGAATTAGGAGAGCTATCTCGCGAGGTTCAGGATGTATATGGACAAAAAAAGAAAAAGAATACAGAGGAAATAAACAGTATTGAAGAAGAGCTTGGTGACTTTTTCTTTGTTTTAGTATGCTTTGCCAATGCTCAGGGCATTAAATTAGATGAAGCTCTATTAAGAGTCATACATAAATTTGAAACAAGGGATAAGGATCGTTGGACGAGAAAGGATGAAGAATGATGTCGATTCGTGTAGCTATTGCAGGAGCAAGAGGAAAAATGGGGGCTGAGGCTGTACATACGGTCATGAAACATGACAAAATGGAATTAGTAGCTGTACTAGATTATAAGGAAGTAGGAAGAACATTAGCTGATTTAGACATGTTCCCAGCGAGCTATACAGTACCTGTATTTACAGAAATGCATGATCTTGTAGAAGCAACTTCTCCAGACGTATTAGTGGATTTAACGAACCCACATGCTGTATATAATCATACTAAAGAAGCATTGAATTTAAATGTACGACCAGTAATTGGTACAACAGGATTTACTGATGCACAACTAGAAGAATTATCAACCATTGCTAAAGAAAAAGAGTTGGGCTGCATTATTGCACCAAACTTTGCGATTGGCGCTATCCTGATGATGAAATTTGCGAAAGAAGCGGCCAAATACTTACCAGATGTAGAAATTATTGAAATGCATCATGATCAAAAACTGGATGCACCATCTGGAACAGCAGTGAAAACGGCTCAATTAATTCAAGAGGTACGTACGCAAAAGACTCAGGGGCATCCAGAAGAAAAAGAAACCATTGAAGGTGCAAGAGGTGGAGATTTTGATGGCATGCGCATTCACTCTGTTCGCTTACCTGGTTTAGTGGCACACCAGCAAGTATTATTTGGTGGAGATGGGCAGCTTTTAACGATTCGCCATGATTCATTGAATCGGAATTCTTTTATGTCAGGCATTGCCTTTTGCGTAGAAGAGGTTATGAAAATGGATCAGCTTGTTTATGGTTTAGAAAACATCATCTAAAGATTGGGATGGAAGCTATATGAAAATCGCATTGATTGCACATGATCGTAAAAAAGATAATTTAGTACAGTTTGCTATTGCTTACAAAGAAATTTTGCTTGAACATTCACTTTATGCTACCGGTACAACAGGACAGCGTGTCATTGAAGCTACTGGTTTAGAGGTAATACGTTTTCGTTCAGGCCCACTTGGTGGCGACCAACAAATTGGCGCAATGATTGCCAACAATGATATGGATATGGTTATTTTTTTCCGTGATCCATTAACAGCACAACCACATGAGCCAGATGTTTCTGCACTTATCCGTCTTTGTGATGTTTACCAAGTGCCACTGGCGACAAATATGGGGACAGCAGAAATATTATTAAAAGGCCTACAAGAAGGCTTTGTGGATTGGAGACTGATACAAGAAAGACGTAACTAATAAAAGACGTGATTTAGAAAGGATGATCATCGAATGAAAAAGCTAAAAATCGGCATTACCTGTTATCCAACAGTTGGAGGCTCTGGTGTAATAGCAACAGAATTAGGCAAAATGCTTGCAGAAAGAGGACATGAAATTCATTTCATTACCTCAAGCGTACCATTTCGATTGAATAAAATTTATCCAACCGTCTTTTTCCATGAAGTCGAAGTTAATAATTATTCAGTGTTTCAATATTCACCATACGATATTGCATTAGCGAGTAAAATGGCAGACGTCATCAAGGATGAAGAGTTGGATGTGTTGCATGTGCATTACGCAATTCCACATGCAGTATGTGCTGTGTTAGCACGTGAAATGAGTGGGCGAGATATTGGCATCGTTACAACACTTCATGGCACAGATATATCGGTGCTTGGGCAGGATTCTACGCTTTCACAGGCCATTAAGTATGGAATTGATAAATCTGATATTGTGACGACCGTGTCACACGCATTAAAAGAACAAACGTATGAATTAATTGATACAGTTAAGCCTATTGAAACAATTTATAACTTTGTGGATGAACGTGAGTACTTCCCTCGTAATTCAGGAAACCTAAAAGAGCAATTTGGTATTTCAGAAGATGAAAAAGTCCTCATCCATGTCTCTAACTTCCGTAAAATCAAGAATCTTCCGCATATCATTGATGCCTTTATGAAAATCCGTACTAATGTGAAGGCAAAACTCTTATTAGTCGGTGATGGGCCAGAAAAGCATCGTGTAATGGACCAAGTAAAGGAAAGTCCATATATGAAGGATGTTCTATTTTTAGGGAAGCAAGAAAATTTAGCTGAACTATATGCCATTAGTGACCTAAAGCTGTTACTTTCTCAGCAGGAATCGTTTGGATTGGTTTTACTAGAGGCAATGGCTTGTGGGGTGCCTTGTATTGGAACAAATGTAGGAGGTATCCCGGAAGTCATTGAACATGGCGTGGACGGCTTTATTGTGGAATTAGGAGATACGGAAGCCGTCGCTGAATATGCTGTTCAGTTATTGCAAGATGAGGAAAAATTACTGCGTTTCAGAGAAGCGGCCATTCATGCAGTCAGTGACAAATTTCACTCGTCCAAAATTGTAGAACAATACGAAAATCTGTACGAGAAGGTTGCGGAAAGAAATCATGCAAAACAATAAAGAATGGCAAACAGCCTATTCAGTAATAGAACAATTAGAACAAGCGGGCTTTGAGGCGGTTATTGTTGGTGGAGCTGTTAGAGATGCTTTACTGAATCGTCCTGCACATGATGTCGATGTGGCGACAAATGCCTTGCCTGAAGAGGTAAAAACAGTTTTTCAACGGACAGTTGATATTGGAATTCAGCATGGGACGGTACTTGTTATCGTACCTGCTGGGCCAGTTGAAGTAACTACTTATCGTACAGATGGGGAATATACAGACCATCGAAGACCAGATAAAGTGCAATTCGTTCGCTCTCTACAAGACGATTTACAACGCCGTGATTTTACAATGAACGCCATCGCTATGCGACGTGATGGCTCTTTTGTTGATTATTATGGTGGTCGTCAAGATATTGATCTTCGTATTATTCGAGCTGTTGGAGATGCTCAAGAACGCTTTACTGAGGACGCCTTGCGCATGTTACGAGCAATCCGTTTTTCAGCGCAGCTTGATTTCACAATAGCGGAAGATACATTGATGGCGATACAACATAGAGCGGCCGATATCGCTTTTATTGCGAAAGAGCGAATCAAGGCAGAGCTAGATAAGCTATGGCTGGGAACGACTGTTTTTAGTGGCCTACAAAAATTAGAGGAAAGTGGCTTGGCAGCTTATTTACAAGGGAGTTTTCAGGCTGATCGCTGGTATGAATTTCAGACTGAGGACAAGCATGTAGGCTGGGCTTATTTTGCGCTACTTCAAGGCGCAAACTGGCGCGAGATTTTGCGGGATTATCGATTGTCCAATAAAGAAATGGCGTTTGTTAAATCTGTTTTGACAGCATATGAAGCGTTAAAAAGTGGCTGGACAAACTCCCATTATTTTACCTATAAAGAACAGGAGTTGGAAGCAGCAATATATTTTGCAAAACTGCTCCAAGCGGACGTTTGTGTACCAAGCGAGCCTATTCGTATACTGCAGGACAAGCTGCCGATTCGACAAAAGCAAGAAGTTGCGGTGAATGGGGCGGATTTACTTAAATGGTCTGGCAAAAAAGGAGGCCCTTGGGTAAAAGAAGCATTAGAGGACATACTGGAAGCGATACTTCATAATGAGCTTGCAAATGATCAGCAGCAAATAAAAAGTTGGCTGGATCACAACTATTTCCATGAAACATGAGTATATATACCTTACAACAAGCCGTCTCAGGAAAGTGTGGGACGGCTTGTTTTTTATATCACTGATGGTCATTTCAGTTGATTTACAGTATGATTAAATTTAGTTACATAAAAAGCAGAGTTTACAAAAGGATTGATGTGAACATGACAATGTCCATGAAAGATGAAATTTTAAAAAGAATACTAGCTGCCAATGGAGAAGCGGTTTCAGGTCAAGAATTAGCGGATTCTCTTGGAGTCTCAAGGACGGCTGTCTGGAAACATATGCAGACGTTACAAGAAGAGGGCTACACATTTGAAACAATAAAGAAAAAAGGCTATGTATTAACAGGTGTACCAAATAGTTTAAGTCCCACACAAATTGAACTTTTTTTAAAAACAGAGCATTTCGGAAGAGAAATTCATTATTTCGATGTCGTAGATTCAACACAAACGATTGCCCATAAGCTGGCACAGGAAGGCGCACCACATGGCACAGTCATTATTGGTGAAGAGCAAACAGCTGGTCGTGGTCGGATGGCTCGTCCATGGGAATCAGTTCATGGTAGTGGTATTTGGATGACCGTTATCGTTCGACCAGATGTCACACCTCAACAGGCATCCTCTTTTACGCTTGTCGTAGCAGTCGCTGTCACTATGGCCATTAAAACACTATATAGCGATATGGAGCCAGCTATTAAATGGCCAAATGATCTATTAATTAATGGTAAAAAATGTACAGGCATTTTGACGGAGATGCAGGCGGAGGCAGATCTTGTACAGGCACTACTAGTGGGCATTGGAATAAATGCTAACCAGGAGACGGCTGATTTTTCACCGGATATTGCAGATATTGCTACTTCCCTACGATTAGAAGCAGGAGAAGAAATTAATCGTGCGGCACTTGTAGCCTTAATTTTACAGTATCTAGAGCAATTTACAGAGCTATATATCGAAGAAGGCTTTGCCAGTATTAAAACCCTATGGGAACAGCTGTCTTGTACAATTGGTCAACGTATTGAGGTGACGACAATACGAGAGCGCTTTGAAGGAATTGCTAGTGGAATTACAGATGATGGGGTGCTACAGCTTACGCAAGATGATGGATTGGTCCGAACTATTTATGCAGGAGATATCAAAATACTATAAAAAAGAAGCTGCAAGGTGCGTACCTGCAGCTTTTTTGATGGCTTCAATTATTATTATTGGAGTGAAACATTGACATCACCATGCGATAAAGAAACGTTTAGCTGGTCATCACCTTTATAAGGCTGAGTGATTGTGCCACTTTTTTCTGTACCATTAACCGTTGTATCGCCAAAACTTGTCTTTACTTCATAGCCAAGATCACTTTGTTTATTTTGTAAGTGAAGCGTTGCATCTCCAAAGCTAGATGTAATTGTTGATGTCCCATGTAAAGTTCCAGCAATATGAATATCACCATGCTCGCTTTCAATGTTTACACCCTTACTAGAAAATTGCTTGAAAGTTAAATCACCAAAGTCTTGTGTAATTTCTGTGTTCTCTCCAGTTATGCTGTTGAAGGTAATATCTCCGTAATTTTGCATCAGATTCAGCTGTTGATAATGCAAACCACGAAGGGTTGTATCGCCAAAATCACTATCGATTACAATCGTCTTGAGGTTAGTATTTGCTGGAACATATATTTTGATAGAGGGAGAAGAAAAGCTAGAGAAGCCAAATTCAAACCCATTTTTTTTCTTAGCCTTTGTTTCTATCTGTAAAGTTCCATTTTCAACACGATATGAGACGTCTTGTTGTTCGAGTACTTTCGTTTCTAGTTTATATTGGTCTTCAGTGGCAACAATAGTAATATCCCCATAATCATTCGCTATATTGATACTAGTGAACTGATCTAGGTTATACGATTCACTAACTAGTTTATTGCTTCCTGGCACGTGAATGCCATCCTCATCTTTGATAATGAACCATCGACCGCCTGAAAAATAGCCGACCAATGCTAGTAAAATACCTAACGCAATTATGGTCATGGCAATAAGGGTATTTTTAGAAGCCATTTACAAGCCCCCTTTCCTTGTTTTCGTTATTTTGTGGAATAATCTGCCCAATGTTTCTACAGAGAGAAGGACGGTTTTCTTAATGAAACGGGCAACGAATGGAAAGAGTAAGACACTCAACCCTGTAATGATTAAGCCAATACCCATAAATAATAAGGCGGTTGGCCAATGCTCTGTTAAAATAAAGAGGCCTGAAATAAGGGCTGCAATTCCCCCAATAAATATACTTAAAATACCTGCTCCAATCGCAAAAATCAAACTAATAATGACAGCACCAAATGATAATATAAGGGCGATAGCTGTTGCAAGAAGTGGTAAAGAAAGTGGTGCAGAAAGTATAGCAAGAATAATAAGCCATAAAGCTGTCATATTCTTTTTAGTCGATTTCTCCGAAGTGTTTTCTAAATCCTTTAAGGCAAAATCAGCCAATATTTGTGAGGCAACATGAGAAGGGGAGCCTAGTTCTGAAATAACCTTTTGCTCATTACTCTCTCCTGCTTCATCAAAGTATTCTTCATAATAGGCAAGAGCAGCGTCTAGCTCTTGCGCAGGAAGGCGCCGTAATTTCCCTCGTAGCTTTTTCAAATAACTAGCTCTATCCATCTATATTCCCTCCTAAAAGTACACAATCAACCTTTTCCTTATAGACACGCCATTCTTTTAAAAGCTCTAATAAGCGTATACGGCCATGCTCTGTAATTTGATAATAGCGTCTATTTCTACCTTGATAGGGCTGATCGTAGGTAGTTAAATAATCTGCTTTTTGTAAGCGACGTAATACGGGGTACAATGTAGACTCTGAAATATCCATGACCGATTGTACTTGCTGCGTTAAGGAATAGCCATAAGCATCCTCCTTGTCAACAATGGCCAATACACAAGCATCCAGTAAAGCTGAGCCAAGCTGAAATGTCATCTTTCCACCTCACATTCATTACTTATACTTCATTTTATATTATATGCCATATAGTATGTGGATAGTATATGATGTATAGCATTGATTGTCAAATTTTATAAATAAATGTTTTTACTATTAGAAAATAATATTTGAAGATTACAAGTTTTCTTGTTATAGTATGTGCTGAAGGGCAGTATCCATTGTGAACGGCACCTTCAAAACGTAAGATCTCATACTAACAAATATCTGCCTTGATCTTTATGACAGGGACGGAAGAAAACAATGCGTTCAAAAAGTAGCTTCCTTTCTAAGTGAAGCTAGTACCTCTTGCTGAGTGAGGCAGGGGCTTTTTGCTAACGAACGAAACACAACCCTTCTGTCCATTTTGGAACCGAGGGGTTTTTCTGTTTTCTTCCCTTAAAAAGGAGGACTACAAAATGAGAACGACAACAGATTTTTTAAAGATGAAAGCGGCAGGCGAGAAAATTGTGATGGTGACTGCCTATGATTATCCAGCCGCTAAATTTGCAGAGGCTGCCAATGTAGACATGATTCTAGTAGGGGATTCACTTGGAATGGTTGTCCTTGGCTATGATTCTACAATGCCGGTGACGGTAGAGGATATGATCCATCATGCGAAAGCATCGCGACGTGGGGCAAAGGACACTTTTGTTGTAGTAGATATGCCATTTGGTTCCTATCATGGTGATGTCAATGAAACATTGAAAACAGCCATTTATATGATGCAAGAAACAGGTGCTGACGCTTTAAAAGTGGAAGGGGCTGGTGATGTCATTCCGGTCATTCGAAAGCTAACAGCTGCAGGAATTCCAGTGGTTGCTCATTTAGGCTTGCTGCCACAATCAGCGGGAGTACTTGGTGGCTATAAGGTGCAGGGGAAAACGGCTGAACAGGCAACGCAGCTGATTGAGGATGCCAAGCAGTGTGAAAAGGCTGGTGCATGTGCGGTCGTTTTAGAATGTATCCCACATCAGCTAACAGAATTGGTGTCTGCTAGTCTTGTAATACCAACTATAGGTATTGGAGCGGGTGTCGAAGCAGATGGCCAAGTGTTAGTTTATCATGACATGTTAAGCTATGGCTCACACCATGTGCCAAAGTTTGTTCAACAATTTGCGGATATGGGGAAAGAGGCAAGTGAAGGAATGGTTCGCTATGTGGAAGCAGTCAAAGCGGGTGCTTTCCCAGCTCAAAAGCATTTCTTCACAATGAAAGAGGATGCGCTAGATCAGCTATATGGGGGCGTCAAATCATGAAAGTCATCACAACGATACAAGCATTAACAGCTGAAATTCAGGCGGCAAAACAAGCCCATAAAACTATTGGTCTTGTTCCAACTATGGGCTATTTACATGAAGGCCATTTAACATTGGCTCAAACAGCACGTGCAGAAAATGATTTAGTTGTTATGAGTATATTCGTTAACCCCACACAATTTGGGCCAAATGAGGATTTTGAAAGTTACCCACGGGATTTGCCAAGAGATATTGCGTTGGCAGAGTCTGTCAGTGTTGATCTTATTTTCGCTCCAAGTGTAGAAGAAATGTATCCGCAGGATGGAGGAATTCGTATCCATGCTGGTGAACAGGCCATGATTCTTTGTGGTGCGAGTCGTCCAGGTCACTTTGATGGTGTGTTACAGGTTGTAGCCAAACTATTCCACCTTACGCTTCCAACAAGAGCCTATTTCGGTCAAAAAGATGCCCAGCAAGTGGCCATTATTACAACAATGGTACGTGATTTTAATTTTCCGTTAGAAATGCGTGTTGTACCTATTGTTCGTGAGGAAGATGGGCTAGCGAAATCTTCGCGCAACATTTATTTAAGCGAATCGGAAAGAGAAGAGGCTCCTGCCATACATGAGGCACTACAATTGGCTCAGGATAGCTTTTTAGCGACTGGAGAGGTTGGGCACGCATTAGCAAAGGCTAAAGCCCATATTCAGGCACGAACTCATGGCCGAATTGACTATATTGAATTATTAGCCTACCCAGATTTGATACCAGTGACTGAAACGACACAACAAGTATTATTGGCAGCTGCTGTGTATATTGGGCAGACTCGCTTAATTGATAATAGTATCTTTACTGTGAAAGAGGGACTATAAATATGTTACGAATGATGATGAATAGTAAAATCCACCGTGCAACAGTGACTCAGGCGGATTTAAATTATGTGGGTTCCATAACAATCGATGAGGATATTTTAGATGCCGTCGGTATGCTGCCAAACGAAAAGGTACATGTTGTTAATAATAATAATGGCGCACGTTTTGAAACGTATATTATTGCAGGTGAGCGTGGTTCAGGTGTAATCTGTGTAAATGGAGCAGCCGCAAGACTTGTACAGCGTGGCGATATTGTCATCATTATTTCCTATGCGTATGTGGATAATGATGAGGCAAAGAATCATAAGCCGACTGTGGCCATTATGGGAGAAGGCAATACGATTAAAGAAATGATTTCCTATGAGCCTGAAGCAACAGTGATGTAAGTTAAGAAAATTGTCCAGAATCAACAATGAGGAAAGTTGCTGGAAAATAGATATCAAATAGGAGGATGGCAAGGCTCAATTAGTGTAGCCGAATAGCCATCCTCCTTTTTTTATGTGGTTAAAACTACTACCAAAGTACTGGTAAAATTTTGTTTTTCTAACTATTAAACTAGTTTGTGAAATTAAAATTTTACAAATGTTCTAGTATTTTATGAGATATTTATGTAGAATTTAGTTGTTAGTACATCATTTTACTAGTGGAGGTATCATTTGTAATGGAAAATAAACGTAACAAATTTTTAACAGCTACTGCAGCAGCATTGGCTATCACAGCGGTAGCAGCAGCACCAGCATCAGCAGCTAGTCCATTTTCGGATGTAAAGGAAAGTCATGCAGATTATAAGGGCATTTCGACTCTTTATGCGGCAGGTATTATTAGTGGATTCCCAGATGGTACATTCAAACCTGATACAAATGTCACGCGTGGACAAGCTGCAAAAATGATTGCAGGCGCGTTAAAGCTAGACACGAAAGAAGTTGTAAATCCAAACTTTAAGGATATCGATACAGCTAATACGTATTACGGCCCAATCGCTGCATTAGTAGGATTAAAAGTTGTTTCAGGCTATGGAGACAACACATTCCGTCCAAACCAAACGATTACACATGGTGATTTGGCAAAAATCTTATCATCTATTCCTAACTTACCAGAATTAGAAGGTGCTAAAAATCATGAAGCTAGTAAAAGCGTAACACGTGGACAACTAGCAACATTGATTGCAGAAGCTCTCACAAAATTAAACACAGAAACGCCTGAAAAACCGGAAGATGCATTTACATTATCAGTTCTACATGTGAATGATACACATGCTCGCGCAAATGAATTACCGAAACTAGCAACTGCTGTAAAAGAGCAACGTGAAACAAAGAAAAATGTTTTAACATTACATGCTGGCGATGCATTTAGCGGTACTTTATACTTCAACGAATTCCATGGTCAAGCAGATTTAGCGCTATTAAATGAAATTGGCTTTGATGCTATGGTATTTGGTAACCATGAATTTGATTTAGGTTCATCACCTGAAGGACATCAAGCACTTGCAGACTTTGTTAAAGGTGCTAAATTCCCATTTGTGGGTGCCAATACAGATTTCTCAGCGGATGATAAATTTACAGGCTTATTTACAGATTTAGTTTCAAGTGAGCCTGAAAACGGTAAAATCTATTCAGGTATTGTAAAAGAAATTGATGGCGAAAAAGTCGGTATCTTCGGTTTAACAACAGAAGAAACTTTGGATATTGCTTCTCCAGGTAAAGTGAAATTTACTAACTATATTGAAGAAGCGAAAAAGGCGGTAGCTGCATTTGAGGGTATGGGCGTTAATAAAATTATCGCTTTAACACATATTGGTTACAATGATAATCCAAATGTAGATAATGATATTTTACTAGCTAAAAATGTACCAGGAATCGATATAATTGTAGGTGGACATGACCATACAAAATTAGACGAGCCATTTGTTGTAGATACAAATACTGTAGGCGAAGCAAAAGATGCAACATTAATCGTACAAGCTAATGAATATGTAAAATATTTAGGAACATTGGATGTAACATTTGATGGCAAAGGTGTTGTCACTAAGTATGGTGGCGAATTAATCGACCTTGGTAAAGTTGCTGAAGATGCAGCATTAGTAAAATTACTAGCGCCATATAAAGCAAAAATTGATGAAGTCAACAACAAAGAAATCGGCGTGAAAATTACTCAGGAGTTAGCAAATCCACGTGCAACTGAAACAAACTTAGAAAGTGTACGTAGCAATGAAACAGCTCTAGGTAATATCATTACAGATGGTATGTTGGCAAAAGCACAAAAATATACAGATAAAACAGTTGTCATGGCACTACAAAACGGTGGTGGTATTCGTGCAGCGATCCCAGCTGGCAATATCACTGTTGGACAAGTGATTACAGTATTACCATTCGGTAACACATTAGCATTAATGGATGCTACAGGAGCTGAGCTTAAAGCAGCATTTGAAGTTTCCTTGAAAAATGCACCAAAAGAAAATGGTGGTTTCCTACACATTGGTGGAGCGAAATTACAATATGATTCATCAAAAGAAGCAGGCTCACGTGTTGTTTCAATCGAATATTTAGATAAAACTGGTAAGTATGTTGCACTAGAAGATGGTAAAACATATACAGTGGCAACAAATGCCTTCACTGCTAAAGGTGGAGACGGCTTTGATATGTTTGCTAAAGCATATGAAGAAGGTCGTGTAACAGATTTAGGTTTATCTGATTGGGAAAACCTACAAGAGCAATTACTATCATTAAAAGAAGTGAAAACAACAGCAGAAGGTCGTATTGTTGATGTTGCTAAAAAGCAATAGTACCTTCGATAGAATAGCTTACAAACGACATTCGCTTTAAATTTGTCACATCGCTATTTCCGCAACCTTAAGGATAACCTTGAGGTTGCGGTTTTTTATTGTACGGCAGCAAATGGGTTTGAATATTAGACGGCATATAGGGGAGAAAGGATGCCGCTGAACCGAATATATGATAAAATTCTTCTTATCTAATGTGAACTGTGAGTTGAGATGTATGATGGAAAGTCAAAAATATGCCATTGTGGATTTGGAGACAACGGGTCATTCACCAGCAAATGGGGACCGGATGATTCAAATTGCCATTGTTATTATGAAGGATTGGGAAATTGAGCGTACCTATACGAAATTTATTAACCCGGGAAAAGCCATTCCATCGTTCATTCAAGATTTAACGCATATAACGAATGAGGATGTTAAGGATTCATACCCTTTTGAGGAACATGCGGATTACATATATGAGCTACTGGCTGATTGTGTTTTTGTAGCCCATAATGCCGATTTTGACTTATCATTTTTACAAGCGGAATTTAAACGGGCTGGCCTTCCAAAGTGGCAAGGTAAAAAAATGGATACTGTAGAGCTGGCAAAAATTTTGTTTCCGATGTCACTCGGCTTTAAGCTAGGTGACTTGGCTTCAGAATTAAATATAGAGTTGGCCAATGCACATCGAGCGGACGACGATGCTCGTGCTACTGCTGAGCTGTTCAAATGTTGTTGGAAAGAGCTTTTAAATCTTCCTCAATTAACATTAGAACAAATGCATAAGCGTTCATTTCGCTTAAAATCGAATATTTCTCAGCTTTTTTTCGAGGCCTTACAAATAAAACGTCAACATAAAACAAGCAATGAGAATGTGCATTATTACCGGAATTTTGCGATTTGTAATGGGCGTAATAAACATGACCATGCATCAGAGACAATTGATTATCCGCAAACAGTGGCTAATAAAACGGCATTAATGACAAAGGCCCTCCCCAATTTTGAGGAACGTCCAGCTCAATTCAAGATGATGGATACGATTTGGCAAGCTCTACATGAACAAAAGGAATGCGTAATTGAAGCCTCTACGGGTATTGGCAAAACGGCGGGATATTTACTGCCAGCCATCGTATATGCTCGTACTGTCCATAAAAAAATCGCGATCAGTACCTATACATCCTATCTGCAAGAACAGCTTGTAGAGGAGGAGCTACCAAAGATAGAAAAAATCTTGGGAACAAAAGTAAATATTTGTGTACTCAAGGGGATGCAGCATTATATTGATCTAGATCGTTTTGAACAATCCATGGCATATGCGGACGAATCCTATGATGATACGTTTTCTATTTTACAGATTCTCGTTTGGCTGACGAAAACAGAGACCGGAGTGTTAAGTGAGCTAAATGTTTCAGGTGGGGGACAACTGTTTTTAGAGAAAATCCGCAAAATACCAAATGACAAACCATCTAAAGGCTTTGATTTCTATGAACAAGCGTTAAAGAACAGCGCATTTGCTGACTGTATCGTGACAAACCATGCTATGGTTTTAAGTGATTTAGTTCGTCAAACGCCGATATTTACACAAATAGATGGCTGGATCATTGATGAGGCACATCAATTTATTCAGGCTGCGATGCAACAGGATGAAATTGTCTTCTCCTATACGCAATGGAAATATATTTTTGGTCAAATTGGTACAATGGAAGACACAGCACTTTATCAACTTTTTTGTGATGCGGCGAAGAAGAAACAGCGCGTATCCATGCAAAGTTTACAGCGCCTGGATGCTCAATTTATACGGTTACAGCGTGCATTTGATGAGACCATTCAACGAGCAGCACAAAGCATGCAACAACAGATGAAGGGCAAGCGAGCTAGTAGTAAGTGTACCTTATTTATAGAGGATGTAACGCTTGCCAAAGAGTCATTTTTACAAGTAAGCAAATTAACGCAGCAATGGCTTGATCTTGCGACTGAAGCAGCTCAAGGATTTGAAAATAATATTGAGCAGTTAGATAAAAATGATAGGTATATTTTATCCGAATGGCATTATTGGATTCGAGAAGTGAAAATTAAAATTGCAGAGTGGGAAGACATTTTCCTGTCATCGCACGATGGAAGTTCGGTTTGGCTAGAATTCGACGTTCGAAGTGTTCCAGGCAGTTTACATGTTTTTAAGAAGCCAGCCAATGTCACACCGATTATTGAACAAGTGCTTGCACCTCTTCGCAAGCAAGCGAGCATTGTATGGACATCAGGTACATTAACGGTACCAGGCAATGAGCGCTTTGTTACACGACAATTAGGAATTTCTGATAGCGTTGAAGTGATAAAACTACAGGCACCCCCAGCCTATTACGCAGGTGCAAAAGCTTTTATTGTCACGGATATGCCAGACATTCAGCATGTCAGTCAAGAAGAATATATTGAGGCAGTTGCTCATGCGATTACGAGGACTGTTAGAATGACGGAAGGTCGTTGCTTTGTGCTCTTTACAGCTCAGGATATGCTGCGGAAAACAGTCGAGCTCATTCAAGATAGTGAACTTTTAGATGATTATATGCTTTTTGCGCAAGGTGTTACAGGTGGTAGCCGTATGCGCATTCTGAAATCATTTCAAAAATTTAGCCATGCTGTTCTTTTTGGAACAAACAGTTTCTGGGAGGGTGTCGATGTTCCTGGAGATGCTCTTGCCTCTGTTATCGTTGTACGGCTGCCATTCTCTTCACCAGAAGAGCCTGTCTTTAAGGCGAGAGCTAAGCATCTTACAGCGCAAGGACGCAATTCCTTCACAGAGTTGTCATTACCCGAAGCTATTATGCGCTTTAAGCAGGGCTTTGGTCGCTTAATTCGTTCCTCTCAGGATAAAGGCGCATTTATCGTCCTAGACCGTCGAATAACTAGCAAATCCTATGGGAAGGAATTTATTAAAGCACTACCGCCAATCGATGTAAAGAAATTGCAGCTACCCGAATTATTAAAAGAACTGAATCATTGGCAAAAATAGCAATTACCCCTTTTAGCATGAGCTAAAAGGGGTTTTTAAGTGGTTGCCAATACATTTATGACTGTTGGTTGTTATGTTCCTCATCAAAAAGATTGGCATTTCGAACAATCTTAGTAATATAGCTCATAACGATTTCTGTTGCTTGTTGGGCATCATAGCTTTTTCGATTATTTAAAAGGTTAGTAAACATACCTTGCCAAATTAAGAGGGTGATTTCATTAATGGCATCCACATTACCCTCAGTTAAATAGCCTTCTTTTAAAGCGATCTCTAACATAGAACGCCCCCGTTTTGTCAGGCTGTGCTGAAACAGTATAGTCTTTAAATCTTCAGGAATATTAATTAAATCATTGGGGTAAAAGTTATAATAATTTTCCAATAGTTTTTCTGGTGTTTCCCCTAAATCCATAATAAAGACGGCATGAAAAATTTGTGGCTGTTTGAAGGAGTATTGGCAAAAACATTCCCAAGCTAATAAATATTTATCAATAGGGTCCTTGCCTCTTTCTATGTAACGAGCAACTTCGTTCGTATAATCTTGCATGCATCTCATCGATGCAAAAAAGAGGAGATGAGAGATTTCTGAAAAATAATTGTAAATGGTTGCACTGTTATAACCTGCCTTATCGGCAACCTTTCTAATCGTGACATTTTCCATTCCTTCTTCTTCAATAATTTCCGCTGTGGCGTCTACAAAGTATTTCCACATACGACTCCTTTGTATTTCCTTTTTTTTCAAAGTAATATCCTCCCGACATACAATGGTCATGTAAAATTATTAGTTTAATTCATATATTTCCCATTTTATAAGCTAGTTTATCCTTATTATAGCATAACAATTTTTATTGCCATCTCCCATTATAGCATTAGCATTTAGCATTTTCAGTGTTGTACATTGGATTTTCAGATGATATACTAATCACAATTATTTTATAATCATGATTACTAAATAATTAAGATTCGAAATAATTAGACGAAGTGGATGCAAGGACAAAAAGCTCAAACACAAGGGGAGGATTTATTCAATGAGTAAAAAAATTGTGACACAATTTGAGTGTACATATGAAACGATTGAAAACACATGGATTGAATTAGCAGACGGCACAAAGCTTTCTAGTCGAATTTGGTTACCGACCGTGGCGGCAGGACAAAAAGTACCGGCTATTCTGGAGTATATTCCTTATCGCAAAACAGATGGAACGAGAGCGAGAGATGAGCCTATGCACGGGTATTTTGCGGGGCATGGCTATGCTGTTGTACGTGTAGATATGCGAGGCTCTGGTGAGTCAGATGGCTTATTAAAAGATGAGTATTTAAAGCAGGAGCAGGATGATGCGCTTGAAGTCATTGAATGGATTGCTAATCAAAGCTGGTGTGATGGTAATATCGGGATGATGGGGAAATCATGGGGCGGATTTAACTCTCTGCAAGTAGCTGCTCGCAGACCAAAGGCATTAAAGGCGATTATTACAGTAGGCTTCACGGATGATCGCTATAACAATGACATTCACTATAAGGGTGGTTGTTTGTTAAATGATAACTTCTGGTGGGGCGCTATTATGTTAGCGTATCAACTCCGTCCGATTGACCCTCACATTGTTGGCGATAGCTGGCGTGAAAAATGGATGGAACGCTTAGAAAATATGCCTTTATGGATGGCACAGTGGATGGAGCATCAAACAAGAGATGACTACTGGAAGCATGGTTCAGTTTGTGAGAATTACGATGACATCGAAATCCCTGTTTTTGCACTAGATGGTTGGGAAGATTCCTATACGAACACAGTCTTAAGTTTAATGGAAGGGCTTTCTGTTCCTAGAAAAGGCATTATTGGTCCATGGGCACATGTTTACCCACATGATGGAGTTCCTGGTCCAGCAATGGGCTTTTTACAAGAGGCTGTGAAATGGTGGGATCATTGGTTAAAAGGAATTGACAATGATGTAATGGATGGACCAATGGTGAATGTTTGGGTTGAAGAAAGCATGGAACCTTCTGTTAAGAAACCAGTTAGCCGTGGCTATTGGATTGGACTGGAATCATGGCCAACAGCGGAAGAGGTACAAACGAAGGCGTATCAACTGACACATGGAAAATTAGTAGAGCATCATAGTGATCAACAAGAACAGGTGCAATTAAAAACACCACAAAATCACGGTCTATTATCGGGAGAATGGATGGGTGCTGGAGTACTAGGCGAAAGTCCAGCAGATCAACGAGTTGATGATGGAATGGCTATGGTTTTTGAAACGGACATGCTAGAGAGTCCACTAGGGATTGTGGGTTATCCGAAGTTTGAAGTGGAATTAATGAGTGATAAACCACATGCGATGCTATTTGCGCAGTTGTCAGACGTAGCACCAAATGGAGCTGTCACTCGTGTATCTTATGGGGTGATGAATTTAACACATTTGAATGGTCATGACCATGTAGAACTGTTAGCTCCTGGTGAAAAAGTGAAAGCCTTTGTGCAATTAGATTGCTGCGGACATCAATTTAAAGCAGGGCATCGTTTACGCTTATCATTAGCCACAACATTTTGGCCTATGTTTTGGCCGATGCCAGAAGATGCTACATTGACATTAAATCTTGAAACAGCTACTTTCACATTGCCTACCTTCCATGGACATCAAATAGCTGGACCAAATATGAATCCTGAGAGTGCACCTTTAACACCTATCACAACACTCCAAGAAGGAAGAGTGGATCGTTCTATCTCATACGATATTTTAACAGATACATGGACATGTATTACAGATGGAGTTGGAGGCGTTTTTGGTGAAGGGATATATCGCTTTGATGACATTGATGTCACGGTAGAACATAATTTGAAGCGGGAATTAACCTTAACGAATGCTGATCCATTGTCAGCTCAGTATACAATCTATCAAAAAATGAAAATAGGTCGTGAGGGTTGGTGGATTGATGCTGATATTACGGTTACTAAAACATCTACTCTAGAAAACTTCCAAATTGTTGGGGAAATGGCGATCAAAGAAAATGACAAACCGGTCTTCCATAAGGAATGGGATCAAAAAATTAAACGTCATGGCTTGTAAATAACATATAAGGGGTAAACATATGGAAGCTAAGTTAAAAAAGAATACAGCTACTTTAGTTATTTTAGCTGTTTCAGGTGCATTAATTTATGCATTACCGTATTTTAGAAATTACTATTATGATGTCTTTCTCGATGCATTTCATTTGACGAATACTCAAATGGGGACACTTGGTAGTGCCTATGGTGTTTGTTGTTTAATTTCCTATATCTTTGGAGGATTTTGTGCAGATCGTTGGAAAACAAAATATTTATTAACTATTTCTCTAGTGGCCACAGGGCTATTAGGTTTTACATTGTTACTGTATCCACCATATCCAGTGCTTCTCCTCATCCATGCGGCTTGGGGAATCACATCCATAATGACATTTTGGGGAGCACTAGTAAAAGCAGTACGTTCTTTAGGTTCTGAAAATGAACAAGGAAAAGCTTTTGGATTTTTTGAAGGTGGCCGTGGCGTAACCAATATTATTCAATCTGCTGTGATTTTAGGGATATTTGCTTTTTTTGCGAAGCATATGAGTGATAAAATGGCGCTCTCAGCGGTTATTACGGTGTATTCGGTCATTTGTCTTTTGTTAGGATTCATGATTATGATGCTTTATAAAGACCCCGATCAAGGGACTGAAACTAGTGAGCATAAAGATGGCAGTAAATCATTTGATTGGGCGGTCTTTTGGAAAGTGTTAAAGATGCCAACAACTTGGCTTGCAACTATTCTTATTTTTACGTCTTATGCGATGATCATTAGCTATTATTACATCACACCTTATGCAACAGCCGCATTTGGTGCATCTACGTTAATTGCTGCTGCTTTAGGCTACTTTTCTCAGTATTGTCGACCAATCGGCAGTTTTAGTGCAGGCATTATTGGTGACCGGATCGGTGTGTCTAATATGGTGTTAATCGGCTATATATTATTAGCACTAGGCTTAGTGGGACTTATCTTATTACCAGGCAAAGCTTCCTTTATCCTGATGCTTTTAATATTTATCGGGATTATTTATACATCCATGTATGCTTTGCAGGCGATGCATTTTGCTATTTTAGTAGAAGGGGATTATCCTGTTGAATCAACTGGAACAGTATCCATGCCGCTAATGATTATTGGCTATAGTGGGGAAATCTTTATGCCAATCATTGCAGGCGCTTGTTTAGATTATTGGGGTGGCACAGCAGGCTATAAAGTATTCTTCGGTATATTATTAGGTTTAGCTATAATTGGATTCGTTACAGTAGTCATTTGGCAACGTGTAACGAAAGAAAAACGCAAGGAGATAGCATTACAAAGAAGGCTTGCGAAGGAACAGGTACTTACTTAATTTAGCTTCAAAAAAATTCATAGAACGTCTTTCAATGAAATAAAAGATGACTTTGGTATAAGCCGAAGTCATCTTTTTCGTCAAGAGGTATCACAGGGTGGACGCCTCTTGATTAGTCTCTGCATTTATTTCATTCTGTAAAAATTCCACACGGTTTCTACCATATTCCTTTGCCTGATATAAAGCTTTATCACATCTTGATAATAAGGTATGAATCGTATCACCAATGACAATGCTTGTCACACCAAAGCTACTCGTCTTTTGATGAACAACTGGAAATGAATGTTGTTCAAGCTGCTGTCGTAGATTTTCAGACAGTTGCACAGCATCCTTTAAGCGAGTATGTGGACAAACAACTAAAAATTCCTCGCCGCCCCATCTACCCACGATGTCTTCTACTCGTACATGATTTTTCAAAATGTCTGCTGCATGACGTAATACAAGATCACCCACTTGATGGCCAAATTCATCATTCACAGCTTTAAAATGATCAATATCCAACAAGATAATCGATAGGGGTGTGCCATTTTCTGTAGCTTGTTCAAATTCTTTTTCTAATACGTCATCTAAGCGTACACGATTTGGTATTTGAGTGAGTCGGTCTGTGTTTGCTAATGCTTCAAGCTCAAGCTTGGCTGATTCAAGCTCTTTTGTCCGTTCCTGAACTTTATACTCTAATGTCTCATTTAATGTTTCTTGCATGAGTTGATGTTCTTTTTTAATAATGTTGATTTTATCACCCAATGCTAAAGATAAAAAAATGGATTCAAAAATAGCACCTATGGCTGGTACTTCCTCAAAAACTCGAGGATGGAATGGAATAATACTTAAAAAGGCCAGCGCTTGAACAATGATGGAGCTTAGTAAAACTGTCCAGCCAATGATATAGTATCGAGCCATCTTTTGCCCTTTTTTGAAAACGAAAATGCCAGACAGCCATAGAAAGATAAAGACTATGACCGCAAAGGTAGTTGTGAAATTATTAATAAATGCAACGTCAGGAAGAATAAAAGATGCCATTAAAGAACAGATGGTGATCCATAAAAGTAGTTTTCCGATTGTATGGAATGACGGTAGAAATTTTTTCAACTCCAAAAACTGAAGACAAAATAGGAGCATAAATAAAAGCAGTAGATTGCCGCTAATGGTTAATGATTTAATAAAAAATTCTTGCGATAACCAATTGCCCAATAATTCTATGTCTAGTGAATTTAACGTTGCTTGATAGAAAATAAAACTTAGCATATATAAAACATAGAAAAAGTAAGCTTTATCCTTCAGTGAAAAAAATAAAAATAAGTTATAAATTAATAGAGCTGATAAAAAACCATAGAAAATGCCAGTTAAAAATTTATATTCACTTATCTTATTTGTAAAACTTATTTCCGTATATAAAAAGGAGGTAATACTTAGTGGTAATGCCCCATCTAGCTTAATAAAAATTTCTTGAGTAGAAGGGTCTTGGATATGAAATAAATTAGAACGAGATGGAAGTGATTGTTCCCCTAGATTAGCAATGCCTCTTCGTTGCACATTATAGGAGCCGTCCGCTTTTACCGAGTACAACTCAATGCTATCTAATTTATCTGTCACCTCTAGCCAATAAGTTTCCTCTTTATCTAATAAAATCTTGTCCATAGATAAGCGTAACCAAATGGTATCTTGAGTATGCCAAAAGAATGGATAGGGTTGATCGCTGGCCACAAAGAGATGGTCATAAGTGCCGTTTAATATATCTTCAATAGTGACCTTTTTTGAAGGATCTCGAAAAATTTCAAAATGCTCTCCTACTATAATAGGGTCTACTAGCTCATCTGTTGGGCTCATAGCACTTACAGGTGATAGAAGGATGATAAAAGAAAGGGTAAAACAAATTAATAACAGAGTTTTTCTGATCCTTTTGTTGTTCATCAAAAATTCATTGCTCCCATTCTACCGTTACTAGGTGAAGTTGAATAGCTACAACATTTGTTTAATTTTCTCTTTTTAGAAATTTAAGTTAATTGATACCTCCTTATTATAGACTATAACAGCAAGATTGAGGACGAAATAAATGGGAATTTCCTGATAATATGAGGTCTAGTAAATGATAGGGAGGCTTTCAATATGTCAAACATTCAGAAATTCAATGATTTACATGAGTCGCAGGAGCTTTTATTTTTAGGGAATGCTTGGGATGTGTTATCAGCGATCATATTAGAAAAAGCAGGTTTTCAGGCGATTGGTACAACTAGTTGGGGAATTGCGAATTCACTGGGCCATGCAGACGGGGAACTGATTGATTTTCAGCGTCATTTGGCCATTATTCAAGCTATAACAGAGCAAGTAAATATCCCCGTATCAGCGGATATTGAAGCGGGGTATGGTCATGATGAACGAAGCATTATCGATAATGTGTTAAGGACGGCAGATGTTGGAGTAGCAGGGATTAATATTGAAGATTCATTTAAACATCAAGTAGGCTTAAGAAGTCTTACAGAACACTGTCATTTACTTACAAATATGAGGTCTATGTTAGATAATCGTGGTTATCCAAATTTTTTTATTAATGCTAGAACAGATACGTATTTTCAAGTTGAACAGCCATATCAAGAAACGATGGCTAGAGCAATAGCTTATGTCCAAAGCGGAGCAAGTGGTGTTTTTATCCCAGGCTTAACAAATGTGGATGAAATAAGAGCTATCACAAGCAATGTGGATGCACCGATTAATCTACTTTCTTTACCAGGTTTAACAAATTGCCAAACATTAAAAGAATTAGGGGTAAGACGCATGAGTTTTGGCAATGCACTTTCGGATAAAATCATTGCTTATTTGACAGAGGATGCTGCACAATTAGTAAAAGATCAAGATACTTCTTCTTTATATGTGTAATCTTGAAAGTGAGGTGAGCCATTCGTGGACAATGCAATCCATTTATCCTTTGAGGAGAAGTGGGAAAAGATTATAGCGTGTGATCAAACCTATGATGGACTATTTTATACGGCGGTTAAAACGACTAAGATTTATTGCCGTCCTTCCTGTAAATCAAGAAAGCCAAAAAAGATGAATGTTGATTTTTATGAATCTATTCAAGAAGTCGAGACAGCGGGCTATCGTGCTTGTAAACGATGTCAGCCTGAAATCGAATGTTCACCACATACACAATTGATTCAACAGGTAACTGCTTTTATCATTAGTGCGTATAAACAAAAGGTAACCTTGCAGGATATGGCAGAGCATGTTGGTATTAGTCCATTCCATCTTGAGCGACTATTTAAACAAGTGACAGCGGAGACGCCTAGAGCCTATCTTGAAAAAATAAGAATTGATAAGGCGGCCCACCTTTTAAAACATACAGACTATACAAATTTGGAAATTTGCTATGAAGTTGGATTTCAAAGTCCATCTAACTTCTATAAAGTGTTTCGACGATTAAAAAATTGTTCACCCACACAATATCGAAATCTTTTATAGGAAGGGGAAGGCTATGAACTGGATGAATCACGCTCATTATGTAGAAATCGAACCGCCAGCGGAATTTAATTTTACAGAGTGTTGGATGTTTTTAAAACGATCCAAACAAGAAATTCTCCACCAAATAAAAGAGGATGTTCTCTTTAAATTACTAAAAATAAAGGGTCAGCTAATTGTATGTAGAATAAGTGAGCAAGCTTATAAAATGAAAGTAGAATTTCCGATGAATCAGCCATCACTCCATGACAGAGAAGGAATTGTCCGCTATCTTATAGAATGGTTTGATTTAGAAACGGATTTGGCTTGTTTTTATCAGATGGCTAACAAGGATAATATTTTACAGCCCTTGACAGAAAAATATAGAGGATTACGTTTATTGGGAATACCTGACTTATTCGAGGCTCTCGTGTGGGCTATTATTGGACAGCAAATTAATTTAACGTTTGCCTATACACTTAAAAAGCGCTTCGTTGAACAATTTGGAGACCGTGTTACCTTTGAAGGGGAAAGCCACTGGTTATTTCCAACACCTGAAACAATCGCTACTATTCAAGTGGAGGATTTAAGGAACCTTCAGTTTACGCAAAGAAAAGCAGAGTACATCATTGATATTGCGAAATGTATAGCGAGCGGCCAATTGACAAAAGAAATGCTGCGTCAAAAAAAGGACTACGAGGATATGAAAAAAAGTTTAATGGCTATTCGGGGCATTGGGGCATGGACGGCCGATTATGTGCTAATGAAATCTTTCCAAGAGCTATCCGCATTCCCCATAGCAGATGTGGGTCTACATAATGCTCTAAAAAGGCAATTAGGTTTAGAACGAAAACCTACGATTGAGGAGATCACCCACTATTCGCAACATTGGCAAGGATGGCAGGCTTATGCCACCTTTTATTTATGGAGGTCATTATATGAAACTGTTTAAATTAGATTATAAATCACCGATTGGCATGATTGAAATCGAAGGACATGAAGAAGCAATTGATGGCATTAATTTTGCAGAACGAGAAGAGCTCATCCATGTTCCTCAACAAGACACACCAGCAGTCCTACTTGAATGTGCTAAGCAAATACATGAATATTTTATTGGTGAACGACGTGAATTTTCTTTTCCCTATGTTTTTAAAGGAACAGACTTCCAACAAGCCGTTTGGCATGCTTTACCTAACGTAGGCTACGGTGAAACAGCTTCCTATAAAGATATAGCTGTGGCTATTCACAATGAAAAAGCAGTGAGAGCTGTTGGGAGTGCCAATGGTAAAAATAATATTAGTATCGTCGTTCCTTGTCATCGAATTATTGGCTCTAATGGATCTTTGACTGGATATGGTGGTGGAATGTGGCGTAAAGAATGGCTTCTTCAACATGAACAATCTCATCAAATAAAGGGCAATACCAAAAAAGGCTAATTACACCTAGTCCATCTGGCACCTCGACCTGTATAAAAAAGTGGTTATTGCAAAAAATAAGACCGTCAATATGGCGGTTTTAATGACTAGTCTTTATCATTTTATCGCTTCTTATGACACCTCTCTGCTAAAAAAATTAGCTAGGAGTAAAAATGATAAAGGAGGTGTACTCATGAGCGTGCTCTATAGAATCGCATTAGTGTTAGTCATTATAGGGGCAATTAACTGGGGACTCATTGGATTCTTTAGGTTTGATTTAGTGGCTTATTTATTTGGCGGGCAAACAGCGGTTTTATCGCGATGGATTTACGCACTAGTCGGAATCGCTGGTTTAATTACTTTACCAATTTTGGTGAAGCGATTTGAAGACGAGGAAGACATAGATACTTATACACGTATCGATCGAAATCCTAGCTATGGCATGGAGGCTGGGGAAGAAGCAGATTTCACTGAAGTAAAGAAGACAACTGAAGTGAAAAAAGTGGAGAAGAAAGACAATATGTAAGCTTATGATAAAAACTGGTGGCCATATTTGGTTCGTCAGTTTTTTTCAAATAGAGGAAAAACTCGCGTAGTCCATTCAACGACTACGCAAGTTTGTTTATGCTTGATTGCTTGGGAAGGCAAAGGATGATGTAGTGTCATGATCCTGTGTGATCCATTTTTCTGAAATGGTCTTTGTTTTTGTAAAGAAGCGTACCTGATCTGGTCCAAACATGTGTCCCTCACCAAATCTTGAGCGTTTCCAGCCACCAAAATTATGATAGCCTACTGGAATGGGGATAGGTACGTTCACGCCAACCATCCCTACTTCAATTTCAGTGGTGAATTTACGAGCAGCTGCACCATCATTCGTAAAAATTGTCACGCCATTACCTAGTTCATGGGCATTGATTAAGGCAATCGCTTCATCCAATGAATCCACACGAACCATATTGCGGGCTGGCCCAAAAACCTCCTGCTCATACATTTCCATCCCTGGTTTAACATGATCGAGGAGAGTAGGACCTAGATAAAACCCTTTTGATTGTTTGGCAATTTCGGGATTTCGTCCATCACAAACAATGCTTGCGCCTTCCTGCAGGCTACGATCAATATAGCCAATAATCGTTTCCTTCGAATGCTGTGTAATAACTGGACCGAAATCAACGTCGGGGTCTGTATAAGGTCCCACTTTTAATTTGGCAATTTTATCAGCTAGGATCGTGACTAATTTATTCGCCGTATCCTCCCCTACTGGGATAATGGTAGAAATCGCCATACACCGTTGAGAAGCTGCCCCATAGGCTGCTCCTAAAAAAGCATTTGCGACATGCTCTAAATCAGCGTCTGGCATGACAACCATATTATTTTTCCCGCCACCTAGCGCCGTCACACGTTTCCCATGTTTAGAAGCTGTGGCGTAAATAGCTTCTGCAACAGGAGTGGACCCTACAAAGGAAACGGCTTCAATAAGTGGATTGGATAACAGCTCATTGACAGCATCTTTATCACCGTTGATGACCGTCCATACGCCATCTGGTAAACCTGCCTTTGACCATAGCTCTGATAAATATAGCGCAGAACAAGGGACACGCTCGGATGGCTTTAAAATTACACAGTTTCCAACAGCGACAGCCATGCTTGTAATGGCTAGTGGGACCATAACAGGAAAGTTGAATGGTGAAATGGCAGCCACTACGCCTAATGGTGCTTTTGTGGAATAAGCATTAATTTGACCACCCACATTAACGGAATACTCTCCTTTTAGTAAGTGTGGGGCATTGATGGCCAAATCAACCGATTCTAAACCACGTGTAATTTCGCCCTTGGCATCTTCTTTAGTTTTGCCGCTTTCCTTACAAATCATATCGATGAGCTCATCCATATTGTCCGTTAGTAATTGGCGAAACTTGAGCATAATTTCTGCTCGTTTCCCAACGGATAATGCGCGCCATGCAGGGAATGCCTTTTGGGCAGCATTAATCGCTTCTTTTACCTCTTGTTGTGTTGCTAGGGGCACTCTCGCAATGACAGTACCCGTGCTTGGATTGTATACATCAGAAAAATGTCCACTTTTTCCTAAAACAGTTTGTCCATTCATAAAATGACCTAATTCTTGAATATCTGTATTCGTTATCATTGAGCTGTCCTCCTACAATTTTATAGCATGTAAGGCTTGGGTGAATTTTTCCACAAGGAAGTCAATCTCCTCAGAGGAGACGATTAGTGGAGGAGATAGCGTTAAAACATTATTGTAGCCTGCAACAGTTACACCGTTCTTGCCAATAATTAGCCCCTGCTCCTTACATTGCGCAATAACTTTATTAACGAGTGTAACATCTAGTGGGGCTTTGCTCTTTTTGTCTTGTACAAGCTCTATACCGATCAAAAGCCCTTTTCCACGAATATCCCCGACATATGGGTGTTCCTTTAATTGCGCTCGTAAAGTTTTAAGGAGTGTTTCTCCTAGCGTAGCGGAATAATTAAATAAATTTTCCTCTTCCATAATGTCAATGTTTTTTAATGCCACGGCACAGGCAGCTGGCGAGCCACCAAAGGTGTTAACATGGCGGAAGAAGTCGTAATCATCATTTCCTGCAAAAGCCTCATAAATTTCACGTCGAACAGCAGTAGCAGATAGTGGCATATAAGCGCTCGTTAAGCCTTTAGCCATGGTCACAATATCAGGCTGTATGCCGTAGTTTTGGAAACCAAAAGCTTTGCCTGTACGCCCAAAGCCACAAATCACTTCATCCACAATTAATAATGCGCCATGTTTTTCACAAACTGCTTTAACCCCTTGTAAGTAATTCTCATGGGGCATGATCACACCGCCGCCAGTAATGATTGGCTCCATAATTACAGCAGCAATAGAATCAGACATTTCCCAAGTCATGACATGGTCGATTGCTTGGACGGATGGCAATGCACATGGATCTTTACTTTTAATATGGTCTTCATTGGCACGATACGAATCAGGTGGCGTGACATGGATAAAACCAGGTGCCAATGGCTCATATTTGTATTTTCGCTGAGCTTGTCCAGTTGCCGCTAAAGCGCCCATGGAGCTCCCGTGATAAGCACGATAACGAGAAATGATTTTCGTTCGATTGACATGTCCTTTTTGTTGATGATACTGGCGAGCGATTTTGAAGGCAGCTTCATTCGCTTCAGAACCACTGTTCGAGTAAAAGACGACATAATCATCTCCTAATAATTCACTAATCTTTTCACTTAATTGAATGGCTGGGATATGTCCGACAGATAAAGGTGTATACGTATTTTCTAGTAATTGATCATAAGCAACTTTAGCAATTGCCTCTCGACCATAGCCCACATTTACACACCATAAACCTGCCATAGCATCTAAATAGCGTTTTCCCTCAGTGTCAGTAATCCAGGCACCCTTAGAAGATTGGACAATCATCGTTGCTTTTGGGTTGTATGGCTTCATGGAGTGCCATACAAATTGTTCATCTTTGACTTGCCAATTTGGTCTTGTTACATTGGTCACTACATTCACTCCTTAAACAGGTAATGGCTGAACATACATACGTCTTAAGTCAGATGTGGACAACAAAAATGCAAAGTCGACCCCATTTGTACTTTATATGTATGTCTTAAGAGTTTTAGAAGGAATATTTCATGATAGAAAATTCGGATAATTAAATGGCTACATAGCTACTATTGATGTGTTAAAACATCCTCTATTAAAAAGGCAATATACAAATTTGTCTTAGTAAAGGGATTACTCAAGTCCATATCTAAAAGCATTTCAATTTTTTTTATTTTATAAAGAACCGTGTTGCGATGAATAAACTGACGCTCACTAATCCTACTTGTACTGCCATTTTCCTCAAGAAAAATGCGTAAAAATGGTACATAATCTGTGTTGTGCACATCATCATAGTGATAGAGATGACCAAGAATATCTTGGCTGAAGGATTTCATGAGTGATTGATTTTGCACAGCCATAATAATTTTATAGGCACCTATTTCTTTATATTTATATAAAAAACGATTGTTGTGGAGCTGCGCTAAATGAATGACCGTTAATGATTCATCATAGCTTTTACGGACATTTTCAAGCTCTTTGTGATAGTTGCCTTTTCCAATAATCATATCCAAGCAACCATTTTTTAACGTAATTTTTTCATAGATTTCTTCAACGATTTTTGAGAAGGGTATATTTGGTGTATTGATCTGTGTTTTATCAATTAAAAAGATGAGGTAGTTTTTATGTTTTAATTTTAAGAAGCGTTGATAGCGATTTTGAAAAGCGAATTGCACCAATACCTCATATCGATCAATGGAGGCTTGAGTGCCGACCGTTGTGCAAGTAATGATGGCTAATTCTCTCCCTTGAGGAAAACCGAGCTGTGCTAGCTGATCCTTCATGGTGTTAGCGTTTTGTTTGTAATGGAATAATAAATTGAACAGAACCTTTTCTTCGATGGATAGCTCCTGATGGTGGTTGGCGATAAACTGAAAGGTCGTTTTTAATAGATCGGCAATTCGAAAATTCCATGGCATTTGAAAAATAGGGAAATCATATTGATTGGCAAATGAGATGACGGCCTCTGGAATATTAGGAATGAATGGACCTGTATTAATAATAAAACCAGCTACTTTTTTAGCGTAGGCTTGTTTCACAAGTTGTTCTAATGAATTTACATCTGCATCTAAATGAATACCAGTTGTGACGACTAATTCATTGGGTCTACAAAACATGATTAAATCATTGCTTTCAACAACATTAATACCAGTAACTCTTCGATACGTACCACTATGTCCAGCGACTAATGTGAGCATTGGGAATTGAACTCCCTCCACAATTTTACGAATCGTCCCCATATTTCCCCCCCCTTAATTATGAACATAACTTACCATATATGATGTGCAGTTGCACATATTTTTTTAGTTTTCTATCCATATCTCTCAAATTTTATCTATTTTAGAATGTTTAATAACTACTGTGAAAGAGAGGACTTGCATATGTATAAATGTAATAGTAGACGATTGCAAGAGTTAATTGAACAATTTAGTCAATTTGGGGCTACTGAAAATGGTGGCGTCACACGTTTGTCTCTTTCGGATGAGGATGTATTAGCACGAAACTATTTTTGTGAGTGTTGTGAAGCTTTAGGTATGGATATTCATGTGGATGATATGGGCAATATTTATGCGACTCTTGCTGGGAAAAAAGATGTGCCACCAATCGTTATGGGTTCCCATTTAGATTCGGTGGAAAAGGGTGGAAGATTCGATGGTGTATTAGGCATCTTAACGGCTATCGAGGCAATTCGAACGATTAAAGAAAATGAAATTGAAGTGGATATTCCGCTCATGATTGTCAATTTTACGAATGAAGAAGGGGCTCGCTTTGACCCAGCAATGATGAGTTCGGGGGTAATTACCTCTAAATTTGCCAAAGAAAAGATGCTCCAATCCACAGATAAAAATGGTGTTCGCTTCCATGAAGCGTTACAAGCAAGTGGGTATGAGGGAGAGCAAGCCAATCGTCTGAAGGAAGCACTAGCTTATATCGAATTGCATATTGAACAAGGGCCGGTGTTAGAAGCGAAACAACGTGAAATTGGGGTTGTAGAAGGTGTGCTTGGCATGGTTTGCTACGAAATTACGATTACAGGGCAATCGAACCATGCTGGAACGACGCCTATGTCAATGCGGAAAGACCCGATGATTGTTGCCTCAACGCTCATAACAGAGTTACATGAGCAATTAGGAAAGATTGATGAGCAATTAGTGTTTACATTTGGCCGTCTGAATGTTTCGCCAAATATTCACACAGTCATCCCTAATCAGGTGACATTTACGATTGATTCTCGTCATCAAGATCCTGAGGTGATGGAACAAGTTGAGGATATTCTTCATGCGCTACCCGAAACGGCAGGAGGATGTAATATCCACCCAGTAAAGCTATGGGGTAGAGAAACCGTGTATTTTGATACAGCTATTTGTAATGAGGTAGAAAGAGCCTGTCAGAGCTTCGGTTATACTGCACATCGCATGTTTAGTGGAGCAGGACACGATGCCCAGTATATGGCGAGTATGGTTCCATCGGCAATGATTTTTGTTCCTAGTATTCAGGGGAAGAGTCATTGTGAGGAAGAGAAAACAACCTTTGAGGATTGTGCAAAGGGAGCAGATATTTTACTAGAAACAGTTCTAACGCTACAAACAAAATTTAGTATGAGCGAAACGTATACATGGCATTAAACATGGAGTAGTTTCTAATTTTGTGATGAAGGGTGAGGGGCACAGTGAAAAAAATGATTAAAGGTGGAAGAGTAGCAACTGCTGCGGATACATTTGAGGCAGATATTTTAATTGATAATGGCAAGATTGTGCAAATCGGACAAAATTTAAGTGAGGATGGCGCTGAAATCATTGATGCAACTGGTAAATATGTGTTGCCAGGGGGGATTGATCCTCATACACATTTAGATATGCCATTCAATAATACGGTGACAGACGATGATTGGAAGTCAGGAACGATTGCGGCGGCTTTTGGTGGGACAACCACTATTTTAGATTTTTGTTTAACAGCAGGTGAAGAAAAATTGTCAGCGGCCGTAGAAAAATGGCATGACAAAGCCAAAGGAAAGTCTGCTATTGACTATGGTTTCCATTTAATGATTGGTGATTTAACGCCTGAAACCGAAGCCGAATTACCTCAAATTTTAGAGCAAGAGGGAATTACCTCTGTCAAAGTCTTTATGGCCTATGCTAAAGAGTTCCAGGCTTCAGATCGAACACTTTTTAAGGCCTTTAAAATTGCCAAAGATCTTGGAGCATTGGTGATGGTCCATTGTGAAAATGGCTCTGTGATTGATGAACTTGTCGAGGAAGCAAGACGTGCAGGCCACAAGGAGCCGATTTATCATGCTTTAACACGTCCGGCTGAATTAGAGGGAGAGGCAACAAAACGTGCTATCGAATTAGCGCATATTGCCGGAGCAAAGCTATATGTAGTGCATGTAACATGTAAAGAAGCGGTGGATGAAATTATCGCTGCTCGTGAAAAGGGCTATGACGTCTATGGTGAAACATGTCCACCCTATTTAACACTTGATCAATCAGCTCTTGCCCAGCCAGGCTTTGAAGGAGCCAAATATGTTTGGTCACCTCCTCTTCGCCCGAAATATCATCAAGAACATTTATGGAATGCCCTAAAGGCGAAACAGCTTCAGACAATTGGCTCTGACCAATGCTCCTTTAGCTTTAAGGGTAAAAAACAGTTAGGCCTAAATGATTTCTCAAAAATTCCAAATGGAGGGCCTTTCATTGAGGATCGCTTCAGTATTTTATATTCTGAAGGCGTTGCCAAAGGTAGAATTTCAATTCATGAATTTGTCGATATGATTTCAACAAGTGCTGCAAAAATATTTGGTTTATTCCCGCAAAAGGGAACAATCGCCATCGGCTCTGATGCAGATATCGTTATTTTTGATCCAGAGGCAAAACGCCAAATTTCGGCTAAAACACATCATATGAACGTCGACTATAACCCATATGAGGGATGGGAAGTGACTGGCGAGCCTGTTAGTGTGCTAGTACGTGGCGAATATGTCATTAAAAATAAAGAATTTGTTGGTGTACTAGGTAGTGGACAATATATTAAACGTCCATTAAAAACAGTAGCTGCGGAAGCTCTGAAAATCTAGCTTCCTTCAGTTTAGGACCGACTGTTTTGGCTGGAGAACAAAACAATCGGTCTCGTAATTGGTGCACGGAAAAAAGAACACATGAGGGGGATGTGGAATGGTTCCGATTCAAGAAAAAGCGATGACCTTGCAGCTTAAACGTAATTTTGTGGAATTGAAAAACAAGATGACAAAGAATGAGGCGATTGAGGAAGCCAATCGTTGTCTTTATTGTTATGACGCACCATGTATTAAAGCTTGTCCGACAAGTATTCAAATCCCAAATTTCATAAAAAAAATCGCATCTGGTAATATGAAGGGCTCTGCTACGACTATATTAGAAGCAAATCCTATTGGTGCAAGCTGTGCAAGGGTTTGTCCAACGGAGGAACTATGCGAAGGAGCGTGCGTCTTAAATTCTTCAACAAAGCCAATCAAAATTGGGGAGTTACAGCGTTATGCAACGGATTGGGCAATGGAAACGAATGCTCAACTATTTAAACAGGGGCCAAGTAATGGTCATAAGGTAGCTATCATTGGAGCTGGTCCTGCAGGTTTATCGGCGGCACGTGAACTAAGTCGTTTTGGCTATCAAGTAACGATCTATGAGGCTGAAGCGAAGGCAGGTGGCTTAGGTAGCTTTGGTATTGTAGCGTTCCGATTACCTAATGACGTTGTTGATTGGGAAGTCGAGCAAATTGAACAGCTTGGAGTGGATATTCAAACTAATACGACGGTTGGCGTCGATATTACTGCAGATGAAATTTTGGCAGAATATGACCATGTTATTTTAGCTGTCGGTATGGGGGCTGTTCCTAATCTAGGCATTGAGGGAGAAGATTTAGATGGTGTCCACGATGCTATTGAGTTTATTAGAAAAACAAAAATGGGACCGCTTACAAATGAGATTGTAGGGAAACGTGTTGCTGTTATTGGTGCCGGAAATACAGCGATAGACGGTGCAACAAGTGCAGTGCGTTTAGGGGCAGACAATGTCCAAATACTTTATCGAAGAACGCAAAAAGAAATGACTGCCTATCAATTTGAATATGAATTTGCGAAGCAGGATGGTGTGGAATTTAAATGGCTCACAGCACCAAAGAAGATGATTGGCAATGAGGATGGCAGGGTAACAGGTATTGAATGCGTGAAAATGAAGCTTGGTGAACCTGGGCCTGATGGTCGACAAAGACCTGAGGAAGTGCGGGGCTCTAATTTTATCATCGAAGTGGATGCGGTCATTAAAGCCATTGGGCAAACTCGTTTTGTTTCATTAATTGAAGCATTTGGTTTAGCCCATACAAATGGCGTTGTGGATATAGATGAGACGACGATGCAAACGTCCAATGACAAAGTGTTTGCATGTGGAGACGTTGTCTTTGGCAATGGACAGGGAGAAGCGATGGTGGTGACTGCTGTACAGCAAGGAAAAGATGCAGCATACAAGATTCATGAACGTTTAAGAAAACCAAGTGAGATTGCATAAAGGGGGAACTTACATGGCAGACTTACGCATTAACTTAGCAGGCATCCAATCGCCGAACCCATTTTGGTTGGCTTCCGCACCACCTACAAATTCAGGTTATCAAGTACAACGCGCATTTGAAGCTGGATGGGGTGGTGCTGTATGGAAAACATTGGGGGATCCAATTTTAAATGTATCCTCCCGTTTTGCGGCTGTTAGTTTTAACGGTCAGCGTGTAGCGGGCTTCAATAATATTGAATTAATTACAGATCGACCGTTAGAAGTAAATTTACAAGAAATTTATGAGACAAAAAAGAAATTTCCTAATCACGCGATTATAGCCTCTTTAATGGTGGAGCCAAAGCAAGAAAAGTGGCATGAAATCGTAAAACGTGTAGAAGATGTGGGGGTTGATGGTCTTGAGCTTAACTTTGGTTGTCCACATGGGATGGCAGAGCGAGGCATGGGTTCTGCCTCTGGTCAAGTCCCTGAACTGGTGGAAAAACAAACGTACTGGGTAAAGGAAGCGGCACGTACACCTGTCATTGTGAAATTAACACCAAACATTACGGATATTACAGTTACGGCAGAAGCTGCAACAAGAGGTGGAGCAGATGCCATAAGTATGATAAATACGATTAATAGTTTGGCAGGTGTAGATTTAAATACTTGGAATACAGTTCCTCATGTTGCTGGTAAAGGAGCGCATGGTGGCTATTGTGGTCCAGCTGTAAAGCCGATTGCACTCAATATGGTAGCAGAATGTGCTCGTAATCCATTAGTCAATGTACCGATTTCAGGCATTGGCGGAATTTCTAATTGGCAGGATGCCGCAGAATTCATATTAATGGGTGCAACAGGCGTTCAAGTTTGTACAGCAGCGATGCACCATGGCTTTAGTATTGTGGAGGATATGATTGATGGGTTGAACAATTATTTAGACGATAAAGGTTTAGCTTCCGTCATGGACTTAGTAGGTCGCTCCGTTTCAAGATATTCAAACTGGGGTGATTTAGACTTAAATTATAAAATTGTCGCAGAAATTAATAATGATGTTTGTATTAATTGTAACAAGTGTCATATTGCTTGCGAGGATACGTCACATCAATGTATTGATCTTTATACTGAAAATGGACGTCCATTGCTAAAAGTTCGTGAAGAAGACTGCGTAGGTTGTAATCTATGCTCTATTGTTTGTCCAGTAGATGGTGCCATTTCTATGGTTGAACGTAAATCAACCGTTCCACCAATGACATGGAATGAACGCCAATCGCTCATTAGCAGTCTCTCAAAATAAAGACTTTTCATCTTTATTCAGTAGTAGACATTTATAGGGATGAGCTATAGCCTATCGAACACCAACTGAATGAAGATCAATGAATAAAATCGAAATTCCACCTTCCTTCATCAAGCGGGGATGGAGGAGGGAGAAACTTCAAGTAGGTTGTCACGGAAATTAGAGAAAAAGGAGAGAAACTTTATGGAACGTGAAGGGAATTATTTAAAATCCCCAGATTTACTTCCAGTGACACATCAACAAAGAAATATTGGAACATTTGGTTTTGCGGTGATTTGGATAGGAATGGCGATTGTTTTAGCGGCTTTTGCCATTGGCGGTTCAGCCATTATGAATTTATCCCTACCAATGGTTATTTTAGCTACGTTGGTGGGCTCCTGCTTGATCGGTGTCTTTATGACATTAATTGGTGATATAGGTATTGAGCATGGCTTATCATTCCCTGTTTATATGCGTGCACCATTCGGTACATTTGGCACTCATATTCCTTCTCTTGTAAGGGGCATAACAGCCGCATGCTGGTTTGGTCTTAATACGTATTTTGGAGCATTGGCGATAAACGGAATTTTAAATTTATTGTTTGATTATGATAATTGGTTTATTTGTTTCCTTGTATTTGCGGCACTTCAGCTCTTTAATACATCACTCGGCATTAAGTCCATTGAGCGCTTCGCTGATTTAGCAGCGCCTGTCATTATTTTAATTTCTTGCTGGATGTATTACACATTAGCTGATAATGCTACGTCCCAAGGGAAAAATATATGGACGTGGGTAGAAACGCCAACAACGGGCTTTGCTGCCTTTACAGCTTTTATGGTAGTGGTCATGGCAAACATGGGCTTTTGGTCAACACTGGCAGCTGATATGCCATCATTATCTCGCTTTTTTAAAGCACCTAAAAATGAACGCAATTGGTTCAAACGGAATAAAACACAGCTCGTAGGCTCATTAATTGTTATGCCAATAACGAACACATTTATTGTTACAATTGGTGCAGTTTGTTATATGGCTGTAGCATCTGCTGACCCTATCAATGCTTTACAACAAAGTGCGAGTGGTTTTATTTTAGGAGTCCTTTTGCTGATGATTGTGTTAGCACAATGGTCAACGAATACGTCTGCTAATGTTGTACCAGCAGCTACTATTTTCTCAAATATCGGTGGCCCCAAAGTACCTTTTTGGGTAGGGGTTGTTATTGCGGGGATTATTGGTATTCTTGCTCAACCATGGAGTTTATTCGATGTGATGGTCAATGTTCTATTGATTATAGGTGGAATATTAACGGCAATTGTAGGGATTTTATTTGCGGATTATTATCTCATTCGCAAACGCCGTGTACATGTCAAGGAACTCTATGAATTAGATGGGCAATTTAAATACTATAAAGGTTTTAATATCGCCGGGTTAGTGGCCTGGGTAATCGGTGGTGCTATCGCCAATATTTTTTCTACTTATTCTTCATTAGTAGGGTTCTTTGTAGGAGCAATTGTCTATTATGTCTTAGCGAAGTATTGGTGGTTTAAAAAATACCCTCAAGCAGAGCTAGAAGATCCAAGTGATGCGAAGTATTTAGGTATTACAGTCGGACATAATTTGGATGAATTATTTGGCCAACAAGTACATGCGCCACTGACAGATCAAGAGGAAGAAGAGTTAGTGGAGCAACCAGACCCTCTGCTAGAAATAAAAGGTGCCGAATAAGTGACACTACATCAAGACATTTTCAAAAGAAGGTGAGGTGATGGCATGTCTGAATTCCAACAAAGCAAAGAAGAAATACAAAAAGTGGATCATTATTTAGATAGCGGCTTTAAAATCAAATATGTCTATGAAAATTTAAGTGGGATGTTTGTAGAATTTGCTCGTCAGGAAGAAGTGACATTACTACAAATTCTAACGGCAGATGCACGAAAGTATTTCACAGCAAAATTACAGGAACAAACCTTACTATAATAACGAAGTAACCTCTATTTCATTCGCCAAGGATGGGATAGAGGTTTTTATGTTTGCAGTTGGTTTTATAACAATAGAGCAAACATCTAGTTTTATGGGAATTGACATCAAAGAAATTAAAAAAGATGTCCCTATGAGAGACACCTTTTTCTTATCCTTTATTCATTACGCTATGCTTTCGACCATAAACCAAATAAACAATCAAACCGATGATAAACCAAATACCACATGCAACCCATGTAAGGACAGAAAGCTGTGATATTAAAAAGAGACATAATAGGAATGATAAAATCGGTAGGACTGGGAAAAATGGTACTTTAAAGCCCCCAGAAGGTATATTTTTATTTTTACGTAAATACACCACACCAATGGATACAATGGTAAACGCGACTAATGTACCCATATTGACTAATTCGGCAAGCTTAGAAAGTGGTACAAATCCTGCACAAAAGGCAACTAGTATTGCGAAAATCCATGTGTTTTTCACGGGAGTTTTAAATTTGGGACTGAGCTCAGCCATGCTTTTTGGCAGTAAACCATCACGGCCTAATGCGTACAGTAGTCGGGTTCCTCCATAAGACATAACTAAGATAACAGTCATCATTCCAACTACAGCACCTAGTGAGATAATTCCCGCAATCCAATCTTGGTGGACCATCTGCATCACATAGCTAACGGGGTCACTTACATTTAACGCATGATAGGGAACGATACCTGTTAAAACCATTGATACGGCAACATAGAGCACCGTACAAATAAGTAAAGAACCGATGATACCAATGGGCATATTCCGCTGTGGATTTTTAACTTCCTCAGCAGCAGAAGATACCGCATCAAAACCTAAATAAGCAAAAAATACAAGTGCCGCTCCACTGAAGACGCCGCTTATGCCAAATGGTAGAAAGGGCTCCCAGTTAGTAGGTTTTACATAAAATACCCCTACGCCAATAAATAGTAAGATGACAGCGACCTTCAAGAAAACCATCCAAGTATTGAATCGAGTGGATTCTTTAATACCAAGCGTTAATAAAAATGCCGTAGCAAAAATAATCAAAATTGCAGGTACATTCATATATGTGCCTGCAGCAGGATTAAAGGCTCCTGAAATTGCTTGAGGCAAAACGATATGAAAGCCTGCAAGAAGTGAGTTTAAGTAAGATGACCAACCTGTTGCAACAGCGGCAACAGCCAGTCCATATTCCAAAAGCAAAGCCCAACCTACTAACCATGCGATAATCTCGCCAAAGACAATATAGCCATACGTATAGGCGCTCCCAGTTACGGGGACACTTGATGCAAATTCGGAATAACACATGCCTGCAAAAGCGCAAACAATGGCAGCGATAATAAAGGAAAAAACGATCCCAGGTCCAGCATGTGTTGCTGCCACCGTTCCAGGCAAAATGAAAATACCAGTGCCAACGATGGCACCCACTCCTAATAATATAAGATCAAAGGCACCTAACGTTTTCTTTAGTTGAATAGTCCCGTTATTTTGTAATAGTTCCTCGATTTTCTTTTTTCTAAATAATATTTTACTCACGATCAATCCTCTTTTTCTTAGAAATATGTAAAAATATTATACTTTTTTGATAATTAGGTCAATCTTTTTGTCGAAATAAAGTGAAAAAACTAATATATTTAGAAATTTCCGAACAGTGATAGTGAGGTAGCTACTCTATATGCCAAATCTATCAAAAAAACATTATTTTTTGTTTTTCCTAAAAATACAATTGTCTTTTTTAGAAAAATTGATTATGATTTTAAAGTATATTCAACGTAGAAAGAACAACAGGAAAAGAGGCGTTATGGAGTGGCCAACAAAGAATTACAACGAGGATTAGAGGCACGTCACATCCAAATGATCGCACTTGGCGGTACGATTGGTGTGGGCTTATTTATGGGTTCTGCAAGTGCCATTCAATGGACAGGACCTTCAGTACTCCTTGCCTATGGGATTGCAGGTATTTTTATATTTTTCATTATGAGAGCAATGGGTGAGATGCTTTATATGGAGCCAAGTACAGGCTCTTTTGCAACATTTGGCTATAAATACATTCACCCTCTAGCAGGCTATTTAACGGCATGGAGTAACTGGTTCCAATGGGTAATTGTTGGGATGTCAGAAATTATAGCCGTGGGAACGTATATGCAGTATTGGTATCCCGATTTACCAGCATGGATACCGGGTCTAATTGCGATGATAATATTAGGTTTGGCAAACTTTATTTCGGTTAAATCTTTTGGTGAATTTGAATTTTGGTTCGCCATGATTAAAATCGTAACCATTATATTAATGATTGTAGCTGGGGTTGGATTGATCTTCTTTGGCTTTGGTAATGATGGTATTGCGATTGGCTTATCAAATCTATGGAGTCATGGTGGCTTCTTTACGGGTGGCTGGACAGGCTTCTTCTTTGCTTTATCGTTAGTAGTTGCAGCCTACCAAGGAGTAGAGCTTATTGGTATTACAGCAGGGGAAGCAAAAAATCCACAAAAGACAATTACGAATGCTATTCAAAGTATTATTTGGCGCATTTTAATTTTCTATATCGGAGCTATTTTTGTCATTGTGACAGTGTATCCGTGGGATGAATTGGGTACGATCGGTAGTCCCTTTGTTGCGACATTTGCCAAGGTAGGTATTACAGCTGCTGCAGGTATTATTAATTTTGTCGTTATTACAGCTGCTATGTCTGGCTGTAACAGTGGTATTTATAGTGCAGGACGTATGTTATATACTCTTGCGATGAATGGACAAGCACCGAAATTTTTCGCGAAGCTCTCTAAAAATGGTGTACCTTTATTTGGTACAGCTGGCGTGCTAATTGGTTTAGTGATTGGCGTCATTTTAAGCTATATTGCACCACAGAATTTATTTGTCTATGTATATAGTGCAAGTGTTTTACCTGGAATGATACCGTGGTTCATTATATTAATTAGCCAAATGAAATTTAGAAAAGTAAAAGGTGAACAATTAGCGAATCACCCGTTCAAAATGCCATTAGCCCCTATTACGAATTATTTAACGATTATCTTTTTAATCATGGTGCTGGTTGGCATGTGGATTAATGACGATACGCGTATCTCATTAATCGTAGGAATTGTATTTTTAGTAGTTGTAACTATTAGCTATTATGCATTTGGTATTGGCAAAAATCGCTACAGTTCAGATCAAGCCGAATAGCAAAAAAGATGCTTCTCTCAAAAAGAGACGCATCTTTTTTTTTGCCTATTTTTGCTAGCATTTTTTTTACATAATCAGTCGTAAACATGCCAAACTATAAAAAATTACATGTGGACTGGTATTCGTTGAAATAAAAGGGGTTGAACGGAATGCACGAAATGCCTGAACAGCTTGTTGCAAAATTAAAAAAGGAAATAAATGATGTAGATGATGTCAAGCTAAATATGATTGCAACAGAAGAAGGGGATGTTACCCTTATCTATTTTTCCTCTCTTATAGAAAAAATGACGTTACAAACAATGGTATCTATTCCGTTAACCAATAATATTAAACAAATTCATCAAATGGCTCAATATGTGGACCCTAAAGATATACAAGGTGTCATTAAAAAATTGAACTCTGGGCAAACACTGCTATTTTTCCATGAAACCAATGCACTTTTAAGTATGGATACGTATAGTGCACCTACAAGGGCCATTACAAATACTGAAACAGAATCAACAGTTATAGGGCCTCAGGATGCATTTACGGAATCTTTGGAGACCAATATTTCTCTAGTGAGAAGACGAATTCAAAGCGCTCAGCTAAAAAATGAAAATCGTACTGTTGGTTCAGAGGCTAATATTAAAATTTCTATTATGTATATGGATAATATTGTGAATCATAAAAACTTAGATGATCTTCGGAATCGTATTGATCAGGTGGAATTCCCTTTATTTACGGATATTTCGGTGTTGAAGCAATTAATTGAGGATAATCCGCTATCCCCATTTCCCCAATATTATATGACAGTACGCCCTGATAGTATTTGTCGATACTTAATTGACGGCCGGATTGTCATGTTTATGGATAATAGCCAATTAGCGATTGTCTGTCCGACCTCATTTTTTGAAATGTTCGTGTCGATTGAGGATTATTATAACCGATGGACAACAGCCTCATTACTAAGGATGCTGCGCTTCTTTGGTTTTTTCTTAACGATCATGATTACGCCTATGTATATTTCTGCCTTAACCTTTCATCCAGAAATATTGCCATATGAGCTTTTGTTAAATCTTCAAGAGTCGAGAAGTAAAGTGCCATTTCCCCCTCTTATCGAAGTGTTATTTATCGAGCTTATTGTAGAGGTATTACGGGAAGCGGGTTCCCGAATGCCTGCCAAAGTCGGACAAACAATCGGTATCGTAGGAGGTATTGTCATTGGGACTGCGGCTGTGCAGGCAGGATTGCTTAGTAATATTCTCATTGTGTTGGTGGCCACTTCTGCACTATTATCTTTCCTACCACCGATTTTCTTAATGAGTAATACGAGCCGATTTGTACGTTATATTTTCATTCTATCTGCCGGGTTATTCGGTCTATTTGGACAAATGCTTGCCTTTGCTTGGCTAATACATCATTTACTAAGTTTAAAATCATTAGGAACTCATTATATGACGCCAGGTATACCAAGAAAACCAACGGATTTATTAGATAATGTCATCAGATTTCCTATCAACTATTTAACGAAAAAATCGGGTATTTCAAGGGCTCAGAAAAAAACGACAGAGGAGAAATGAGGTAAAAGACTTGGGCGCAGCTAACGTAAAAATGTTAAATCGCTATCACGTCATTTTTTTAGCCCAAAGTGTTATGGTTGGGACTGGCATACTGTCATTGCCACAAAAATTGAGTGCGATGGGCTATACTGAGTGGTTTATGCCTGTCATATTCGGACTAGTCGCTACGTTAACGCTTTGGCCAATGGTTTGGCTTTGCTCCAAATACCCGAATGACCATTTATTTCGTATCAATGAAATTCTTTTGGGAAAAGTGCTAGGGAAAGGCCTTAATTTCTTATTTATCATTCAATTTATTATCTTTAGTGCAGGAATTATTAGCAACTATATGCACCTCATCCAAAGTACAGCCTTACAAGAGCAAACGATCACATTACCTGTTTTTTGCTTCTTACTTTTACTGATTTATATTGTAAGTGGGGGCATTAAATCCATTGCTAGATTTTGCATGATGGCTTTTTTTATTACGATTGGAATGTTCTACTTTACACGATGGGCTATTGAAAAAGGAGAGGTAAGTCATTTACTTCCTTTACTTAATTTTAGTGGGAAAGATTTTTTGAATGCATTTAAAGATGGATATTTATCAATTCTTGGCTATGAATTAATTTTATTTTACTTTCCCTATATTATCGATCAGAAAAAAGCCTTTCGTCATTCATTGATTGGTATTTGGGTTAGTATTTTTCTTTGTTTTTTTACGACAGTAGTCAGTGTCATGTATTATTCTGAATGGCAGTTGAAAAATGTAGAGTTTTCCGTCTTAAATTTATTTAAAGCAGGTGAGTTTACCTTTGTTGAACGAATCGATATTATCGGTATTACATTATGGGTATTTTTAATATTATCGACAGCCACAGCCTATGTATGGTGTGCCAAACTAGGGGTGGAATCCGTGTTTAAAAAGAAAAATAGTTTTCCATTATATGTGATTGCAGCAATCATTTTTTTCATTATTAGAATGCCGTTTTCTCGAGAATTCCAAGAAAAGCTTTTTACAGCAAGCAATTATATTGGTTATATGCTAATTATTTGGCCAATCTTCTTAAGCCTGATCTATATAGTTCGAAAAAAGAAGGTGCAACAATGAATAGAAAGCTACTACTAGTCATATTTGTGCTTTTAGTGTTATTAGCCGGATGTTCAAGAAAAGAGCTGAAAGTACCATTAGAGGATATTGGTATGGTTGGCACTATGGCTTTTGATTATATAGATGAAGACCAAATGAAATTAACGGTAGCCATTCCTCAATATGCACCAGAAGCACCACAAAACACTCAAATTTTCTCGGTGTCTACAGATCTTGTATCGAATGGCATCGTAGAAATCGAAAAGCTTTCGGATAAAAAGATTGTCTTTAACCAATTACGGGTTGTACTCGTTAATGAAGAATTTGCACGAAAAGGTGAGATACGAAAGGTAATTCAGCATCTATACAGAAATGCTGAGGTGGGTAATAAAGTACTCATTGCTATTGTGAAAGATAAAGCAGAGGGAATTATAAAAGGAAATTATCCAGATAAACCAAATATTAATTTATACATTAATGATTTATTGGAACCAAGCATAAATACGGCTTTTAATCCGAATACGAATATTCATGATTTTATGTATACAATAACGAATCCTGTAACAGATACGATTATTCCATATCTTGAAAAGCATGATGATAAAATTGAAATTAAAGGTGTGGCTGTTTTTCAAGGGAACCATATGCATGATGTCATTAAGCCTGAGGAGGCACTTATTGTTCAGGCATTACTAGGCAGAAAAAGTCTAGCGCCTCTCCATTTAGATATACATGAGGGACATGGTGAGGAAAAATTGATGATAGATTTAATTGAGAGCTCTATCAACATGCAAAGTAATAAAAATATTGAATCACCAAAGCTCATCATTCGTCTAAAGATTAAAGGAACATTAAGTGAATACAAAGGAGCAAGAGAGTACAAGCTGAATACGATTGAGAGCATTAGCCGGTTAGAAAAAGACGTTAATAAGCAACTAGAAGTGGATATTACCAAGTTTTTAGATAAACTAAAAAATATGGATGTTGATCCTAGCGGGCTAAGTGAGAAATTTAGAATGTATGATCATGGAAAGTGGACGACCCAAAAAACGAGGGAAGTCATAGGCAAATTACAAACGGAAGTACATGTCGAGACGTCAATCATAAGTACAGGTACATTAAAATAAACAGGACAATCCTTCTGAAGTTAAAGTGGATTGTCCTTTTTGTTCCTTTAAGATTTTCGCATGATAAAGCTTAAATGTCTGCCTGCCTGTTTGTCCTGACGATAGGAGAAGCCATCAGGGCTAAGGAATGTACAAGTGGCATCAATTTGGATTTGCTCAGATGGAATACCAGCAAGCTCACATTGTTTTTTCACCGTTTTTTGATTATCAATATGGTATTTATTCGTCTCGGCATTCAAATACATAAATTCCTCTGCATAACCAAGGCTGCGGAACTTCTCATAAACATCAGCATCTACCTCGAATTTTTGCTGGCTTAATGCCATACCAATTTGAACGTGAAAATCCTCTGGTCGACATTGTTCTTCTTCCAACAGATGCTGAAACAGTTTAGGAGTAATTTCTTTAATAGTGCCCTGCCAACCTGAATGAATGACGCCCACTAAACCATTGACCACATTATAAAAAATCACAGGAACGCAATCTGCCGTAAAACTACATAATAATAAATTAGGCTCAGCTGTATAAAGAGCATCTGTGTTTTTCACAGCCGTATCCATTTGCTCGGCGCCACGTCCTTTATCGGCTAAGGTCACTCGATGGAAGTTGGCACTGTGCGTTTGTTCCGTACAAATAAAATCTTGTAGGTCGCAGTTCAATGCTGTTGCTAATTGTTGACGATTGTCAATGACATCATGGATATGATCACAAACATGCAACGCCATATTATTATGCTCTAATTCCATCGTATCCTTTAAGGTAGTGCCTGCGATAAATTGATCATTATCTACATATATTTTTGATTTCATTCAATCACCCCGCTTTACTATATAGGATTCCACTAAGAATGTATAGGTTCCATTCCCTTGAATAATTGTTACTCCTTTCCCTTACCCTACTAGCAAACTTTTAGACATAATGAATAGATTTCTTCACATATAGTATGGGGAATCATATGTGGAGGGAGAGAGTAAAAAATGGCTCAACTAGATATTTTATTAATATGCCAAATAGGCATGGGCCTCTTCTGGATCATTACATATCTATTAGTTATTTACAAAGGGTGGAAGGATAAAAAATACGGCATGCCTATGGTTGCTATTTGTGCCAATATTGCATGGGAATTTACCTTTACCTTCCTTTACCCACAAAATGACCTTCAACGATTGATTACGCTCACTTGGCTCATATTAGATGTCGTAATACTGATGCAGTTTTTACGCTTTGCACCACCAGAATATCGGAGAATCCTCTCTAAAAAATTATTATATGCCTCTTTTTTGGTCACTTTAATTTTCAGCATGTTCATGATTTTAGGGATGATTCATCAATTTCAGGATTTTGAAGGGAAGTACGCAGCGTTTTTGCAAAACCTCATGATGTCAGGATTATTTATCGGTTTATTATTGCGAAGAGGGAATTTAGATGGTCAATCCATGGGCATTGCTGTCTGTAAGATGATTGGAACATTGTTTGCTGCAGTTGGCTTTTATCTTTATTTTCGTACGCCGTTCATTACCATTATTTCTATGGCTACCCTTTTTTATGACTGTCTCTATATTCTATTAATTTTCCAAATGAAGAGGAAATTAGTAGCGAAGTAGGGTTTCTGCAGTAAATAGGGAAGGTTTATTTAGTTGGTAATGTTTGTAAATGACAATTAGATTGCAACTTGATGACAAGGTGCATCATGATAAATGGTGTTAAATTGGGATTCGTAAATTTTTGTTGTTTGTCTGTCATGTATTTGTAAAAATCCTTCCAAATATTTTGTGATGATTATTGCTCAAAAACTATTTACGATAATAGGAGAGCAAACAGGAAGGATGATAGACATGTTGAAAAAAGTAAAAAAAGCGGCACTTGCTTCAGTTATTGCGGCTTCATTAATAGTACCAGTGGGGGCAATGGCGGCTGAATCCTATACAGTCTCATCTGGTGACACTCTTTGGAAAATTGCATTGAAAACAGAAACAGGCGTACAAGAACTAATTGATGCAAATCCACAGCTTGCCAATCCAAATCAAATTAATCCTGGACAAAAAATAAATGTCCCTGTAAAGGAACAAGCAAGCGTTGAACAAGAGGTCATTAAACTGGTGAATGCGGAACGCGCCAAAGCAGGACTCTCAGCATTACAAGACGACTGGGAGTTATCAAGAGTAGCCAAATACAAATCTCAAGATATGCATGATAAAAAATACTTTGACCATACAAGTCCAACGTATGGAACGCCATTTACGATGATGAAAAATTTCGGTATTTCATATCGATCAGCCGGTGAAAATATTGCCAAAGGTCAACGCTCTGCACAAGAAGTCGTTACAGCTTGGATGAACAGCGAAGGCCACCGTGCGAATATTCTCAACAAAACCTATACACATATCGGTATAGGCTATGTAGCAGATGGCAACTACTGGACGCAAATGTTTATACAAAAATAAAAGAAGAATTGCCCCGTAAACGTTAGACACCCATCTAATTTTTACGGGGGTTTTTTACTAGGGTTTATAATTTCATTGGATATTCTAAGGACGTATATAATTATTTTGTACAAATATAAATAAATGAATCTTTATAGCAAAAGGCATCAGTGTCAGTCACCGATGCCTTTTAGGAGCTTTAATGTTTTTTGAGGGCAATCGCCTTAGCACGGGAGTTGACCCCTAGCTTACTATAAATTGTAGATAAATAAACACGAACAGTGCCTTCTGATAAATGCAAACGCTTAGCGATTTCACGATTAGTTATACCATCTACTAGCAAATCATAAATATCCTTCTCCCGTTGTGTCAGCATTGATGGAGTTTTTGCAGGAAATGCTGTCCCTTCTTTCAGATAACTAAAATAAACTGTTGGTATGGATTCCCATCTTTGATGTAGCTGTTCGAAATAAATTTCTAATAGTGGCTCCAAATCCTTTTCATCTAAAAAGGATCGAACATAATACAAGGGTGCTGCGAGTTCGAAAGCCTCGTGTAAAGTTTCTAAGGCAAGTTCTTGGTGACTTAGATGGTATTGACAAATAGCTTCAAGAATTGTGGCTTCAATAATTGTAGCAATTTGCTCTTCCTGCTGGCCCTTCATTTTTATCTGAATCAATCTCGTTAAGGCTTCGCTCGGCTTTTGCTTCAATAACAGTAAACGGGCGTGTACTAAGAGCCAGAATGGTTGCTTTGATTGGGTAGACTGTAAGATCAACTCAGCCTGATAACTATCGCCTGCAATAATATGACAGTAGGCTTGCATAATTTGTATAGAAGTTCGCCAATGCTTTTCTGTCACATCCTCTAATAGCTGGGTCAGCATAGCAACAGCTGAACTTATTTGATTTTGCTGGATATAGATTTTTGCTTTCAGGAAATACATCGGGATATATAATCCAGGATCTTGTAATTGATGGCCAAGCTTAAGTGCCATTTCGATTTCTTTATGGGTAAACGGTATTAGGTTGCGTTCATACAACGATTCGGCGGCAACACCATAGCTAAAAGCAGTTACATTGGCTGTTTGTAAAGACGTTTCTCGAAAAAGCTCGCTTATGACGGCTCCTTGTTCCATTGTTTGAAGTTTTCCTTTTGAGCCAATGCTTGTTCGTAAAAGCTTATATTCAAAACTATTATAGGGAATAGGCACATGATCCCATCTAGAAGGGATATGTCCTTTGGCGAGCTGTTTTCTCATTATTTGTTCCACTAACTGTAAATCACCACCAGCGGCAACGATAGCAAAAGCCTTTGCACTCTCATAAATATAGGTCATGGCCGCATGCTCCTCTTGCTCCATCCATTGGTCAGTCAGCTGTCGCAATTCAAGTTCCTCCATCAGAGATGACGCTACTTCAACTTCCGTGGTTGAAATCGATGTCAAAAAGCCAATGACGAGTATTTCATAGGTGACTTTATATTGGTTACGACGAAGCTGACGCAACCACCGCATAAACGTCGCTGTTTGACCTGATAAAAAAAGCTGAACAAGATGATCGGTCATCCAGAGCGTCGCAAGGTCATATTGTCCATGTTTAAGGGCTAATTCAATAGCTGAAATATAATCCCCTTGGTCATAAATGAATTGAGATGTTTCCAGAACAAGATTACGTATGTCCTGCTTCGAAAATTGTCTTGTTAATTCCATTTGCAATGCTTCTGCTAATAAATGATGGTAACGGAAAATAGGCTGTTTGGATTGCAGCCGAATAGTGAAAAGTCCTTTTGCTTCTAAATGTTCCAATTGTTTAAGACTATTTGTCTGTTTGGTCAATTGATCACAAATAGCAGGGTCCAGCTCCTGCAATAAAGAAGTACGCAGCAAAAATTGTTGTGTTTCAGATGGTAGATTATGAATAATTTCTTGCCATAAAAATTCTGAAATAAAGGGCTGTGCGGCTTCTTCCAAAGCTTCTATATCAGGGTCATACGCAAAGCTGGTTAACAATAATCCGGCTACCCAGCCTTCAGTTTTATCTAAAATAGCTTGCAGCTGTTGGTGGTTGAGCGTAGGTAAATGTTTGCAGGAAAAAAATCGCTTCACCTCCTGTAACGTAAAGCGTAAATGTCCCGAATGGATTTCATGTATCCATTGTTTCACTCGCCACTTCGCTATTGGTAGTGAAGGGACGGAACGCGAGGACATATAGATATGTACATGACTAGGTAAATATTCTACGAATTGTGTCATGAGTTGATGTATCACTGGATTTTCTATGACATGATAATCATCTAGTACAATCGAGATGGGCTGTTGAATGGCATTCATTTCTTCTAACAGAGAATAGATAAAAAATTCAAGTGTTGCAGGGTCCTGCGAGTTGAGGAGCGGTGCAAGAATCTGATTTATTTCACTGTTAAAAGACCTAGCAATAGCGTGTGAAATATATGTCCAGTAACGTATCGGATCATTATCAGCAGCATCTAGGGAAACCCATGCAGTGGTTTCTTTTTTATTTTTCAACCAGCTAGTTAGTATACTGGTTTTTCCATAACCCGCTGGCGCTCGTAAAATCGTTAATTTAACATGTATATGTTGATCGAATAAATCGAATAATTGAGTTCTTTCTATTAAAGTGGGTGAATGATGTGGCATTGTGATTTTAGAAGATAATAATGTTTGAGGCATCTTAACTTCCTCCTTTAGTTCAGAAAAGTTCCACAATTTTCATTGTACTAAACTATTATCAATTTTTCGTATGTTAATAGTCCTATCATTTCCATCTTTCATTTATTTTTTGGTGTCTAAATGTAATGGTAGTGGACAATCAAAACTGAGTCCATCGTTCTTCCTCTTTTTCATGATCCATTTCAATAGGTATATAGCCTATTGCCCTAACGCAATAAAACTAAAAATCTGTGCAACTCATGTAAACAACTAATCTACACATTTCACACAGGTTCAAATAGGTGAATATACAAGAAACCCAATTTTGTGGGCATATAGTAGCCATATATGTCTGGGAGGTTGTTCAGTGTGGGAAAAGAACAAAAAATTTTTAGGATCAAGTTTAAATCAAATCCAGGTTGTCATTGTCATTGCTGCGGTTTTTGTTGCCCTTGTCGTTGTAAGCATCCATTTTTACCAGTACCACCGACTTGTCACTATCTTGTCTATGTAACAGACGCTGGACAGGTAGCAACTCCTGATAACAGAGTATCAGTGATCGATACAGCAACCAATACGATAGTTGCTTCCATTCCAGTAGGAACAGCTCCACTAGAAGTAGCAATCACACCAAATGGTGCGTTTGGTTATGTGCCAGCACTCTTCTCCGATAATGTCACAGTTTTTGATACAGCGACAAATATGGTAGTCACTACGATTCCAGTAGGAAGTGAGCCTCTTGGTGTAGCGATTTCACCAAATGGTGCCCTTGCCTATGTCTCCAATCACGGATTAGGCGCTAACTCTGTATCTGTCATAGATACAGCGACAAATACTGTCACGGCTACTATTCCAGTAGGGCTTCAACCTCAAGGTATTGCCTTTACGCCGAATAGTGCGTTTGCTTACGTGGCAAACGAAAATTCAGGGAGTGTATCTGTTATAAATACAGCGACCAATCTGGTGGTTGCTACTATTCTTGTTGGCATCCGCCCAAGATCAATTATCTTCACATTAAATGGACAATTTGCTTATGTTACCAATGAAAATAGCAATAATGTATCGATCATTAATGTTGCAACCAATACAGTAGTTGGTACAATACCTGTAGGAACAGGGCCTGTAGGGTCAGCCATTACACCTGATGGAACACTTTTATATATCGTCAACAAAGGTAGTGATACCGTATCTGTCATCAGTACAGCGACAAATATGGTAATAGACACAATCCCTGTTGGAACTTCACCTGACCAAGTAACGATCTTGCCGAATGGCACTTTTGCATATGTTACCAATCAAACGGAAAATACGGTGTCTGTCATTGATTTAGCAACCAATATGGTAGTGGATGTAATCCCTGGGTTTAATGGACCGACTGGTATAGATACAGGGGTAATTTGTCTATAGCCTGTAAAAAAGGCGGTTAATTTCATCCACCAATGTTCTGGTAGCTCAAAGGTTTCTTTGGCGGCGCGTTCGTTTGAACCAAATTGGGTGTTAAAAAGAGATAGAAAAAATAATCACAAAATAATTGTTGAACATCATATTGGGGTAGCGGTTGTTTGTTTTAACATGTCTTGATGCCAAGCTATCCCAGCTTTACATAATAAAAAGCCAACCTTATTCACTGTGATCTTCCATAGTAAGCAGATAAGGAAGTTTCATTTTGTCAGACCAACAAATAAATATCTACAAAAACCACACACTATAAGCAATAGATGAATAAGATGTCTCTGTAGTATGACCATAGAGGTAGGTGTATATGTTGAAAAGGAAGTTAGTTTCTGCATTTTGTGTTTTATGTATGGTGGGACTAGTAGGGTGTCAAAGAAATTTGAACAACGACCAAAATCTAGAGCAAGAAAATCAACCATTAAAACAGCCAGTCGAAGAAATGAAAAAGCCAGTTACCTATGAGCAAGTTCCTCAAAATGGGCAGGCTTTTGTAGAGATAGTAAATCCGAAAACAAAGGAGATTATTAAAACCATTTCACCAAAGGATAGTGGCTATGAGACAAATTTGCAAGCCTATCAGCAGCATATTGAGCAGTTAGCAAAGGAATTAGCAAGAGGGACGGATGAAATGGAAGGCTATGACCAGCGAATGATGCTTGATCGATTGGATGAAGAAGGAAGAGTAATCAAGGGAAGACCGCAAATGATTTTAAAGGAAAGTGAATTAGTACAGAGAATTCTGGAAGCCTCTGCGACTGGTGGTCAAGTGGAGATACCGCTTTATTTGACGCAAAGTGGATATTCATTTGAGGACATTCCTTATTTAGAGGAGGTCGTTGTAGCATCCTATACGACGTATTTTAATAGCGCTGATTTGGGAAGAAATAAAAATATTGAGCTTTCTGCCGAGGCCATTAATAATGTTATCGTGGGTAGTGGGGACCATTTTTCATTTAATACGATGGTTGGACCTCGAGATGAGGCAAATGGTTATCAGCCTGCACCAGAAATTATTAATAAGAAAGTGGTAATGGGGATTGGTGGGGGGATTTGTCAAACTTCCTCGACCCTCTTTAATGCAGTGGATCAGCTACAAGTCAAGTATATAGAACGTCACCATCATTCTCTGGATATTGGATATGTGCCAAAAGGAAGGGATGCGACGGTTGCCTATGGAAGCTTGGATTTTAGGTTTCAGAACACTAGTGATGTTCCATTTTTAATTCAAACTACCTATGGAAAGGATTTTTTGACGATCGACATACGAACTGCTGAAAAATATGTAGAAATATTGACAAAGGGTTAATGCTGCAAAGAGACACCATAGGACGTTGGTGTCTTTTTATAAGTGTCATGATATAGTTAAAATGGAATAGTTAGTAAACATTTGGGGAGGGGGACAGACAATGCATCCAAAACTACTGGCCGTCATAGAGACGATGGATTTATATCAGGCAACATACCCAGAAGATGCTTGTGTCATAGTGGCAGACACTGAAAAAGTACTTGCCTATCAACCGGGGAAGCATGTTGACTTGAAGGTAGGTGTAGGTGAGCCTGTACATAAATATCGAGGAACAGCAACGGAAATCGCGTTGAGTTCAGGTCAATTCGTTAAAGAGGAACGAGGAGCAGAGGGGTTTGGTATGGCGTATATCGCCTCGGCGCATCCAATTTTTGACGGAGGTCAAATTATAGGCGTAGTAAGTGCCATCATTTCTAATGAAAAAATGGATCATATGCGTCTATTGGCGACGGATCTTTCGAGTGCGGTTGAAGAAATGACTGCCACGAATGAAGGATTAGCTACAGCCAGTATAGATGTTTCCAATCGTTTAGGGGCACTATCAAATTTCTCCGAATCAATGGCAGGTGATATTGAACAAATTAATGTAATTGTTCAATTAGTAAAGGACTTAGCGATGAAATCTAAAATTCTTGGCTTGAATGCATCGATTGAGGCGGCACGTTCAGGGGAGCATGGTCGTGGTTTTGCAGTTGTTGCATCTGAAATACAAAAAATGTCCCAAAGCAGTACAGAAAGTGCGAATAGTATAACGAAACAATTAGAAAGCATTAAGCAATCGATTGATCAGGTGAATGCTTCCGCAAATCAAGTGGCTGCCTTTACCCAGCAATTTGCGACGAGTATGCATGAATTAAGTGATGCGTATAAAGGGGTAAATCAGACAGCTGAAAAGCTCATGCACATAAGCGAAATCAAAAGTTAAACATAGAAAGGATAATAGCCAGTAAAGGGCTATTATCCTTCTATTAAATAATCTCTAAAATTTCCTCAGGTGTTGCTACCTTATATTCTGGTTCTTCATTTTGTATAACTTCAATGGCATCATAGCCCCATTCCACCCAAATAATAGGTACTCCAGCTTTTTTACATGCTACAATATCCCTTTGTTCATCCCCTATATATATCACTTCAGTTGCTGAAACATTCGATTCTTTTAAAAACTTCTTCATAACTTTATCCTTGCCAAAAATACGATTGGAGCAAAGGACATCTGTAACACAGTGAATGCCATTCATTTTGAGAAACTCTACAATATTGTCCTTCGAATTGGAAGAGATAATTAAAATCTTATACCCTCTTTTATCAATTTCGAGCAAAACTTCCTTCATCCCTTCAAAAAGATGAACATCGTTTAATGATTGGCGATATAATTTGTAAAATTGTGGTAAAATCATAGGTAATTTATACATTGGGAAGTCAAATAATTTACTACGTTCTGAAATCGATAATTTTTTTAAGGTATCAATTTCCTTCAATTCAATTCCTTTAAATTTATATTTTTGTGCTAACGTATTCCATGCTGATGCAAACACGGCGGTCGAATCTGCAAGCGTTCCATCAAAATCAAAAATTATATGCTTCATGGCAAACTTTCTCCTTTATCATCTAGTTGTATTGACGTTTTATGCAAAAAAATGTTACATGGAATGGGCAATTGATTGGGTCATGAAATAGGGAACAACAATCAAAATAAAAGGTCTGTAAACATCATATGGTAAATATTATCAGAAAATGCGGCGTTTGCAACGGAAATCATGCACACAAAAATCAACTAAGACACCTAATACGCTAAATAACGAAATAACTGGGCTTCATTTTAGCCCTATTCAATTTACAAGCCGTATTTTGTGTGTTGTACAATTTCAAATCTGAAATTTTGATGTTCTACTATTCCGCTGTTAGTGAGACGAATTAAAATGAAGAGTCTTTAAGGTGAAAGTTTTGACTAATTAACGATCAAGTCAGGTTCTGACTATAGTTAGAAGGTATATTTTTTGTTTTTTTTTATGGCTGTAACGTGTGCGTCAATTTATAACTGATTTCTTTACATCATTTTGCTGTTTCGAATTTGGAATTTTTAGCTATATCTCTGATACTAAAGGGGTAATAGCTTGTATCATTCATGCCAGTCAGGATGACATTATTGGGCTGAAAGCTATGAAATAATAATAATTGGACCGAAATTAATAGGGGAGCGATACGTATTTCCAGCACCTATCACGCTAAGGTGATAGGCCTGGTATATATGTGAGTGTTATTCTATTTTTTCTCGAGTTTTCACTAAATAATAAGCATTGATGGAGGAAGCGATAGGAATAATGAGGGCAATGCCGATGCCTGCGCAAAAAATCGTCATCATTTCTGCGCTAAAGACTTTGGAATTGACGATTTCCCCAATCGAATAAGAAAGATCCTTAAACCATATTAATAAACTTAAATAGCCACCAAAGAAAGCAAAAAATAAAGTATTTGTATCGGTTCCTAAAATGTCTCTTCCAATATTTAATCCAGAGGTAAATAGAGACTTTCTACTAATCGAAGGATTACGATTAAAAATTTCATACATCGAAGTCGCGATGGAAATGGCAACATCCATAATGGCGCCAATCGTACTCATAATAATGACCGATGCACCTATCTGCACGAAATTTACCCCAATATAGAGAGAAAAAATACTTATCTCCTCCGTTGATTCTTCGCCAAAGCCTTGAATCATCGTTTTTTTCGTTATCAACGTAATAAAAAGTAATAAAACAACGATCGTCACCATTGTAGAAATAAATGCTGTAATGGTTTTACTATTCGTTTTATTAATATAAAACAAACTAATGCAACTGATAACAGTGCATGCAATTAACGTCAGGACAATAGGGCTGTTTTTAGGGTTTGTCATAAGAAAAATAGTCACAAAAAGCACGCCGAAATTTAAAAATAAAGATAGAAATGAGCGTAAGCCTTGCTTTCCTCCGACTACCACCATTAAGAAACATAAAATGCCTGCCAATACAACGATAACATTCATTCTTTCACCCTCTTTCGATTAATGAAAAAAATAGCGGTGTATTGACTGATTGGTATGGTGAGGACCACTCCAATGCCCCCTGCAAGTGCACGTGCTAGCTCTAATGAAAGATTTAAAGATAGTGTTAGTCCTAATGTTGAAGAATTTTTCAAATAGAGTATGACCATTGGTATGGAGCCACAAATATACGCAAAAAATAAAATGCTTGTAATGGTACCCATAATGTCTTTGCCAATTTCATGACCGGATGCTTTTAAAGCTTGTAAAGAAATACGAGAATCCTGTTCGTATAGAGCGAAAATAGAAGAGGACATCGTAATGGCAACATCCATAACAGCCCCAAGTGAACCGATAAATAAACCAGCCATAAAGACGGTTCGGTAGGGACGTGTTAAAAATTGCATTTCCTCATAGCGTAGACCATTTTCCCCCGTCAGCCACATTACAGCAGTGCTAATTAAAAGGGCTATCATTGTCCCAAAAAGTGTAGAGATAATGGCTGCATATGTTTTCGTATTCAAACCACTAATCAGTAACAAGGAAATGACGGTAAATAATAGGACACAAACCCCACTTATGAATAATAAATTGAGGCTGCCATGCTTTACATAAAGGTCTAATGCCAATGTTAAAATGCAGGCATTTACGACTAAGCTAATAATGGCAAATAAACCTTGTCTCTTACCGATGATGAGTAGCACAAGGATGAAAATCCAAGCGATCATCATAATTGTTTGATCTCGTTTCAAATCGAGAATGGTGCCCGTTAACTCTGATTGTGTTGAATGTGCATCTAGGGCGACAAAGATTTCATTGCCAACATGGTATTCTTGATCGAAGGCACCAGAGGAAGAATAGTCATTCTTCAAATCAATCGTTTGTCCTTTGTGCTGCCCATTTTTAAGTACGGCTTTAATTTGCTGTGTATACAACATATCTTCATTCTCATACATATCTGTTATGGGCTCAGATTCTATTACTTTGACGTTCAGAATTTCAGCAATCGGTCGATCATAAAATTGTTCATTATGGTGAACGAAAAAAATGGATAGAGCACAGCCGAGTAATAACAAGGCGTAGAAAATACGTTGTTTATACGTTATGTTTTTTAAATAGTGCAATGGAATGACCTCCAAATTAGTGGACTGAATAGTCACTTGTACAGGAACGATTTTAAGTATAGTAAGTTCCAATATATTCTCTAGTTTAACGATAGGAATGATAGATTCCAAGGGATTTATGCTATAAAAAAGCGGGAGGACATTTGTATTCTAGAAAAATATGTAGATTATTTATTACTATAAATTCGATTTAACTGAAGTAGAGGTGAAATCTTACAATCTTTATGGGGATTTGCTGGCTAAGGGAGAAGTGTGCCCTTTTTTAAGCAAATTTCATATCGATGCAGGTTCCGGTTGCTTTTTGCCTTCTTTATTTCTTACTGATTGACCTCCAATTAAAGGGGATGTATAGAATGCTAGACGCCGGTTCGTAACTGCGCTTTTTTTGTTTAATTATAAAATTTAACATGCCCTTTTTCTCATAGGGATGTTTGGAAGGTGCCGTTTTATGACGGCGCCTTTTTTGTGTTTGTTTGAAAGGAGTGAAAAGTGATGTGTAACCTTATATGTCCATTTATTTCTTGAGCAATTCGCTTAGTAGTAATGGATAAAATAAATAAGGAGATTGAAAAAATGACACTTCAATTAAATGGAATTAGTAAGAGCTAGATGTAGGGGCTACCCCTTTAGCGAGAGGTGGCCCCTTTTTAAAAAATTACAGACAGAAGTATAGATAATATAATTAAATAGTGTTATCGTAAGAACTAGCTAAATAAAATGATCCTTCGGGGTAGGGTGAAATTCCCAATCGGCGGTGATGAAGTTATTCAAAGTCCGTGAGCGCAAGCTGATTTGGTGCAATTCCAAAACCGACAGTAACAGTCTGGATGGGAGAAGGGTATAAGTGCGAGCTTTTTAAATTCAATGTAATTTAGAAGGTCTATTTGATTATGCATTTATGACACGCCTTCCCGCAAATATGTTGGGAAGTTTTTTTATTTAGCCAATCAATTGAATAGAAGATGTTCTTCGGGGTAGGGTGAAATTCCCAATCGGCGGTGATGAAGCAATTCAAAGTCCGTGAGCGCAAGCTGATTTGGTGCAAATCCAAAACCGACAGTGATAGTCTGGATGGGAGAAGAACAAATAAGATACTAGTCTATGGAAAAAATGTATATCCAAATAGGCTTATTTATTGATGTCTTATACTCCCAAAACCCCTTTGTCAAAGGGGTTTTTCTTTTTATATGAGCTTTAAGAAGGGAGACGGATAGAAACGTAAAAGTGACGGATAGAAAAGCAAAAGTGACGGATAGAAAAGCAAAAGTGATGGATAGCAAGGGCAAAGAGACGGATAGCAAGGGCAAAGCGACGGATAGAAACGTAAAAGTGGTGGATAGCAAGGCCAAAGTGGTGGATAAAAACTCAAAAGCCACGGATAGAAGCTACGTAAGATCATTGTGAAAGCAGGTGAAGAAATGTTTACGGGTATTGTGGAGGATATTGGCACTATTAAAGCCTTGCAAAGCGATAAGAACAGTATGAAAATTACGGTTCAATCATCGAAAGTTGCTGAAGATGTGGGGTTAGGGGATAGTATAGCGGTCAATGGTGTTTGTTTAACGGTGACTCATTTTACGGATCGAGAGCTTACGATGGATGTTATGCCTGAAACCGTCAAAGCTACAAATTTACATCAGCTGACAATCGGGGATACGGTTAATTTGGAGCGCGCAATGCCTGCTAATGGGCGGTTTGGAGGTCATTTTGTTGCGGGTCATGTCGATGGTGTTGGGAAGATTTTACGAAAACGTCCGGTGGCCAACGCGGTTTATATTGATATCGAATTGTCTGAGGAGCTGACACGTTTCTGTATTCCAAAGGGCTCCATAACAATTGACGGCACAAGCTTAACAATTTTTCATGTTGAAACGAATCAGGTCACGATTTCACTGATTCCTCATACTTCCAAGGAAACGATTTTAGGTATGAAAAAAGTGGGCGCTTTCGTCAATGTTGAAACAGATTTAGTCGGTAAATATATTTTAAACGAATTGAAAAATGGGCAAGGCAAGTCAATGATTACTAGAGATTATTTAGCACGACATGGTTTTTAAAATCACATAATGAGGAGCTGAAAAAATAGTGCTACATGCAATTGAAGATGCCATAGAGGATTTAAAGCAAGGGAAAGTAATCGTCGTAGTGGATGATGAGGATCGGGAAAATGAGGGGGATCTTCTAGCGCTAGCTGAATTTATTACTCCGGAAACGATCAACTTTATGGCGACTTATGGAAAAGGGCTAATTTGTACGCCGATTTCGCAGGAGCTAGCACATCAATTAGATTTGCACCCAATGGTTCAGCATAATACGGATAACCATCAAACAGCGTTTACCGTAAGTATCGATCATATGGACACTACAACGGGAATTAGTGCCTTTGAGCGGGCATTCACTATACAAAAGATGTTGGAGTCTCAGGCAAAAAAAACTGATTTTCGTCGGCCAGGACACATTTTTCCACTAATCGCAAAGGATAATGGTGTCTTAGAGAGAAGGGGCCATACGGAGGCGAGCATTGATTTAGCCAAGCTTTGTCACAGTATTCCTGCTGGAGTGATTTGTGAAATTATGGGAGATGATGGTCACATGATGCGCTTTGATGAATTGACAAAGTATGCAGCACATCATGAATTAAAAATGATTTCCATTGAGGCGTTAGCCGCTTATCGTAGTCAATCATTGACAACAAACTAATAACGAGGGAGATAAAAAAATGGGTCAAACATTTGAAGCACAATTAATTGGGACGGATTTAAAAATTGCGGTAGTCGTAGGTCGATTCAATGAGTTTATTACAAGCAAATTATTAGATGGTGCAATGGATGGGTTAAAACGACACGGTGTAGATGAAGCATCCATTGATGTTGCATGGGTACCAGGAGCTTTTGAAGTGCCTTTTATTGCGAAACAATTAGCAGAGACAAAGAAATATGATGCCATTATTGGCTTAGGGACTGTTATTCGTGGTTCTACAACACACTATGACTATGTGTGTAATGAGTCGGCAAAAGGTATTGCGAATGTATCCTTAACGACCAATGTGCCAGTTATTTTCGGTATTGTTACAACAGAAAATATTGAACAGGCGATTGAGCGTGCGGGAACAAAATCAGGTAATAAAGGCTATGATTCCGCGATTTCTGCAATTGAGATGGCTAATCTACAAAAAATGATTGGCTAAGAGCACCCTGAATAGGTTATCACAGTATTTGTTTGTTGAATAATTTTTATGTCCATGGGAAAAATATGCCTAAGTATATTTATTACTTGTCGTAGTTTTCATAAATGTACTAAATTTGAGCAGGCTCAGTAGGAGATGAGAAGTATTTCAATGGAACAAATGATGAATTTGAAAATGTTGAAATCACTATTTCAACGCTCTGCTGATATAATATTCCAACAGTATAAATTTCAGCAACATACAGTTCATATGATAACCTGTGATGCGATGATCGACGAAGAACTTCTTCAAACGGTTGTGGTCGAACGTGTTCAATCCTTATTTAATTGTGGTTCTGATGACACGTTAGAGGAGCTAATTGAACAGCATCTTCATGTGCCCTATTTACAAAAGGTTACTAAGAAAGAGGATATGATTACAAGAGTCTACAAAGGCCATGTCATATTATATTTTGAGGAAGATCATTTGATTTATTCCAGTGATATTTCAAATAGACCTAATCGTGAGCCTGGGGAAACAACGCTTGAGTTAGTTGTAAAAGGACCAAGAGATGATTTTATTGAAGATGTATTTATTAATATAGCTTTATTACGAAAACGTTTACCTACGAATTCATTTAGTGTAGAAACATTAGAAATCGGTCAACGCTCTAAAACAACGGTAGCCGTTTTATATATGGAAGACATTGTGAATTTAAATATGCTAGAACAAATCCGATTACAATTACAAAAAATTGATACAGATATTGTCGTCAATGGTGATTTACTGATGGAGGCAATTGAACAAACGGCTAAAGTTCTCCCTAGACATGATTATACGGGACGGCCAGATTTTGCTCTTCAAGCATTAATGAGAGGAAGAATACTAATAATGATCGATGGCGTTTCCTATGCCATGATTATTCCCGCCAATATTATGTTGCTCTTTAAAACAGCTGAGGACAATGAATATCCGGTCATTGTCAGTTCAATGGAACGGGTGCTCCGAATATTGGGGATACTAATTAGTATGTTACTTCCTGGTTTTTGGTTAGCCGTCACGACTTATCATCAGGAGCAGCTACCTTATCTTCTTCTTGCGACAGTGGTTGAATCAAGAACGGGGTTACCGTTTCCGACGATACTTGAAATCATGATGATGCTATTTATGTTTGAAATGTTCCGCGAGGCCAACTTACGCTTGCCTAGTGCCATCAGTGGCTCAATCAGTGTTGTTGGTGGGTTAATTATTGGAGATGCTGCGATTAAAGCTGGTGTAACAAGCCCTTCAATGATTGTTATCATTGCGATTTCAAGCATTGCTGCATTTACACTCGTCAATCAAGCCTTTGTAACAGCAATGAGTATTTTTCGTTTAATAATTATTTTATTTTCAGCCTTTTTCGGTCTGTTTGGATTTTTTATTTCGGTCTTTTTCATAATCATCTATGCAGCAAATATGCGTGTCCTAGGTGTGCCCTATATTAATTTTAGTGCAGATTTTGAACAGGGCAATATTAGAAAATCCTTACTGCGTTTATCGCCGAAGGGCTATAGTTTCCGTCCGTCCTTCCTAAAACCACAGGACCGGACACGAACGGCTAATAATAAATCAAAAAAAGATCAGGGTGTATGACCGTTACCTAACATCAGACTATAGCCAACTCAAAAAAATTGAGTTTGCCTATAGTCTTTTTTTATTAATTCCACTATTAGAGATGAGCTGTTTCCAATCCACTTTTAAGAATTTCTCCGTATATGAAAGAGAAAGAATAACAAAAACCATTGAGAGTCATCATCTCTCAATGGTTTTTGTCTAAAGCTCTCTACATTTTGAAGCTATTTGAAAGGAATATGGACGATGGCAGTCGTTTCAAGATGCTTCGATGATTCAATCGAAATATCTCCATGATATTTATGGACGATTTCTTTCACAATAAATAGTCCTTGCCCTCGAATTTTCCCATTTTCATGCTTTTTCGTAGAGAATCCTTGTTTAAATATTTGGTTTGCGTCTACTATATTCGGTCCTGTATTCGTAATTTTAAATTCATATTGTCCTTCATCAGCTTGACAGCAAATCATAATTTTACGTTGCCCCTCAGGCAATTCATTCGCAGCATCAATCGCATTGTCAATTAAGTTCGATAGAATCTTGATTAAATCGGTCGTTTTAATTTTATTAAAATCGCCCTGAGAGATGGTGAAATCCATATCAATATTATGATTCTGTGCTGTTAGCTTTTTCGTTTGTAATAATATGGATAAACCTGGATGGTCAATATTTAATTTTAATGATTTAATCGCCTGTACTTCTTTCGACAGTGATGCTAAATATTGTTTTGCTTGATCGGTTTTTTCTAATTGTAAAAGGCCATGTAAAACTTGGATATGGTTCGTGAAATCATGACGTAACGATGACACCGAAGTAATCAACGTTTTGATCTCTGCTTGATAAGTGTCTTCAGTAGCGCCTACTTCCTTCGCTACCTCTTTTTGGTACCATCTTTGTAAAAATAAAAAAGAACCAGCAACAATTAAAATAAATACACCATTGAAAATAAAAATAAAGAGGTTATCTTCAATCACTTTACCTTTAATACCATTCAATGTATCTGCACTGATATCAATGCCTAGGTAACCAATTATTTGGCCTGTATCATCTTTAATTGGCGCACCAACAGATAAATAAGAGCCATGGACTGAATCATGAATTACCTCTGTGACATAGGTTTCACCATGATAGGCTTTTTCAACTTGTTTGGCTGGAACAGTACAAACCTCACCTATTTCAAACCCTTTTTTTAGTTCGCTTGGCAGACCCATCACCATTGCTTTTGAAACTTTTGGATTATCCACCTGTAATGTATAAACAAATAATGCACCTAGCTTTACCCTTGCATCATTTAAGTAACTTCTTACTTCCCAATAATAATCATTCTTTTGCGGATTATCCAAAAATTGCTGATAAGCAATTGTATCGATGGAAGAAGCAATGGAATTTGCAGCCTCTAGACTTTGATTAGCAATTGATTCTTCAACGGTCTTTTTAATTTTTACATAGGATGTAATGATGTTTAAACTTGTAAACAAACATAATAAAATGGTGGATAGAATTAATATAAGCTTTATTTTTCGATTTTTCATATTACTCGGGACTTCCTCATCTATTAATATTCTAGAATATTAATTAACTCTATTTTTTGTTTGTAAACCAAACAATGCTTGTTTATCCTACATAAATTAAAACACAAAATCAATATGACTTTAAAATTACACACCGTAAACACTAGTTTAATAATCCTTTACAAGAAAGTAAACTAAAAAGGTGAAACAGCACGTTTTATGTCTCATTTCCTATACTCCTCGAAAATTCAAAAAGTTTCTAAAACAAAGGTCACATAAAAAATGAGCGGGTGCCAGTCCTAAATAATCTTTTCACTAATAGTTGTAGTTAGAGTACTTTATATAAAAGTTAAAAGAAATGAGGAGCGGCGACTCCTGCAGAAATCGACAGCTCCTTTATTTCCATGAAAAAATAGGGAGCTTTTTTCTATTTGTAAGTCATACATTACAAAGAATAAAGTGATAAAATGAAGGGGATGAAAGAAATGGAAAAGGATCTCCTGAAATTATTAAAAGAGGGAGGACTTATTTTATATGCAAGACATGGCACTGCAACAGTGGGTGTAGATCAAGCAAATGGTCTATTTCAAAATTGTCAGTATCAAAGAAATTTATCCGAACAAGGCCGTCATGAGGCTGTATATTATGGCCAAATGTTGCGTTATTGGCAAATTCCCATCCTTGCGCCTATCACTGCCAGTCCTTTTTGTCGAACGATTGAAACAGCTCAGTTGGCTTTTCCGAATGTTCAGGTACAAATAGACCCTTTTTTGTTTGAGATATTTATGTTAGGTGGAAATCTTTCGACTGTTCAACAAAATTCAATTTTATTGGCTTTTCAATCTATGCTGGAAATGAAACCACCAGAGGGAACCAATAGAGTCATAATTGGTCATAGTTTTCCGAAAAATGTGGGACTAGGGGTCATCTCGAATATGGGCACGGTTATTATAAAACCTAAAGGCTTAGGTCAAGGATATGAAGTTTTGGGAAAACTGACATTAGCAGATTTAGCAAAATTAGATTCCATTTGAGATGAGGGAAACGATGAATATTAAAACAGTTTCACAATGTACATTAGCGGAAGTATTACGGGCGTGGAACAAAGGCTTTGAAGGATATTTTGTGCCCATCGACATGACGGCAGAGATGTTTTTACAGCGGCTTGTTGGGGAGGGGCTGTCAGTTGAGCACTCCATTGTCGCTTTTGACGATCATGAACCCATTGGTATTGTCATGAACGGCTTTCGTCACATAGGTGGCAAGAAAATAGTTTGGAATGGGGGCACGGGTATTTCGCCTACTTATCGTGGAAAAGGCGTTTCACGATTATTAATGGAGGAAACTCTAGCTATCTATGAACGAGAAAATGTTGAAATTGCCACACTGGAAGCAATAAAGGAAAATTCAGTAGCGATTGCTTTGTATGAAAAATACGGCTATGTTATAACTGATCAACTTCAGTTTTTAAGTGGGGAATATGAGGCGCAGGTAGAAAATACGTCAGCTATTCGGACTGAAATAATTCGCCCCGAGCAATTACCTCATATGCCGTTTTATCAGGAAGCAGTTCCTTGGCAATGTAGCTGGCATAGCGTTAAGCAGGGAGAAGCTAGGGTTTTCTATAATGAAACAAATGATGTGCTTGGCTATATGTTATATAAAACAGTGTGGGGGAAACAGGGTGAGTTGGAGAGGGTCATTCTGTATCAATTGGAAGTATTAGAAGAGGATAATGTCGATTTACTACCGCACTTCTTAGCCAGTGTGACAGCTCAGAAGGTGAATCTAACCGCCGTTAATTTCCGAGCAAGCCACCTAGCAACGAGCTATTTAGTTGCAAATGGACTAACGGTGACGACAGAGCAGGTACAGATGAAAAAGCAAATCTAACCATAGTTGTCAACCTAACGAAAATCCAGTATACTAATGCGATAATGAATGGGAATAGAGGATGAAGGACATGACGTTTGAAGAAATATTACCACGCTTAAAAGCAGGAGAAAAAAGTATTCGTGCAGGCTGGGGCGGTGCTGAACTATATGTGAAGCTAGTTGGTCAAAGCCAACACGACGGTGAGACTTTGAATCCTTATTTTTTAATTAATGTACGTGGAGAAGGCTACACAATGTTCACGCCTACAGTATGTGATTTATTAGCAGAAGATTGGATTGTCGTTGAATAATAATACGAGAAGTCATCTCAATTTTGAGGTGGCTTCTTTTTGTAAGGAGACATGGTATGAAGTTTGAAGAGTATAAAAATAAAACTGTTTTCATTACCGGGGCAGCGTCAGGCATTGGATATGCTCAAGCCCTTGCATTTTTAGAAAATGGTGCGAATGTATTTGGATTTGATATAGAGGTACGAGGGTTAGTCCAGTTGCAGCAGCAATATCCAGAGCATTTTGCCTATATGGTAGGAAGTGTTTGTAGCCTACAAGATGTGGAACAGTCGTACGAAGCCGCTATTTCTTCATTTACACAAATTGATATTTTATGTAATACAGCAGGCATTTTAGACGGCTTTGCAAAAACGCTAGATACAGACGAAGCACTGTGGGATAAAATTATGAACACGAATGTCAAAGGCACGTTTTTTGTGACCAATAGAATCTTGTCTCATATGGTTGCACGTGGAGCTGGAACGATTGTCAATATGGCTTCGATTGCTGGACTTGTTGCAGGTGGTGGAGGAGCGGCCTACACAGCTTCTAAGCATGCCATTGTTGGCTACACGAAGCAGCTAGATTTAGATTACTGTAGAGCGGGAATACGGGCCAATGCAATTGCTCCTGGAGCCATACAAACGCCGATGAATCAGGCAGATTTTGAAGGTGACGGGGAAATGGCGAAATGGGTGGCAGAGGAAACGCCAGCTGGTCGCTGGGCACAACCACAGGAGGTGGCGAATTTAACCTTATTTTTAGCAAGCTCAGCAGCAGATTATATGCATGGCACTGTCTTGCCAATCGACGGCGGCTGGTTGACCAAGTAGCATTGTTCATTCAGTTATTCTTCTGCTATAATACGCAAGTAAGCAAAATTGCTTGCACTACGGCACTTCAGATAGGGCGCAAAGCTCTCTTCCTTTGGTCGTAGTTATTACTAAAATAGCGATTAGCTATTTTACAAAGGAGAATAAAATTGAATACTTCGATTGTAAAAGATTCCAGCCGTCTGTCAGTAAGTGAGCTGACAAAGATGGCTCTTGTTGCAGCTCTCTATGTTGCTGTAACGGTTTTATTGTCAGTCATTAGCTTTGGCGCTGTCCAACTACGTTTGTCAGAAATGTTTAATTATCTGGCCTTGTACAATAAGCGCTATGTAGTAGCAGTGACGTTAGGCGTTATACTAGCAAATTTCATGTCACCCACATGGATAGTAGATGTGCCGATTGGTGGGATTGCCACCTTCCTAGTCTTATTACTTTGTAGAAGTATTACAAAGCATATCGCTAATGATATTGGAAAAATGGTAGTGACAGCCCTGATATTTGCTGTATCTATGTTTACGGTTGCTGGGCAATTAACTATTCTTTATGACCTTCCTTTTTGGGCTACATGGTTCACAGTAGGAATTGGAGAATTATTGTCTATGACTGTTGGTGGACTGACCATTTACTTATTAAATAAAAAAATAGATTTGTCTAAATAATTGAATGATTATAGCATGATTCATACAGTAAGAAGGGACTCCCATTGGTCGATAAAGCACCATTGGGAGTCCCTTCTATTTATCCTATTAGTTAACTTGAGCGTCTTTGGACGCCTCACCACTAGTATTATCAGGCTTTGCCAGAAGCATCACTGAATTGGACGTATTTGATAGTATATAATTTCCTTTGACCACAGCTAAAACCTTAGCCACATATTCTGTGGATGCTATGAGTGGTTTACCAAATGCATCCGACTCCATGCTGAGATTTTGGCTTACTGTGGACTGGGTATTCTGATGAATAATAGTACTATACTTACTGTCAATGGCATTATTCACATTGAAATTATCTGCGGTATCTTTAGGTAACATAAACACTCTATATTCCGTTCCATTTTGTCCATTTTTGACATCAAAGCTAATTGTAATATCAGAATATCTATTTTGTTCCCCTTGAATATTCAGTTGCACTTTCTCCATCGTTACAGGTGCTGAATGATCCACTAAAGTAATAGAAGAAGATGGGTAGGATAAGGAATACATGGCCTTAGTAGTTCCATTACCTACGGACAATACATATACACGATACTCTTGACCATTCGTGATAAGTCTTCCATCTATATCTTTACTATCAGTTGCCAAACTCATACTAGATTGACCTTTATTTATATCTGTAAAATTAGCTACTTTACTAGCTGCGTTCACATCAAAGCCATTTGCTTTTGATGCGGGTACGACAAGAATGCGGTAACTACCTATATTCGATTCATCAGAAGGCTTCGAGAATGATATTTGTAAATCTCGACCATCTCCAAAATCACCAATATCGCTTGCAGTAACATTACTTACCGCCTGAACAGCTTTACTTTTACTAAGTGTTAGTACAGGCGAAGCGGAGGATAGGGCATAGGTATTTGGAGAATTCCCATTGGAAACAGTCAGTACATAGACGCGGTAGCTAGTTCCTTCCGTAATATAATTACCACGCACATCCCTAATCCCATCCAACGTTCTAGTTGTAGCGGTATTCCCACCTTTGCTTTCTGTAACGTAATAATTGCTACTATTGGCTTGTGAAAGATTAAAGCTGCTGTAATACGCTGTTGGTACGATTAGAATTCGATAATGATTGACATTTGATTCATTAGAGGGCTTCGTAAATGTTACTTGCACATCACGGCCATCACCATTATCGTCTATATCTGTGACATTTAGATTGGTTACAGCTTGCACATTAAAGTTCTTATTTAACGTTATTGTAGGCGTCGGCGCAGAAAGTGCATTGCTTCCTATGCCATTCGCGACAGTTAAAACATAGATACGGTAGCTAGTACCTTCTTTGATCGTATTACCGCGCACATCCCGAGTATTTTCAGATAATGTTTGCTCATACGTAGATTTTCCAGATTTGTATACAGTCGTGTAATTGCTGCTGGATACATTATTTGCTTCCGTCAGACTGAAGCTATTGTAATATGCTGTTGGTACAACTAGAATCCGATAGTGACTAATGATTGACTCGTCTACAGCTTTATTGAAAGAGACGAAGAGGTCACGTCCATTGCCATAATCACTTACATCGCTAGCATAAAGATTCGATACTGCACCTGCATTGCTACTAAATAGCGTAATCGTATTGGAGACTGAAGACAGCATATTATTCGCTGAGTTATTTGCTACGGCCATAACGAACACACGATAGCTAACTCCATTTTGAATGGGATATCCGTCAGTATCTCTTGCCCCTGAAGAGAGCACCTGAGTAATATTGTAGCCTGTTTTATTTACTTGTGTGTAATAAGTGCTAGATAAGCTGTTCGCCTTCGTCAATGTAAAGTTCGAATAGTTGTTAGCTCTTACTACAAAAATTCGGTAAGCGTTGATAGTAGATTCATCGGACACTTTATTGAAGCTCACTCTCAAATCTCGTCCATCCCCAAAGTCATTCACGTCATTCACTTGTGTAATAATCGGTGAAGACATTGTATTTTGACTAAGTGTTACTGATGACGAGCCAGTTGACAGCTTATTTCCTAATGAATTCGTATTACTTACAGATAGAACGACCGCTGTATAAGGTACGTTGTTTTTTATGAGATCACCGGCAGTATCACGTGCAGTGGAGGACAAAGTTCCTGTCAAAATACTGCCGTTACTGCCCGATTTATTCACAGTTGTATAGTAGCTGCTTGATAAATTATTCGCAGTAGTAAGACTAAAATTGTTAGCATCCCTAGTTTTTACGATAAACACACGATAATTGGCAATATTGTTATCATTTTGCGGACGAGTGAAGCTAACGGAGATATCGCGTCCATCGCCAAAATCGTTTATATCATTCATTTTCACATTTGTTACCTCTGTAACAGATGACAAATTGGTTAAGGTAATTTTTGCAGAAGAACTCGATAAAACGCTAGAATAAGAACCTTTCCCAACAGCAAGGATACGAACCACATATTGCTGATCATTTCTAATATAATCTCCGTCCACATCTCTTGAATTCTGCGTTAAAGTAATAGCACGGTTCGAACCTGATGTAGACACTACTGAATAATTAGAAGGGGAGACTTTCAGGGCAGATGCCAAATTAAAGCTCTTTGAAGCCTTCACCACCATTACCCGATAATGATCGACGTATGATTCTGTAGATGATCTGGAAAAGCTAACCTCCATGTCACGCCCATCTCCCTGATCATTGACATCGCGAACCGATACATTGCTCGCAGGAGAAATACTAATATTGCTTGGTGTGTCATCAGATATAATCGTTACGGTCTGATTTCTTGAGTTCCAGTCAACTTCCTGACCAAGCGCTTCACTTACGAAGCGGACTGGCACCATTGTTCTGCCTCTTAAAATTTGAGCAGGCACATCAAGTGTAACGGACTGGCCATTAATAGTAGCTACCTTCGATTTCATCTTGAGAACTACTGTTGTATCTCCTTTATAACCTGTTACCGTTTGACTCCTTGAATCCCAATTTACACTGGCACCCAATGCCTCAAAGATTGCTCTAAGTGGTAGCATAACGCGCCCTTGAATCATGGCTGGCGGCTGATCGGTCTTCAATTGAACCCCGTCCACAGTAATTGTGATGGCTTTTGCCGCTTGTGCGGTAGCCGGTTGCAGCAATAGCGGTACAATAAGCATTGCTGCGAAAAATAAAGTCCATATTTTTTTCATAAATTCCACCCTTCTTCATGCCATATGACTGACGCAGCATGACAACTAATTTAACGTATCAAAGGTCTAAAAGTTTCACCATTTTACCTCTAAAAGAAAATTTAACCATAAGTGGCTATGGAGCGGTGTTTTTGGGGGAGGAGGATCGACTAAAATAGAGGATTACACTGATCTTTATAAAATAAAGAAGGCAACTCTCTTACCCATAGTCACAACACTGAATGAGAGGTTGGAGACTATAGAAAAAAGAATTGCCGATAAATTAGAATGGCTTACTTTTGGGTGTTATTCCACTGTTACTGATAGTTCCTTTACAAGTAAAGATGGGGAGCCATATCCTTTTGGCAGGAAGTAAAGCTCAGAGCTAGTTTCTTTAATAGCATGTAGGAATTCGAAATAATTACCGGCTATGGTCATTTGCTTAACTGGAGAGGCAATTTTACCATTTTCAATATGAAATCCTTTTGCAGCAACTGAAAAATCGCCTGAAACCGTATTCGTACCAGAGTGAAGCCCAGACAATTCAGTAATCAATACACCATTCCTAACCGAGCGAATTAACCCATCTAGTGTTTTCTCACCAGTTGAAATATATAAATTTTGAGGCGCAATCGTTAACGTTCCCTTGTAGGAATCTTTATGGGCATGCCCAGTTGTTTCGCAGTTATCTTTTTTAGCCGTTTTTCTATTATGCAGAAGTGTTTGGAGTGTACCCTCTAAAATAATTTCCTGCTCTTTAGTTGCAACACCCTCACCATCAAAGTTTGCTCCAGACAATGAGGCAGGATGGAATGGAGTACTCAGCAATGTAACGGCTTCTGATGCCACTTTTTGCCCGACTTTTCCTTTTAGTAGAGATTGATCTTTTTGAGCATTTTCTGCGGACAGTATCGGCATAAACGTTTCTAATAAGGAGGCTGATGCATCAGAGCGAAGAATGATTGGATATTTACCCCCTGGAATCGATTTTTCACCTAAATTCGCAAGAGCTTCCTCAGCTGCTTCCTTTGCAATAGCATCCGCCTGAAGAGAATGGAAATCACGTGTCATTTTCAAATAACTGCCTGTTTTCATTTCTTCGCCTTCTTTTACAACTGTGGAAAGGAAAATCACGAAGCCGTTCTCCTTATGGGATAAGGCAAGGTTTTTACTATTCACTAATGAGCGTTCAGCCGTAAATTCTTCCATGAAACAATAATCGAGAGTAATAATGCGCGAATCGTAGGCACGAATCTTTTCCTCTACAGAACGAAGAAACTCTATTTTTTCTGAAATTCCGATCGTTTCTAATTTTTCATCGTAGTAGTTATAAGAAGAGTATTCTGAGCTACCATCAAAAATAGCTATGCCCTCATCCTCATCAAGTATGTTTGCATTGGCTTTCGCGCTATTAATTAAAAAGGGGACTGACTCATCGTCTAGCTTTTCCGTATAGGAATAGCCCATTTTACCGTTATAAAGTCCTCGTAGACCTAGACCTCCGTCCTCAGATGTTTCATAGCTATCAATCTCGCCCTTGTAGAGCATGCATTTCATCGATTTATTTTGTTCATAATAAACCTCAGCTTCTATAAAACCAGCTTCTTGTGCCTTATTTAATAGTTTTTCCTGGTAGTTAGCCATGTTCATCCATTATTCCCCCTTCGTTCCACCAACTGTTATTTCACTTACGCGAATCATTGGCTGACCTACATTGACAGGAAGACTCCCACTAAGAGAACCACACATACCTGCTCCATGAGCGAGATTATTACCTACTCGATCAACAAGCTGCAATGTTTTTGCGCCATTGCCAATGAGTGTAGCGCCACGTACAGGACGTTCGATTTTTCCGTCTTTGACGATATAGGCCTCCATTACCGCAAAATTATAATCGCCAGTAGATGGGGAAACCTGTCCACCTCCCATATATTTTGCGTAAATACCAAACTCTGTCGATGCGATAATATCGGCTGGCGTAGATGAGCCTGGGGCGATATACGTATTGGTCATACGTGATGTAGGGTTAAATCGATAGGATTGTCGACGGGAAGAGCCTGTTGGCTGTGCATCCATACGGCGAGCATTAAATTTATCAATTAAGTAGCCCTTTAAAATACCATTTTCAATTAAAATATTCTTCCTAGTTTTTTCTCCCTCGTCATCAATATTTAATGAGCCCCACTCGTTTGGAAGTGTACCATCATCAATATATGTAACAATTTCAGGAGCGACTCTTTCACCGATACGGTTGGCGAACACGGAATTATTTTTGGCAACCGCGGTTGCTTCTAAGCCATGTCCACAAGCCTCATGGAAAATGACGCCACCGAATTCATTATCAATAATGACTGGGAATTTACCGCTTGGACATTCATCGGCATGAAGCATTGTGACTGCGATACGTGCAGCTTCACTTGCATAATGGTTTAGGTCTAGCTTTTCAATAAATTCAAAGCCTGCATGTGCACCTGGGCCATAGAAGCCCGTTTGTACCTCAGTACCCTCAGTAGCTGTCGCTTGCATACTAAGTCTACTGTGAACACGCGTATCCTCAACAAATTTACCTTCTGAATTTGCAATCAGTACGTTTTGTTGTTCATCGAAATATCGAACTTTTACCTGGTGAATTCGGGGGTCATATTGTCTGGCAATCGAATCTGCTTGTCGCATAATAGCTGTTTTTCTTGCATGCTCCACTGTATGAGGCATGTGAAGAATTTGATGAATAGGAGTGATGATCTCTTTATGAAGAGGGTGAATGGTACTCGATCCACCACCTTTGATGGCTAAGGCTGCACGCTCTGCCGCTGCAAGTAAACCTTCCTCAGAAAAATCATTGGTATACGTATAAATGCTTTGAAGTCCTGAAAAAATGCGGATGCCAATTCCAAAATCACGCCCAGTAATACTTTGTTCAATCTTGCCGCTTTGTAAGACGAAGTCATTAACATATTTATCTTCAATAAAAATTTCTGAAAAGTCCCCACCAGTTGCTAGTGCGGCTTCAAGGACATTTTCAATAATGGATTGTTTGATCATATATCTTCCTCCTTTTCTTGATTATACCAAATAGTTAAAAAATTCCGCATTATCCTATTTTCCTAGATTTGAAGATAGGGCCACATAAATTTATGTATAGTACATAAAAAATTTTTTTATGACATATTTCTCTAACCATTTCACCACACTAACAGAAAGACAGAGGAAGGTGAAAAGATGCAACAACCATATAATGTCGGAGATATCGTTTATATTTTTTATCGGAATCCTCATATTCAGGATGTAGCGAATATTCAGGAAGCCGCGGTGGTTTATCATCCAGAGCAACCAGAGGAGCTAGCCGTATTTCTATTTGAATCCTATTACCCAATAACGAATGATATGTTAATTTTTTCAAGCGAAATGGCGGCTGAGCAAGCCTACCACCAGTATTTTCATTGAGGGAGGAATACGATGAATAAGCCATTTATCCCTCAGCTCGTCTATTTTGAGCCTGATGCACTTCACTATCCGTTAGGTCAGGAGTTAAAAGAAAAGTTTGAGCAAATGGGAATTGAAATACGTTATACAACTTCGCATAATCAAGTAAGAAATCTCCCTGGAGACAATGATTTTCAAAAGTATCGCGTAGCGAAATCTACGTTGGTGGTGGGCATTCGAAAAACGTTAAAGTTTGATACATCTAAGCCCTCCGCTGAATATGCCATTCCATTTGCAACTGGCTGTATGGGCCATTGCCATTATTGTTATTTACAAACAACAATGGGGAGCAAACCTTATATTCGTACTTATGTCAATGTAGATGAAATATTGGAGCAGGCGGATCATTATATGGCTGAACGAGCTCCTGACATCACACGTTTTGAGGCATCCTGTACGTCCGATATTGTAGGGATTGATCATCTTACACATACATTGAAACGTGCTATTGAGCATTTTGGGCAAAGTGAGTTAGGTCAATTACGATTTGTGACGAAGTTCCACCATGTGGATCACCTATTGGATGCTAAACATAATGGTAAGACGAGATTCCGTTTTAGCGTCAATGCGGATTATGTTATTAAACATTTTGAGCCTGGAACTTCGCCATTAGCAAAAAGAATTGAGGCGGCTGGCAAAGTGGCAAGGGCTGGCTATCCGCTCGGTTTCATCGTCGCCCCCATTTATCTACATGATGGATGGCAGGAGGGCTATTATCAAATGTTTGAGCGGTTAGATGCTGAATTACCGAAGGATGTGCGTGAGGATATTACGTTTGAATTTATCCAACATCGCTTTACGAAGCCAGCTAAACGTGTGATTGAAAAAAATTATCCTATGACAAAGCTAGAGCTTGACGAAACCGTGAGACGATATAAATGGGGGAAATATGGAATAGGTAAATACATTTATCAAAAAGATGAGGAAGAAGATATTAAAGAACATTTATATGGCTATATGAAAAAGTTCTTTCCACAAGCAAAATTAGAATATTTTACGTAATGAGAGAGAGCCTTTGTCGTTCTCTCTAAATTTTTATTTAAGCTACATATGGTTCATGACATTGTTTGTGACTGTTCCTATTGTATAATCCCCCTTTCAATGGTAACGCTAACAGAGAACGACAAGCAGAAGGGGAGAACAAGAATGGACGCATTTAGAGTAAATTGTTGGTCGGAGCATGAGGAACTAAAGGTGGTCATGCTTTGTGCACCTTCGATAGTAGATGTAACTGATTCAAAAATAGCTGAGCAGGTTGGGTGGAGTGAGCCTGTCAACCATCATAAAGCTATGGAAAATTTCCTGGCATTGAAGACAACGCTTGAAAATGCTGGGGTAAGAGTGATTGACTATGCCGAAGAATTATCAAATGATCAGCAGCTATTAAGTGAGCAGCTCATTAATCGTTATTTTGTGCGGGATTTAGCCTGTGTTGTGGGACAGCAGCTTTTACCTGGGAATGCAGGCAGCTCGTTAAGATGCCCAGAGTATCCACATGCTCATGCTATATTAGCCAAGTGGTTTCCTGAGCAATTTATGCGTACAGCACAGCCCTCTCAATCACTAGAATGTGGGGATGTGATGCTATTAAATAAGGATGCAGTCCTCATGAATCTAGGGATGAGAACATCAATAGAGGCTGTTGAAAGCTTGAAGGAGCGCTTTTTTCAACAAGGATTTTCAGAAATTGCGGTCATTGATTTACCGAAGGGCAATGATACGCTTCATTTAGATATGAATTGTAATGTTGTACATCATAACTTAATGATTGCTAAAAGCTTTGTGCGTTATTTTCCGGTACAGGTGTTCACACCCCAAGGGAATTATTATGATATGCCAGAACCATTTTTAAAGCGGCATGGCTTTGATGTTTACTGGCTCGAAACCTATAAAACCATTCCGGACATTAACTTGATTAATCTTGATCCAGAAACGTTAGTAATCAGCAAGCAGGCATCTAAGCAGCAGTTATTAAAGCATCCTTTACTGCACAAAAAGAAGGTACTAGAAGTAGACGTCACAGAGCTTGAAAAAGGTGGGGGAGGCATTCGATGCATGACATTGCCTTTAGTCAGAAAGTAGTGAAGGGTTGATTACATGACATCAAATACAAGTAAGGGCAGGTTGTCTTGGTGGCAACTTTCGCTTCTCGGTATAGGCTGCACATTAGGAACAGGTTTCTTTCTTGGGACAAGTATGGCCATTCATAAAAGTGGACCGGCTGTTTTAATTCCTTTTTTATTAGCAGCCATTTGTACGTATATTGTTTATGATGCACTTGTTAAAATGTCTGTTGAAAATCCTGATAAAGGCTCATTCCGTACTTATGCTAAACAAGCATTTGGGAGATGGGCAGGATTTAGTAATGGCTGGGTCTATTTAATCTCTGAGATTCTTATTATGGGGAGTCAGCTCATGGCACTCGGTATTTTTACGAAGTTTTGGTTTCCGGCGTTGCCATTATGGGTTGCAGCCTCTATCTATGCTGCTATAGGGCTAGTTGTGATTCTTACAGGCATGAAGGGTTTTGAAAACTTCCAAAATATCTTTGGGGCATTAAAGGCTGCAGCAATTGTAATGTTTATTATTGTAGCTATTGTAATCCTTATGAAAGGCTCACAGGCATCAACATTGGATTCACTTTATGCGAATTATGAACAGTTCTTCTCACAAGGTATAAAAGGAATTTGGCTCGGGCTATTGTATGCCTTTTACGCCTATGGTGGCATTGAAGTAATGGGGTTAATGGTCATTGATTTAAAAGATCCAAAAGAAGCACCAAAGGCAGGAAGAATAATGTTAGTCGTGATTACGATCATTTTTTTAATGGCTATTGCCCTTGCGTTAGCGCTTGTCTCTTGGAAAGACTTTACGATTGATGAGAGTCCCTTTATTACGGCCCTTCAAGGTTATCACATTCCCTTTGTGGCGGATATTTTTAATGGTGTTTTAATCATTGCTGGTTTTTCAACCATGGTCGCTTCTCTCTATGCGGTGATTACCATTCTTATTACACTTGCAGAGGATCACGATGCACCCAAAATATTAGCGAAGAAAGGAAAAAGGAAAGTACCTATTCCTGCCTTTATATTTTTAACTTGTGGCTTAGTCATAACCATTGTTATTGGCTTTCTCATGCCAGAAAAAATCTTTGAATATTTGATGACGGCAGCAGGTTTAATGTTGATTTATAACTGGCTTTTTATTTTAGTGACATATATGAAGCTAATGGAGTTATCTAAGTGGGCGCATGTGAAAAATGGGTTGGGGATGCTGCTTATTGCTGTTACGGTATCGGGTACGTTAGGAGAAAAAACAAGCAGACTCGGTTTTTTCGTGAGCCTGCTCTTTATTGTCCTAATAGGGATTGCCACCTGGATTGTTGTGAAAAGGCAAAGTCATAAGGAAGCCTAATAAATGTTAGTTTTGTTGCCCTCGTAAGAACGGACATTTGGACGGACTTTGATTGTCATCACTTAAAAAATATTGCTTCCATTCATAACTATTTTCTTGTCCGTACCATTTTAAATCGGGATGCCCCGGGAGTGCATCATAATGGGCAATGCGTTGACGGATGAGCTTTTTTAATTTTCGCCCAAATGCAGTAGAGTCGTTTATTTCTTCAAAAATCCAGCGTGGTTGGATGGCCATAAGCAAGGTAGAAAAATGGCGACTCCTGCGCAATTTGTGTGCGGGTGTTGCACAGGAAATAAAATAGGGCTCCCCGTTAAAACAAAACTCCCATTCATTGTGGGCAGGGTCAGTTGGTATTTCTTCAGGCCAATCGAGATCATCGATTTTAGTTAATTGGTTAAGAATGCTCCAAAATAATTGCTGATAATCCTCGACTTTATAGTGAGCGAGCATATCCTGAGGGGAATGAAAGAAAACGGTGAGTGTCGTATATTTACCAAAAGTTTTGGAGGATTTTGCGAAATCCTTTAAACATTGTGCTAGCTCATGAATGGATGACTCCTTCCGTGGATCTCCGATAAAACTATAGCGCAAATGGTTCGATAAAAACCCCATTCTTGCTGGTACACACGGAAAGGTATTTTCTTCATCGGCAATGGTGGCGGCAAAATCCGTGTAGGCAGATTGTTGCCAAATGGGAAGGGTGTCCAAATGTTCCTCCATCCACTTCCTATCAAATACTCCTACGTCCACTTGAGTCTCCTCCTTCTATACACCTTTATTCTATTAAAGAAAAAGCCAATAGGTTACGAAATGATGATGAATATGTAAGGATAGATGGATCGATTATTAATCACTCAATGGATGGTATCAATGGTAGGGTTTTGCTTAAGTTGAATTGTTTTGAGCACAATTGTATTGAAAACCAGTGCTGCTTCAATGGCTGACAAATCAAAACCATAGAAGTAGCACATATTAATCTTTTTGTTGAAAGACCTTTTGTTCAAGGATAGATAGGGCATGTTGAATTTCCTTTATATCCTCCTGTGTCGCATGCTGAATAAGCTGTAGAAAGCGTTCCTCGACGCATGCAAAGGCTGCCTCCATCATTTTTTCCCCCTCAATAGACAAGCGAATATACTGCTTTCTTCGGTCCCCCGTGTCGTTCCATTTTTCAATGAGGTTTTGGTCTTGTAATTTTCGCAATTCACGACTTGTGTTGGGTAAGGACATATGCTGACATTCGCTTATTTCGGTAGGCGTGACGGGCTGACTTACTTTAATATATTCAAGAATTTTATATTGAAGCGGTGTAATATTGGCAACGGTCACGTTTTGTGTCAGCTCGTGTGTCACTTGGTGGACATTGGCTGTAAACGTTACGAATTGATGAAATAAACTGCTTTTATCCAATCGGATCACCTCTTATTGTCAAGATACCAAATAACTTGTCTTAAAACAATTATCATTTGACAATAAAAAACCAATCCGTTATTATTTAGTTATCAAATGATAAGTAATGGAGGCGTAGTATGAAAACGTTAATTGTCTATACATATCCAAACCATAAGAGCTTAAATTATGCATTTTTACAGGAAGTAATGAAGGGGTGTCAAGAGAATCCTGCGATTGATGAGATACAGCTACTAGATTTATATGAGGAAGAATTCGATCCTCGTTTAATTTTCCATGAGCATAAACGACGTCGGGATATGTATCGTGATCCACAATTGGAAAAGTACCGTCAACAGCTGACATGGGCAGATCAAATTGTATTTGTCTATCCAATATGGTGGGGAAGACCGCCCGCTATGCTGTTAGGCTATATTGATCAAATGTTTGTATCGAATTTTGCGTATCGGGATACAAAGGGGTTATTTCCAGAGGGCCTTTTAAAAGGAAAGTCGGTTGTTTGTGTGTCCACGATGAAGGGGCCTACCAAATATCCACTGCTATGGCTGAATAATGCTCATAAAATTTTGATGAAAAGAGCGTTATTTAGCTTTGTAGGCATGAAGAAAGTGAAGTTTTTTGAGTTTGGAAACATGGAAAGTAAAAAAGGGCAGCAACAGCGAAAGCTGAACAAAATTTATCAGTATTTTAGAAAGGTTGCTTACTAATAAAAAACTCGTGCAGACATCCTTAGTCGTTTGCACGAGTTTCTGTAGTATCGATGGGCAATGTAATCGAAAAAGCTGTAAATTCTCCAAGCTTGCTTTCGACGGCGATAGTTCCATGGTGCATATCAATAATTTTTTTGACGATGGCTAAACCGAGACCACTGCCTCCATTTGTGGCAGTCCGTGATTGGTCGGCCTTATAAAATCGTTCAAAAATATGCATTTGCTGTTCTTCGGATAGCCCAATACCAGTATCTTGCACAATGATGGTAATGGTATCGAAATGCTGTGTCATAGTTAAAGTGATTGTACCTCTGTCGGATGTGAATTTAATGCTATTCGTTAGCAAATTCATCCAAACTTGATTCAGTAAATCTTCATCTGCTGTAATCGTTAGATTGTCTAATTGTAGATCGAAGTCCAGCTGTTTAGCCACCCAATTGGGTTCAAGAGCCAGAATGACATTCCGCAATTGTTTATCCAATCGATAGGTTGTCGTTTCAAATGGATGATGCTGTGACTCTAAGGAAGTCAGCTTCAGCAAATTATCACTAATTTTTGATAACCGATTACTTTCCAATTCGATAATTTCTAAGTAATGTTGACGCTTCTCTTCAGGCAGATGAATGTTCTTAAGAGCCTTCGCAAAGCCATTAATAGATGTTAAAGGCGATTGAATCTCATGGGAGACGTTTGAAATAAATTCCTGTCGCATTCTTTCAAGCTCTCCTAATTCAACAGCCATATGATTGATGCCATGGATTAATTGGCCAAATTGGTCTTCCTTATTGCCCTTTACATCTAATTGGATATTAAAATCCCCTTTTGCCATTTGCCTTAATGCTTCAACAATAGCGTCCCAGTAATTCCGTTGCCGATTGAGCCCAATTAAGAAGATAATAGCGGCCGAACAGGCAAAGAGCACAAAAACACCAAGGACGGTGCCTAATTGCTGCCAAAAATCATGGGGTTCTGTACCTAACTGACCATATAGCCATCCGGTCACATGATAAGAAATAAAAGCAAATAGAGTATTCGTAATGAGAAAGAGGAATAGAACAAATAGAATTCTAACAAAGAATTTTCGTTTTCTCATAATGCTAGTTCCAAGCGGTAGCCAAGACCACGAATGGTGCGGATGGCAAAGCCGCTAATCTCCTGAGGAAAACGTTCGCGTATTCTTTTAATATGGACATCTACTGTGCGTTCGTCTCCTTCATAATCATAGCCCCAAATTTCTTCAATCAATTGTTCACGAGAAAATGTTTTGCCGACATAGCTCGCTAATGTAAATAACAGTTCGAATTCCTTTAACCGAAGGACAATGATTTCTCCGTTCAGATCAACTTCATGTGTATGTCGATCCAGTTTAACATGGCCAGCTTCTACTACTTGAGAGAGTGCAATACGATATCGTTTTAAGATCGATTTTACACGTACAATTAGCTCGGCAGGTTCAAAGGGTTTTACCAAATAATCATCTGTCCCTAAATGGAAACCCTTGACCTTTTGAGCAGTTTCTCCTTTAGCAGTAAGCATGAGAATAGGGAGATCTGTGTTGTATGAGCGAATTTCCTCACATAAAGCCCACCCATCCATGTTTGGCATCATGATATCCATAATCACCATATCTACCTTTTCAGAGGCCAACTTGGACAGTGCATCGACACCGTCCGTCGCCTCAATAACCTCTAGACCTTCATTTTGTAGAAATACTTTCACTAATTCTCGAATATGGGCATCATCATCTACCATTAATAGTTTGGTCATCTAAACAATTCCCTTCGTTAGTCCTCTTTAATTCGTAATTGCTGCTTGGCAAACTCACGATACATGGCATGCGTCTCAAAGAGTGTTTCATGTGTACCACAACCTGTAATATGTCCTTTTTCTACAAATAGTATTTGATCGGCATCGACTACCGTTGAAAGGCGGTGAGCAATAACTAAAGTTGTGCGACCTTGCATTAAATTATCTAACGCCTTTTGTACATAAATTTCTGACTTACTATCTAAACTTGATGTAGCTTCATCGAGCATTAAAATTTGTGGGTTCCGTAGTAGTGCTCTGGCAATGGAAATACGCTGACGTTGCCCTCCTGAAAGCTTGATGCCTCTTTCGCCTACTTCTGTGTCAAACTTATCGGGAAGATCGTTAATAAATTGATCAGCATAAGCCATTTTAGCCACTCTTTCTAGCTCATCATCCTGCACTTCACGGTCAACACCATAGCAAATATTTTCTCGAATCGTCCCTGACAGCAGGGCACTTTCTTGAGCCACATAGCCAATTTGACTACGCCATGAGTGAAGTGAAAATGTCTCGATTGGCGTTTCTCCTAGCGTAATATTACCGCTAGTTGGCTGGTAATATCGCTCTAACAGGGAGAATGTGGTTGTTTTACCGCCACCACTTGGACCTACAATGGCCGTTACTTTGCCTGGCTCTATTGTGAAGTTGATATCGGATAAAATCGGCTCCTCACCATATGAAAAATCAACATTGTTAACATAAATCGGTTGATCTATTTTTTCAACCGTAATGCCTTCTTCAATATGTTCTTCTTCGTGGTCCAATAATTCACTAATGCGTTCAGTGGCACCCATTGCTTTTTGAAGCTGCGTAAAGAACATCGTTAATTGTGTCATGGGCATGATGATTTGGATTAAATATAAAATAAATGCCACCATATCACCAGCTGTCAGCTCTCCAGAGGAAACGCGCACGCCTCCATAGCCAATAATAGCGACGAGAACTGACATTAGAACGAATGAAATTAATGGTGAAATGAGCGCATGGATTTTTGCTTCTTTTAAGCCAAAGTTAAAGAGGTTCGTAATGCCCTTTTTCCCACGCTCATATTCTATTTGCTCGGCATTAGAAGCTTTAACCAAACGAGTTTCAGGTAAAACTTGGTTTAATACCGAAGTAAACTTAGCGGTTTCGTCTTGCATCCCTTTAGAAATCACAAACATGCGTTTTCCTAGCAGCATTAAAATAACCATCGCTAGTGGGACAGCGATTAACATCACTAATGTCATTTTCCAATCTAGGAATAAGAGAATGATAATGGAACCGATGATAGAAATAACACCCGATAAACAGTTTGCTAGATGCTCTGTAATGAGCTCCTTTACGACCGCTGTATCATTTGTTACACGACTTAATGTTTCACCCGTATCGTTTTCATCATAATAGGGGATGGGTAAATGCAGCAGCTTGCGCCAAAGTTGATCCCGCAATTTTGCTACTACATGTTGACCTACACGATTTAAATAATAGATAGATAGTCCACTTGCAACGGCTTGGGCGATAAAAGCAATACCAAGCAAAATGATCTGCCAATAATTAAGCGATTCTAATGAAAAACCGTCCACTAATTGTTTTGTAAATAATGGGACGATAAAACCTACGCCCGTAGTTGCTAAACTCATAATTAGAGCTATAACTAGGAGCCAAATAGGTGGTTCAGCTCGTTTTACTAATTGTATAAAACGACGCCAATCTGGTTTTTTAGTAGTTTCTTTTGATGTCTCTTGCAAAGAAATAAGCCTCCTTCAATATCGTCAAACAACGTATGTCGTTCCTATGGCTTTTACTATAGCATGTGTTTATGAACTGAATATGAAATGAAATAAAAGGTGATGTGCAACTCATCATCACCTTTTAAATAGGACTAGTCAGCAAACTCATCATGGTATAAAGACTTACCGAGTAGTCGATAAATTCTTAGAGCTAATTGTATTTGTAATAGCTCCTCATAGCTTTTTAAATCGGTCTTTAAAATTTCTTTTATTTTTTCGATACGATAAATTAATGTGTTGCGATGAATAAACATTTCCTTAGCGGTTTCGCTAATATTCATATGATAAATAAAATAATTTTCTAATGTAATTAAATAGCTCGTCCCATGTAATAAATCATGCTCAAAGACGGCCCCTAAGCTCTCTAAGAAAAAGTCTTTTAATTGAACCTCATTAATATTCGAGTCTAAAAAGTGATAGATGGAGTGATCGGCAAAATGCGCCACTGCTCCGCTTTCCTCGAATCGGTGCATGAGGCGGAGAGCTTCGTGAGCCTCGGCAAAGCTTTTATGAACGTAACGAATTTGTTTATATTCTTTTCCAATACCAATTAAAAAGGAAGTTTCTGCTTGATACTGACTTAATAATTGCAATATTTCCTCAGCATATTGTTTCGTTTCATTAACAGTCATATCTTGCTTACCTTCTTGTTGTCCCACCAACACAATAATTTGATGGTTTCGATAAAGGCATGTAATTTCACCATTGACGGTACTAGAATGTTTATAGATTAAATTCATACATTTTTTTGCAATATTATCGGATTCGTACTTTCGAGAAATTAAATCATGATGATCCTGCAGGTTATCACGGATCATAGAGATTACACTACAGTAATATTTATAATGGACGTTTAAGCCATGGAGGTCACAGAGCGTTTGAAGTGTCTCACTAGATGTGATTTTTCCCGTTAATAAATCATCAAAAAACTCCTGTTTAATTTTAAGTCGGACATCCTCAATTTCCTTCTGTTTAATCCTCTCTAATGCCACAATCGTGGAGGCTTGCTCTAAAACAATATAATCAAATTCATTGAGATCATGAACGGTTTGCCAAATGACGATATAGCCGTAAATATAATTGGCTACTGCTACAGGGAGAATTCTGCATTTTACAGTAAGATCCTCTAAATGATAATTTCTTGTAATCGATTTTTGCATCTCATTGAGATCCTTAGGGATGGAATCAATAAATTCCTTTGAAAAAGTCGGACGATTTTTTTTAAGGTTGATGCCATAGGCAAGTGGGACTGGATTGGCATCGAGATCAGTGAAATGGAGTAAATTCCAATCCTGATCTAAAAAAATAATCGGATTATTAATGGTTTCCGCTAATTTTGAGGAAATCGATTCGATACCTCCTCCTTCTAGTGCCACCTTAAACAATGTGTTGTGCATATCCAATGATTTTCGATTTAATAAGTCATAGCGACCAGATGCCTTTTCATTAATGATCGATATGACCTTGGATAGGATGTAGTTATAAGGTAACTCCAATAAAGGTAATCCATATTGATTGGCAATATCGATCATGTTTTGAGGTGTTTTTTGTAAATAACGTCTCATTTTAATGACGAGGCCCGCACAATTGACTTTAGACAGTTCTTGAATAATTTTATTTTGTAATTCTTCATCATCTTGGAAGATATAGCCGGTTGTTAATAATAATTCATTCGGTGTTAGCCAATCAAATGCATCGGGATTCTCGATAATGTTCACAAGTGATATTTTATTGTGAATGCCTTGCTCTCCCGCAACAATTTTAATTCCCTCCAAAGCCTTCATTTCTAATAAATCTTTAATTGTTAGCAAATGATTTCACTCCTTTGCCATAATCTTATCACAAAACATTGTACATATTGCCCAAATCATCTCCGTTCTTTTTGGTATTGCTAAACAATGATATATAGGGCATAAGAGAATAAAATAAAGCATGTAAGACGGGAATGTGAAAAAACTAACATTCTCGCGACTCATTTCCCTTTAGATGAAATGAACAATAGGTCGGGAAAATGGAGGAATGAAAGAAATTGGAAGATACAATTATCATCTCAGAATTTTTAGCGGCAGCTGAAGCGGGAGATATAGATACTTTGCAACGTTTTTTACAGCAAGGTGTAGATATTAATGCTCGCAATAAACAAAAGCGTACAGCCATTTTACTTGCTGCCATGAACGATCAATTAGAAACGGTGAAATTTCTAATACAAGAAGGGGCAGATATTAACCTTCAAGATCAAATTTGTTTAAATCCATTTTTATATGGCTGTATTAATGGAAAATTAGAGCTTGTGAAAATAATGCTCCAAGCAAACACAGATTTGGAACGTCTAACACGTTTTGGTGGAGTAGGTGTTCACCCAGCAAGTGAGAAAGGATTTGTTGAGGTAGTTCGTGAGCTTGTGACAACGACAGATATTAATGTCAATCATACAAATATTTGTGGTTGGACACCATTAATTGAAGCAATCCTTTTGAATGATGGTGGAGAGAAGCAACAAGAAATTGTTCGTTTATTAGTAGAGCATGGCGCAGATACACAATTAGTCGATCAATATGGAGTGACTCCGCTAGCAATCGCTAGAGAAAAAGGATTTACGGCCATTGAAAAAATTCTACTAGAAGCTGGAGCAAAATAGGAGCAATCCTACAACTTAAAGAGGTGTACATATGATACACGCTAAATCTGGTGATAACTATTTCCTTCAGCAATTAGTGGAGACGGAGTTTTCGGGGACGGTTCATAGTGTATTTAGGCATGCTTTAAATATTCGCAGTGCAGCAAATGATGAAATTTTTACACTTGCAACGAAAGCTATGGATAATGCTCCCAATACGCTTGTCATTAATCTTGATACTTTAGACAATTTGCACATAATCCAAAAAGACCATATTAGGATCAAGCATCACCAATTATTAATAGAAGATAAATTAACAATAGCGATAGAAACAGCCACTCATTGGCAATGTCATCTACCTATTTTCCCGTCAGACATGGCAACGTTAAAACAGAATATCGTTCAAGTGAAACAGTTTATTGATATATATGGAAAAAGTGGGGGCATGAAGCGCAGTGATTCACCAGTTAGTGAATTTGAGGCAGAAACTTCGAGATTGCTGAAAGAGCGCACAGCATTACTCCATGAAGAATTATGTAATCGCCGTTTTAATAATTTCCAGCAGTATGCACTTGATTTGGTTGGCTTGGGACCAGGGTTAACACCATCAGGTGATGATTTTTTAGTTGGATTATTGACGGTCATCCATTTAGAACAAAGTCCGTGTTCTATTTATCAGCCATTGTGTGAAAGCGTCATCAAATTAATGAAGCCTTTAACCAATGATATTAGTTACACAACATTGAACAAGGCTGCATATGGGCAGGTTAGGGAATCTATTCATGCACTTGTCTCTGCTATGCTATCTGGCACGGAAGGTGAAGCGATTGAAGCACTGAAAAAGGTACTTGCCATCGGCTCTTCATCAGGTACAGATATCGCCTTAGGGCTTATAAGTGGCTTTGAAGCCAATATAAAATTAGGAGGATAAAAATGAGTATTAAAGTCGTAATTAAGCGAAACACATATTTTGATTCAGTATCATTGATGTCACTTTCAACAAAAGCGAATCAAATTGAAGGCGTTGAACAAGCCATTATTGGTATGGGTACAGAAATGAACAAGGGAGTTATTCGCAACGTTGGTTTAATGACTCCTGAAGTAGAGGAAGCAACAGCAGGGGACTTAATGATTATTGTGAAAACTGCTAATGCGGATGAAACAGAAAGCGCTTACTTAGCGGTGGAGGAATTATTTACAAATAAAAATTCAGCACAAGCAAAAAGCGATATTAAATACGCAACGATTGATTCGGCTGCACAAGGTATCCCTGATGCAAACTTTGCTGTCATTTCTGTAAATGGTGCTTTTGCGGTTCGTGAAGCACGCAAGGCTCTTGAGAATGACTTACATGTTATGTTATTCAGCGATAATGTAAGCGTGGAAGACGAAGTGGAATTAAAAACATTAGCACATGACAAAGGCTTATTAATGATGGGTCCAGACTGTGGTACAGCAATCATTAGTAATATAGGACTTGCCTTTGCAAACGCTGTAAGAAAAGGCAGCATCGGAATCGTTGCAGCATCAGGTACTGGTAGCCAAGAGGTGAGCATTCGTATTCATGACTTCGGTGGTGGGATTACTCAACTTATCGGTACCGGTGGCCGTGATTTAAGTAAAGAAGTAGGCGGAATTATGATGCTAGATGGTATCCAAGCTCTTGATGCCGATGAAGCGACAAAAGTAATCGTCCTCGTATCAAAGCCACCTGAAGCTAGCGTGGAGAAAAAAGTATTAGCACAAATTAAAGAGTGTAGCAAACCTGTAGTTGTTTACTTTATCGGTGGTAATGAAGAAGCAGTCGTAGCAGCTGGTGGACATTTCGCTAAAACGTCTAAGGAAGCAGCATTACAAGCGGTCTTACTTGCTGGTATTGATGAAGCAGGCATTAACAAACGTGCACTGAACCTTCCATTAATTGAAGAAGTTCGTGCTAAATTATCGCCAGAGCAAAAATATATTCGTGGATTATTCTGTGGTGGAACGCTTTGTGATGAATCTATGTATTTAGCAATGGAAAAATTCGATCATGTATATAGCAATATCCAAAAAAATCCTGACTTCCTATTAAAAGATATTAATGTGAGCCAGGAACATACTTTCATAGACTTTGGGGATGATGACTTTACTAACGGTAAACCGCACCCAATGATTGATCCATCTTCTCGTATTGAGCGTTTCTTACAAGAAGCAAAAGATCCATCGGTTGGTGTCATTGTAATGGACTTCGTTTTAGGCTTCGGTTCACACGAAGATCCAGTTGGCGTTATGCTTCCGGCTATTATTGAGGCTAAGCAATTAGCAGAGAAAGAAGGCAGACACTTAGAGATTATTGGATATGTTCTAGGAACAGATTTAGATAAACCAAGTTTAGAAGATCAAGTGAAAAAATTAGTCGATGCAGGTGTGACACATGCAAGCAGCAGTACAAATGCTGGCTTACTGGCTAGAGAAATGGTTTTGAAAGGAGATCATCATGAGTAAGATTAATGAACTTTTTACAAGTAAAATCAACGTAATTAACGTAGGTATTGAACTTTTTAACAATGATATTTTAGCGCAAAATGCGAGTGCCACACATTTAGAATGGTCACCACCAGGTGGAGGGAAACCAGAAATAATCGCGGCACTAAACAAAATCGATAAAGCTGAATTGGCTGAAAAAATTGAAGCAGCAAACCGTCTTGCAGTCGAAAAAATTGTTAACTCTCAACCGGTTTTAATTGGTTTCGACCAAGCGATTAATGTAGTACCAGGCATGACGAAGAATACAATTTTACACGCTGGCCCGCCAATTACATGGGAAAACATGAATGGTCCCATGAAAGGTGCCGTTATGGGAGCCATCATATTCGAAGGCTTGGCAAAAGACCTTGAGGAAGCGGCGGAGGTTGCAGCATCAGGTGAAATTATATTCTCACCATGTCATGAACATCACTCTGTAGGATCTATGGCTGGTGTTACATCTGCCTCCATGTTTGTACACATTGTTGAAAATAAAACATACGGAAATCGTGCATTTACAAACTTAAGTGAGCAGATGGCTAAAGTTTTACGTATGGGTGCAAACGATGACAGTGTTATTGATCGTTTAGTGTGGATGCGTGATGTTTTAGGACCAATTTTACGTGACGCTATGAAGCTCAATAAAGAGGGAATCGACCTTCGTTTAATGCTCGCACAAGCACTTCATATGGGGGATGAGTGTCATAACCGTAACAATGCAGGTACTGCTTTACTCATTCAAGCTTTAACACCGCATATTTTAGAAACAGATTACCCTGTTGAACAGAAACGTGAAGTATTTGATTTTGTTGCAAGTAGTGAGTATTTTTCAGGTCCTACATGGATGGCTTGTTGTAAATGTGCATTAGATGCTGCACACGGTATTGAGTACAGTACGGTTGTGACAACAATGGCACGTAACGGTGTAGAATTTGGTGTTCGTATTAGTGGGATGGCAGGTAACACATGGTTCACTGGCCCTGCACAACAAGTTATCGGGCCAATGTTTGCTGGTTATAAGCCAGAAGATTCAGGTCTAGACATTGGAGATAGTGCAATTACAGAAACATATGGTATCGGTGGTTTTGCTATGGCTACTGCACCAGCAATCGTTGCCCTAGTAGGCGGAACAGTGGATGAAGCAATTGGTTATTCACGTCAAATGAAAGAAATTACTACAACTGAAAACCAAAACATTACTATTCCATTATTAAACTTCATGGGAATTGCTACTGGTATTGATATCCGTAAAGTCATTCAAACTGGTATTCTTCCAATTATTAATACAGCGATCGCACATAAAGACGCTGGTATTGGTATGATTGGTGCCGGTATTACTCACCCTCCAATGGAAGCTTTTGAAAAAGCATTAATCACAATTAGTGAGAAGTGGGCTTAAGCCCACTTCCTAAAAGTAGGAGGAGCTTTAAATGGAACATGCAAAAATTGAACAGTCCTATCAAGACTATAGAGCACTAGGCTATTCGGAAGAACTATTACCAAAGGGTCCTCAGGAAAGAGACTGGGGGATCACTAACTACATCACAGTTTGGATGGGCGCAGTTCACAATATTATGTCTTATATGACGGTTGCAGGATTTTTTATCTTGGGATTATCTGTTAATCAAGTTTTCTTAGCCATCATGCTATCAGCAGTGATCGTTTCCGCAGGCTATGCCTTAAATGGATATTCTGCCTCTAAATATGGTATACCATTTGCAATACTACTAAGGGATGCATTCGGAGTAAAGGGTTCCATTATTCCAGCCTTATGTCGTGGATTAATTGCTGGGGTTGTTTTCTTTGGTACAACCACAGTGGTAGGGGCACAATCTCTAAATGTTTTATTCTCTAGATTCATTCCGAACTATATGTCTATTGGTGGGGACTTCACTCTTTTTGGCTTAGATGTTCCGACAATGATTTCTTATAGTATTTTATGGATAGTTACAGTTTTACTATTTTTGGGCGGCATGGATATGCTGACTGTTTTCGGTAAATATTCATCACCAATCGTTTATATCTTCATCATTGGAGCAGCGATTTGGGCAATCAATATTGCTGGTGGCATCGGTCCAATTTTAGATTACACACCGGCAACAAAAATGGAGAGTCCATTAGTATTTATTGCTTGTGTCAGCGCATTGGTATCCAATTGGGCTGGTCCAATCGTTAATATTGCAGACTTTACAAATAGAGCTAAATCACCAAAAGCTATGATCTATGGTTTATCTATTGGTATGATCGGTTCCTATCTACTATTTGCCATCACTTGTATTAGTTTAATAGCAGGGACAGAAATTGCATTCGGACAACCAATTTTTAATATTGTCGATGCAATCGATAAAATCCAAAATCCATTTTCTGTTATTGTATTAATTTTAGCATTAAATGTTGGGGCAACTGCATTTGTCGTATTCGGTAATTTACTACCATCAGGATTACAAATGACAACGCTATTCCCTAAAGTATTTACAGTAAAAACAGCAGGAATTTTAACAGCCATTGTTGGAACAATGATTTTGCCTTGGAAGCTAGTATCTAGTACAGAAACTTTATTCTTCTTCTATAGTTTTATTGGCTCTATGTTTGGTCCAATCGCAGGTATTATGTTGTCAAGTTTCTATATCGAGCGTAAACGTCGTATTGAATTATCTACAATTTATGTGCAAGAAGGTAACAATGGGGCTTATAAATCTGGCTATAACATCGTAGCATGTGTCGTGCTCTTGATTAGTTTTATGCTACCAATGTCAGGTGCTTTCCTTAAAGGTGTGCCTTTCCTAGTGAAGCTAAATGATTTTGCCTTCTTTAGCGGACTAATCGTATCGTTCATTTTATATACAGTGTTATATCGATTTAATAACCAAAAAATTCAAAATAATGTGGAAAATGAAGTAGGGGTGTAGTTGTGAGTAAATTAGTAATTGTAGCAATCGGAGGCAACTCGTTAGTAAAAGATAGCGGTAGTGAATCTATTCAAAGCCAGCAGGAAGCTGTTGCTCAAACTGTCGAACATATAGCAGATATGATTCAAGAAGGCTATAAAGTGGTTGTCACACATGGCAATGGTCCTCAAGTAGGTTTTACGCTACAAAGAAGTGAAATTGCTAATGAAATATCTGGCATGCCAGCAGTACCTTTAGTGAACTGTGTTGCCGATACACAAGGCGGAATTGGTTATTTAATTCAACAAGCCCTAATCAATGAACTGGCGAAGCGTCAAATTAATAAAAAGGTAGTTAGTGTAATTACACAAGTGGAAATCAATGAAAATGATCCGAACTTTGTTAATCCTACTAAGCCAGTAGGTTCATTCTTTACGAAAGAGCAAGCGGATGCTATGTTAGTGGAACATCCAGATTGGAAAATGATAGAAGATTCAGGACGCGGTTATCGTCGTGTGGTGCCTTCACCACTACCAATTGATATCGTGGAAAAGGATGCAATCAAATCACTGATTGACAATGATTATGTAGTCATCGCAGTAGGCGGAGGCGGTATCCCAGTGATTAGAAAAGAAAACAATATCTATGAAGGTGTAGATGCTGTTATTGACAAAGACTTTGCAACAAGTCTGTTAGCAGCTCAAGTAAATGCGGATTCATTAATTATTACAACAGGTGTTCCACGAGTATTCATTAACTTTGGGAAGCCTGAACAACAAGCACTTAAGGAAATTACAATTGAAGAAACAAAGAAACATGTTTTAGACAATCAATTCCCACCAGGAAGTATGCTACCAAAAATCGAAGCCAGTTTGAGCTTCTTAGAAAATGGTGGTCACCGAGTTATTATTACAAATCCTGAGAGTCTAAAAGAGGCTATCAATAATCAAGCGGGTACTCATATTATTAATTAACATAGGGGGAATCACGGTATGGATTATATTCAATTAGCAGTTGACAAAACTAAAGACGGGATCGACCAAAATATTGGCGGACCTTTTGGTGCTACGATTGTAAGAGGTGATGAAATCATCGCTGTTGTCGGAAATACGATGATGCGTGACACAGACATAACTGCACATGCAGAAATAGTTGCCATTCGCGAAGCTTCTAAAAAGCTTGGCACAATGGATTTATCGGATTGTGTAATCTACGCAACATGTGAACCATGTCCAATGTGTGTTTCTGCCATTATTTGGTCAGGAATTAAAGAAGTGCATTATTGTAATACAGCAGAAGATGCTCATGTACATGGCTTCTCGGATATGCATATACGTGATTATTTTTCTGGTAAAGATAAAAGTATGCTAAACATGCATAAAATGGAGACGCCAGAAGAATGTGATGCACTATTCCATCATTTTAATAACAAAATGGCTAATAGCAAATAATAGCCTATCATCAAGACATTAGAGTAGGGATCTCGTTATCGAGAATCCCTTTTCTACTTTTCATCCAATAAGTTATGAAATAATTGGTACAATTAAAAAAGATACAGGACAAGAGCAATTTGGTTTGATTTCATCTTCGTAATTCTTAAGAAGGAGTTGTTTACATGGTTGGCAAAGAACGTTATCAACAATTACTAAATAAAATGAATCAATATAATTCAGGTGAGAAAGGAATTACGAGAGTTGCCTATACAAATGAAGAGCAGGCTTGTTTACATGCCTTCATTCGTTTATGTAAAGATGAACATCTTCAAATTCATATTGACCCATGTGGAAATCTTATTGCTCGAAGAGAAGGTAAAGTACCAGGATTACAGCCTGTAGTCATGGGCTCTCATTTAGATACAGTTTATCAGGGTGGAAAGTATGATGGTGTTGTTGGCGTAACGGCAGCTCTGGAGGTCATCAAACGTTTAAATGAGAAGTCAATCGTGACCAAGCATCCCATTGAAATTATTGCATTTGCGTGTGAGGAGTCCTCTCGTTTTGGTGTATCAACGGTTGGCAGTAAAGCAATGGCTGGGCTTATTGATAAAGAAAAATATCGTCATCTCGTAGATCGCGATGGCATTTCCATGGAAGAGGCCTTTGCACACTGTGGGCTAGATTTTAGTAGTGTAGATCAGGCAAATAGAGCAGGGGAAGGTTTTCAGGCCTTTTTTGAGTTACATATTGAGCAAGGTCCAATGCTTATTAGCTATGAGAAAAAAATTGGAATTGTTACGGGAGTGGCAGCACCAGTCCGTTTATTAATGACATTAAACGGGAAAGCCTCCCATTCAGGTACAACACCGATGAATATGAGGAAGGATGCACTTTTAGGGGCATCAGAATTAGCATTAGAATTAGAAAAAGCAGCGATAGCCGAGCAAGAGTTTGGAACAGTGGCAACAGTAGGTATATTAGACGTTGTTGCAGGGTCCATGAACGTTGTACCAGGACAAGTGGAGCTGACAGTCGACATTCGTTCCTCCTCAGTACAATCAAGGGATCGAGTTCTTCAGCAGTTCTATACGGCCATCGCAAATGTTCAACAAAAGCGACTGCTTGCTATTGACTATAAAGTCATTAGCTCGGAGGAGCCTGTCCTACTTTCACATCGTCTAATGAAAGGGTTGGAAAGTATTTGTATAGAAAAAAATCTCTCCTATCAATATATGCAAAGTGGTGCGGGACACGATTCAATGAATATGACTAGACTCGGACCAGTTGGCCTTATTTTCATCCCATCCGTGGACGGCTTAAGTCATCATCCTGATGAACATACAGACCTTGAAGATATTTTATTAGGCATAGATGTTTTAGAAGAAGCGGTTTTAAGATCCGCTATAGTTATCTAGCATGATGCGTGCTAGACAATAGCGGGAGCGTTGTTTGTCGTGCAGGCATGCACTACTTAATTACTCACCATAGCAAATTCTTATGCGGTGACAGCTAATTGTTCAGTAGAAACTCAGGTAAAAGAAAAAGCGACACACCTTGAAATGACTGGACAAGGTTTAGGAATGAAGGAAATGAGGACACTCGAAGAAAGACGACTTTTAAGTATGTAGTCGTCTTTTTCGTATGAATTTAATGGGTAGCATGGGGCTTCTGATTACCAATTTTTAATTGAATGGTGATCATGACAATTACGATTATCATCATGCCAATAATGGCAGCTGTAAAGTTCCCTGTGTAATCTCTTAAAAGGCCCACAAATAGGGGACCGAGAGCAGCAAATACGAAGCCGACAGATTGGGTCATAGCCGCTAAGAAACTAGCTTCTTGGATATCTTCGGCTTCATCTATTGGTAAAGTTAATCCTAATGAGAATAAGCCACCTGCCCCAATGCCGATCAGGACACTACTTAGCCAAGGGTTAATGGAAAATAGCAGCATTGATAAACCGATTAATTCAAGTAATGAACAAGCTACTAGCCAAACAGCTCGATGCTGGAAGCGGTTATTTAAAATAGGGACTAAAAACGTTGCAGGCATTTGGGCAACCGTTAATAGGGTGAGCATCATTCCAGCATCATGTTTACTATAGCCCATCTGCTCAGCTATTGGTGGTAACCAGGCCATAATCGTATAAAACATGAAGGCCATTAAACCAAAAAAACCTGTTAATAGCCAAGCTTTTTCACTTGTTAAAATTTGCTTGATAGAGATTGTATTTTTATTACCTGTAGTACTTGTCGAGTGTGCCTTTTGCTCGATAGGCTTCCACCAAAAAAACAAAGCGATGATCGCAAGTAAAGCCCAGGAAGCTGCAGAGATTTGCCAAGAGTGAAAAATGGTGCTTAATGGGATGGATAGACCTGAACCTAAGGCAGCCCCTACAACTAAAGAGAGTGAATAAATACCGACTATACGAGAAGGATTTGCAAACTTTGCTTTAATAAAACCTGATAGTAATGGACCAACAATGGCAATACCTATACCCGCCAATAGAGCTGTAACGTGCATGACCCAGGCAGAGTAAGCAAAGTACCTTGAAGCGGTTGCAAGCCCAATTAATATGAGGGAGTAGGCAATCGCTCGTTCAATACTCCAACGATTGGCGAGCTTGAGCGCGATCGGTGCAAATAACCCCATGCATAAGACAGCTAATGACGTTAATAAACTAGCGCTTGCCGCACTCATATGCAATGTTTCTCGGATAGTTCCTAATAAAGGTGAAACGGAAGTAATAACAGGTCTTAAATTTAAAGAAGCCAAAATAATGGCCATGATAGGTAAAATCGTTTGCTTCATTTTCATGCTATATCAACTCCATAGGTTTGAATAAATAAATCCTAAGTTGAAGTCTATAACAACATAAATAATTGGACAATACTATTATTACTATTACAATGATAGATATAAACTATGATGGGTTGTGATTCATATGGAAATACGTCATCTACATTATTTTATGGCAGTCTGTGAGGAGCTACATTTTACAAAAGCGGCTGAAAAACTAGGTATTTCTCAACCAACGTTAAGCCAGCAAATCCGGGTGCTTGAGGATGAGCTAGGAATGCCGTTATTTGATCGGATTGGCAAAAAAATAGTGGTGACGGAGGCTGGTGCCTTATTGTTTACCTATGCTACTGCAATGCTTAATACACTACAAAATGTCAAAGATGCTATTAAAGATTTACAAGAGGTTCAAGGTGGTCAAATACGGATTGGTATTATGCCATCTGATTTAGACTATCGAATTACACAACTTGTCATTGATTTTCATCAAAAATTCCCTGGGGTAAAGCTTACAATCCTTGCTTCTATCGATATTATGAGGCAAGTCCTTGAAAATGAAGTGGATATAGGGATTGGGACGAATGTTGAGCCCCATGATCATTTAGTCATTATTCCTTTACGAAAGGAGGAGTACGTTGTAACGGTTTCAAAGGAGCATCCATGGGCGCAGCGAGAAGCAGTCACTATTGCTGAATTAAAGGACCTTCCATTGGTCATGTATCCTGAAGGCTTTTTAGGAAGAGAAATAGTCGAGGAGACAGTGAAAAAGAATGGTTTCCAGCTCCATACTATTCTTGAAACAAGCTCTGTTACGTCAATTATGAATCTAGTACGCGCAAATATAGGAGCTACGGTACAGCCCTATCCATTAATTCAGCAAATGAATGATTCCGATTTACGTATCATTCGTCTAACAGATGATATTCCTAGTCGAAGTTTGTCAATTATTTACCGAGTGGATCGTTATGTAGGTCACGCCACCACAGCTTTTATAGAACAAATAAAAGCATATTTAAAAGAAGAAGGATTTTGAAAACTTCCTAAAAATATAAGTTCCTTTTTTTGGGGAGTTCCCATATACTAATTATAAACCGACAGACGGTCTAAAAGTGTAGTATAAGTTTTGTCACAACGAACATCTAAACTTATAGCTACACTTTTTTTATACAAAAATAATGACCGACAGTCGGTCTATTGAAGGGGAGACAGTATATGGATACATTTGTAAAGGAAAAAGGGTTTTCGAAAGATTTTAAAATTCTTGTATTTGGTCAGATTATTTCTATTTTAGGTTCTGCCTTATTAAGGTTTGCGCTATCGCTTTTTGTTTTAGATATGACGGGCAGGGCCGATCTTTTTGCCGTGCTATTTGCCATTTCAAGCATACCTATTCTTCTTACACCATTCGGTGGTGCCCTTGCCGACCGTTTTAATCGACGGCATTTAATGGTGTTATTTGATGTTATTAATAGTGTCGTTGTCTTGATATTCTATCTCACATTATGGACTGAATATCATTCAGTGTTAGGGATAGGCGTAGTTATGGTGCTCCTGTCCATCATTAGCGCTATGTATTCACCTGCAGTCATGGCTAGTATTCCGTTATTAGTAAGAGAACAGCATCTTGAGCAGGCAAATGGAATCGTGAATGGGGTGCAGGCTTTGGCTGGTGTTGCTGCACCAGTACTAGGTGGAATTCTTTATGGATTATTAGGCATCAAAATTCTGGTCCTTGTAAGTGGTCTATTATTTTTCGGTACAGCCATCGTAGAAATGTATATGACCATTCCATTTGTGAAACGAGATGATAATGGACAAATAATCATGACGTTATACAAGGATATAAAGGAGGGATTTGCATATGTTGTGAAGCAACCCTTTATTTTAAAATGCACGGTACTAGCCGCCTTATTAAATTTATTATTTACACCGCTCTTTATCGTAGGAGTACCGATCGTTCTTCGTGTCACGTTAGGAGTAAGTGATTCGTTGTACGGAATAGGGATGGGTATGATTGATTTTGCAACCATACTTGGTGCCTTAACGATGGGCTACTTCGCTAAAAAACTCCAAATTAACAGGCTATATATTTGGGTATTGGTGACTGCTTTTTTGGTGATTCCTATGGCCATTGCCGTCATTCAGCCCATACTTCAAATAGGCTATTATGCTTCATATTTATTATTTACCGGTTGTGCGCTTGTGATGGCGATGATGATGACAATCATTTCAATCTACGTAATGACGCTTGTGCAAAAAGAAACACCCAATGAAAATTTAGGGAAGGTCATGGCGATCATGATGGCTGTTTCACAATGCATGGCACCACTTGGGCAAATAGGCTATGGACTGTTGTTCGAGACATTTCGCGCCCACCTCTTTATACCGATTTTAATGATTTGTATGATGATGCTGCTTTTGGCGCTACTCACGCATAGATTATGGCGTATACATGCTTGAACACAAAAAAACTACCACTTAAACGGTAGTTTTCTTTGTGTGATTGGCTTGCTAAAATCTACGAGGTCTACGAGGTCTAGATTTAGGTCTATTTGTATCAGTGCGTGTGGGCGTAGTTGGGAAAAGCAGGATGGGCCTATGTTGATCATTATTTCCAATATGTGTAGACTCCTCTGCTAGTGATTCCACAATTTCTTCTTCCTCTGTGAAAGGAATTTGAGAAGCATTTAATAATGGTGCGGGCGACTCATTATGATGTGTCGTACTAGTAGTACTGGCCGTAGGGGTAGAGGCTGTCGTCGTACTAGTAGTAGTAGCCTCATGATGGGTAGGCTGTTCTATTTCAGCATGCGGCTGTTGAACAGCGTGGACATCCTTCATTACAAGAATAGGTCGCATCATATCATGGTCCTCATGCTCAAGGAAGTGACAATGCCACATGTAATTCCCCACATGATCCTTCCATTGCATAATAATTTTCGTAACTTTGCCAGCATCCACTTTCACCGTATCTTTCCAACCACGCTCATAGTCCCGAGGCTCCTCTGGTGGCCCTGTAAACGATACGATTCCTTCATTTTGATAGAGTTCTAAATCAAATGGCTGACGTTCAAGAATTTTAAATTGAATGAGATGCAAATGAATAGGATGTATAAAGGGCGTAGTATTAATAAAACTCCAAACTTCAATACTATCTAAGGAAGGCTTTTCTGTCGCTGGGTCATGGTACATTCGGTTGTTCAATAACAGCATAGGTCTGCCGAATTCATCTGTTGTTGCTGTCAAAGGTAATTGTCTATCAATATGTGCATGATGTGGATGTAAATCCATTGTGACTGCCAGCCTCTCGGGAATTTCACTCGTATCCTCACATTTTAAGGGAAGCGATACTTTAAATTGCATAATGACGTTCGTATGCTCATCGATAAAATCCGTATCTGTGTTGAGTAAGGTGATTTCCTGCCCCTCGCAAGCTGAAAAATCAATGATGATATCTGTGCGTTCAGCAGGTAGCAGCTCTACAGATTGAATCGCTTGAGGAGCTGATAAAAAACCACCATCTGTGCCTATTTGCATCATAGTTTGCTCATTTGACAAGCTGATGACATAGCCTCTTCGATTGGAGCCATTCAGGAACCGAAATCTATATTTACGAGGCTCAACATCTAAATAGGGCCAAAGCTTTCCATTGACTACAATGGTGTTACCTACGAAGCCAGGGGTAATCGAAGGATGTACAGTAACTGGGAATGGTGGTTCATCAGGATAAAATAAAGAGCCATCCTCATTAAATGATTTATCTTGAATCAAAATAGGATATTCGTATTCTCCACATGGTAAATTGGAACGTTCCTCCAAAGCATCTCTTAGTAAATAGAAACCTGCTAAGCCTGCATAGACATTTAAACGTGTTAAAGCCATAGCATGGTCATGGTACCACATTGTAGTACCAGGCTGGTGGTTCGTATATTCATGGATTTCTTTATTAAATTTTGGACCAGTATGTCGATAATCTCTTGTGTACCATGCCTCTGGATGACCGTCGCTCTCCCAATCCACATTAGCTCCATGTAAGTGAGTGACGGTTCTTACCTCTTGGGAATCGTTGGCTGCATGAAGTGTAAAATCCACTGGTAAAAAGTGCTGTAGTGGTAATTGATTTTTATATTTAACGTAAATCGGTTTATCTTTCGTCGCTTCTATAGTTGGTCCTGGATAAAGTCCGTTGTACCCCCATATTAATGTATTAGGAAAATGCTTGTGAAAACGATGCTCGCCCTCCATCATGATCAGTTCGTAATAATCGTGTTTTTTTTGCCCCCTACAGTACTTTGGCTTTGCTATCACTGGCTTCTGTAGAGCATCTACAAATTTTGGAATGGTAGCTGGATCAGAAGGGTTAATTGGTAAACTCAAAACATCACATCCCTTTTCAATTACTTAACATGCCTAGTTATCACATCATATGGGTAAAAACAACAGTTGACTGGGACAAAAATGGAGAAAAATGTGAAAGGTATAAAAATTTAATGGAGGGGGAAAACAATAGGGCATTATATAGCTGTCTTACAAAAGTTTTTTGAAATCGAGGTAATAGTTGGTATATTGCTAAAAAGTCGGACGAAGTGAATAAATATGTCTTATAATTGATACAGCAAGAAGTGAAAGTGGATTAAATAGGGGCTTGGAAAAGTGGTGAGACAGTGGTGTTAACATTAGAGGAATTAAATAAAACAATCATGGAAATGCGCATAAAGGGGTATTTAACAGATGCGCTGAAACTGGCAGATCAAGGTCTTTTAGTAGCTTTAGAGGGTAATAACTATGCGTATGTATTGGATTTGTACTATCAGAAAATTTTAGTACATCACTCTTTGGGCGATACTCTAGCCATTGTCAGCCTTATTTTCGACTATGAGGCTATCTGTGAAAAATATGGTACTAGCAAAGATTTGATGCAGTATTATTTAGTCATGTCCTTAATCTACGATATGGTGGGAATCCGTGAAAAAACAGCAGAGATGACGAAAAAGTCAATTGCTTATGCTCAAGAATTACAAGATTTTATGATGCTTGTTCGTTGTCATAATAATTTATGCTATATAGAGGTAGAAAAGGGCTGTACGAAGGAAGCCCTTCAAGCAGGTTTGTTAGCAAGAGAATACAATAAAACGCTATATGAGACACAGCCAGATTTAGCAAGATTATTAGATATTCGCATTAATAATAATTTAGCAGATGTGTATATTTTGGAAGGGGATTTTGTGGCAGGGAAGGCATTGCTTGATGACTCATTAACCTCTAGCATAATTTCTCAACATAAACCTGAAAAAGTAGCAGCTTGGTTTGGCTATGGCTTTTTATATGAAAAGCAGCACAAGCTTGAAGAAGCGGTGCAATATTATCAGCAAGCAATAGAACTTGCCAAATCCTATGGTGATAAGCCCATTACAAAAAAAGTGATGCGCTTATTGTTAAATGTCCTATACCAATTGAATTGGCGAGATGAAATTTTTGATGTCCAAAAAGAATATATTGATCTTTCCGAACAGATGAGCGTTGATAATTTATTACAGCAAGTGTTGAATTTGGAATTTAAGCGTCAAAAAGAGAGATTAGAAAGAAAAGCACATTATGATCCATTAACAGGTGTTTTGAATCGCCACTTCCTGGATCACGAGCTAGATGAATGGTTACATGCTGCCAAAATGGCCAAATCCAATGTATGTATTACAGTTCTTGATATTGATAATTTTAAATTATTTAATGATACGCATGGACATTTGTTTGGCGATCGAGTTTTACAACTGTTAGCTAATGGCTTGAGGGAGTTTTTGCGGGAGGAAGACGTAAAAATTATCCGTTATGGAGGGGATGAATTCATTGTTTGTATGCGCCATCCACAAAAGGATTACATGAAAGCACTTGTCCAAAATACACACGCTCATTTGCTTACGCTAACATTAGAAAAAGACCAGAAAAGCTATCCATTAAAGGTCAGTATGGGAGCTTGTATAAATGATCAGAAAAATTATTATTATAATGATTTATTTGAACAAGCTGATCGCTGTTTGTATGAGGCAAAAGATAAAGGCCGTGCCACCAATGTTATCTATGAACTATTATAATTTGAGTGATTCCTATTTGCAGTGTTGAATAGGAATTTTTTTCTTGTTTCAGGCAATATTCTTGAGAGAAATTGAAGCGTCATCGGAAATTAGAACGAGGTAAAATGATACGGAATGAAATTTACTGTACCAATCATTTGAAAACGTTATTCTAGCAACGTACAATATATGAAATTAAGAAACACGACAGCACAAAATTGTTGTATAATGTTGTGGTATGAGGAAAGAAAGCAGGTTGACAAAATGGAAAGCAAAATGAATTGTTATGCAGTTAAAAACACACACAAACATCAGCTATGTGTTGTGCCAAAAAGGCACGATATGAAACAACAGGTGAATAGATGAAAAACTGGTTAATTTTCATTTCTGTCTTTATTGTTTCGTTGTCACTTGTCATTAGCATTTTAGTACTCTGGAAAGCCGAGGCTCCGTTCCGTTCAATTGAAGAGCAGGCTGAACAGTTGGCACTCGATGCCAAAGCCCTCGCAGTTGTATCGGAGTCCTACACATATAATGGCAAACATTCGTATGTTACTGTGTTCGGGGTAGACGAATACGGTGATAAAAAGGCTGTCTTTGTTCCCACGAATCTAGACAAGGATTCCATTCAGGAAGTGTTAGTAGAAGATGGTATTACGGAAAAGCAAGCATTATCGGTTTTTAAAAATGAAGGAAATGTACAAAAGGTCCTCCACATGAAATTGGGCTATGAGGAGCCGGGCGCTGTTTGGGAGATTACATACCTAAACGACCATGACAAACTCAACTATGTCTATATTATGTTTAAGGATGGCGACTGGTGGAAGCGCATTACGAATTTATAAGAGGAGTAGATCCCGGATGAAAAACTTATTAGCAACACGTGTAAAAACTTTAACACCATCTTCAACATTAGCTATTACTGCGAAAGCAAAAGCATTAAAAGAGCAAGGTATTGATGTCATTGGCCTTGGAGCTGGTGAACCAGACTTTAATACACCTCAAAACATTTTAAATGCTGCCATTGATTCAATGGAAAAGGGGTATACAAAATATACACCTGCTGGCGGACTTCCAGTGCTAAAAAAAGCTATTATTGATAAACTACAGCGCGATAATAATCTTACGTATCAGCCAAATGAAGTGATTGTTGGTGTAGGTGCAAAGCATATTTTATACACATTATTCCAAGTTATTTTAAACGAGGGTGATGAAGTTATTATTCCAATCCCTTATTGGGTGTCTTATCCTGAGCAAGTTAAATTAGCGGGCGGAGTACCTGTTTATGTTGAAGGTACACGTGAACAAAACTATAAAATTACTGCTGATCAATTAAGAGCTGCTGTGACTGATAAAACAAAAGCGGTAATTATCAACTCACCTAGCAACCCATCTGGTATGATATATTCACGTGAAGAGCTTGCAGAACTTGCTGCAGTTGCAGAAGAAAAGGATATTTTAATCGTGTCAGATGAAATTTATGAGAAGCTTGTATACAATGGTATTGAGCATTTTTCAATTGCACAACTTTCTGATGCAGTAAAAGCACGTACAATCGTTGTAAATGGTGTAGCAAAATCACACTCTATGACAGGCTGGCGTATTGGTTATGCTGCGGGTGATGCGGACATAGTGAAAGCAATGACTGACCTTGCATCACATTCAACATCTAATGCGACGACAACTGCACAATATGCAACTGTTGAGGCGTATAATGGGCCACAGGACGCGGTAGAGGAAATGCGCCAAGCATTCGAATCTCGTCTTGAGAAAATTTACCCACAGGTAAGTGCAATTCCTGGCTTCCATGTATTAAAACCACAGGGTGCATTCTACTTATTACCAGATGTAGCAGAAGCTATGGCTCACACTGGATATGATTCAGTAGACGCATTCGCTGCGGATATTTTAACAGAAGCAAACGTAGCCGTAATTCCAGGCTCTGGCTTTGGTGCACCAACTACTATGCGATTATCTTATGCAACATCTTTAGACTTACTAGAAGAGGCAGTCCGTCGTATTGATACATTTGTAAAATCAAAATGGCAAGACTAATCCCTCTAGACGACTTTGGAGGATTTCTATGAAAAAAATTATGATTAAAGATATGCCACAGCATATCGGTGAAACAGTCAAAATGGGCGCTTGGCTAGCTAACAAACGTTCAAGTGGTAAAATCGCCTTCTTACAACTTCGTGATGGCTCTGGTTTTGTTCAGGGTGTTGTCGTGAAAGAAGAAGTGGGCGAAGAAATTTTTGCAACAGCTAAAGGATTAACGCAAGAAACTTCTATGTATATTACAGGAGAAGTGAAAGCTGACGAACGTTCAAGCTTTGGCTGTGAGCTAGCTGTAACAGGAATTGAGGTTCTACATACAGCAACAGATTTCCCTATTACACCGAAGGAGCACGGTCCTGAATTTTTAATGGATAACCGTCATTTATGGTTACGTTCTCGTAAACAACATGCCATTATGAAGGTCCGTAATGAAATCATTCGTGCAACTTATGAATTTTTCAACAACAATGGTTTTACAAAGATGGACCCACCAATTTTAACAGGATCTTCACCTGAAGGTACATCTGAGCTATTTCATACGAAATACTTTGATGAGGATGCATTCCTTTCTCAATCAGGGCAGCTTTATATGGAAGCGGCAGCTATGGCACTAGGAAAAGTATTTTCATTCGGTCCAACTTTCCGTGCTGAAAAATCTAAAACGCGTCGTCACTTAATCGAGTTCTGGATGATTGAGCCAGAGATGGCTTTTGTAGAGTTTGAAGAAAATCTAGAAGTACAGGAGCAATATGTGACGCATATTGTACAATCTGTTCTGGCTAACTGCAAATTAGAATTAGAGCGACTTGACCGTGATACATCGAAACTTGAAAAGATTCAAGCGCCATTCCCTCGTATTTCGTATGATGATGCGATTAAGCTTTTACATGAACAAGGTTTTGACGATATCGAATGGGGCGACGATTTTGGGGCACCTCATGAAACAGCTATTGCCAATTCATTCGACAAGCCAGTATTCATTACATGCTACCCAATAGGCATTAAGCCTTTCTATATGCAACCACATCCAGATCGTGATGATGTTGTATTATGTGCTGATTTAATCGCACCTGAAGGCTATGGTGAAATTATTGGTGGTTCTGAGCGTATCCATGACTATGATTTATTAAAATCTCGTCTTGAAGAGCATAACCTATCATTAGATGCATATGCATGGTATTTGGAGCTTCGTAAACATGGTTCTGTTCCACATTCAGGCTTCGGACTTGGATTAGAGCGAACTGTGGCATGGATTTCTGGCACAGAACATATTCGTGAAACAATTCCATTCCCACGTTTACTGAACCGCTTATATCCATAAGCAAATCAATTTAAAAGTCGCGTAGTGAAATATCTACGCGGCTTTTCTACTTACTTAAAGAAGGAGTCTAGAGGAATATGAATGCAAATAATCATCGACTCCGTACATGGACTGAGCAGAGAATGATTCCCATTCCCCAGCTTTTTTTTCAGTTTTATAAGGAGTTAAATATAGAGGATGAAGAGGCGCTAATTGTTATGCACTTATTAGCCTTTCATATGGAAGGCTATGACTTCCCTACACCAAATGATCTAAAGAATCGTCTCACAATGCCAGAAAATGAACTAACATCCCGTTTACAACGATTAATGCAAAAGGGCTTCCTTGAAATTACTCGTGATGTGGATACAGGTGGCAAGCTCTATGAAAAATATTCGGTTTATCCACTCTGGGAGCGAATTGTGCAGATGATCGAGATGAAAGAGCAACAAAAATCTGCCACAACACTTCAACAAGAAGAAGGAGAGATTTTCCGACTCTTTGAAGAAGAAATGGGACGTCTTTTATCTCCTTTAGAGCTTGAAAAAATAGGATGTTGGCTTGATGAGGACAAGCATAGTCCAACACTCATTAAAGAGGCATTGAAAGAAGCTGTTTTTGCTGGGAAACTGAGCATTCGCTATATTGATCGTATTTTGTTAGAGTGGAAGAAGAAAAATATTACGACACCTCAAGCGGCACAAAAGCAAAGTGAGCAGTTCCGAGAGAAGCAAACATTTAGCAGGACTCCAGCACGGACAGTTCAACAAGACACGCAACCAACTAACAAAGTACCTTTTTATAATTGGTTAGAAGAGAGAGAATAGGGGGCATCCAGTTTGTTAACTAAAAAACAGTGGGAGCATTGCCTAGAAGAAATGGATCGAATGTTTCCTAATGCACATTGTGAGCTAGTGCATGACAATGCCTTTGAGCTCACAATTGCGACATTATTGTCTGCACAATGTACGGATGTACTTGTTAATAAGGTAACCAAAACATTATTTCAGAAATATAAAACGCCTGAAGATTATTTGGCTGTCCCGTTGGAAGAATTACAACAGGATATTCGCTCTATTGGCTTATATCGCAATAAAGCAAAGAACATTCAGGCTTTATGTCAACGTTTACTAGATGAATATAATGGCGAAATACCAGCAACCCGAGAAGCACTTGTAACATTGCCAGGTGTAGGTCGCAAAACAGCCAATGTGGTGCTATCAGTAGCCTTTGATATCCCCGCGCTAGCAGTTGATACCCATGTAGAGCGTGTTTCCAAACGTCTAGGTCTATGTAGATGGAAGGATTCCGTACTTGAAGTAGAAGAAACAATCATGAAAAAAACGCCGATGGATAAGTGGTCGAAAACGCATCATCAGTTAATTTTCTTTGGTCGTTATCATTGTAAGGCCCAAAATCCTGGCTGCCATACCTGTCCTTTACTAAGCGATTGTCGTGAAGGTCAAAAGCGTTTGAAGAAAGGCTTGGTGAAGGAAGCATGAATAGTGAGGCGATCGCAAAAGATCAGGTAGATGCTTGGTTTGCCCAATGGACAACTCTTCAAGCAACTATCCACGAAGCTCATGATGCTAGAAATGGTACAGCGAAAGGCTTAATGGAAGAGGCAATCCAATTGTTTGAACAGCTTGTACAAGCGGCAGGAGACGAGGTACTGCCCATTAATGGGGTTGAAAGACTTGCCTTTATTAAAGCGAAGCCAGGGCAATATGCTTGTTACCGTCAGCTAGATGAATTATTTAAGGAAACGAAAAAGCGTACAGCACGTTTACGAATTCAAGCAAGTAAAAAATAGAGTGGCAGAATCAAACCTTGTGCCGACAGAAAAAACCGAGAAGCATTATATGCTTCTCGGCTTTTTGTTTATTCTGAGCTTGGTTCTTCATTATTAGGGTCAACAGGATCCGTAGGAGGAGTTGGTTGCTGGCTTCCATCTGAACCGCCATTGTTTCCACCGTTGTTTCCGTTATTCCCACCGTTGTTGCCATTACCGTTACCATTGCCATTATTATGACCGTTATCTTGGTCTTCTTCACCAGGATCTGTTGGTAAATCAATGTCTGGCTCTTCCGGCTCTTCCGTCTCTACATCCTCTTCTTCAGTTGTACTTGTAATTTGGAAAGTTGTGGTACCAGGCTCGCTTCGTGTACCATCCACAACGGCTACGACTGAAATCGTGTAATTGCCATCTTCCAACGTATTGGCAACGGATAAACCTTTGCTCTCTGTTTTACCAAGGTCAAACTTTTTACCATCATCACGGGTTGCAGTTACTTCAAATGAAGTTGGTAATGGTTCATCTGTTTCTGGATTCAAGCTGGCATCATGTTCCCAAGAAATATTGATAGACTGTGCCCCTAAATCTAAGCTTGCAGATACGTTGTATGGTGTAGCCAATTCTGGTGCCTCATAAACATTCGACACTTCTGTTGGCTCAGTACCACGAACGAATAGCTCTGTTTGACGTAATTCGCTTGGTGTAAAGTCACTTGCCAATTTCAATGGCTTAGAGCCCACTTCAATCGTTGCTTCTACAACAGTACTTGGCTTTTTAAAGCTTTCTGTTTCAACGTTTGCTGAAATGTCTTGCATAATCGATTTGAATAGATTTTGTGGTAAACGACGTTCTTCCCACGTTGTAATTGGATCAAAGTGTTTTTCATAGCCACTCCATATAGCGATGGAATAGTTTGTCGTATAACCAGCAAACCATGAATCTGGCACACTTGTATTTGGTAAATTATGTTTATTGAAATCTTCAGCTGAATAGTTGGTTGTACCTGTTTTACCTGCGATGTCTAATCCTGGGACATTGGCCGCTGTACCTGATGCGTCAGGTTTATTGCCAACTACATCACGTAGCATATCTGTGACCATATAAGCTGTAGCTTCACTCATCGCTACATTAGGCTCAGGTGTATAATTTTTAGATGTTTTCCCATCACGGTAAACAATTTTTGTAATAGCATGTGGGTCTGTGTAAACCCCGTTATTTCCGAATGCTGCATAGGAAGCCGCCATTTGAATAGGGGAGATAGTAATCGCCCCACCACCAATTGCGTCTGATTCATACAGGTTTTCTGTTTCAATCCCTAAACGTCCAACAAATTCCTTCGCATTTTCAGTACCTACCTCTTGTAATGCTTTGACAGCTGGTACGTTTCGTGAAGCATATAATGCCTTACGAGCAGTCATGGCACCCATATATCTGCCATCCCAGTTTGTAATAGTTTGCTTTGAATTGGAATAGTTCATAGGTTCATCTACAAGTGTATGACCTGTAGACCATTTTAAATATTCAATGGCTGGGCCGTAGTCCACTAATGGTTTCATGGTAGAACCAGGTTGATTTTTTGTTAAATCATCTGCATAGTTCCAGCCACGTTCGGCACCATAATGTCGACCGCCACCAACAGCTTGGATAGCTCCTGTTTTCGTATCAATGACCGCTACACCTGACTGAATCTCTTCAGTAGGGAAATTGCTGTCATCGTTCATCACATTTTCAACAACTTTTTGGGCATTTGGATCAAGAGTAGTATAAACTTTAATCCCTTCTGCCATAGCTGAACTATCGCCATTATTTTCTAATTCATTAATAACGACATCGAGGAAGGCATCGTATTTAGAGCCAGCAAATGTTTGACGAGTTGCATCGTCAGCAAGACCTGCTTGGACATCAACGTTTTTAGCTTCTTCCATTTCCGTTTTTGAAATTTTTCCGTGTTGATACATTAATCCTAAAACCGTATTACGACGTTGCTTGGCAAGGTCAGGGTTTTTCAATGGATTATAAGCATTTGGTCTTTGTACGAGCCCTGCTAATAATGCTTCTTCATCTAATGTTAAATCTTTTAATTCTTTTCCGTAGAAATATTGGGCTGCTGTACCAAAGCCATAAATACGGCCTGACATTAGCATTTTATTGAAATACATTTCAAAAATTTCTTCTTTTGAATATTTACGTTCTAATTGAAACGCTAGCCAAGCTTCCTGTGCTTTACGTTTTAATTTCTTTTCATTTTGTAAAAATGAGTTTTTCACTACTTGCTGTGTTAGGGTAGAGGCACCTTGTGCACCAAAGCCATCACGGAAGTTAGCAAGTATAGCACCACCTAGACGGTAGAAGTCCATGCCGTGATGTTTAAAAAAGCGTACATCTTCCGTTGCAAGAATAGCGTTCACCATATCTTCGGGAATATCTTCATATTTTATATATTTACGGTTTTCAGCACCGATTGTCGCGAATATTTCACCGTTTTTATCGTAGAACTCTGAAGACACAGGGTCTTTCAATAATTCCTCATCAAGCTTAGGAGCTGTACTTGCATAGTAAGCAAATAATCCTGCGCCTCCAATGAAGCCTACCACACCGATGACTAATAACGTTAAGAAAATACGTTTTATCCACATTTTAGCGGGTGTTGACGACTTTGTAGTTGTTTTCTTACCTTTTTTATTTTTTTCAGCGAGAGCCTTTTGATGCTCTCCACGTGTTCGACGACGTTCAGTCATACTATTTCTCCTCACTTTCAAACCCGCAGCATTTTTCATCGATCAATTGTTGGATGATGGGTAAATAATCGATCCGTGGATAATAGCTAGTGGGAATTTCATACGCCTCTTCTTCAATCGTTGAAAAGGGTATGGATTTACGATTGCCATTTTCCATTGCTTGCCAGGCCTTTTGTAAAACTTCATATGGCACAATAAAATATCGTTCAAAAGCTGAAAAGCGAACGATAATAAAAGCCACACCATTTTGTTCAGTCACTTGCTGCATATGGGTCATTTGATGCTCATGAATATTTTTTAAAGGGAAACTTGTCTTGGAAGCAGTTTCCTTTGCATCAAAATCAATATAATGCCCATTCCAAACACCATTGTAGTCGGTTGTAGAGGGTGTTCGAAAATATGCTTCACGAATGACAGCAGCGCTTCGTGAAGGGTACTCTACTTTGACGATTTGTACAGGAACAGGTTTCTTATGAATGATAGCAAGTCGTCTTTTAATATAATAGTCGTTTGCTTCATTAATTTCATCTTCTAGTGTCTTTCCACGATTACTAAAAGACAAATCTTTACTTTTACTCTTTTTTTCTGTTTTCTGTACAGAAGTATGGGGGGTATACAATTTCCCATTTGGATAGCGAATTGTCATTTAGCTCACCCTTTATCAAACTGCTTTCCTATATAGTAGTTTACCATGATTTGATGGCTCTTCTCTACCTCCATCCGTATTGTCTTTGTTACAAGAGTAGTAGACAGTGGATGCAAAGAATAAACAAATTGCGTCGAAAAAAAGCTAATGATTGTCTTCCTTGAATCGTCAAAATAACTGATAAATTTAAACATAGAAACGGTTGAAGAATGGTGAATTATCTACACCTTTCATTCAGGACGCTTTTTTAGTTGGAAGGTTCATTTATAAAAATTTATCGAAAATCTTCTTCTTTCAGCTAACTTACGCTTATTTTGTCACGCATGAAGGTAATTCTATACATGCGAGGAATACTTTAAGTAAAGCAAAGGGGGCGTTATTTTGAACAAGTTAGAACAATTAGTTGCGCAGTTAGATCTGGTCAATCAATTACTTTTCACGAGAGTGTCACTGGAGAACAATGCTCAGAATATGCACTTTTTTTTGCAGCTCGAAGCAGTTAGTCAGAAAGTAAGCTTAGCAGAAAAGAACTGGCAAGTAAAGAATGCTTGTTCGCCTATTAGTAGTGAAAAATGATAGACTTTGGTACACTTATCTCATAAGCAATGGAACTAACTCTATAGCATTAAAATTGATACAGTATTTACCACAAAACAAGTAAGGGAAGGTAAAGGTATCAAGAGGTGCCATATTTTCGTAGTTGCAATGATGGACAAGACATACTCATCATATATATGTACTTGCTACGAAAAATATTTGCTTACGAGTAATTGATGAGAGATGAGGTGCAAAATTGTTAGTTATTCAGCAAACATCCAAATTAATAGATGAATGTGATCGATGTGTTTCACGTTTTTGGCAAATGCGTGAGGAGGACCGTACACCTGACTTTTTTCAAGAGGTGAAACCACACGCTGATGAAATTCACCAACTGTTGAAGGAATGGCAGCAAGAGGCCAATAAATGGATTCAAGAGAATCGACCGAAATATATGCATACACAACAAATTGCTTCAACGGTAGAATCGATGGAGCAATTTGTTGTGCAATCTTTTTATAAAGAAACAAGTAAAAAACGCTTTTTAGATGCAATTCATTCTACCTCCTTTACAATGAAAAACTTTGAACGATTGGTAAGGGAGGAGTCAGTAAATGCTATCGAAGAAACGAACGATTAGCGAGCTTTTGCATGAGTGGAGATATGATGAAGAATTAAAAGAACGCATTCTACATTGGCAAACACTTGAAGGCCGACCTGCTAGCTACGCTCCTTTCCCAGAAAATTTACATCCCTCTTTAGTGAAGGCTTTGCAGGCAAGGGGAATCGAGCAACTTTATACGCATCAGCGAGAGGCCTTTGATTTGGCACAGAGTGGTACATCTTTTACGGCTGTTACACCAACCGCATCAGGTAAATCATATTGCTATCATTTGCCGGTGTTGCAAAAAATAGTAGAGGATAAAAACGCACGTGCGATCTATTTATTTCCAACAAAGGCTTTAGCACAGGACCAAAAAAATGACTTGAACGAACTGATTGAACAAAGTGGTGAGGAAATTTTAAGTTATACCTATGATGGCGATACGGCTCCAGGCATTCGCCAGAAGGTTCGCAAAGCAGGACATATCGTGATGACAAATCCTGATATGCTTCATTCAGGAATATTGCCACACCATACGAAATGGGTATCGCTATTTGAAAATTTACAGTATATCGTGATTGATGAATTGCATACATATAAAGGGGTATTTGGTTCCCATGTTGCCCATGTTATTCGTAGATTAAAACGCATTTGTGAATTTTATGGTAGTAAACCTGTGTTTATTTGTACATCGGCAACGATAAAAAATCCTAAGGAGCTGGCAGAGCTATTAACAAATGACTCACATGCGCTTATCGCAGACTCTGGAGCACCCGTTGGTAAGAAAACATTTCTGTTCTATAATCCGCCCATTATTCACAAAACTTTTGGGGTGCGTAGAAGTGCCGTGTTAGAGGTAAGTGATTTAGCAAAGCGGTTATATATAGCTGGTATTCAATCAATCATATTCGCTAAAAGCAGGGTACGGGTTGAAATGATTGTCACTTATTTAAAGGAGCTCACTCGCAATAAGCTGCTGGATGAATCCGTGCGTGGCTACCGAGGTGGTTATTTGCCATCTGAACGTCGGGTAATCGAAAAAGGCTTGCGTGATGGAACCATTCAAACCGTGGTCAGTACCAATGCGTTAGAATTAGGGGTCGATATCGGCCAGTTACAAGCATGTATTATGACAGGTTATCCAGGAAATATTGCAAGTGCCTGGCAACAAGCAGGACGTGCAGGCAGACGGCAAGATGAGGCATTAATTATTTATGTTGCACAATCGACTGCACTGGATCAGTATGTGGTGAATCATCCTTTATTTTTACTTGGTAGTGCACCAGAGGAGGCACGTATTTATCCTGAAAATATGTTAATTTTAATGGATCATTTAAAATGTGCCGCTTTTGAATTACCTTTTTCTATAGAAGATACGTATGGTGAATATGACATACAAGAATTGCTAGATTATTTAGCCGAAGAGGGCGTTGTCTTTAAGACAAGCGATAAGTGGCATTGGATGAGTGATCGTTTCCCAGCACATGATATTAGCTTACGGTCGGCTTCACAGGAAAATGTGGTAATTATTGATCTGTCTATCCCTGCCCAAACAAAGGTAATTGGAGAAATGGATCGTCATAGTGCCATGACATTATTACATGAAGAAGCGATTTATTTACATCAAGGGATTCAATTCCAAGTAGAGAAGCTCGACTGGGAAGAAAAGAAAGCTTATGTGCGTGAAGTCGACATCGATTATTATACAGATGCCAATCTTGCCGTTGAAATGAAGGTATTAGAGGAAGATCGTAGCCGAACTTATAACGGCGGTACGATTAGCTATGGGGATGTAGGATTAGTTGCACAGGCAACTATTTTCAAGAAAATTCGCTTTGGAACGCATGATAATATAGGATCGGGGCCTATTCATTTACCTCCAGATGAAATGCATACAAGCGCATCCTGGCTATCACTTCATCTAACAGAACAGTGGTCAGAGGCGGAATTGACAGAGGTAATGATTGGAGTAGCCTATGCCATGAATGCCTTTATCCCTTTATTTATTCAATGTGACAGTAGTGATGTAGCAGTTGTCCCACAAGTCAAAGCATCCCATAATGAGCTGCCCACTTTTTTTGTTTACGATAAATACCCTGGTGGGATTGGTTTAAGTGAAAAGGTCTATGACTTATGGGAAGAGCTATTAATGAAAACGTTGGAGCATGTTTCAAATTGTCCTTGTGAATCTGGATGCCCATCATGTATTGGTGCCCAAGACAGTTTAGACAAAGGCAAGAAGAGAGTCCTAATACTTCTTCAAAGATTAAATCAAATTAATTAACATAATAAAAGAGGGCTTGAGGAATAACTAAATTATTTCCTCAGGCCCTCTATATTTAATAGTATATAGCTCATCTAACGGAATGACAGTATGCTTTCTAATTCACGTCCAGTAGTATTCGATTAAGCTAAAGTTACTTGATAGATATTTTGTGTTTTTCGTTCAGTAGTATAGTACCATTTACTTTAACGACAATATTTAGACTGAGTAATCCACCGATTTTTACTTTGACGGTAGAGATTGTGCCATCTGCCTCTGTAATTTTACCTGTCAATGTAACATAAGGGTAGATTTGTTTGAACATACTATCTCTACTTTTTTTATCTACTACTTTATTATTAATGGAAAGAACTTCCTCAGTCACGGCATTTACAATTCGAATAACATGGCCTTTATAGTCTAATTGCCATACTTTAAATACTTCCTTTTCTAAATCCTCGGTTGTGTTTTTCCATTCTTCTTTTATTTCTTCACGCAAATTTTTAAACAAAGCATTTCCTCCAAAAAACATCATTTTATCACTTTTTATATGTAATTTCATTTTATAGGAAATACTTACAATAGTACACTAGCAATAGACAATAGCTTGAGTTTTCTATGTATCCACTAAAATCTTGTACATAAAAGGGACATACATCAAGAAATGTCGTATCTTAATTGGAAATGGATTGTTTAATGAATAGTTTTAAGCAAAAAGCATATCGGGGTAGTTTCTTTAAATGAAATGATGAGGGTGAATTTATTTTAAAATTACATTTGTACGGACATTCAATTACACAAAATGAAATACACTTTCTTTCGCAAGTTTTTCTGAAGAAGAGGATAAGACTTACTATTATCAATATAATGGCGAGAATCTAAAGGAAATGTCAAAAGAATCATATGTGAAAAGTAAATTTGATAATAGATGGAGTACTATATCTAGTCAATTGGAAGAATCGAATGATTCATATATTGAAAGTATAAGTTTGAATCGGGGCTTTATTTTTTGCAGCTCTTTTTGCAAAATGTTTTACGCTTCTTCAGGCAGGGCATGCTTTTTTCATTGCAACCGCAAAGACATACTCACATGTCCTTTACACTTTTGAGGTCTTCAATTCAAGAAATAGAGCTTCTATAAACAAGAATTCCTGCGATGAAAATTTTGAATGAGTCGAGCAATCATGGTAATCTTGCAAGAGAGTCTTATATTATAAGCAGAAAATGAGTGAAATACATGTCTTACGAAAATAAAATACTACAAATGAAAAAAATGCTTAGTAAAAAACCAGCGGCGACTCTACAAAAGGTAGAGGAACCAGCTTTTCAAAAGCCAACTAGGCCGAGCTATACCGAGCGATGGGAAAAGGCGGGGCTTACAGTTGTAGAAAATGACTTTGGTATTGTGTTTAAGCGCCATGTACAGTATCCATTTTCTTTTCAGCATGGGCATTATCAGCTACAGTCATTTTTTGATGCGTTGAAAATATGGCGGGATGCTTCGTTCGATCATCCGTATGCACTGGATTTTCATGAACCTGTATTATTTTTTGATACAGAAACGACAGGCTTAAAAGGTGTGGGCACGCATATTTTTTTGCTTGGGTTTTTAGAGGTAGACGAAGAATGTTTTAGTTTAACTCAATATATTCTTGCAGACCCTGCACATGAGGCGGCGTTTTTGTTTGAATCAAAACTGTGGCAAAAATCGGCAACGGTTATCACCTATAATGGTAAAAGCTTTGATTGGCCGCAGCTTGAAACACGCTGGACACTGCATCAAAAAACATTACCGAAATTAAGGTCACAAAGACAAATCGATTTATTGCATAGTTCCAAGCGTTTATGGAAAAATGATATGGAGCGCTTAAAATTAAAATCTGTGGAGGAAGAGAAGCTTGGTTTTTCTCGAAAGGGAGATATTCCTGGTCATCTTGCCCCTATTATTTATTTAGATGCTGTGAAAAGTGGCGTACCAGATGCTCTTATGAAGGTTTTGCTGCATAATGAGTGGGATTTGCTGTCGCTTATCACCCTATATAGTCATTCTACTCAGCTCTTGTTTGAAGAGGGATATGAAGAATCTGCAAAAACCTTTACCAATATTGGGAAATGGTATGGTGATTTAAAAGAAAGCACACAAAGTGTTAAGGTGTTAGAAAGGGTGACAACACAATTTGATGCACTGGAAGCGGGTAATGCTCAATATTATTTAGCACTACAGCATAAAAAGAGTAAACGCTATAGTGAAGCCATCGATGCATTTGTGGCCTCTCTCCATTTTGTTGAAGCACGAACAAAGTTGCATGTCCTTGAGCAGCTAGCCATACTTTACGAGCACCAAATAAAAGATTATAAGCAGGCCCTTTATTATACGCAACAAGGCATACAGCTCATTCAAAAGAATGAGCAATGGAGAGCAGAACAAAAACAAAAATGGGCAATTTCTTGGGAAAAGAGGTTGCTCAGATTAGGAAATAAGAAATAATTTCCCAGGTAATCGCATAAAACGACAAGTTTAGCCTTACAAATGGAGTTTTCAGACGATATAATGTGTTGAAGTATGCTATAATGTATTCGTGTATGTAGTGTGAGGAAGGGCGATGTGAATGGACATTAAATTAACGTCAAAAATGATCCTTGAAAAGGAATTTAAAAAGAACTTTAAAGGCTATAATGTGGAAGAAGTAGATTCATTCCTTGATGAAATTATTCAAGACTATGAAACGTTTGAAAAAGTGATGGCCCAACTACGTGAAGAGAATAGACAATTAAAAGAAGAAATTGAAAATACACCGAAGAGACAACCCGTTGCATCAGCGGCAGCAGCAGGTACAACTAATTTTGACATTTTAAAACGTCTTTCTAATTTAGAAAAACATGTATTTGGTAGCAAGCTATACGAATAATTTTAGTCAATTATATTGTATTTAACATAAAACTCTAGTATAATCTTTCGTATCATCATGAAATTCTGGTAATCGCTGCGGCGCTAGACGTCGTAGAGGAAAGTCCATGCTCACACGGTACTGAGATGTCCGTAGTGTTCGTGCTTACTGAAAAAATAAGGTAAGGCAGCTGTTCAGGCTGACGGCGGAAGGAAAACCTAAGTCCTTGGATATGGTTGACACTTCCTGAAAGTGCCACAGTGACGAAGCTTGCTTGGAAACATGCAAGGTGGAACGAGGTAAACCCCACGAGTGAGAAACCCAAATTATGGTAGGGGCACTCTCTTGAAGGAATTGAACGGATAGAGGGACGGAGCTTGCTCTGTAGATAGATGATTACTACCTGGTCGTACGAGGCGCAAGCTGTTTGAGTACTCAGGAACAAAACATGGCTTATGGAATTTTTTTGATGCTTATTTACGAAATAACAAGCGCTCTCCAACTCGGTGGAGAGCTTTTCTTTTGAGTTTATGAGGAAAAAGTAACCTAGTTAATCAAGTCTTGGTATGCGCGATACGTTTGAGAATGGCTATTTGATAGTCAAGCCTCTATCGCTACCGCTTCTAAGTCACAACATCTGAAAACGGTGATCGCATCAATGTGTATTTATCTTGATTCAGCAAAAGTTTGTGTACCTAGCAACATGTTAGATACACATGACTCTACTCGAGAGGTAGCGAGAGTTTGCACATTTTCTTTCCATTCAGGTGGCGACAGGACAACTGCTGAATCAAGTATAAACCTCTAAGGATGTCACAGATTTTTAAGACGAGCTTACGAGTTACTCAAAAAAACTGTACACCATCTAAATGGGGTGTCATTGATTTACATACGAGTTGGCCTGACGTAAGTGCCCTTTAAAGGGGAGTATAGAGAGATAGGATGGGGCGGAACATGAACGGAGTAAATAATTGGGAAAGTGTGGATAAATTGAAGTTGATTTCTCAATATCCTACTACCTTAATACTTAAAATCTTCGAAAATGTATCTGAAGGTATCATGATTACTGATGAATACAAAAAAATAGTAATGGTTAATCCTGCCTTTGAATTTGTCACAGGTTATAAACGTGATGATGTGGTGGGAAAAACACCTGCCGTTTTACAATCAGGTGTACATGAATTACCGTTCTATTTAGAAATGTGGGAACAGATACGACAAGAAGGAATTTGGCAAGGAGAAATATGGAATCGTCGTAAAACTGGAGACGTATATCCTGAATGGTTAACAATTGTTTGTGTAACCAACGATGAGGGTGAGGTTACAAATTATTGTGGTATTTTCACAGATTTGTCTGAAAGAAAAATAGTAGAAAACGAACTAGAAAAACGTTTACTGACTGATTCACTAACAGATGTATCCAATCGTTTTGCTTATATCGAAAGAATGGATAATCTTTTAGAATCAACTTCTGCTATTTCTCATTCAGTGCAGCATGCGGTCTATTTTTTAGATTTAGATAGATTTAAGCAAATTAATGATACTTTAGGTCATGCTGTCGGAGATTCCATTTTAATAGAAGTCGCCAAACGACTAAAACATTTACTGAAAAACAAAGATATTATCGCAAGATATGGCGGAGATGAATTCGTCATTACATTAACGAATGTAAAAAACGTAAAAGAAGCTGCACAATTTGCTGAACAAATAATAAGTAGTATTGAAAAGCCAATGATGATAAACGGCCAGGAAGTGTTTATTTCTACAAGCATAGGCGTAAGTGTCTATCCAGTAGATGGGAAAAATACGGAAGAACTCATTAATTGTGCTGACAGAGCAATGACCTATTCAAAAAAGAATGGTTTGAATGGCTATTCTTTTTATTTTGATGAGCTGCAAACAGATGCACAGCGTGTCTTATTGCTAGATTCAGAATTAAGAAGAGCCATTGACAATCGTGAATTTGAGCTGCATTTCCAACCGAAAATTTACATGGACAATGAGCAAATTCAAGGATTAGAGGCATTGGTCCGTTGGAATAATGAAAGGCTAGGCTTTGTCTCTCCTGGAGAGTTTATCCCTTATGCTGAGGAAACAGGATTAATCATTCCTTTAAGTGAGGTCATTCTGGAAAAGGCGTGCGAGGCAGTTATTCAAATGCAACAATACGGGTGGAAAATACCGGTTGCCATTAATATATCAAGCATTCACTTTAAACAGCAAAATTTTTTAGAATCGATCCAAGCAATATTAGAACGCTATAATATGCCAGCAAACAATTTTGAAATAGAAGTGACGGAACGAACAGTCATGAACAGTGCTAACGAAACCGTGAGCAAATTAGTTCGTTTGAAACAATTAGGCTTTAAAATCTCCATAGATGATTTTGGGACAGGCTATTCGTCTCTGAGCTATTTAGTTCGCTTTCCGCTAGATTGTTTAAAAATCGATCGAAGCTTTATTCAACATATTGGGTCGCTCGATGAAAAACAGGCAGTTGTAGATGCTATTATTCAAATGTCCCATCGCCTAAAAATGAAAGTTGTGGCAGAAGGTGTAGAACAGGCACAACAAGTGGATATACTACGTAAAATGAACTGTGATATTATTCAGGGCTATTATTACAGCAAACCATTACCATTAAACGATCTTATGGAGTTTATGGAATATTGGGAAATTGAGCATCAAGGAAGGAAATAATCTATGGCAAATTATCAATTAGTAGCAACGTCAGCAATGGGTTTAGAGGCAATTGTAGCCCAAGAAGTAAAAGCACTTGGCTATGAAACAACTGTTGACAATGGTAAAGTATATTTTCAGGGTGATGAAACAGCGATTGCACGTGCCAATTTGTGGCTACGAGTAGCCGATCGTGTAAAAATTGTCGTTGGACAATTCCCAGCAAAATCATTTGAACAATTATTTGAAAGTGTAAAAGCTCTACCGTGGGAAAAATATTTACCCGTGGATGCTGCCTTTCCTGTTTCAGGGAAATCAGTTAAATCTAAATTATTTAGTGTACCTGATTGTCAAGCTATTACAAAAAAAGCGATTGTTGAACGAATGAAGCAGCATTATAAGCGACTTGGCTTTTTAGATGAATCAGGTGCTACTTACAAAATTGAGGTTTCAATTTTAAAAGATGTGGCGACACTAACGATTGATACATCCGGCGCAGGTCTTCATAAACGTGGCTATCGTCAAGCACAAGGTGAGGCACCATTAAAAGAAACCTTAGCGGCGGCGCTTATACAAGTTTCAAAATGGAATCCAAATCGTCCGTTTGTTGATCCATTCTGTGGTTCAGGAACCATTGCTTTAGAAGCTGCCATGTTTGGACAAAATATAGCACCAGGCTATAATCGTGAGTTTATTTCTGAAGACTGGCCATGGATGAAAGCGCAAATCTGGGATGCTGTACGAGACGAAGCAGAAAGTTTGGCCAATTATGATCAGCCATTAGAAATTGTAGGTTCTGATATTGATCATCGTATGGTAAGCATTGCACAAGAAAATGCTTCAGAAGCAGGATTTGGTGAGCTAATTACGTTTAAGCAAATGCAAGCACGTGATTTCACGACTCAGTTAACAGATGGTGTAATGATTGGTAACCCGCCATACGGAGAACGTATTGGTGATGTTGAAGTTGTAGAACAGGTTATCCGTGATTTAGGGATAGTTATGAAAAACTATCCAACTTGGTCTGTATATATGCTATCCTCCATGAAAAATTTTGAAGAATTATATGGACGTCAAGCGACGAAAAAACGGAAATTATTTAATGGTTTTATCGAAACAAATTATTATCAGTTCTGGGGACAAAAGTCTAAAAGAGATTAACGAATAGTAACGGAAGATAAGATTTTTTCTTATCTTCCGTTTCGTCGCGTATAATAGCACCAGATAGTAAGAGGGGGAACATCAATTGCGTAAATCTTTACCATTTGCATTATCAAAGGACCGATCATTTTTTGATTCACTAGGTGACTGGATGGGTGACGTCCTTTATGATGAATTGCCTGAAAAAGGCTTTGAGTGTCGTGATGAGCAAATCTTTATGGCTTATCAAATAGAACAAGCGCTAAAAGAAAAAAACGTACTCTTTGCGGAAGCGGGTGTTGGGACTGGGAAAACAATCGCCTATTTACTCCCAGCTATTTCCTATGCACGCTATACAGGGAAACCAGCACTTATTGCCTGTGCTGATGAAACATTAATCGATCAGCTCGTTAAAGAGGGCGGAGACATCTATAAGCTACAAAAAACGCTTGGTCTGGAAATTGATGTTCGTTTAGCCAAATCACGTGATCAATATTTATGCTTAAAACGCTTTGAGGAAGCGGAAAAAGTTGAATCGGATGAATGGATTGATGATATTTCCTTCTCCATTCCGGATGGTGTATATGCCCAAGGTTCAATGATTGCTATTCATCCATATGGAGAACGTAGTAATTATCCAACTGTCAGTGATGAGGATTGGCAAAAAGTTAATTACAACTCGATTATGCAATGCTCTGTATGTGATCTACGTAATCGCTGTGGGCAAACATTGCATCGTTCTCATTACCGTAAATCAACGGATTTAGTTATTTGTTCGCAAGATTTCTTAATGGAGCATTTAGCTACAAAGGAATCTCGTGAACGTGAGGGACAGCTTGCCTTACTACCAGAAGTGTCTATGATGGTATTGGATGAAGGACATCTGTTGGAATACGCTGCACAAAAAGCAATGACCTATAAAGTACAGGCAACAACGATTGTCCAGCTTTTAGAGCGATTAATGGTAGATGGTGTGCGAGAGCGAACATTGTATGCTATGGAAAAATTGCAAGATGATCATGAGTTATTTTTTGATCAGCTTCGTGATGATATCGTTCCTTCAGATGAGGATCGTAAACGTATCAATAAATCCAAAACATTGCTCGCCTATGGAAAACAATTGATACAAGATGTGGAAATATTGATGGAAGAATTTGTTTTTGAATCTGAAATGTATATGATTCCTGAATATGAGTTAAATATGGCAGAGGAATATTTAGAACAATATGAGGCTTCCTTACGTATTTTCATAGCTCAAGGAGATGCAGTGGATTGGCTGGAGGAAACAGATGGAGAAGAAACGTTGGTGATTATGCCTCGTTTAATTACCGAAGTTTTAGCAGAAAAACTATTCTCTAAAAAGCTTCCGATCGTCTTTTCGTCTGCTACTCTATCCGTTAATAAAGACTTTTCGTATATCGCCTATAGTTTAGGTATTAAAGAGTCCCAATCATTTTCAGTCCCTTCGCCATTTGATTATGAAGAAGTCATGAAAATCTATTTACATGAGCTTGATCAACATGCTAAAACCGCACATGTACAGCAATTACTGCGTGATGGAGAGCAAACATTAATTTTATTTAAATCCAAGCAAGCCATGTTAAAATTTAAAGCCGAATTGCCATTAATGGAGCGCATGCATGTTGCCTTTGAAGGTGATCGAGAGCTCTCGGCCATTGTTCGTGATTTCCAGCAGGGAATCGTTAAAACATTATGCTCATATCATTTATGGGAAGGGTTAGATTTACCTGAAGAAGCATTAACACGCGTTATTATTTATGATTTACCGTTTCCTCCACAGGATCCGTTATTTGATGCGAAGCGTACGTTTGCTGAAAATCCATTTGAAGAAGTGGAGCTACCATTTATGCAATTGCGCTTGCAGCAAGGAATGGGCCGCTTAATTAGGACGTCAAACGATCATGGTGATATTCATATTTTGTTAAATGAAGAAGAACAAAAACAACGCGCAGCCTTTGAAAATATATTAGCTGTTGCACCTGAAATAAAGTAGAAATAAGAGAGTTTGCTTAATCGGCAAGCTCTCTTTTTGTTATATCGAAATAGTTGTTTTTCCCTTGTTAAATAATGTAATAACAAAAAGATGTTGAATATTTCTCTTTTAAGCTATATAGTTCTTTGTAATGCAATGAATTTTGATGAAAGATAATATTTTTTGTATTGAAAATAATTTCACAAAAGGTTTATAATAATGACAAGAATTTTTAAGAATAATCAAACTGATTGTTGATTATTCCATGATGGGGGGCTTTAACCTGTCGAACATTCAATCATTGTGTAGAAACTATACTAATCTTTCGGCAACGGATATTGACAAGTTAATAGAACTAGAAGCTACGCTTAAATATTATGCAGAGCTCACTGATTGTTATATGTTCATAGATTGTATGATGGATAATTTATCACATGCAATTGTCGTGGCAGAAGCATTCCCTAACAAGGAAAAAGGTTTATACGAAAAATCGGTTATTGGAAAATTCGTTTTTGAAAGTTTTGAACCAGCCGTATTTACTGCGTTTAAACAAAAAGAAAAATCATCGATTTCCAGAGCCGTTACACAAGAAGGCATTACGGTGGAGCAAAATGTGATTCCAATCTTTAATGAACAACAGCAAGTAATTGCTGTATTGATTCAGGAAAAGACGGTGAAGATGCAAACGACACCAAAAGATGATTTTCAAAATATGCCTTTTGCATTAATTGAACATATTGTAGAACCTAATTCTCAACCGATACCAGTTGTTTCTGATTTACTTGTGGAGTCAATTATTCTTACCAATCACGAAAACAAAGTCATCTACAGTAACCCAGCTGGCTATCATTTTATTTCAGAACTTTCGGGATTAGAAAACTTTGACAATGTTGCGTTGGATAAAATCTTACCGTTTTTACAGGAGGTCTATGATAAAGGCGACGATGTCTTTTTCCTAGAAATTACGATTGAACGTAAATCCTTTATCGTGAAGAAAATTCCAATTCGCAGTCAAAATGACAAGGTTACACTCCTCATTATTCATGATCTAACAGAGCTAAAGCTGAAAGAAAATGAACTTATGATGAAAACATTTGCCATACGAGAAATTCACCATCGTGTGAAAAATAATCTTCAGACAGTGACAAGCCTATTACGCCTGCAAATGCGCAATGAATTGTCGGCTGTCAATGCAAGTGCTTTTCAGGAGGCATTAAATCGAATATATAGCATCTCATCTGTATATGAGCTTATTTTAGAAAATGAGGATAACGCTGAGGAAAAAGTAGACGTTATTGCATTGGCTAAAAAAATTGGACATAAAATGATTGGCACGTCCAATACAGCAACGATTCAACTAACATTTCATCACGAACATTTGCGAGTATTTTGCCATTCCAAAAAGGCAGTATCCCTTGCACTCATTATTTGTGAGCTACTACAAAATGCATTAAAGTATGCTTTTGTTGGTCGTGATGAAGGAGCCATTGATATTCATTTCATGCAGGAGGCTTCAACTATTTCACTTCATATTTCTGACAACGGCGTTGGAATGCAAGAGGTGAAGGCATCATTTGGCATGGAAATTATCACAAGGCTTGTGGAATATGATTTAGCTGGCTCATTTTCAATTATCCCTAGTGAAGAAGGTACACATACTCAAATTCAGTTCCCTGTAAGTGAGGAGGTATTTATCGTAAATGACTAGGAAAGTTATGATTGTCGAAGATGAATCATTGATTGCCATCGATTTGAAGTTTATGCTAGAGGATAATGGTTACGAAGTAGTGGCACAAGCTAATAATGGTGAAACTGCCATTGAGCTAGCCTTTTTGCATAATCCACAATTAATCTTAATGGATATTAAAATGCCTAAACTAGATGGTTTAAAGGCAAGTAAAATTATTGAACAACAGCTTGGCATACCTGTTCTCTTCATCTCGGCATATAGTGAAAAAGAATTATTACTATACATGAAGCAGGATAATATATTAGGATATGTTATGAAACCGTTTTCTGAAAAAAATGTGTTGCCTGTGTTAGAGGTTGCTTTTCATCAAATTGATAAGTTCAATCGTCTCAATGGGGAGATTTTACATAAGCAAACACAATTAGATAAGCGAAAAGTCATTGAACGAGCGAAGGGCTTGCTTATGCAGGCTGAAAATATAAGCGAGGACGAGGCTTACCGCAAAATTCGCAATGAAAGTATGCAAACACAGCAAGAAATGGTGCATATTGCGGAGCAAATAATTTTAAACTTACAAGTTAATAGGTGAAGCAAAGGCGCTTTAAAGAGATTTCTTCTTTAAAGTGCCTTTTTTTATATAAATTTATTAATCATAAAGGGGTGATGAGTAAGATGGCAATGATAGGAACGATTATCGTTTATATTATTATGATTTGTGCTGTTTTAGGGGCAATCGGAGCAATCCGGGATGCTGAGTATGGAATTGGTAAAGAGTTTATGAATGGTATCCATACAGTTGGTCATATTTTCGTCCCAGCAGCAGGGATCATGGCAGCTATACCTTACTTAACATGGTTTATTAGTCATTTTATTAGTCCGATTTTTGAGTTAATTGGTGCAGATCCTGCGATTGCAGCGACGACTATTCTAGCTTCGGACATGGGTGGTTACCAATTAGCCAATGCTTTAAAAGAGTCATATGAGGGATGGGTAATGGCTCTAGTCGTTGGATTTATGTCAGGTGCTACTATTGTCTTCTCGATTCCAATGGGTCTTGCGATGTTAGATAAGCGTGATCATAAATATATGGCGCTTGGTATTATGGCCGGCGTATTAACAATTCCGATTGGTGCATTTATTTCATCGATTATGATCGTGCTATTTAACACAGAAGTGCGTGAAGTGATTAGTACAACAGAGGCACCTACATATGTATTTGCCATTTCTGTTCTACAAATTTTAATTAATTTACTGCCTTTGTTCATCTTTGTTGTGTTAATCGCGTTAGGCTTAAAGCTTATTCCAAACGGTATGATTGCAGGCTTCATGTTATTCGGCCGTGTGATGGATGCAGGAATCAAATTGGTATTAGTGTTCTCGATTGTTGAAATTTTCACAGGTATTTTTACAAAAATATTTGGTGCATGGGGCTTCGATCCAATTATGGCTGATGAGATCGATCAATTCAGAGCATTAGAAACAGCTGGTTATATAGGTATTATGCTAGCCGGTGCATTCCCAATGGTTTATTTAATTCGAAAATATGCATCGAAACCACTTGAAGCGGCTGGTAAGAAATTGGGCCTTTCATCTGTAGGGAGTGCAGGGATTTTAGCAACCATTGCTAATATCTTGGCGATGTTCACGCTTGTTCGTCATATGCCACCAAAAGATAAAGTTATTAATATTGCGTTTGGTGTATGTTCAGCATTTTTATTAGGCGATCACTTATCATTTACAGCTAATTTCCAGCCGACGATTATTTTACCTGTAATTGCAGGTAAGTTTTTAGCGGGTGTGATTGCGATTATTTTAGCGTATAAGCTTTCTGTACCGACTGCCTTAAGGTTAGAAATGGAAGATCGCAAAGCAGGCATTATCAAAGAAGGCGAATATTTAGATCAAAAATCTTAATCCATTAAAAGTGAGGTGATGATGTGTGAGTGAAGAAAAGAAACGATTTATTCAGGAGTTTGTACCGGGTAAACAGCTAACATTGAGTCACCTTATTGCGAACCCTGACCCCGAGATGTTTCAAAAGCTGGGTATTCAAGAATCGGGTGCGCTAGGTATTATGACGTGTACTCCAAGTGAAACGGTTATCATCGCAGGGGATTTAGCGACGAAAGCTGCCAATGTTAGATTAGGATTTTTAGACCGTTTTACAGGCAGTCTCGTTATTGTCGGTAGTGTATCAGAGGTGGAAATGGCGATGTTAGAAATTAATCGTTTTTTATCCGAGGTATTAGGCTATACACCATCAAGAATAACAAAATCATAGGATGTGTCGTATGAAAAATCGAGTAATGATAATAGGCGGTGTGCAAGCAGGAAAGTCAACATTGATGAATACTTTGTTGGGCAAAGAAAGCAGTGCCAATAAAACACAAGCACTCGTTTATGAAGACTGGATTGTCGATACACCCGGTGAATATATTGAAAATCCCATGTATTACAGAAACATTATGGCCACTTCGTTGGAAGTAACACATGTCATTTATTTGCAGGATGCCACATCTTCAAGAAGTGTGTTTCCTCCGCAATTTAGCTTAGGGATTCCGAAAATACAAATCGGTGTCATTACAAAAATTGATGCACCTGATGCAGATGTTGAAAGAGCGACAGGTTTATTAAAAAATGTGATGACACAGGGCCCTATCGTGAAAACTTCTTCGTGGAAAAAGCTTGGCGTGGAATGGATTGCGCCACTTATTCAGCTTCATACACACGAGGAAATTCAACAATTCGTGAAGGATTGCGATAGTCCATATCTCATGTATTGCTCACAGTAGCGAGAGGGTGGTGTAGGGTGAAAACTGAAAAAATTTATAGTGCTGGCATTGATATTGGGACAAGCACGACCAAAATGGTAGTTAGTCGTTTTTTGTTAAAGAATGTGGCTGGTGTAACCCATGTGCCAAGGATTGAAATTATTGAGAAGACGGTGTTACATCAAAGTCCCATCATCAAGACACCATTTATCAATAAAGACATCATCGATATGAAAAAAATTGAAGAATTCATTTTTCAGCAGTATCAATTGGCTCAAATCGCACCAACTGATATTTCAACAGGCGCCATTATTATAACTGGTGAATCTGCCACGAAGGAAAACGCTAAAGAGGTTGTCCATACCATTGCAGATGGGGCAGGTCATTTTTTAGTTGCTACTGCTGGTCCTGATTTAGAAGGCATTATTGCGGCTAAAGGGTCAGGTACTCTACAGCAATCCAAAAACTCTTCAAAAGTGATTGCCAATATAGATATTGGTGGTGGAACTGCCAATATTGCAGTTATGCAATTTGGAGAAGTCATCGGGACATGTACCTTACATGTTGGTGGTAGATTGATTGAATTTAACAATGGGAGGATTCAATCAATTTCTCCGCCACTCATGGAACTGATGGAAAAGTGGTCTAATCCGTTATCCGTCGGTGATTCGGCAGAGGATGCTCGAGTGACGCAATGTATAGAGGAAATGGTCGGTACGCTTGCTTTAATTTTGAAGGGACAGTGTACGGATGACAAGCATCCATTAGTACTTGGGCATTTGCCAAACTGGCATAAACCAGTAGATGCCATCGTCTTTTCTGGAGGAGTAGCCTCTTGTATTTATGAAAATGAATGTACACAGCGTCAATATGATGATATTGGTGAGCGATTAGCGAAAATACTCGTTCAGCATGAGCAGCTACAATCATTTTTATGGCTCCAACCTAAAGAAACCGCTCGTGCGACCGTCACTGGTGCAGGTACACAAACTACGGAAATTAGTGGGGCAACCATCCAGGTGGATGCCGAGGTGTTACCACTCAAAAATGTTCCTGTGTTTAACTGCCATCTGGATGAAACAGCAATAGACTATAACAGCACGGTGAAAATAGCGGTGGAGCGAGCAGATGATTTATTTGCGATACAGGATAATCGTGCACCATTTGCACTCTATTTTAGTGAATTGCCGTATTTAAGCTTTCAGGATGTACATGCATTGTGTGAGGCCATCTTGCAACATTTAGCAACAAGATGCTCCAAGGACATACCAATTATCATAGTCATTCAATCAGATTATGCAAAGATTATTGGACAAACCATACAAGCAATCAATTCGACAGTCCCAATTATTTGCATCGATCAAATCAAAGTGGAGACGGGTGATTACATCGATATTGGAGAGGTTCTGCCATCAGGCGTTGTTCCAGTTGTCGTGAAAACTCTTGCCTTCCACTCAAAGTAAGGAGGATGAATGTGAATTTATCGGTGATATTTGGTGGAGAGAAATATAATTTTAAATCATTAAAAGATGTCATGGCCAAGGCCAATGAAGAAAAATCAGGTGATCAGCTAGCGGGAATTGCAGCTGAAACCGTTCAGCAACGTATAGCTGCGAAGGCAGTACTAAGTGAGCTTCTAGTGAAAGATATCCGAGAAAATCCATTAGTGCCGCAAGAAAATGATGAAGTTTCACGCATTATTGAGGGCGATATTAATGAGCAAATATATGGAGAAATCAAAAACTGGAGCATTGAGCAGCTACGCGAATACATCTTATCGAATGATACAGGTGATCGTGAGTTAAAGCGTTTAAGCAAAGGGATGAACTCTGAAATTATTGCAGCTGTCACGAAGCTAATGTCAAATCTAGATCTCGTTCATGCAGCCAATAAAGTAGAGATTTTATCGACATGTAATATTACTATCGGTCAAAAAGGTACGCTGTCATCACGTTTACAGCCAAACCATCCAACCGACAATATCGACGGTATTATTGCTTCCCTAAAGGAAGGTCTGTCCTATGGTATTGGTGACGCTGTTATTGGTATTAATCCAGTGGATGACTCAGTTGAAAGTGTCAAAAAGGTATTAACTGCTACAAAAGATTTTATCAATGAATGGTCAATTCCTACGCAGAATTGTGTATTAGCCCATATTACGACACAGATGAAGGCCATTAAACAGGGTGCACCAGCGGATATGATTTTCCAAAGTATTGCTGGCACTGAAATTGCCAACCGTTCATTCGGCATTTCAGCAGATTTAATAAGAGAAGCAGAAGAGCTCATTAAAAAGCAGGGAACGGGTACTGGTCCGAACCTATTCTACTTTGAAACAGGCCAGGGCTCGGAACTATCGGCAGAAGCTCATATGGGCATCGACCAAGTTACACTTGAATCTCGCAATTATGGATTTGCTCGACATTTCAACCCTTATATCGTTAACACGGTAGTTGGTTTTATCGGCCCTGAGTATTTATACAACAATAAACAAGTAATACGAGCGGGTCTTGAGGATCACTTCATGGGCAAAATGCATGGTATCCCTATGGGTGTGGATATTTGTTATACAAACCATATAAAGGCAGATCAAAATGATGTGGAAGATTTAAGTGTGTTACTGACAGCGGCTGGCGTTAACTTTATTATTGCGGCGCCGATGGGTGATGATGTCATGCTCAATTATCAATCAATGAGCTTCCATGATGTAGCTACATTACTACAAACATTTGGAAAAAAACCAGCACCAGAATATTTAGCATGGCTTGAGAAAATGGGCATTTATGAAAATGGTCGACTTTCAGCTAGGGCTGGCGATTTATCCATTTTTGAAAGGTAGGTGAGTCGAGTGAATGATCAATTAGTCTCTATGATTACACAACTTGTCATCGAAAAGATGGAGAAAACTACTGAAGGGCAAGCGCCAGAGGTAATTACAACACGAACAGAGGAGCCGCTTATTAAGTTCTATGATACAGCAGCAACTAAAGGTACTACAGAATTAGCAAAACCTATGTCTACAACAAGTGAACCATTAATTCAGCTGTATCAGCAAGGAACTCCTCAGCAGGCACATATAGCTCCTGCAACTTTTGAACAACCGTTAAATATGGCTGTACCCATTAAGCCTTTTCAGTTTGAGGCAGACACATTAACGGACAGTATACAGGCGGCTAAAAAACATACACCAGCTCGGATTGGAGTAGGTAGAGCGGGCACAAGACCAAAAACAAAAACATGGTTAAAGTTCCGTCTCGATCATGCCGCTGCAGTGGATGCTGTGTATGGTGAAGTGACAGAAGATCTTTTACAAAAACTTGATGTCTTTCAAGTGACAACGAAAGTAACAGATAAAGAGGAATACATTACAAGACCTGACTTAGGTCGTCGTTTATCAGATGAAGCCAAGTCATTAATTCAACAAAAGTGCAAGCAACAGCCGAAAGTACAGATTATTATTTCGAATGGCTTAAGTGCGAGTGCGATTGAGGAAAATGTACAAGATGTTTATTTAGCGCTTCAGCAAAGTCTTAGCAATTTAAATATTGATATAGGCACGACCTTCTATATCGATAAAGGCCGAGTGGCGCTCATGGATGAAATCGGTGAGTTGTTACAGGCGGAGGTTATTGTTTATTTAATTGGTGAGCGTCCTGGACTAGTATCAGCTGAATCGATGAGTGCTTATTTATGCTATAAACCTAGAATCGGTACAGTAGAAGCAGAGCGTATGGTCATATCTAATATCCATAAAGGAGGCATCCCACCATTAGAGGCGGGCGCGTACCTTGGAACAATCGTACAAAAAATCTTGCATTACGAGGCAAGTGGGGTAGAGCTTGTCGCAAAAGAAGGTTAGGAGGCTGAAATATGAATCCTCAAAAAATAATGGCCCAAATTTTAGCGATGCAAACTATTCCAAGAGTTAACAGTGAATTAGCAGAGCAGCTAGATTTGAAGCCGCACCATCATAGTATTGGGCTCGTGACGCTCACAATTGATGATGTAGGATATGTAGCATTAGATGAAGCAACGAAGAAGGCAGATATTGATGTTGTCTATGCGAAAAGTTTCTATGCAGGAGCGGCACATTCCTCTGGTCCCTTGTCGGGGGAGGTTATTGGCATTATTGCTGGGAGCTCTCCTGATGAAATCCGTAGTGGTCTAGATGCCATTCAGCAGAAAATAGAGTTTGACACGTACTTTGAAGCTATTAATAACAATGACAACCATGCTTTGTTTGCCCATACGGTGGCAAGCTGTGGGACGTATCTTGCCGAACTAGCAGATGTAAAGGTTGGCACACCTCTTGCGTATTTAATCGCACCGCCATTGGAGGCAGTTGTTGGTTTAGATGCAGCATTAAAGGCGGCAGATGTAGAGCTAAAGGTTTTCTTTGGCCCTCCCTCGGAAACCAATTTTGGTGGCGGTTTATTAAGTGGCAGCCAATCTTCCTGCGAGGCTGCAGCACAAGCTTTTAGAGAAGTCATCGAAAATTTAGCAAGAAACCCAGTGATTTAGAAAGGAGGCGGCTTTATGGCCACGTTAGACAAAGACTTATTAGCTATTCAAGAAATGAGAGATGCTGTTAAACATGCTAATACAGCACAAGCTGCCTATATGCAATTTTCACAGCAACAAGTAGACAGCATCGTGAAGGCTGTTGCGGATGCTGCCTTTAAGGAAGCGGATCGCTTAGCCAAAATGGCTGTGCAAGAAACAGGGATGGGTATCCCTAATCATAAAAAAATGAAAAACGAAGTTGCTTCACGCGATGTCTATGAAGATATTAAAGAATTAAAAACGGTTGGTATCGTAGGCTATGATCGTATGAAAAAAGTGGCAGAGATTGCAAGTCCTTTTGGGGTTATTGCAGGGATTGTGCCAACGACGAATCCAACATCAACAGCTATTTTTAAAACATTAATTTCTTTGAAAACGAGAAATGCCTTAGTGCTAAGTCCTCACCCATATGCTGTGAAGTGTACAAAAGAGGCGTTAGACGTTTGCCGAGTAGCTGCAGAACAAGCAGGTGCACCAGAAGGTTTACTACAATGTTTAACAATGTCTTCTATGGAGGCAACACAGCAGCTAATGAAGCATCCTGATATTCATTTGATTTTAGCAACAGGTGGCGGCGCATTAGTGAAGGCAGCGTATAGCTCAGGAAAGCCTGCTTATGGGGTAGGACCCGGGAATGTCCCAGCCTACATCGAAAAATCAGCTAATATTCAAAAGTCTGTACGTCAATTGGTGCACAGTAAATCGTTTGATAATGGCACAATTTGTGCTACAGAGCAAGCTATTATTGTAGATAAAGCAATTGCAGAGCAGGTACAAGCAGAACTAAAGAAAAACGGTGCCTATCTATTAAATGCTGAAGAAAAAGCTAAAATGGAGAAATTAATTTCACCAGTTCCTGGAAAGGTGAATCCACAAATCGTCGGCAAATCAGCAACCTGCTTAGCGGATTCTGTAGGCATCACTGTACCAGAGGATACTAAAGTACTTGTTGGCTTAGAAACGATGATTGGTAAAAATATCCCGTTTTCTCTTGAAAAATTGTCACCTATCTTTGCCCTCTATACGGTAGAAAACAGTACAGAAGCTAAGCAAGTGATGATTGACCTTTTAAATATTGGTGGACGCGGACATACATGCTCGATTCATACTGAAAATGCAGCTTTAGCAGAGCAATTTTCCGTTGAATTACCAGTATCTCGTATTGTAGTGAATACACTATCATCTATTGGTGCAGTAGGTGGCACAACTGGATTAGCACCATCCTTTACATTAGGCTGTGGTACATTTGGCGGCAATATTACGTCAGATAACATTACAGCAAGACATCTGTTAAACATTAAACGTATGGCTTATGGCATTAAGGATGTAGAAGTGCCAAAACCAGAGTTTGAAGTACAGTCCGTTGTTGAGTCGGTTGTCTCACAGGAGCCTTCTTTAGACACAACAATGGTTCAACAAATCGTTGATCAAGTATTAAAACAAATCACATTACAAAATAAATAATTTGGAGGAATGACAAATGAGTACAGCATTAGGAATGGTAGAAACAAAAGGTTTAGTAGGAGCAATCGAAGCAGGAGACGCAATGGTAAAAGCGGCAAGCGTTAATTTAGTAGGTAAAGTACATGTTGGTGGCGGTATCGTAACGGTTCTTGTTCGTGGAGATGTAGGTGCTGTAAAAGCAGCAACAGATGCAGGTGCAGCAGCAGCACAACGTGTAGGGGAACTTTTATCAGTGCATGTAATCCCACGTCCACACCATGAATTAGAAATGATTTTACCAAAAGCAGAAGCTTAATATATCAGCAATGAGAGCTGATCCAACTCAAGGACAGCTCTCCTCTTGTCATCAAGGAACAACAATCCATTTAATATAGAGGTGGCTAACGTGACAACAGCAACAAAAACATTTCCAGTGGCCATTTCGGCTCGCCATATCCATCTAAGTGAAGCGGATTTACAAGCACTTTTTGGTCCACAAGCAACGCTAACAAAGGATTTTGACTTATCACAGCCTGGACAATTTGCAGCAAAGGAGCGTGTCTCCATTGAGGGGCCGAAAGGCGTTATCCATAATGTTCGAGTACTTGGTCCAGTAAGAGCAGCTACGCAAGTGGAAGTCAGCCGAACAGATGCGATGAAACTAGGGGTAACCCCTCCGCTTAGACAGTCAGGAGATATTGACCATTCAGCAGGCATCAAAATTAGTAGCCAACATCATGAATTGACCATTGAGCAAGGAGTCATTATTGCACAGGCACATATTCATATGACTGAGGAAGACGCGAAAGTATTGGAAGTTCAAAATAATGAATTGGTTTCTGTAGAAGTAATCAGTGACCGCCCAGTTACATTCCGTGGTGTTGTTGTACGCGTTTCCAATGATTTTAGTTTGGAAATGCACATTGATACGGATGAAGCAAACGCTGGTTTTATTGAACAACAAGCACAAGGAACATTAGTAAAAGTAACATCGTAAGGAGGAGGCAAGATGCAAGAAAATTTAGTGCAAAAAATTGTAGAAGAAGTTCTGCAGCAAGTTTTAAAAAATCAATCTTCCCCTCCACATGACGGTAAAATTCCAATTGGTGTATCCGCCCGCCATGTCCACCTTGCACAAGCAGAAGTGGAACAGCTCTTTGGTGAGAATTATCAGCTTACACCAAAGTTTGAGCTTTCCCAACCTGGGCAATTTGCTGCGGAGGAAACCGTAGTCATTGCTGGTCCAAAAGGATCGATTGAGCGTGTACGTATACTGGGTCCAGCTCGTTCATTGTCACAAGTGGAAGTCAGCTGGACAGATGCCATGAAACTAGGGATAAAACCACCATTAAGAATTTCAGGTGATATACAAGGCTCTAGCCCTGTTACATTGATTGGTCCAAAGGGAAGTGTCGTGCTAAATGAAGGACTCATTGTTGCACAAGCCCATATTCATATGTCCCCAGAAGACAGTGCGAAATTCAATGTAGTAGATGGACAGTCTGTACAAATCAAGGTAGAGGGTATTCGCCCAATTATTTTATCGAATGTGGTTATCCGTGTATCAGAGCGTTATCGATTAGAGATGCATATTGATACAGATGAAGCCAATGCAGGTTTAATTCAGCAAGGAACAGTAGCAGAAATCGTTCAGCATCAAGTGAATGAGCAACCGATTTCAGTGAAAGAGCAGTCTCCAGTCGTAGCAAAGGTAGAAAAACCAGCTATTTATCATTATGACAAAAAGCTACTTTCACAACTGGAAGTGTTAGAAATAGATGCGCAAGAGATTGTCGTGCCAAGGAAAACCATTGTAACGGCGTTAGCTTATGATAAGCTGCGAGAGTTAAATAAAACGTTAACGATCCGTTCTGAGTAGCAAATTAATCTGTGTAGCATAAAGAGGGTGAAGTTCATGCAAATGGGAAGAGTGATAGGCAGTGTATGGGCAACACGTAAGGAGGAAGGGTTGAATGGTTTAAAACTACTAATCATTCAACCAATTGACTCCAATCAACAGCCGATTCGCACTGAAATTGTAGCAGCTGATCGTATCGGTGCAGGGATTGGTGATGATGTTCTCATAACAAGTGGCGGTTCATCACGCTATATTATGAAAGAAAATCCGTTACCAATCGATGCAGTTATTATAGGTATTATTGATTCTACTGAAGTGATGAGAGGTGAGGACAATGAGTAGCGCAATTGGCATGATTGAAACAAAAGGATTGGTAGGTTCTTATGAAGCAGCTGATGCGATGATTAAATCTTCTGACGTGACAATCGTCAAGCAGGAATTCGTAGATGGTGGCATTGTGACAGTGGTCGTGAAAGGTGACGTAGGTTCTGTACAAGCAGCAGTAGAAGCTGGAAAAGCGGCTGCTATGCGTGTAGGAGAATTATTAGGCGCTCACGTAATTCCAAGACCTGATGACGAGGTATTCCAAATGATTAATGGACCAGAGGCACCGAAGAAAAAGCCGGCTCCTACATCCACACGTGCTAAAAAAACAACCGAAGCAACACCAGCGACAGATAATCGAGGTGAAGCATAATGGCATTTCGTAAAAATAAAATCGCTGTGATTGGTGCCGGTCATACCGGTTCTACATTGAGTTTATTTTTAGCACAAAAGGAACTAGGCGATGTCGTGCTTGTCGATATACCCGAAGCTGAGAACCCAACTAAAGGGAAGGCATTGGATTTATTACAGACAGGTCCAATAGAAAAGTTTAATGTATCGATAAAAGGGACGAGTAATTATGAGGATATTGCTGGTGCAGATATCGTAGTCATTACTGCAGGAATCCCTCGTAAGCCAGGCATGAGCCGTGATGATTTAGTGACAACGAATGCGAAAATTATTCAACAGGTTTCAAGACAAATAAAACACTATGCTCCAAATAGTATTGTCCTCGTGTTGAGTAATCCGGTTGATGCCATGACGTATGTATGTCACAAGGAAACAGGCTTTGCTAAAAACCGTATCATTGGTCAGTCTGGTGTGTTAGATACAGCTCGCTTCAACACGTTTGTTGCACAGGAGCTACAAATTGCACCTGAAGATGTCTCTGGCTTTGTGCTAGGTGGACATGGTGATGAAATGGTACCATTAATCCGTTATTCCTATGCAGGAGGTATTCCGCTAGAAAAACTCATCCCCCAGGATAGACTCCAGCAAATCGTTGAACGTACACGTAAGGGTGGCGGTGAAATTGTCGGTTTATTAGGAAATGGTAGTGCGTATTATGCACCAGCTGCTGCATGCGCGCAAATGGTCGAAATCATTATGAAAGATCAACGGAAAATTATCCCTTCTATTGCCCTATTAGAAGGTGAATATGGGTACCAAAACCTGTATCTAGGGGTACCAACAATTTTAGGTGGCAATGGTATCGAATCTGTAATCGAATTGCACCTAACAAATGAAGAACAAGCAGCGCTTCAGCATTCTGCGGAAGCTGTTAAACAAGTAATTGCCATTTGCCAAAACATAGAGTAAGCAGACTCTACTTTCGATGAATAGAAAGAATCCCCATCTTTCTTTCGATTGTAAATGAATGGCAGCTCCTAAAAATGTTTGATTGGAAACCGAACATTACTCGAAAGCTAGTGAAAATTCTCCTAATATATATCTCTCTTTGATTAAGAGAGGACGAGCTGTAGCAAGCACATCGTTTGCTACAGTTTTTTTATTTGGTAAAAAGGGCTTTTTATGCAAATAGGTTAAAGGATGTTGACTTTGCCTTGAGGGGAAAGTGTATAACAGATATAAGACATAGATAAAAGGGAGAAGTGATGGTGTCATATCAATTGGTGAATTTTAGGAATTTTTGGTGTATCAACGAAGTGGGGGAAGATTTCTTTTCTTATGCTGCAGTTGGCGATGGCGGCAATAGAATCTGTTGTAGTCCTTCACTGAACACAGTAGATGCTATCTCTTCACTCTTTATGGTCAATGCTCCAGATAAATAGTCATTTATCAAAGCACATAATATCACAACCTATATCATAACAAACCATATCACCTCTACTATAATCAAAGGAGGAGGGATGAGGATGAATAACATCATACAGGAGATGATTGATTGGATTGAAGATCATCTCTTAGAAGGCTTTTCATTAGAATATTTAGGAAAGGATATGGGCTATTCCCCGTATTATTGTTCGTTTAAATTCCATCAAATAACGGGGATCACCATTAAAAAATATGTTTCATTACGCAAGGTATATTTGGCCTCTGAAGCATTAAAAAAGTCGGAAGAAAAAATGATCGATATTGCCTTACATTATGGCTTTTCAACACAGGAATCCTTTTCTAGAGCCTTTAAAAAGGTCTTTGGTATAAGCCCTCATGAATTCCGAAAGTCCCCACAACCTTTGCAAACATTTGTAAAAAAGAATTTAAAGGATGAAAAAGGATGGTTTACAATGGATATTTCTTCAAAACTAAAAATTGAAGCATTGCAAGAGAAAATACATGCGCAATATGATCAAGCGATATTGAATGTTTTAAATGGTCAAATGATGTACGAGGAGTTTTCGAAACAGCAATTAATGGGGAACAGTGATTATGTACCTTTTAATGAAGCCATGTGTACCAATCAAACAGTAAGCCCTATTTTTGATGAAGAATTTAACAAAATTCGTGCTGCTGGACACCAAGTAGCAGTCCAGGACTATGAGCGTATAACAGTGAATCCTTTAAAGTCATTGTGGACCAAAAACTATCAATGTATCGTTTTATGGTTTGGGGATGATATGTTTTGTCAAATGAACTTGTTAACTGTACTTGCTTTTCTGGAGCAGCAAAAATACGAAGGCAAAGTTTATTTCCATATGGTACAGGAAGCGACCTATGATGTGGATGAAATTGAGCTCGTGCTGGGAGACTATTTAAAGATTTATCAAGACGTTTTGATCCGCCATCGTATCCCAGAGGCAACGCTTTTACCAGTAATGTATCAGGGCATTCAATTATATTTTGACTATTTAAAAGAAGAAAATGATATTTCTACTTATATTAAGAAACATGTTGATCAGTCACCACAGGAATTGTTAACACAATTATTTCGTCTCTTTCCTCAATATGGGCTCGGAGATACTCAGTATTTAAAAATCATAGATAAAGTGAAAAATGAAAAATCTGAGTAAAACTACTAAACGGCCCACAATATACAAAATTTTCGAAAATATGATAAACTTATAGCACAAGGAGGATGAAAGCATGACTGTTCAACAATTTACTGACTATGTTAAGAAGATGCAGCATTATGAGGAAGCACTCAATGTAATTTATTGGGATATGAGAACGGGAGCACCTAAAAAAGGGTTAGCACAACGTTCAGAGGTAATAGGTACATTATCAGCCTCCTTATTTGATATGCAAACGAGTGAACAATTAGGTGAGCTACTATTAGCCTTAGAGGCACAAAAATCAAACCTTGATTACGTGACACTTCGTTTAGTGGAAGAAGTAAGAAAGAATTACGATCAAAATAAAAAAATTCCTGCTGAAGAGTATAAAGAATTTGTGATTTTACAATCGAAGGCGGAAACGGCTTGGGAAGAAGCAAAGGAAAGCAATAATTTTGAACTATTCCTGCCATTCTTAGAGGAAATCATTCAATGGCAAAAAAAATTCATTCAATATTGGGGCATTAAAAATGGATCTCCTTATAATACATTGCTCGATTTATATGAACCAGACATGACGACAGATGTATTAGACCAAGTATTTGGTGATTTACGCGAATCCATTGTAACGCTTGTACAAAAAATTGCTGATTCATCGAATAAACCAGACACAAGCATGTTATTTAAGCATTTTCCACGTGAAGCTCAGCGTGAACTATCACTAGAGATGCTAGCTCAGCTTGGTTACGACTTTGATGCTGGCCGTTTAGATGAAAGTGTCCATCCATTCATGATCGGCTTAAACTATGGTGACGCGCGTATTACGACTAAATATGATGAAAATGACTTCCGTTCAGCTATTTTTGGCACAATTCATGAATGTGGTCATGCGATGTATGAGCAAAATATTGATGAAAAACTTGCAGGTTTACCATTAGCCACGGGTACATCGATGGGGATTCATGAATCACAATCATTATTTTATGAAAACTTTGTTGGAAGAAATGACAAGTTCTGGGAGCGTAACTATGAGCGTCTTCAACACTTCTCATCAGCACAATTTGGTGATGTGGCATTAGCCGATTTCTTACGTGCCATCAATATGGTAGAACCGTCCTTTATTCGTATTGAAGCGGACGAATTAACGTATCCACTACATATCATGATTCGCTATGAAATTGAACGTGACTTGTTCAATGGGGATTTACAGGCGAAGGATCTGCCACAAGTTTGGAATGATAAATATGAGGAATATTTAGGCATTCGTCCTGAGACTGATGCAATGGGAGTATTACAAGACATGCATTGGTCAGGTGGCATGTTCGGTTATTTCCCATCCTATGCATTAGGAATGATCTATGCAGCGCAATGGAAGCACGCGATGGACAAGGATATTCCAAACTTTGATGAGCTACTAGAAAAGGGAGAGCTACTGCCAATTCGAGAGTGGCTAACAGACAAGGTCCACCAATATGGGGCATTGAAAAAACCATTCGAATTGCTAAAAGAAGCGACAGGGGAAGGCTTAAATGCTAAGTACCTAGCAAACTATTTACAAGAAAAATATACAAAGCTATATCAGCTATAAAAAACAAGCGATTTCTCTACAATGAGAAATCGCTTGTTTCTAAATGCTTACCACAATTGATAGCCTTTGGAGCCAGCCGGTGAATTCGAAATAATATCAAAGATTGGCACGGTGTAAGCGAATAAAATTAAGGCAACTAAAATGACAAGCCACACTTTAAAGTTTTCTAAAATAGCCGGTGTTGGACCACTAAGCTCATGTACATCCCCAATAGGGAACTCCTCTTCACCCTTAGGTGCAAACCAAGCTAATTTCACGACGATATAAATAATGATTAGGATGGCGATAAAGAGAATCGTTCCCCCCACAGCTTGTGCAATTTGATAAGGAATCCAATCATATGCCTGTGAAGCACCACCATATTCTGAGTAATCTGAACGACGAGGTGCACCGATAAGACCAGCAATATGCATAGCAGAAGACATAATAGTCATACCGACTGCCCATAAGATACCAGCGAAATTACTAAGATTGTTTAAAGCCTTTGTTAAAGTACGTCCTGTTAAATGTGGAATTAACCAGAAGGCCGCACCAAAGTATGTTAGAACAACAGCGGTTGCAATCGTTAAATGGAAATGCCCAGTCACCCAAATAGTGTTATGGATTAATTGGTTCATTTGATAGGAGGCATTGACAATACCGCCAGCACCACCAGGAATGAATGCCACCATACCGATAAATGGAACGAAGAAACGAGAATCTTTCCAAGGTAATTTTTTGAACCATCCGAACAGTCCTTTTCCACCTAATTCTCGACCACGTAATTCGAACATAGCAAACATCGAGAAGGCTGTCATTAAAGATGGAACGATTACAGCAAATGTTAAGACAACTTGAATGAACTTCCATGTACTATCAATACCAGGCTCTGTTAACTGATGGTGAATCCCAACAGGAATAGAGAAGAGTAAGAACAGCATAAACGAAAGCCTTGCTAGGGAATCGGAGAAAATTTTTCCGCCAATAACCTTTGGAATAATTACGTACCAAACCATATAAGCAGGTAATAGCCAGAAGTAAACAAGTGCATGGCCGAAATACCAGAAAAGGGTACGAGATAAGGCAACATCGACACGTTCAATTAAACCTAATGACCATGGTAACAGTTGGATTAATACAGAAGCTGCCACACCAAGTGTTGCAACGAACCACATTAAATTATTTACAACTACCATAAATGATAATAATGGGCTAGGCTGACCGCTACCTTTATTTTCTTTGCGCCATTGAGCATAGCGTAAAATTTGACCTGCGCCGCCAACCCAAGAACCAACTACGACTAGTGTAAGGCCTAAATAGAAAATCCAGTGTGCCTTTAGCGGCGCATAAAACGTATAAAGAACAGTTGCTTTATTCAATAAAACCATCGTTGCCGCAGCGGCTGTACCGATTGTCATTAACCAAAAGCCAATCCAACCAAGTCTGCGTTGACTATTAGTAAATGTACCAGAAGTACGACTGACACTGGCAATTTGGAAACCGTAAATAAAGAATGTAGTTAAAATAAGACCGAGTAATACTCCGTGTACGGTTAACACTTGGTAATAGCCAATGCCCGCTGGTAAAGTAAATTGACCAGAACGTACAAATACTTGTAATAAACCTGCAAGACCACCTAATAGCAATGCGATAAATGCCACATATATATGCGCCATTGCAAGCTTTGCATCACGACGATCTACTTTTGTCATTGAATTAGTGTGACTCATTTGAATCCACCACCTTTAGCATAGAGTGCATCATCGTATGTCCTGTACCACAATATTCGTTACATACGATTAAAAACTCGCCTACTTTGTTGACTTCTGTTACATATTCTGAAATATAACCAGGCTCAAGCATCATGTTGATATTCGTACCTGCAACCTCAAAACCGTGCATGACATCCTCGCTTGTTGCGATGAATTTTACCTTTGCACCAAGTGGTACCTCAATTTGTGGAGGATTATAATTGAATGCAGAAGCTATTACGACTACCTCATAATCCCAATCTTTGCCCTCTACCTTATGGACTCCTGGATTATCAAACGGTGCTGTCTCTTTCACTTTCTCGTAATCTAGTGTTTTTTTACCATTGTTCGGGTGGGAGCCTTGATGAAATGCTCCGATACCGAGAATGATTAGGAATACGACTAAAGTAGCAACCCCGAACACAAGCCAATACTTCTCATACTTATGTATGTGCATATGTTTCTTTCCCTTCTTCGTAGATTAAAACCGTCCAATGAACAAATCAAAGCAGTATACCCAAAGTAAAATAATGATGATACCTACTCCAAAAACTGCATAGAGTGAACCTTTTAAATTCTCATCTGACTTCTTTTTATTTGCCATTTTTGCTCCTCCTACGCTTTTTATAGTTGATGTTTCTTACAGTCATCATATATAAATCCAATGCAATTTGATGTGAAAAAAATCACACTTCTAGACGAATTGTGTGAAGAAAGTGTGAAGAATTTAGAGGAGAAAAAAAACAAGCTATCTCAAAAGTCATCGAGATAGCTTGTTTCACCGTTATATTTAGCTTTTTTTTAATAAAAATAATAGATAATAAGGAAGTCTTATCAATGTATCTAGGCGAATGGCAAATTTAAAACATATATGCTGTATGCTCCTGCATATAATGTCTTATTTGGCATAGACTTTAAACCTAGCTTTCTACTCCGCTTCTTCCTCAATTGTTAATAGAACTGTTAGGGCACCGACGCTTGGGACCGAAACTGGGAGAGCAAATGCCTTTTCAAAGCCATATAATTTTGTATTGCCCACCATCACAGTTGGCGGAGTGATGTCAATTTCTAAGCTTTCTTGCCCAACAGCTGTACATAAATTACCTGCAATCATGTTACCAAATTCCCCTGTAAAGGATTCTAGCATTTCTCCTTCAAGCGGCATACCGAACATGGTACTACCGATTCCACTGAACACTTCAGGAGAGGAGTCAATGATGACGCGACCCTTTAGATCTCCGATTAAACCAATTAATACACCCATTTGCTGCTGTTGAAAGGGTTCAGAAATAATACTAGGCGACTTTACTTCTATATCCATAGGTAGAATTGATTTTAAAGCGTGAATAGTCCCGTTTAAAATAGTTTGAAAGTACTTCGAATTACTCATCATTACCGCATCCTTTTTCCGACTTTTCTACATCTTACCATGTAAAAAGGGTAAGATGAAAGTATGTCTTGACGAATTAACAGGAAATTTATAATATATTAGTGAGAATGATTTTCAAATTCAATGAATTGGTCAGAAAGCCAAAAGAAAAACACTAGATTTATATGAAAAGGAGCGGTCAGCAATGACATTCGTATTGATTGGAGCAGCTGTAGCCATCTATATTGGAGTAGGGAAATACGTCATGAAACAGGCGACTGCCCATTTGAAATAAGAAACTATACAAGAAAAAAAACGTTAAGCATGGTCCGAGCACTTAGGACCATGCTTTTTTTTGTATTTCTCGAAAGGTAGGAAGATGTCTAGGCAGTTTACAAATATAATTAATTGTTTTCCTGAAATAATTATAATAAATAGAATTTTTATTTTTTTCTGAAAACTATTGAAATAACCTATTAATCTCTGATAAGATTTTAAAAAATGGAATCGCGTTTCATATTATGGAACGGAGGGGGAAAAATGGGATTGAATATTTTAGAAGTAAAGGAATTGAAAATAGGTATTCAGCAAAATAAAAAGGATATTTCCATTGTGAATGGGGTGTCATTTCAACTTGAAAAAGGTAAAACATTGGGGATTGTAGGGGAATCTGGTTGTGGGAAAAGTATGACATCCTTATCTCTTATGGGGCTATTGCCTTCTGGAGTTGAATGGCAAAATGGAGAGATTTACATAGATCAAAAACAAATTCATAAAAAATTGAAGAAGGAGTGGCGAAAGATTCGTGGGAAAAAAATTTCAATGATATTTCAGGAACCGATGAGCTCCCTTAATCCGGTGTATAAGGTAGGCTCCCAAATCATTGAAATGATTCATAGTCATGAAAAAATTTCAAAAAAAGAGGCACATGAGCGAGCGGTTGATATGCTTCGCCTTGTTGGTATTCCCCGTCCCGATAAAGTGGTGAATGAATATCCACACCAATTATCTGGTGGTATGAGACAACGGGTGATGATTGCGATGGCATTGGCTTGTGGACCAGAAATATTAATCGCAGACGAGCCTACTACTGCATTAGATGTAACTATTCAGGCACAAATTCTAGAGCTAATGAAAGACATACAAAAAAAACTGGACATGTCCATTATTTTAATTACCCATGATCTTGGTGTTGTGGCTGAAATCTGTGAGAAAGTGATTGTCATGTATGCGGGTGAAATAGTTGAAGAAGCAAATGTGTTGGAATTATTTGATCATCCGCTCCATCCCTATACGAAAGGGTTACTAAACTCATTGCCAGATATTGAGACAGAGCAGGAGTATCTTCCTTCTATTGAGGGTGTGGTGCCATCACCAGCCGATATGCCAGCAGGTTGTAGATTTTTCGATCGATGTGAATTTGCAACTGAAAAATGTAAACAGAAACCAGAGCTATTTACTACGTCTATTGGTAGCACGGTTAGATGCTGGTTATATGAAAAGGATGATGTGGGAGGAGGAATTGTAAATGAGCAGTCCATTGTTAGAGGTTAAACACTTGAAAAAATATTTTCCAGTGAAGGGGTCACGTTCAGGAAATTTAAAAGCCGTAGATGATGTTTCATTTTTTGTCAACGAAGGTGAGGTTTTAGGAATAGTAGGGGAATCTGGTTGTGGAAAATCCACAATGGGCAAAACACTCATTCAGCTTCTAACACCTACAGAGGGCGAAATTTTGTTGAACGGAGAAAATATAGCCACACTTAGCGCCAAGGAGGTACTTCAAAAACGTCGTGATATGCAAATCATATTTCAGGACCCTTTTTCTTCCCTTAATCCTCGTATGAAGGTTTTCAAAATAATTGAAGAACCATTAGTGAATTTTGGAATCGGTACAAAGGAAGAACGGAAACAACGTGTTTATGAGGTTGCTAAACAAGTAGGGCTTACAGAAAAGCAGCTAGAACGTTTTCCACATGAATTTTCAGGTGGCCAAAGACAGCGCATTGGAATTGCCAGGGCACTTGTATCAAATCCGAAATTGATTGTTGCAGATGAGCCCGTATCGGCGCTAGATGTATCCATTCAGTCCCAAGTGCTTAATATAATGAAAGATTTAAAAAGGGATATGAATCTTACCTATATTTTTATATCCCATGATTTAAGTGTCGTGCATCATTTTTGCGATCGTATAGCGGTGATGTATTTAGGGAAAATAGTGGAATTAGCTGACAAACATGAACTGTTTAATAATCCGAAGCATCCCTACACGAAAGCATTACTTTCTGCATTACCGAAGTCCCATCCTTCAAAGGTTAAAGATCGAATTGTCCTTAGCGGAGATGTGCCCAATCCAGCAAATCCGCCATCAGGATGCACCTTCCATACGCGGTGTCCAAGCTGTATGGAGATTTGTAAAGTGACACCCCCTAAATTGAAAAAAATTAGTGATCAACATGAAGTTTCTTGTTTACTTTATGAAGAACAAATGGAGCGATTAACATGAGCAAAACATTGGAAAAAGGGATCAATATTTTAACGTTATTCACGGAAGAAAAACCTTCTTGGCGATTAGACGAGCTAGCAATAGAAACCGATATTCCTAAACCGACCTTACATAGATTTCTAAAAACATTTACGGATTTAGGCGTATTAAAACGGCCATACGTTCAAAGTGGCGGACAGGTAGTTTTAAGTGACCATTATTTACTGGGGAATAAACTAATTGAATTAGGGGCAATAGCTGCTAATTCCATAGAGATTCGTTCGTTAGCCATTCCATATATGAAAATGTTACAACAGAAATTTGATTTGGCTGTTCAATTAGTAGTATTGGATGAAACGGACGGCCTTTATATAGAAAAAATAGAAAGTCTAAAGCCGGTTCTATTATATACAAGAGTCGGAAGAAGAGCACCACTATACGCAGGCGCTTGCTCACGTATTCTTTTATCTTTTCAATGTGAAGAGAAAATTAACGAGGTCCTTCATAAGCCTCGAAAAAAATATGCGAGCGGAACCCCTCATACGGATAATGAAATTCATGAACTAATTGAATTTGGTAAGACAAATGGCTATGCCTACAGCGTGTCGGAACTAGAAGAAGGAACTGTCTCAATAGCGGTGCCAATTTTTAATAGTGATCGAAAAGTAGAGTACTCCATTAGTATTGCTGGTATAGAATCACTACTACCACAAGAAAAAATAAAGATGTTTTTAGAGGGACTGTGGGAAACTGCTGCGTTAATTTCGGCTGAACTAGGTTATTCGATGCCATATCCTTATGGCGTATAAATAGCACAAATATAAAAGGGGATGAACAATAATGAAGAAACAAAAATGGCTAGCGCTATTACTAGTTTGCATGATGATTATTTTGTCGGCATGTAGTGGCGGTACATCGACAAAAGAGGATAGTAAAAATAGTAGCAAATCTTCTGGAGAAAACGCTGCACTCACAAGGGGGAATGAGTTAGTTGTCCGTGTAGCAGGAGATCCTCAAAACTGGGACCCGATTGATACGTTTTTACTGTCTTGGAGTACAGTAGCAACATCAGTATTTGAAGGTTTAGTAAGTCGTTCTTTAGATTTAGAAATTCAACCTGGATTAGCGGAATCTTGGGAATATAAAGATGACAAAACAATTGTCTTTCAATTACGCCAAGGCGTTACCTTCCATAATGGTGAACCATTTAATGCGGAGGCCGTTAAATTTACTTTTGATCGTCTGCTAGGGGATGAAGGTCAAAAAGGTCCTCAATATTCAAATTACACTTCCATTGAAAATGTGGAAGTAACGGGTGAATATGAAGTAACGATGCACTTAAATTCTATAGATCCAGTATTACTTACAAAACTATCAGGATATGGTGCTGTAATCGTGCCACCTAAATATATTCAAGAACAGGGAGCAGAGAATTTTGATATGAAACCTGTTGGTACAGGTCCGTTTAAAATGACAGATTATCAACGAGATAAACAAGTGGTAATTGAACGCTATGAAGATTATTGGAATAAGGATGCTATTAAACTAGATAAAGTAACCTTTAAAGTAATTCCAGAAACTGCAACAGCACTTGCAGAATTACAAACAGGCAATATTGATATTATGACACGTTTGGAAGTTTCTCAAGCTGCAACAGCAGAAGGAACTGACTTTATTGAATTAATGGAAGTGTCTACACCTACAGCCTATTCAATTCGTTTTGACACGGCGCAAAAGCCAGTTGATGATGTACGTGTTCGTCAAGCTATTAACTATGCTATCGATAAAGAAACGATTGTAAAAGAAATTTTAGGCGGCTATGGGAATCTAATAAGCTCATTCCAAAGTGATTTATCGTTTGGCTATAATAACGATTTAGAGCCATATCCATATGATCCTGAAAAGGCAAAAGAATTGCTGGCTGAAGCGAAAGTTCCTGAAGGTACTACATTAGATTTCTTTATTCCAGGCACAGATGGAACATTTAAAGAGATTGCACAAGCAGTAGCGTTTTACTTAGAGGAAGTTGGTATGAAAGTATCGATTAATAGTGTGGAAAATACGACCTTCCAATCAGAGCTAATTCCTCAAGGAAAAGCTGGCCATATGTATAAAAATGGTTGGGGCGGCTGGACGCTGGACTTTGATAATACCGCTTATTTAATGTATCACGAGGGGGAATTCTGGAACCCATCCTATAAAAATGACAAAGTCGAACAATTATTAGCAGCAGAGCGTGCCACTATTGATAATGACGAAAGACAAAAGGTCTTTAAAGAGCTTACAGAGGTACTATATGAAGATGCAACTGAAGTCAACTTATATTCTGAAGTTGAAATATACGCAGTGAATAAACGAATAAAAGGCTTCCAACCACCACATGATGGCCGCTTTAATTTTGCAGGTGTCACTGTCGAGTAAGTAAAAAATTAAGAGATAGTATGCTAGCATACTATCTCTTTCATTTCACATTAGGAGGATGGAATTATGCTTTCCTATATTCTACGACGTTTGTCGCATACCGTGCTGGTAATCATTGCGGTTTCATTAATTATATTTTTCTCCATTCGTTTGACAGGTGACCCCGTAAGTATAATGTTTGGGGCTGGTGAACCTTCACAGCAGGCAGTAGAAGAATTGACAGCCAAACTTGGTTTAGATAAACCTGTTTGGGAGCAATACTTCATATTTATGAAGGATTTAGTGACACTTGATTTTGGCACATCCTATCGCTCCAATAGCCCAGTTTTAGAGATGTTACTGGAACGAGCGTGGCCGACAATTGCACTAGCTTTAGGTGGAATGGCAGTGGCTTTGTTAATAGCTGTTCCGCTAGGTATTCTATCCGCTATTTATAAAGGAAAATCCATTGATGTATTTAGTCGTATTTTTTCTTTGTTAGGTATTTCCTTCCCTAATTTTTGGCTGGCGTTCATGCTAATTTTAATTTTTGCTGTTCAACTAAAATGGCTGCCAGTATCCGGATTTGATGGGTTTAGCTCATTAGTTTTGCCATCCGTTGCCTTAGGGCTCATCCTATCTGGTATTTTAGTTCGATTAATTCGTACGTCTATGCTGGAAGTACTTAAAATGCAATACGTCACAACTGCACGGGCGAAAGGAATAAGAGAATGGCTAGTGATCATTAAACATGCTTTCCGCAATGCCCTCTTGCCAACTGTAACATTTGTTGGTTTACAGTTTGGGGGGCTATTAGGAGGTGCAGTTATTGTTGAGCAAGTCTTTTCTTGGCCGGGGATTGGAAGGTTAATTGTTGATTCTATTAATCAGCGAGATTATCCAGTGGTCCAGGGAGGAATCATACTTTTAGCACTGATTATGATTTTGGTCAATCTAATCGTTGATTTATGCTATTCATTAATTAACCCAAAAATAAGAACTGGAAGAGGTGAGCAATAATGACTCAAATAATGGAAACAGAAGCAATCGAAATAAAAAAAGCCAATAAAATAGTAACCGTTCTTAAATTCGTGAAGAATAATCCAACGGGCATAATTGGCTTATTATTGGTTGTCACTACGATACTATGTGCAATATTTGCGCCATATATTGCTCCCTATGATCCGGGGGCGGCTAGCTTAGGACATCGGCTTGACCTACCCAAATGGCTAGATGATACTGGTAAATCCCAATACTTACTTGGAGGAGATCAGGTTGGGCGTGATTTGCTAAGTAGAATTATTTACGGAGCTCGTATATCTCTATTAGTGGGGATTTGTGGCGTAATTATTTCATTAGTGCTTGGTACATTCCTAGGAATTATTTCAGGTTACTTTGGGAAATGGATGGATGATTTAATTATGCGGCTAGCCGAAGTTCAAATGGGGTTACCGTTTATTTTATTAGCCATCGTCATCATGAGTGTTTTTGGAACAGGCATTGAAAAAATTATTATTATCCTAGGACTTACATATTGGGTTAGTTTTGCGAGATTAATTCGAGGAGAGATTTTGGCTTTAAAGGAACAAGAGTATATCCAAGCAGCAAAGGCAATTGGTGGAACACATTTCAAAATAATCATGAAGCATATACTTCCTAATGTTGCCTCCTCCATTTTAGTGTTAGCAACGATGTGTATTGCCGAGTTTATTTTATTGGAGGCCTCTTTAACATTTTTAGGGTTAGGTGTGGAGCCTACAGTACCTTCGTGGGGAGGAATGTTAGCGGATAGCCGAAATTATATGACCTCAGCTTGGTGGATATCTGTTTTCCCTGGGGTGGCCATTATGTTAACTGTTTTAGGCTTTAATTTATTGGGAGATTGGTTGCGAGATCGCTTAGATCCAAATATGAAAGTTTAGGTGATATGATGAACTCTTTAATTTTTTCTAGTTTATTTCAAAAGAACGAAACGAAAAAAAAACCTTCTTTATTTATAGATTTACCTAAAGATTTAGCTCCATTAGGGTTAATTGATTTTTGCTTACGCTTAGGCTTCGAATCAAATGAAGTAGACTTTGATTTATTTCAGCCAGCCAATCAGTCCTATACAATGAAGTTTTTACAGCATACTAGCACATTTATTTCACAAGATGACTCTGCATGGATTATTTATTATGAGAGTGAATCAGCACTTTCTACATGGTTAAGCGCAATAGCCTGTGAAGGAATGGTCGACACCAAAACGGATAGCCCTTTAACGTATTACGAGAATTTAAGTCATCTTTGGTCAGCCTATGGCACGGGCGAAAAGGATGAGGCACATCCCCAGCAACATGTAAGTGTGAAAATGGATATACAAGAAGAAATAACGACAAATGCTCTATTAAAAGAGACTTGCTATCTAGCATTGCGTTTAGGCCTATATGCCACATCTATTTCATTACCAGCTATAACATCAGAAGAGCGACATGTAACCATTTCATTCAAGCATGAAAACGAATGTTCTATGGAATTGACCGCCAAAAACGCCATTCAAATCTGTGGTACGAAAGACAGCCTACCGACCGTTATCCATTCCATTGCAACTGCAAAGCATGTGTCTGAGGGAGGACTGCTTGGGGTTTGGGAGTTAAACGAAAAACAAGTGAATGAAGCGGCTATTTTAATGGAAGAACAGTGGAGCGATGAATCTGAGGCTTCATCCATGATAAAAGCAATAGAAGAAGAACCAGATAGAGCGTTAGAGGCTGAAATTTATATAACGGCCACTAAAAAAAATCGTGATCAATTTAAGCTAGATTTATATGAAAAATTTACAAATTTGACAACCATTAAAGTTCGCTCTGCCTTTAAAACAGGGTTATACTGGATATTAGAGGAAGTACTTCCATCTGTCGAGGGGCGCTTTGAAAATGTAAAAATAGTTTGTAAGGATGGGGTAAGTGTAAACGGTTTAGAGCAACATAATCGCTGGATTATGGAGCTATACCCTGTAGATGAAATGATTGAAATGCAGTATGGCATACCTAAGGAGCATGTGCAATTTGAGCTTTCCAGCACGCAGCAACATGTGTATAGAGTATTTGTAGATGATCAGTTAATAGCTGAGCTCACTCCACTTATTAGTGAAGTGGATTATGTTGATGGTCAGAAAAAAGCTTATCCAACTACCGCTGGGTATAGACTATTCAGCAAGACAGAGCGAGTGCAGGAGAACATCATATTTTCTGATCGTGAACGTTTCTATAACTACTATATGAAGGAATTATTGCCACGAATGGTGAAAAAGTTAAAAATAGATCCGCATAACGTTGATCAAGCGCAGCTATTTCCATTATTCGATCGAATTGAAATTGATTTTACATCTTCTGGAATAGAAGAAGAAATAGGCGTCCAGCAAGAAGCGAACTCATCGTTTGAGGCGTTATACGAGGATTTATACTTTAATACTTTAGACTATTTTCATGAGCTTGGTCGCCAGTTAGTTAATCAGCCTTACAAAGCTCCAGGTGGTGTTATTCCTTATATTCATATAGAACAAGATTTGTATAAGCCTATTAAAAGTGCCATAAAGGTTTACCAGTGGAATGACAAACCAATGACCGAACCCGTTACAAAGCGAATCTTGTTTAATCAAGAAGGACAGTTTGACACTGTAGAAATGTCTATCGGTAAAGAACTGAAGGTCACTAAGGCAAAAACCTTTTTAAAACACAACATGAAAAATATAATTCCATTAGTAGAGCGTTTTAAACAATACTCAGAGGTCAAATTGAATTATGGAGATATATCTTATAAAGGTACTGTCATTCCATTTATAGAGGTAACGGAACCTATTACGAGTGAATATTATTCAGGGCTAAAAAAATCAGATGAAAAACATACGATTGTTTTTGAAGCTGGCCATCATCCAAATGAAGTATCTAGCACGCCAGCAATTTTGGCGCTAATGGAAGATATTATTTGTCAGCATCCAGACATATTAAAAAAAATGAATGTCATTATTATCCCTTTAGCGAACCCTGATGGCAATGAAATCATGGAATGTTTGACAAAGGAGCATCCGAAGTGGAAGCATCATGCTGCAAGATTTAATGCGGTGGGATTAGAATTTGCCCATGTGAAATTCCGAAAAAGTGTGTTCGGTGAGGCAAATTTATTACCACTTATCTTAAAAAAATGGGCTCCAGATATTGTTATTGATGACCATGGAATACCTGCTCGTGAGTGGGTTCAACCGTTCGCAGGTTACGCCTGCCCACCTATTTTTCCAGTTTCTTATACGCTTCCAAGTGCCAAAATTTATGGAATTGGTCGTTATGCAGATGATGATACGAAGGAAATTCAGGCCAAAAATCTGGACCTAGTAGCCGAAAGAGTTAATAGGATGTTTGATGGATCTTCGTTTGCTCAAGAAAATGCGTATTGGCGCGATCGATACTATAAATATGGAACAAAGTGGGATCCAGATAAATACCCGATTGAGGAAATGGGGAATATTAATTTTTATCGTAGTATGGAAGTAACACCTACGTATTCATCGGTTAGTATTTTACGTTATCCACAGTGGGTCGCTCTAGATATCATTTCGGAAGTTGCAGATGAAATCGTTTATGGTGATGAATTACTATCGTGTATGGCGGCCCATCAATTATTTAATCAGGCAATTTTAGAAGCTGCACTAGCTACCCCAGTAAATAAACAAAAACAATCTGGACGCTACATAAAAAAACGTCCGATAGAAATTAGGTGACTAACATGACAAACATATTATTAACGGGATTTGAGCCATTTTTAGATTATAAGCTTAATCCAACTATGCAAATTGTAGAAAACTTAGATGGCGAAAAGATAGAAGACTATCATATTATAGGAAGAATTTTATCTGTAGATTTTCAACAATCTGCCGAGCAACTAAAGCGACATATAGAGGAAATAGAACCGCAAATCATTATTTCTTTAGGGCTCGCGGGAGGTCGTTATAAACTAACGCCTGAGCGAATTGCTATTAATGTGAAGGATGGGGAGCCCGATAATAACGGCTACACACCTGTTGATGAGAGCATTCAAGAGGAGGGAGCAGATGCTTATCTGACGAATTTACCAATTCGCCAGATGGTTAATCGCTTACAAGCAGAGGGCTATCCGGCTGAAATCTCTAATACAGCAGGTACTTACTTATGTAATAACATTATGTATGAGGGGCTTGTGTATGCGCAGCAACATGAAGGGGTACGTGCTGGCTTTATTCATATACCTGCTTCCTTTGAATTAGCCATTCAACACGGCAAAATCCCAGGCTGGCATATTCGTGATTTAATCGCTGCTGTAAAGCTTTGCATTGAGGAGACAATACGTGCAGGTAATCATTGAATTTCCTCATTCAATGTGGATTAGCAAAAATACGATTCGCTTTTCCTTTAAGGAAGAAATATCCCACCAAAACTTTTATGCAGTACAAGCATTTAATCGATTTCTGAAAAAACAACTACGCCATCATCTTGTTGAGTGCGTTGCAAGCTATCATACAGTTACAGCTTATGTGAAACAACGAATAGATGTAGACCTATTAAGAAGGCAATGGCTGGACAGTCAAGCATCCACAGCCATTGATGACAAAACGAATAGACTATTAAAAATCCCAGTTTGCTATGATGAAGAATTTGCCTTAGATAGGCAACGAGTGATGGACTATACGGGTTTATCATTTGAGGACATAAAAATGCTACACATGTCCAAAAGCTATTATGTTTATTTAATTGGCTTTTTGCCAGGCTTTCCATACCTTGGAGAACTTGATTCTAAATTATTTGTACCTCGCTTAGGGAAGCCGAGAGCATCGGTGTCTGCAAGTTCTGTTGGGGTTGGTGGTGGACAAACTGGAATCTATCCTGTTGATTCACCTGGTGGCTGGAATATTATCGGAAAGACGCCATTTGAGCTTTTTAATGTCAATGGTAAAGAGCCGTTTCTATTTGAACTTGGTGATGAAGTTCAGTTTTATGAAATAACTAAGCAACAATATTGGGAAATGAAAAGCAAAGGAGTGTAGCGATTGAAGCCACTTCTGCTCATAACAAAACAAGGGGTTTATGGTAGCTTACAAGATAAAGGAAGGTTTGGCTATCGGGCATTTGGTATTCCGTTATCTGGACCAATGGATTATGTTTCATTTCAAGCGGCCCAGCTAATTTTACAAAATCATCATAACCAAACTTCTTTCGAAATGTTCGTGGGTGGTTTTGAATTTGAGGCAATGGCTGATGGGGTCTATGTTTTAACCGGCGGTCATGGGGTATGCATGATCAATGATGCAGCCATTGAAATGTGGAAAACATTCCATTTAACAAAGGGTGATAAGTTAACGATTAAGAGTGTGAGTCAAGGCTCTATCATTTATTTGACACCGCTGGGAGGTTTTACTTCAACATTGCAGCTTGGCAGTACCTCATACCTCTCTCAGGGGAATCTAGGTACGGTTCATGCAAAAGGAAGTATTTTATATGGACAAATAGCCTCGCCATTAAAATATAATAGAGGTCTTTATGCGCCGTATCGTCCAACTTTTGACAATACGGTTACTGTTAGAATTTTTAAGGGTCCCCATTTTCATTTATTTACGGAAGAGAGTCAGCAACAATTTTTGCAAAATCCTTTCCAGTTTAGCGGTGGTAATCGAATGGGCTATTATTTAAAAGGCCCTGTTTTACAGCTAAAAGAAATGAAGGAAATTCTATCTGAAGCGACACAGTTTGGCTCAATCCAAGTGCCTCAAAATGGGAATCCCATCATCTTAATGGCCGATGCTCAAACAGTAGGAGGCTATCCTATTATGGCCACTGTACATGAAGATGATTTACATAAAGTAGCCCAATTGCGTATGTTTACCACAATACATTTTGCACTGGAGGAAATGTGATACGAATGGATATTAATTGTGATCTAGGAGAAAGCTATGAAGCGTTTTTGACGGGAAGAGATGAAGAGATACTAGATTATGTGACATCAATCAATATTGCGTGTGGCTATCATGCGGGTGATCCTTCTATTATGCACCAAACAGTTCGGAATGCAATTCGCAAAAATGTTCATATCGGTGCACACCCTGGGTATCCTGATCGAGAAGGATTCGGACGAAGGGATATGGCGTTTAGTCCAGAAGAAATTTACGATATGATTGTTTATCAGGTAGGGGCACTGCAAGCATATGTCCATATCGAAAAAGGGATAGTACATCATGTCAAGCCCCACGGAGCACTATATAATCAAAGTGCTAATGATAGGGAGAAAGCTTCAGCCATTGTTCATGCGGTGTATGATCTCCATCCTCAGCTTATTTTATATTGTTTAGCGGGTAGCCAAATGGCAGAAATCGCAAGGGATAAGGGTCTTCAAGTATATGAGGAGGTTTTTTCTGATCGCCGTTATCACTCGAATGGCACATTAGTGAGCAGACAGGAACCGAGTGCCTTAATACAAACTGAAGAAGAAATGCTGGAGCATGTCAAAGGTATTTTAACGGCAAATGAAGTATTGTCTATAGAGTCTCAAAAAATAAAAGTAGCGGCGCACACCTTATGTATTCATGGAGATGGTCCACATGCCTTGGACTTTGCTAAAAAGATTGCTGCTCTGAGGAGGCAACTACATCAACAATAAAGTAGGTGGCTTCAGCATAACGGATTGAAACACAAAAAAGTTCGCATAAAGGGCGAACTTTTTTGATTGGAAGAGCATTCTTATTTTACATACATTTTTCTGTGATTCTTGGCGTCCTCAATAAGACCACTTAGCCACATCACTATGTAAGTTACCCCTAATCCGATACAAGCACCTGCTAACACATCAAGAGGGTAGTGTACACCAATATAAATTCTCGAAAATGCCATGAAGCAGGCCATCAAGATGAGGACAGCTCCAATTTTTCTTCGTTTCCAAAACAAAGCGAATGCTAGGGCAAATGCACCTGCCGCATGATTACTTGGAAATGATGGGTCTAGATTTGATTTTTCAAGTAATAATATGACGCTATGATTGACGAATGGACGTGGTCGAAAATACACCATTTCTATAATTATATCGATACCAAGTGTAAGAATAGCAATCGTTACGGCGTATAAGACTAGTTTTCTATTTTCATGCTGATTTTGAGAGTTTGAAAACCATAGCCATATCAATATTAATCCAAATAGGACAGGGCCATATTTTGAAAACAAGAGGACAAATTGATCAAAAATCGGGTTTTGTCCTGCAAACTGGTTAAGTAATTTAAAAAGCTGATAATCTATCGTCATATTTTCTTTAAGAGGAAACTCCTTCTAGTTTAGACACTTGCACATCATCCTCGGAGGATAAAAACTTTTCTAATTCATGTTTATTTTTTTCTAAATCAATATCTAGAACTGCGCCTACATTTACATGTTTGTTTTCAAAAGAACTGGCAACAGGAATCCGTAAAGTATCTACCCCATTAGAGTGTCCATCCATTAAACCTTTGCCAATCGCAAGTATTGTTTTTTTGTCAACATTCGTATCGATGTATGCCTCTGCAACACCCAATATTTTTGGTAAATTTAAGAAGCTTTGAAAGCTAATTTGATCTTTAACCTTTGTCATAATTTCCTGCTGACGTTCCACTCGTCCGAAATCACTTAAACGATCGTGACGGAATCGTACATAAGCTAATAACTGATCACCATGTAAAGTTTGTTCTCCAGGAAATAATGTCATGCCAATACCATATGACATTTCATAAGGGATGTCCACATCAATCCCATTGGGTGCTAGAAGATCAACAATTTTAGGGAATCCTTCAAAATCAACGATAGCATAATAATTTACATCAATATCAAAGTTTTGTTTAATGGTCTTCCTAACAAGTTCTGGACCTCCAAAAGCAAATGCAGCGTTTATTTTATTCTTTCCGTAATCTGGGATGTCAACATACGTATCTCTCATAATAGAAACGATTTTTACTTGATTCGTCGTTTGATTATAGTGTCCAATCATTAAGGCATCCGATCTACCTTCATCGCCTCTAGTATCACTACCTATCAAGAGGACATTAATCTCACCAAATTGTAGGTCTGCGCCTTGGAAGGGCTCAAAAGTTTCTTCAGCCTCAGCTTCATTTTTACTGTCGTCTTCTGCCATGGCCAACCCACTATTGTACTGATAAAACCAATAAACAACCCCTATTACAATCAGCGATGCGAATATGACACATGAATTTTTTAGCCATTTACGGCTTGTTTTACTACTTTCCATAAATTAATGAATCCACCTATCCGTTATTTTTCAACAAAGATTTTCCGGTAAGTTGTACAGCTATTGCATCATCCAAATATCCAATAGGAAATACGTAATCCGGAATTACATCTACAGGAATAATAAAATATAATAATGTACTTCCGATTATTGTTAATTCAAATAGTGTACCTTTATCTGTTGTAAATTTTTCATATAACTCTTTTAACTTATTTATAAATGGACCAACACTACCTACTTTTTGAATCTTTTCATTAAAACTCGTATGAATGGTATGTTTGCCTTCCTCCGTTTGAGAAAATAGTCCATAGTCATCTAATTTTTTTTCAACATCCTGCACTGAAAACTGGTTGTCGTATACATTTGATGCCTTAAGAAAGGTTTGTATAGCATCAACAGAGGTATGAATATCTGATTGTGCCTCTTCTTGTTTTTGTTCCATAGGGTATCCCGCTGCTTCAAATAGCTGAATAAAAGGAACACCAAGACATTCAGCGAATTTTTCTACATGTTGTGGGGTAGCATTTCGTTTATGATTAATAATCCGTGAAATCGTAGCCGTATCGATTCCTGTTAGTTCACTAAACTTTCGCATAGATAATGAACGTTCTTTCAATAGTTCCTTCAACAATAATCCTAATGTCGTATTTTCTTTCATTTCCGTCATATTTGATTCTCCCTTCTTCATTAAAAATAACTGTTGAACAGAAGTGTATAATGATGTTGACAAATTGTCAACACTCAGCAATGATAATGTCGCCAAATGGAAGTAATAACGGTAGCATGTTTGCATTTGATGAGTTAAAGGCTTAGTAGCGTTTTGGAATGTTTTCAAATTGCGGTGAATGCCTGATAGATAGAGGTAGAATGCACTTAATTGTAAGAAGCGAACAAGTGCTATATTCTGACTTTTCTAAAAAAACAAAAGTTTTTTTCATCGGATTTTGTCGGATTCTATAAGTATCTCTTATTATTAGGCAAGCCCCCAAAAAATAATATGAGGAGGTACGAAGGATTGAAAAAGAAATTTAAAATTAGTTTAGCCAGTCAAATTTTAATCGGTTTGATTTTAGGGATTATTGTTGGTGGTATTTTTTATGGCAACCCAAAAATTGAAACCTACTTACAACCATTAGGGGATATTTTCCTGCATTTAATTAAGATGATTGTGGTGCCGATTATTATTTCGACGTTAATCGTAGGTGTTGCTGGTACTGGAGACATGAAGCAGCTTGGACGATTAGGTGGGAAATCCATTATTTATTTTGAAATTATTACTACAGTAGCTATCGTAGTTGGATTACTTTCCGCAAATATTTTCCAGCCTGGCGCAGGTTTAAACATGAACGAGCTCTCTCAAGGAGATATTTCAAAATACGTGTCAACTACAGAAGAAGTACAGCATGAAGGCCCGTTTGATATTATTGTAGGCATTGTACCGACCAATATCATTCAGTCAATGGGTGAAGGCGACATGCTTGCGATTATATTCTTTGCTGTTATTTTTGGTTTAGGTGTTGCGGCCATTGGCGATCGAGGTAAACCAGTTTTAGACTTCTTCCAAGGGGTTGCAGATGCGATGTTCTGGGTAACTAACCTTGTGATGAAATTTGCGCCACTTGGGGTATTTGGTTTAATTGGTGTAACCGTTTCCAAATATGGATTTGCCTCTCTAATACCTTTAGCTAAGCTGGCTATCCTTGTTTACGCTACAATGCTATTCTTTATATTTGTCATTCTTGCACTTGTTGCAAAATTCGTAGGTGTTAATATTTTATTTTTAATTAAAGTACTAAAAGATGAGCTCATTTTAGCATTCTCAACAGCAAGTTCAGAGGCTGTGTTGCCACGAATTATGTTAAAAATGGAGAAATTAGGGGCTCCGAAGGATATTGTATCCTTTGTTATCCCAACAGGTTACTCCTTTAACTTAGACGGCTCAACGCTGTACCAAGCGATTGCGGCATTATTTATTGCGCAAATGTACGGTATTCACCTAAGTATTGGTGAACAAATTACGTTAATGCTTGTATTGATGGTTACATCGAAAGGGATTGCAGGGGTTCCAGGGGTATCTTTCGTAGTACTACTTGCCACTTTAGGTACTGTCGGCATTCCGTTAGAAGGTCTAGCATTTATCGCTGGTATTGACCGTATTCTTGATATGGGACGTACAGTTGTTAACGTAATTGGTAACTCATTAGCGTCATTAGTAATGGCGAAATGGGAAGGCCGTTTTGATACAGTGAAAATGAAAAATTACTTTAAGGACAATGAAAATTTAGCTTAAACCTTATCTCAATATTTAATGCAAGTTAACATAGAAAACACCTTTCGTTGATAAATGGTTTTAGCCATATTCAATCAACGTAAAGGTGTTTTTTCAGTCTACTAGATTAAACTTAATTCTCTCTTTCAATTGTTGGAAGTATGTTATATGTGTAGCCTTCATCTGCTGCATTCCTTTTTACGTTTACCGGATTTACTGTGACGGAAGAGGAAATTCCATATTTCGCTTCATATTGACCAGATCCAATTACATTAATTGTTTCCCCATCTGAATTAGCAGAAATATGTTTTAAATGCTCTTGGGAAACAACCCGTGCAATTTCATTCAATTTCATATTTTCAATATAGGCGTAAAAATCTATATTCGGATATTGGGGGAAAGTATAGAATGGACTAGCCGTAATAGTGCCTGACGCATTGGCTAAAAGTTTTACATTCCCATTCATTTTAGCTGTATTCAATACTACAATGACTTCGACAGAAGAATAGGCAGGAACTCGAATATTTTGCGGACTCACAATATAAGTATAGGATTCGCTATTTTCAAGACTATCTGTATTTGAGAAATCGTATTCAGCTGATAATTCTATTCCCGTTTCCCCAACAAAAGGTATATTAAATTTAGCAGTTGCTTTTGTTCCAAATTTAAATCCATGTGTAGTCGAGCTGGTAACAGTATGGGAAATGGTTTTAGAAAAACTTTGCGTGGTTAACATTTGTTCAGTAGCCGTGTTATTTGTCAAAGTCTCTCTCCCTACATATACATTTTCTGAATTTGTAATGACAGGTGAGCCATCAGCTTGAACTGAAAATTGATTGAATGTAAGGTGATTGTAAATTATTTTTGGATCTTTTTCTTCTCGATACGACCTTGCACCTTTTCAGGGTAATATTTATTTAAATTTTTCACAAAATGATTCACTAAGTTTTCAATTGGAATCTTTGCGTCTTCTAATTCACTTTTAGTTTGTATTCTTTCATTGGCGGTGATATTTTCCACGGCGTTTTGTGCAGCACTTGCAGTAATTGGTGATGTTAATACAAACGTAGTTCCTATAGAAGTAACCGCAACCATTGTTAGAACGGTATTTTTAAATTTCTTCATCTTATGCCTCCATTGTTTTAGATTGGTATGACTTCTTATTTCTCTTTAAGTGTTTCAACATTTGCTTTGTTAATAATGGCTTGCATCCTCGCTTTACATATTTCTTCATGTTCATCAGTTCACTACTTCCGCTAGGTTCAAGGTTGGCAATCAATTGAAACCGATCTCGAAAGAAAGTGAAAAACTATTTTCTTAAATCCTCATAGTCATTAACCTCCTTAATATGCAATTTTTTCCTTACAATAATAATTTATAGGAAGTATCTGTATATAATGTGTATTTTATCTGGAGTTTAGATGAAGATTTTCTTGCAATCTATCTAGTTATTAAAGAGAAAATTCATGTTGACCTCCTTTGACTTAACAGTAGAACTGGGTATGTTACTTCGTTTTTAGCAACTCGTGTTTGAGAATTTAGTAAATGACTCACATAAACCCCCTTCATTCTCTAGATAAAATTTTCACACACTCCATATTAACTCCAGATAGGTCAAATATATTTGAACTACCAAGGAGGTAAGGAAATGAATTTTATCAAACGTGCATTTTTAAGTGTGAAGGCAAGGAAAGGGAAATCGATTATATTATTTACAGTATTTTTAGTAGTTTCCAATTTAGTATTAGCCGGTTTCGCCATACAAAATGTGTCACAGAAGGCGAATGACCATGCTAGACAAACATTAGGTGTAGACGTAAGTCTTCGAATGGATGAAGAAAAGCTTATGGAAAACGTGGCAAAGCAGCGACAAGAAAATCCAAACGGAAAAATACAACACCCTGAGCTTTTTGCAGATGATGCAGATCAGTTAGCTAAATCACCATATGTAATAGACTATAACTATCTTAAAAGTGACATGGTTGTAGCAGACGATTACACACCTATTAACGATGCTGAAGGTGATGATGGGGTAAGCGGTGCAGTTGGTAGTAGTGCCTCTGGAAATATGAAAATGCCTAATACGTTTCTTCAAGGTGTGAGAAGTTCTGAATTATTGCAAGAGTTTACGGATGGAACACATGAAATAATGGAAGGTCGTTCAATTACACCTGAGGATGAGAATAGGAAAGTAGTGCTAGTTGAAAAACGATTAGCAGAACAAAACGAGCTTCAAGTTGGCGATATGATAAAGGTCCAATCAATGGAAGGGACGACTGAAGTAGAGTTGGAAATAATAGGGGTATATAAAAATTCTGGTATAACTGACTTCGAGGAAAATTTACCAGCTATGATGCATCCATCTAACAAACTATACACAAATTATGACTCGACGAAAGAAAGCGATGAAAAAAATTCCGTCATTAATGAAGCTATCTACTACTTAAATGATCCAGAAAATATAGCAGATTTCAAAACCGACGCAAAGAAAAGCACTATCGATTTTGATTTGTTCAAGTTAGATGCACATGATGCTTTATATCAGAAAATGGTTGGTCCTATTGAAAATATTGCTGCTACTTCAAAATGGATGGTCTATTTAGTATCCATTACAGGATCAATTATTTTAGCTCTCATTATTATGTTAACCATAAAGGAACGACGAAAAGAATTAGGCATACTCTTAGCAATCGGTGAGAAAAAGAGAAAATTAATTGGCCAACTATTAGTCGAAGTATTATGTATAGCCATATTAGCATTTGGTATTTCTACTATTACAGGTGAAACAGTGTCTCAAAAAATGGGAGATAGTTTATTACAGCAAGAGGTTATTGCCTCTCAAGAGAATCAACAAGAATCTAATAATTTAGGATTCTCATTTGGCACGATGAATAAGCAAGATAATGATGTGGAGCCTATCGATGATATTGATGTAAGTATAACTTCACAAGATGTGTTGAAATTAGGTGGGTTAGGACTGTTAATTGCCATATTATCGACGCTTCTTCCAGCACTATCCATTCTTCGCTTAAACCCAAAAGAAATACTATTAAAAGATGAGTAGGAGGAGTCCCACATGGACACAATATTACAATTTAAAAACCTATATTATTATTATGTAAGCAATAACAGGAAGAATACTTTACTGGAGAATGTGAATTTTACGTTCGAGAAAGGCTGTTTCTATAGCGTTTTAGGTCCTTCAGGCTCAGGAAAAACAACAGCACTTAGTTTGGCAAGTGGCTTAGATAACCCAAAGGAAGGACATGTGCTCTATAAGGGGAAGGATATAAGGAAAATTGGTTTGGACAAATATAGAAATAAATTTGTTTCAGTTATTTTTCAATCCTATAATCTGATAACGTACATGACGGCCCTTCAAAATGTAGTAACAGCTATGGAAATTACAGGGGTTAAAGTAAAAGATAAAAAGAAAAGAGCTCTCGAATTATTAGAAATGGTAGGTTTGACCGAATTAGAAGCAAAAAGAAAGGTCTTACAGCTTAGTGGTGGTCAACAACAACGTGTAGCTATTGCTCGAGCATTATCTAGTAATGTAGATTTATTAATTGCAGATGAGCCGACGGGTAATTTAGATGAGAAAACCTCAGCTGAAATCGTTCAACTATTTCAGGAATTAGCCCATCAAGAAAATAAATGTATTATTGTTGTGACGCATTCACAAGAAGTAGCCAAACAATCTGATAAGATTATTTACCTTAAAAAACGAAATTTAGTTTGTGAAAATCTGAATAAGTAAACTTAGCTAATCGAAGAATGGGAGTGGTATAAATGTGGACAAAAATAGTAACCTCATTAGGCTTAGTCTCTATAGGCATAGCTATTGGAATGCTTACTAACTTAGTGGCCTTCAATGGTGACTTAGGTGACAATGAAAGCAATATGTATCAGGATTATAATTCGTATTTAGATGAAAAGAATCCAGCTCAGGGGGATTGGGAATCTCCAAATCCGAGAGGTGAACTGACACCAGAACAATGGGAGGAGTTTACATCTAAACCTGGTGGACAAATGCCTGAGCAGTGGGATCCATCCACACCTCATTCAGAAGAAAGTATACAAGGTTCTACATCTCCCTATTAATTTTCTTTTATAATTATCGTAAAAATAGCATAAAACCTCCAAAGATTTGTAAATTTAGCCTATGAATCTTTGGGGGTTTTTGTACCTGAAGGCTATGCTGTTATTATGAAATGGATGTATGACTTTGATCGTAGGATTCATATAAAATTTTTTAGGAATAATGTAGGTATCTTCACATAAACTACAGATTGCGTGGTTATAATGGCTAACTAGGGGGGATATCTTAATGAACTATAATATTTTAGTAGTAGAAGACGATTTAGAAATTCAAGAATTAATTAAACAGTTTTTGATGACACAAAATTATACGATTGAGGTGGCATCTGATGGAGTAGAGGGAATAAAAAGATTAAATACACAATCATTTGATTTAATTCTCCTTGATGTTATGATGCCGAATCTCAATGGATTTGAAGTAGCCAAAATGCTACGCAATCAATCTAATATACCCATTATATTTTTAACTGCGTTAGAAGAAGAACAAGATCAAATGAAAGGCTTTGATCTTGGTATTGATGATTATATTACGAAGCCGTTTTCATTTCATGTGCTAATCAGACGAGTACAAGCGGTTCTTAGAAGAAGCAATCATAAAAATTGGGGAAATCATTTAAATTTTAATGAACTGAATGTCGATTGTGACGGGTATAAAGCTTATGTAAATAAGGAGGAAATACCTTTAACTACAAAAGAATTCGAAATTTTACAATTACTACTTCATAATGAAAAAAAAGTGCTCACTAGAGAGATCATAGTAGAAAAAGTTTGGGGATACGATTATTCGGGAGAAACACGGATGATTGATACTCATATAAAAAACTTAAGAAAAAAATTAAATTTACCCTATATTAAAACGGTAAAGGGTATCGGATACAAAATCGATGAATAGGATTGTAAACTTCATGAAGATGAAAAAAATAACCTATAAGCTCTTTATGATTACTTCACTTATATTGCTATCGTTTGCGGTCTTAATTTATTTAACTTTATACTTCTTCCTTCCAACATTCTACGAGCAATATAAAACAAATCAGCTCCAATCCGGCATAGCAGAAATAATTGATAAATCTAAGAGTTTAACAGTAAGAGAAGCGAAAGAGCTATTGGACGAGTATTCCAAAGAAAATAATGCAATCATTTACCTACAAGAAAAGAACGGAAATATTATCTATTCGCCTTCTTTTAATTTTCAAGGAAATACGCGATCATCCATTATTACCGGAAAAACATCACAAAATGAAGAAACTGTTAATGCCTTTAATCATTCTTTGCCCATACAATTTCTGAATGAAGGTAATTTAATGGTTACTGTATTCGCGACATTTCAACCCATCGATGAGGCCTCTCAGGTTTTAGTACGTTTTCTTCCTTATATAAGTATCATTGTTGTTTGTATTGGCTTGGGCAGTGCCTATTTATATTCAAGGTTCATTACAAAACCACTTCTCTATATAAATGAACGTGCACAAAAGATGGCAAATCTCGATTTTTCTGAAAATATAGTAGTTCGTTCTAATGATGAGTTGGAGGAGTTATCTAATAGTTTAAATGAGATGTCGAATAATTTGCAAAAAACAATGGATGATTTACGAATAGCCAATGAACAATTAAAAGATGATATTGAAAGAGAAAGAAAAATCGAAACAAAACGGAGGGATTTTTTTGCTACAGTTGCACATGAGTTAAAAACTCCACTCACTGTCATGAAAGGGTATATAGAAGGGATGATTTATAATATCGGACCTTATGAAAATCGTGACTTCTATTTAGAAAAAAACCATAAAATTATTGAGGGCATGGAACAACTTGTCCGTGAAATTTTGAGTATGTCGAAACTAGAACAAAATATTTTTAAAATCCAAATGAAAGAAACAAATCTCTCAAATTTAATTGAGACGATAACGAAAGACCTCGTTTTTTTTGCATCTCAAAAGGAGATTACTGTTATAAATAAAATTCCCCCGAATCTTTACGTATTTTCAGATAGTGATTTACTAGAAAAAGCATTTAAAAATATTATCCATAATGCAATTATGTATTCACCACAAGGAGAAACAGTCTATTTAGAATTGACAGAGGATTCCGAAGAAAACCAAATTCAAATCCAAGTCATTAATACCGGTGTACACATTAAAGCAGAGGAATTACAACAATTATTTCAGCCTTTTTATAGACTCGAAAAATCAAGAAATAGGAACACGGGTGGGAGTGGTTTAGGCTTATATATCGTCAAGCAAATATTTATATCACTCTCTATAAATTATTCTTTTAATAATGTTGAAAATGGCATTCGATTTTTAGTTACATTTCCTCAAAAATAAAGGGTACGAAGATTGGCGTCTCAGAAGCATACACAGATGACTCAATAAAGTAATTAGATTTATTGAGTCTTATATTAGATAGGAGATCGACTGAAAATGAAGATAAGAACAAAGTTAATTATTATTTCATTGAGCCTATTATTAATTCCAGGTTTAATTATAGGCATTAGCAGTTATAATTCTGCTAACAAGCACTTGGACGATTTGGGCGAGAGGATGCTAAAAAATAATGTAGAAATGGCACTTCAATTAATTGATTCAATGAATTATGCCGTTGAGACCGGAGAAATATCATTAGAAGAAGCCCAAGAGAAAGTAAAACAAAATTTAATTGGGGATTTACGAAGTGATGGTTCTCGTGAAATAACGACAAATGTTGATTTAGGTGAGGACGGCTATTTTGCCATTTACGGAGCGGATGGAGATAGGATCGCTCATCCATTCTCAGAGGGAGAAAATGCCTGGGAAAGCGTCGATAGTCATGGGGTTTATATGGTACAAAATATGATAAACGCAGCACAAAATGGCGGGGATTTTACATATTACGCTAGAGCCATGCCCAACGACCCTGATGCAGAAGAGGATAAAATAGCCTACTCTGCTTTAGATCCGAACTGGGGTTGGGTGGTAAGCGCTAGTAGCTTCATGGCATCATTTAATCATGGCATTCATTTAATTCAATATACGATCATCATTACTCTTGGCATCAGTATTTTAATAGGTGGAATCGTTATATTTTTATTTGCCAGACATTTAGCCATCCCAGTTCAAATGGTTACTGACAGAGTTGAAAAGATCGCCAATCAACATTTAACCTTTACGTATTTAAACGTTAAAAATAAGGATGAGTTAGGTATTTTAGCAACAGGAATAAATACGATGACTACAAATTTAAGAGGAATGATTGAAACCGTTTCGAACTCAGCCGAACAAGTTGCGGCTACATCTGAACAGCTTACTGCGAGTAGTGAACAGACAAGCACGGCTTCAGATGAAATTACGAAGGCTATTCAGCAAATTTCTACAGGACAAGAAAAGCAACTAGTTGGAATGAAAGAAGCGAATCATTCCGTTACAGAGATATCATCGAGTCTTACAGCAATTACAAAAAATATTAAAGAATTAAATGACCTATCCATTGAAACCTCTAAAGTCTCTCTTTCTGGTAATGAAGTGATTACACAGTCCGTTGAACAAATGAATCAAATTAATAACCAGAACATCATGACAAATGAAGCCATGCTATTGCTCGAAAGTAAATCACAAGAGATTGGAGAAATTATTAATGTCATTACTAGCATTGCAGCACAAACAAATTTACTTGCTTTAAATGCAGCGATAGAAGCCGCGCGCGCAGGGGAGCAAGGTAAAGGTTTTGCTGTTGTAGCTGATGAAGTTAGAAAACTAGCAGAGGAATCGGGCAATGCAGCTAACAATATTTCTACTCTAATAGGTGAAATACAACTTCATACACAAAATACAGTACAAATTGTCAATGAAGGAAAAAGTGTAGTTGAAGCGGGTATCCGTTATGTGGCAAACGCTGGGAAAACATTTGATGAAATAGCAGTTGATGTAGACATGATTAACAATAAACTTTCATCTGTCTCTACTGAAATTCAAGAAATTAATGCTAATACAGAGATTTTAGTAAATGAAATAATGAAAACCAAAGATGTTACCGATCAGTCATCGAGCTACACAGAACAGGTTGTTGCAGCAGCGGAAGAACAGTCTGCTACTATGATTGAGATGACATTTGCTTCTCGTTCTTTAGCAGAGATGTCTCAGGAGCTTCAAAATCTAGTATCAAACTTTAAAATCAACGAATGAATCATTATGTTTGGTAAGGTTTATAAAAGCTGAGACATATTCTTATGGTAAAAAGAATTTTGAGCTAGCAAATTTATGAACACGTAAATTTGTTAGCTTTTTTAATAGAGTTCTAAATGGTATCCATTGATATTCCACATAAACTTCACACGACATTCATACAGACTACAGATTAGCTTTATAAAATAATATAATAGTAATTTTTTGATAAAAGATGGAGGTTGAAACGACCCTATTGGAGGAATTAGGATGGAGACCGGTATGACATTATTTGAATCAAATCGAAAATCTGTATTAGAAAGTATTGAACATAAAAAATCTTTCACATTAGTATACATTACGATTATCAGTTGGCATGACTTGGATCTTTCTAAATGTATAGATGTAGTTAGGTGTAAGCTAACTTTGTATCAACCAAAAGTGGAATGGTATAGAGTATTTGATAAGGAATTTCTAGTAGTCTGTCATGCTCAGTCCCAAGCTCGTTTAATTTGTCAAGAACTATCAAATATTGACTATTTAAAGATACACTATCTATATGTCCAAGATAGAAAATTTCCTGCGTTAAATTACGTTAGACAAGTCTATCTGCAAAACACAACTAGCGATGAACTAAAAGAGTGTAATTCACAGAAAAGTTTAGTAACTGAAGAGTTTGAAATAGTCTTCCAACCGATATTACACCATAATCGGCAATTATCCTTTGAAGCACTAAGTAGATGGCGGGGGGAAGAGATGGGTTCTATTTCTCCGGGTATATGTATTCCAATTTTAAATATAGAAAGTTTAATAGAATTAACCAAAAGTATTATCAATAAAGCTGTTGATTTATTGAGTAAATATAAAGAAATCGTTTATGTTTCTATTAATTTATCAGCGTCATTACTCAAAGATATTACTTGGTTAATCGAACATCTAGATGAAATGGGTATTACTAACAATAACCGAATTGCTTTTGAAGTAACTGAGGAAACTATAATGGGGATAGAAGCTAGTGAAAATTTAAAAATGATGCGTGAGCGAGGTCATATTATATTTATTGATGGTTTCGGTTCTGGAAACTCGAACTTTCAATATATGTCCTTACTGCCCCTTGACGGAGTGAAGCTAGATAGGTTGTTTATTAGTGGGAAATCAAATAAAAAGGTAATGGAGCTGCTGACAAATATTATCAAGGCCTTAAATTTAGAAGTAATCATAGAAGGTGTAGACAATGTTGAGCAGCTTAATACGTTATCTGAAGCCCAATACGATTCAATACAAGGCTATTACATATCAAAACCACTAACAATAAATGAATTGACGAAATTTATGAATGACAATTGCTAGACTAGTATAGGGTGACAACAAAAGAATACCCTGTCACATGTAGGGGATATTTAGAAAAAATAAAACGACAGCAAAAAAAACGCAATCCCTTAATGAAGTGACCCCTAATAGTTAGACACGGTTATTTCGATTTAGGCAGCTTGGATAAAATGAGTTCGGTATTGCACCGG